>CAYUDT010000004.1:0-88868 GCA_964443695.1 uncultured Conexibacter sp. | reverse complement strand
GTTGACTGCGGCTGGGCGGCGGCCTGCGGCTGCGGCGTGGCGCCAGCCGGCTGCGCGGCGCCCTGCGGCTGTGACGCGGCCGGCGGCTGCGCGGCGGACTGCGGCTGTGACGCGGACTGCGGCGCGACGGCCTGCGACTGCGGCGCAACGGCCTGCGGCGGTGACGCGCCGGCCGGCTCCTGGGTGGCTGCGGCCGGCGAGGAGTTGACGACGATCTGGGGCGGCGGGGGCGGCGAGGGCGTGCCGCCGCGCTCCAGGCGCTCCAGGCGCGCGAGCAGGGCCTTCGTCGAGGCGTCGACCTCGGGCGTCGCGGCCTTGACGAGCGCGAGCTCGAGATGCGTGCGCGCGTCGGCGCCGTCCTTCACGGCGCGCAACGCCTCGGCCAGGAGGTCGAGGAGCCGTACGACGTCGGCGGGGGCCAGCGCCGCGGCCTGCTCGGCCAGGCGCAGGTCGCGGTCGGGCGTGACGGCGATCTCCGGCGGCACCTCGCCGAGGGTCCGGACCACGAGCAGCTCGCGGGCGTGCGCCTCGAGGTCCTTCATGAACTGCACGACGTCACGACCCGTGTTCACCAGCCGCGCGGGGGCGTGCAGCGTCGCGCGGGCGTCCTGCGCGGCGATGGCGTCCAGCGACCCGAACAGCAGGTCGGCATCGGCGACGCCGAGGACCGCCAGGACGTCATCGACGACGATGGTCGAGCCGGCGTAGGTGACCAGCTGCTCCAGCGTGCCGAGCGCATCGCGGAACGAGCCGGTGGCGTGGCGGGCCAGCAGGGCGACCGCGTCGGGCCCGATCTCGATGCCCTCCGAGGAGGCCGCCCGGCGCAGCACCGTCGCGAGTTGCTCGACGGTCGGCCGCGAGAAGTCGAAGCGGTGGCAGCGGTCGACGACCGTCGGCAGGACCTTGTTGGCCTCGGTCGTCGCCATGACGAAGATCGTCTGCGGCGGCGGCTCCTCGAGCGTCTTGAGGAATGCGTTCCACGCCTGCGTGGTCAGCATGTGCGCCTCGTCGAGGATGTAGACCTTGTAGCCCCCGGAGACCGGCGCGAAGTTCACCGACTCGCGCAACTCGCGGATGTCCTCGACGGAGTTGTTGGAGGCCGCGTCCATCTCGATGACGTCCATCGAGGTCGCGCCCGCGATGGAGACGCAGGACTCGCACACCCCGCACGGCTCGACCGTCGGCCCGTTCACGCAGTTCAGGCACGACGCGAGGATCTTCGCCATCGACGTCTTGCCCGTCCCGCGCGACCCGACGAACAGGTACGCGTGGTGGAGCTGGCCCTGGGTGACGGCGTTGCGCAGCGTCCTGACCACGTGCTCCTGACCGATGACGTCCGCGAAGGTGCGGGGGCGGTGGCGGCGATAGAGCGAAGGAGCGGCGGACACAGGGACGGCCAGTGTAGGCCACCCTGCGGCGCGCCCGGGCGAGCCCCGTTCTATGCGGCCTGACGGCTGTCAGCACCGAACGAAGCCAGCCGCGCAGCCTGCGCGCGGGTGATCGTCCGGCGCCCCCAGCGGGCCTCCACGGCAAACCCGCAAAGTGCGTCGAAGTACGCCGCCAGCGGGGGCGCGGAGATCAGGTCATCGCACGCGGCGAAGCGCTCGCGCAGCGCAAAGTAGGGCAGGTAGACCTCGCCGCGCCGGACGGCGCGCCGCCGGGCGGCCGGCCCGGTGCGCAGCAGCACCGGGTGCACGGCGCGCCGGTACACGCGCGGCCACAGCACGCACGGCTCAACGCGCGCGAAGGCCGCCGCACCCAGCGCGCAGACCTCACCGACCGTCGACACGCCCTCACCCGCGGTCAGCTGCCCGACCCGTCCCTCCATCCCCTCGCCCCGCAGCAGCCGCAGCACCCCGCGCGCGACGTGGTCGACCGGCACGACGTCGACCGGCGCCGAGCGCCGCCCCGGGATCACCGTCAAGGTCCCGGCCGCGAACGCCCGCAGCGGCCCATACAGCACGTTGAACGACGACGTCCACCCCGACGCCGAGTGCCCGACGACGATCGACGGCCGGGCCACGGCCAACGGCAGGCCGGCGCCCAGCGCCAGGTCCTCGGCCTCCGCCTTGGACTGCTCATAGCTGTTGCGGTGACGTCCGGCCACGTACGCCGTCGAGACGTGGACGACGCGCCGCAGGCCGTCCAGCTCGGCGCACAGGTCCAGCACGCGCCGCGTCCCCTCGACGTTGACCGCCCGCGCGACCGGCAGCGGGTCCGCGAAGGACACCGACGCCGCCCCGTGGACGACCTCCGACACCGACGCCGCCAGCGCCCGCCGCCGCGTGGCCGACAGCCCCAGCCGCGAGCGCTCGAGGTCACCGGGCACCGCGAAGATCCGCTCGGCGTGGGCCTGCGGGTCGCCGAAGACCGCCTGCCGCACGGTGGCCAGCCGCGCGTCGGCGGCGCCCTGGTCGGCGGCGCGGATCAGCGTGTACACCGGGCGGTCATCAGCTTCGACGAGCTGCGCGAGCAGCTCCATCCCGACGAAGCCGGTGGCACCCGTCAGCAGGGTGGCGTGGGGCATGCCGTTCATGGTGGGGACCTCTCCGTGCAGCCAGTAGGGGCAGACCGACGGAACGCGCCCGGACACGTGGTCCGTGGACCGCCGGTCCTGACCGACGGTGCAACTTCCGCCGCCCGACATGGTTGAAAGCACGTGATGAGGCGTTCCGCTTTGACACTTGCCGCGCTGTTGTCGATCGCTCCGGCGGCCGACGCGCGCACCCGCGCGCCGAAGATCACGGCGATCCGCTGCGTCCCTCCGGGCGCGGCGTCCTGCGCCTCCGGCGTCACCGTGACGACCGGCCGGCTGATCCAGCTGCGGGGCGAGCGCTTCAAGCGCGACATGCGCGTGACGTTCCGCTGGGACGCCGGCGCGCTGGCCACGACCCTGAAGAACACCAAGGCCGGTTGGACCGCCCGCGTCCCGGCCGGTGTACGGCCCGGTGCGGTGCGCGTCTACCTCCGCGACAGGGCCAACCGCAGGTCCAACGCGGTCCGCATCAAGGTCGTCCGGTCCGGCCCGACGCCGGTGAAGGCCGCCCCGATCGGCGACCTGCCCGGCGAGTTCGGCGGCCACGGCATGTGGATCTGGGAGCTGCCCAACACCGAGGGGGGCGACGTCGACCGGATCATCGCGCGCGCCCAGAAGGCCGGCATGCAGACGGTGTTCATCAAGGGCGCCGACGGCGGGGACACCTGGAAGCAGTTCACCCCCGCCCTGGTGCAGCAACTGCAGGCCGCCGGGCTGCGCGTCTGCGCCTGGCAGTTCGTCTACGGCACCAACCCCACGGCCGAGGCCAATGCCGCTGCGGCCGTCATCAAGCGCGGCGCGCAGTGCTTCGTGATCGACGCCGAGACCCGCTACGAGAAGCGCTACGCGGCGGCCGCGACCTACATCACCAAGCTGCGCGCGGCCATCGGCCCCAACTACCCGCTGGGCCTGACGTCCTTCCCCTACGTCGACTACCACCCGTGGCTGCCCTACTCGGTCTTCCTGGGTCCCGGCGCCGCGCAGGTCAACCAGCCGCAGGTCTACTGGAAGGACATCGGCACCACCGTCGACGCCGCCTCCAGCCACACGTTCGCGGCCAACCGCGTCTACCGCAGGCCGATCGCGCCGCTGGGCCAGACCTACCAGAAGCCCTCGGGCGCGGACCTCCGTCGCTTCCGCGCGGTCTGGTCGGCCTACGGCAGCGGCGGGCTGTCGTGGTGGGACTGGCAGGAGACGACCGACGCCGCCTGGCTGGTCCTCGCCGAGGCCGCGCCCGCACCGGCGCCGCTGGAGGACCCGGGCTGGCCGGCGCTGGGCAAGGGCAGCAAGGGGGACCAGGTCATCTGGCTGGAGCAGCACCTGCAGTCCGTCGACCCGGAGGTCGGCGTCGACGGCAGGCTCGACGCCGACGACGTCGTGGCGCTGCAGAGCTTCCAGACCTCCAAGGGCCTGCCGCCGACCGGCCGCATGGATGCCGCGACCTGGGAGTCGCTGCTGGCGATCGCCCCCGCAGCCGTGGACTGGACCCAGCGGCCGTCCCCGGCCGGAAGCTCGACCCGGACAGCACCGGTTGCGGAAATCCCGCAACTCGGTCAGGGATAGGCCACAGACTTCGCGCGGGGGCTACGGGTCAGCCCCGATCCTCACTCAGGTTTGTCGGAGATCGGACCGATGTTCATGGCGTGGTCAGGGTCAAGCCGCGAACACTGCTGATCTTCAGCGCCGTCATCGCCGTCCTCCTCGGCGGCCTGGGCGTGGCGCTCCAAGCGTCCCGCGAGCGCTCCCGCCACGAGCTCGACGAGCGCCTCGACGAGCGCACAACCATCGCCGCGGCGCTGGTGGAGTCCACGCTGAAGCAGAGCATCCAGACGCAGACCGCCGACGCGGCCGAACGCTTCGGCGGGCCCACCGTCACCGCTCACGCCATGCGCGACGCGACCGACGCCATGCCGGGGTCACGGATCGTCGTGACCGACGCCCACGGCGTCGTGCTGGGCGGCTATCCGGCCGGGACGGCGGCCATCGGACGGTCGCTGATCAGGTCGTCACCAGCGATCCGCGCCGTCGCGGCCGGGCAGGTCTCCGCCCTGGACGTCTCGCGCTCGGGCGCGCCCGTGGTCAGCCTGGTGATCGGCTTCAGCACCGCCTACGGGCGCCGCATCTCGCGGGTGACCTTTCCCGCCGGGCTCATGCAGGCGTTCCTCAACTCCTACCTGACCCGCGTCGCCAACCTGGCCGGCGACCGGGCGTTCGTCTCCGACTCGCAGGGCACGATCATCGCCCGCACCGGCGACGGGGACCTACCGCAGGGCAAGGGGCGCGTCGGCGACGACGTCGTGTCGGTGGCGCGCATCGCCGGCACGGACTGGAACCTCGGCCTGGCGGTGACGGCCAAGCGGCTGTACGCGCCGATCTCCGGCCCGACGCGCTGGCTGCCCTGGATCCTCTTCGCCGCCTTCGCCGCGGCCGCCGCCTTCGCGCTGGTGCTGCTGCGCCGGCTGCAGCGCGGCGCCCAGCAGCTGCAGGACACCAACCTCGCCCTCGCCGCCCGGACCGAGGAGGCGCTGGCCGCCGCGCAGACCAAGAGCGACTTCCTGGCCACGATGTCCCACGAGCTGCGCACGCCGCTGAACGGCATCATCGGGTTCGCCGAGCTGATGCACGACGGACGCGTCGGCCCCGTCTCGGACACCCACAAGGAGTACCTCGGCGACATCCTCACCAGCTCCGAGCACCTGCGCCGCCTCATCGACGACGTCCTCGACCTCAGCAAGATCGAGGCAGGCAAGATCGACCTGCGACCCGAGCCCGTCGACCTGGGCCGGCTCGTCGCGGAGACCTGCGACGTCATGGCGTCCGTCGCGGCGCGCAAGCGGATCACCCTGCGACGCGACATCGACCCGCGCATCGGCGTCGTCGAGGCGGACCCGGCCAAGCTGCGGCAGGTCCTCTTCAACTACCTCAGCAACGCGTTGAAGTTCACGCCGGAGGGCGGCCACGTGCTGGTCTGCGTCGAGCCCGCCGACCACGACCGCTTCGTCATGTCCGTTGAGGACGACGGCCCCGGCATCCCCGCCGCCGACCGCGAGCGGCTTTGGGAGGCCTTCGAGCAGGGCGACTCCGGGTCCTCACGCCGCTACGGCGGCAGTGGCCTGGGCCTGTCGCTGACGCGCCGCCTCGTCGAGGCCGTCGGCGGTGAGGTCGGCGTCGACAGCTCGACGCCCGGCGGCGCCCGCTTCTGGGCCGCGTTCCCCCTCATCACCACCGTGGCGGAGGTAAAGGCATGAAGGTCCTCGTGGTCGACGACAACGCCATGAACCTCAAGCTCGCGCGCCTGCTCGTCGCGCAGGAGGGCTACGACGTCACCACGGTGAGCGACGCGCACAGCGCGCTGGATGAGATCGGGCGCGACCAGCCGGACCTGATCCTGCTGGACATCCAGATGCCCGACATGGACGGGCTGGAGCTGACGCGCCGCCTCAAGCGCGACCCGCAGACCGCGGACATCCCGGTCGTGGCCGTGACGGCGTCGGTGATGCAGCGCGACGAGGACGGCGCCCGCGCCGCCGGCTGCGTCGGCTTCCTGCGCAAGCCCCTCGACACCCGCACCTTCGGCGCCGAGCTGCGCACCCACATCCGATGAGCCCGTCCGTCCTCGTCATCGACGACAACCCCCAGGTCCGCAAGGTGATGCGGGTGACCTTGGAGTCGCGTGGATGCGGGGTCCGCGAGGCGCCCGACGCGGCGACCGCGCTCACCAAGCTCGATCCCGCGCCCGACCTGATCCTGCAGGACCTGCTGCTGCCCGACATGGACGGCCTCGAGCTCCTGGAGCAGCTGCGCAACAACCCGGGCACCGCCCACACGCCGGTCATCGCCATCTCCGGGTTCGCGCCGCAGCTGTTCGGCGTCGACCCGCGCATCAAGGGCTTCGCCCACCGGCTGCAGAAGCCGGTCGCGCCGTCGCAGCTGCTCGACGTCGTCGAGCCCTACCTGGCGCGCGCGGCCGGCTGCGCGTCGCTGCCCCAGATCGACGAGGTCGTCGACGACCGCGAGGTGCAGCTGGCCGTGCTGGCCAGCGTCGCCGAGGCGCTGCTGCGCGTGGGCGACCCCGAGGACGCGATCGAGGAGCTGCTGGCCCGCTGCCTGGAGGCCACCGGGCTGGCCGGCGCCGAGCTGCGCTGGAGCGTCCCGCGGCCGCGGCGCGCGCCGTCAACGGTCGTGGGGCGCCGCCCCTTCCTGACCAGCTGCGACATCGAGCGCGCGCTGCAGGCCGACCGCCCGGTCGTCAGTGGTGACGTCGTCCTCGTCGCGCTGCGCCGTCCCGATCAGGCGATCGGCGTGCTGGCGATGGGCACACCCGGCATCGCGCCCGACGAGCCGACCGTCCGGGTCTGCGCGGCGCTGGCCTACCAGCTGTCCCTGGCCTTGGCCCTGGCCCATTCGCAGGCCGAGCTGTACGCCTCACGCGAGCAGGCCGTCGAGCGTCTGGCCGGCGCCATCGAGCTGCGCGACGGCAACACGGCCGACCACACGCAGCGGATGAGCCGGCTCTGCGCCAGCGTGGGCGAGCGGCTGGGTCTCGGCCGTGACCGCTGCGAGATGCTGCGGGTCGCCAGCGCGCTGCACGACGTCGGCAAGATCGCCGTGCCGGACCGGATCCTCCACAAGCCCGGACCGCTGACCGCCGAGGAGCGTGCGGTCATCGAGACCCACGCGCAGGTCGGGCACGACATGCTGGCCGGCTCGCACGCGCCGATGCTGGACCTCGCGGCGTTGATCGCGCTGTGCCACCACGAGCGCTGGGACGGCAGCGGCTACCCGCAGGGTCTGCACGGCGACGACATCCCGCTGGAGGCGCGGATCGCCGCCGTCGCCGACGTGTACGACGCGCTGGTCTCCGACCGTCCCTACCGGGCGGCGATGACCGACGACGAGGCGCTGGCGATCCTGAAGGACGGTCGCGGCGGGCACTTCGACCCTGACGTGGTGGACGCGCTGCTGGCAGTAGTGTCCGGCGAGTTGTGCTCGCCGCCCGCGCTCGACTGATCGGTGGACTCTGCGCGCTGGCTGCGCTGCTCTGGCTGATCGTCGGCCACGGCCTCGTCAACTACGACACGCTCTACGCGCTGGTCTGGGGCCGTGACCTCGGCCACGGCGCGCTGCCGGACTACGACGTCCTGCTGGCCCCCACCCCCCACCCGCTGCAGACGGTCGTCGCAGCCGGGCTGACGCCGTTGACCTCGGCCACCTCGGCGGGGGTGCACGGGTCGGCGGCGACGTTCGTGGTCGTCGTCGGCGCCTTCCTGTCGCTGGCGGTGCTGGGCTGGCTGGTGCACCGGCTCGGGACGGAGTGGTTCCATCCGGCCGTCGGCGTGGTGGCGGCCGTGCTGCTGCTGACCCGGCAGCCGGTTCTGGACTTCGGCGCGCGTGCGTACGTGGACATGCCCTACCTGTGCCTCGTGCTGGGCGCGCTGCTGGTCGAGACGCGACGGCCGCGATGTGGCTGGCCGGTGCTCGCGCTGCTGGGGCTCGCCGGGCTGATCCGCCCCGAGGCGTGGCTGTTCAGCGGGGCCTACCTGGTGTGGATGTGGCTCGGCGGCTCGCGCGACCTGCGCCTGGTCGCGCTGGCCGGCGTCGCGCCGCTGGGATGGATGTTCTTCGACTGGGTCGTCACCGGGGACGCGCTGTACTCGCTGACCGGCACGCGCGACAACGCCGTCGTCCTGAGCCGCGTCACCGGGCTGCAGCACGTGCCGACGACGATGCCGCGGCGGCTCGGCGAGATCCTGCGCGAGCCGGTGCTGCTGGGTGCCGCGGGCGGCGGGGTGCTGTCGCTGCTGTGGCTGCGCTCGCGCGCGGCGTTGGGAGCGGCGGTGGGCGTGCTGTCGGTCCTGGCGTTCTCGGTCCTGGCGACGGCGGGCCTGCCGATCATCGGGCGCTACCTGCTGCTGCCCGCGACGATCCTCGTGATCTTCTGCGCGGTGGGCCTGTGCGGGTGGCTGTTGCTGGAGGAGGGTGATCCCCGCCGTCGCCAGTGGCAGGCCTTCAGCGCGGTGTGCGTCCTCGTGTTCCTGATCTTCACGCCCGCCCAGGTCGACCGGATCCGCTCGCTGCGCCACGCGCTGGCGATCCAGGTCGGCATCCAGGACGACCTCAAGGCGCTGGCCGGCGGGACGGCGCTGCGCGCATCGTGTCCCGGGGTCAGCGTCCCCAACCACCGGCCGGTGCCGCTGCTGGCGCTGTGGCTGGACGTGCCGCCCTCGTCGATCACCTCGCCCGAGCAGGGCTCGCCACCGCGTGAGGGCACATACGTCGCGACCGCGACCCTGCAGGTCGCCAAGGACTACGTCCTGGACAAGCGCGACCCCGTCGACAAGGTCCAGCGCATCCCCGCCGGCTTCGCCGCCGTCGGCGGCAACGACTCCTGGAAGGTCTTCCGCAACTGCTGACGGTCTTGACAACGGATGGTGAGTGAGTACATACTCACACCTGTCGTGACGCCGTCAGCCAGCAAGCCCCGGACCCTCTCGACCGCCGACGAGCGGCGCGAGGCCGTGCTCGAGGCGGCGACCAAGGTCTTCGCCGAGCGCGGCCTGTACGGCACGCCGACCATCGAGGTCGCGCGGGCCGCGGGCATCTCGCAGGCCTACCTGTTCCGCCTGTTCCCCACCAAGGACGACCTCGCGATCGCCCTGGTCGAGCGGTGCAACGAGCGGATCGAGCGGACGTTCACGGAGGCCGCCGCGCGGGCCAAGGCCTCCGGCGAGCCGGTGATCGAGGCGATGGGCGCCGCCTACGTCGAGCTCATCGCCGACCGCGACTACCTGATGATCCAGATGCACGGCCACGCCGCCGCGGCCAGCAAGCCGGAGGTCCGCGCGGCGATGCGTGCGAGCTTCGCGCGGATCCACGCCACCGTCGCCCGGGAGTCCGGCGAGCCGCCCGAGCGCGTCGGCGCCTTCATGCGGATGGGCATGGCGCTGAACGTGATGGGCGCCCTTGACGCCTTCGAGCTGGACGAGCCCTGGGCCGTCGCGATGCGCACGGCCGAGGACGGCGAGCCCCTGGACGACTGCGGGCCGGCGGACTGACCGGCCGGCCGGCGTCGGACCCTTCTCTTTTTTTGACCCAGTAGTGAGCGACTACTCACACACCACCACAATCGAGGTGCAACCCATGTCTCCCACCCCCCGTCGGCCCCATGCGGGCTGGACCCTGGCGATCGTCTCGATCGCGCTGTTCATGACCGCGCTGGACAACCTCGTCGTCGGCGTCGCCCTGCCGTCGATCCGTGCCGACTTCGGCGGCTCGCTCGAGGCGCTGGAGTGGACGGTCAACGCGTACACGCTGTCCTTCGCCGTCTTCCTCGTCACCGGCGCCGCACTGGGCGACCGCTTCGGGCGCAAGCGCCTGTTCGTCATCGGCCTGTCGCTGTTCACGGTCTCCTCGGCGCTGGCCGCCGTGGCCCCGTCGATCGACGCGCTCGTCGCCGCTCGTGCCCTGCAGGGTGTCGGCGCCGCGATCGTCACCCCGTTGACCCTGACCCTGCTGAGCGAGGCGATCCCCGTCGAGCGGCGTGGCCTGGCGCTCGGCGTCTGGGGCGGCGTGTCCGGTCTGGGCGTGGCCCTCGGCCCGTTCGTCGGTGGTGCTGTGGTCGAGGGTGTCGCCTGGCAGTGGATCTTCTGGCTGAACGTGCCGATCGGCCTGGTGCTCGTCCCCCTGGCCGCGCGCCTGCTGACCGAGTCGCACGGACCGGACCGGTCCCTCGACGTCCCGGGCCTGCTGCTGGCCGGCGGCGGGCTGTTCTCCCTGACGTTCGGCATCGTCCGGGCGTCCGCGCTGGGCTGGGGCTCCACGCTCGTCGTGTCGGCGCTGGGCATCGGCGCCGCCCTGCTCGCGTCCTTCGTGGTCCACGAACGGCGGGCGCGGGCCCCGATGCTGCCGATGCGGTTCTTCGCGTCGCGCGGGTTCTCGGCCCCCAACGCGGCGGGGTTCGCGATGTTCTTCGGAACGTTCGGGTCGATCTTCCTGCTGTCGCAGTACTTCCAGACCGCGCAGGGCCTCGGCCCGTTCGAGGCCGGTCTGCGGACGCTGCCCTGGACCGGCATGCCGATGATCGTCGCGCCGATCGCGGGCATCCTCTCCGACCGGATCGGCTCGCGCCCGCTGATGGTCGCCGGCCTGTCGCTGCAGGCGATCGGCATCTTCTGGCTGTCGCAGATCATCGCGCCGGACGTCGCGTACGCGAAGCTCATCGCGCCGTTCGTCATCACCGGCAGCGGCATGGCGCTGGTGTTCGCGCCGGCGGCGGCCGCGGTGCTGGCGGCGGTCCGTCCGTCGGAGGCCGGCAAGGCCTCCGGGGCCACCAACGCGATCCGTGAGGTCGGTGGCGTGATGGGTGTCGCGGTCCTGGCGAGCGTCTTCCAGGCGCACGGCGGCTACGGCGACCCGCAGTCCTTCACGGACGGTGTCACGACCGCCCTGCCGATCGGCGCGGTCGTGCTGGCCCTCGGCGCGGTGGCCGCCTCGTTCGTCCCCAGCCGCCGGGCGCCCGTGCCGGCGCCGGCGTCTGGGGTGGTCGAGGCCACCGCGGCCTGAACGGTCCGGCGCTAGGAGGCGCGCAGCCGCTCGTCCAGCGCGATGACGGGGACGTTGCCCCCGTTGTCGCGCTGGAACGCCTTGAGCACGCGGGTGAAGCGGCCGGAGCGGCGCTGCTGCAGGACCATCCCGCCGTTGACGCGGCGGGCGACGACGGCCACCGCGTGGTTCAGCGGGCCGGCGCCCACGTGGACGTGCACGTCCAGGTCCAGGTGCTCGACGATGCGGCGGGCGTCGTGGGCGTCGGCGAACGCGTCGCCGCGGCCGCTGATGTCATGGCAGACGTCACGCGGCGCGTTGACCCGCGCCATGCGGTGGTTGACGTCGTCGACGTGGTCGTAGCAGCCGACGATGTGCAGCGGCACGCCGTCCATCCTGGCCAGCTCCGCTGCATCGCGCACGGTGGCGCGGCTCAGCGCGGTGCCATCGGTGCCGACGACGATGGGCCGGCCGGTGAAGTCCTTGGTCTGCATTGCTCTCGATCCCCTGTGGTCGCGGTGTGCCGTGCATGGTGCGCGGCTGACGAGGACCACTCTTCGGGGTCAGCACCCAGCTATCTGTGAAGCGCGGCACATGACATGCGTGACAGCCCGCACACCGTCGGGGACAGCCCTGATCTGCAGGTGCTCTGCGCGCGGCGAACGGTGCCGCTCACCAGCGGCAGTCGGGGCAGTCGCGGGGGTGCGCGGCGGTGGCGTCCAGGCGCCCGCCGGCGTCCAGCGCGGGCAGGCGGATCCAGCCTTCGCGCGCAGCCTGCTCGGCGAACCCGTCGGGCACCGGCTCGGCCTGCCCGTCGGCGATGACCCTGGCCAGCAGCGCGCAGACCACCGCGTCGAGCAGGTCGTCATCGCCGGCGCACCGGTCGCGCTCGGCGTCGCCGAGGCCGAACGCGGCAAACACCGCGTGGGCGATCTGCTCGCGGTTGCCGGCTGCCGCGTCGCCCGCTCCCTTGTAGCTGTCGGTGATGCCCAGCGCGGCGCGCCAGACGCGAAGGGCGGCGCCCGGATAGACCTCGGCGACGAGGCCGTCACCGCTGCGATCGATGCGGTCGCCGTGGGTCTTGCGCAGCGCGGCCAGCAACGCCGCGCAGCGCAGCGCCGGGTAGGCGATCTTGTCGGTGCTGACCGACAGCGGCAGCTTGCCCGTCTGGCACTTGACGTAGCGGTCGGTGGCCCGCAGGGAGAACCGCCGCCGGCCGTCCGTGTCCCCCGGCTCGGTGGGGAACCCCGAGCCGTGGTGATGTTGCGTCACGGCAGCGACGAAGTCGTCGGGCCAGCCGAACGGGGCGTCGATGGCGGCCTTGACGACGCCCTGCCCGCCGATGGCCTCGAGGATCCGGGCATCGCCCACGCCGAGCTCCAACGCGTCGATCCTCGGCTGCGGTCCGCGCCACTCGATCACGCACAGCGCGGTGTTCCTGTCCTGCGATGCGAGGTCGACGCCGACAGTGCTGTCCACGGGATCGAGCCTAGTCGGCGGCCGACGACCACCGGCAGGACGGAGAAGCGGACCGTGCACCTGGCTCTGTGAGCCGATCACCGGGGGCTGACGACGTGCGATGACTCCGGCCTGGGCGATCCCGCAGCGCCCACCGGTAACCGCTTAAGGCTGCTTCCTTCCGGACCTGACCTGGTTCACGGGCCGATGTCGCGCGGGACCCGGGCCATCAGCACCGCCAGGAGGCGGGCCGACCCGACGACCGATTCCCTCGACCAGGGATTCGGCCTTGCTGGAGCGGATTGCAAGCGACAGGGCACCGCTAATTCCCCGCCTAGCACGGTCCACGGGACAGGCTACTCGGTTTACGGCGTCGTCGTTCCCGTGGGTGCCGTCGTGACGGCGTTCGTCGTCGACGGCAGCGGCGCGACGGTGGCGGTCGTCGTCACCGGCGGCGTGGTGGTGACCGCGGGCGTGGACGTCACGGCCGGCGTGCTGGTGACGCCGGGCGTGGTGGTGATGCCGGGCGTCGTCGTGATCGGCGGCACACCGGGGATCGTCGTCGCGCTGGTCGGCGCGGTCGGCGTCGTCGTCGCCGTCGTGGTGCTCTTGTCGCCGTCGTCCTTCGTGAGCAGCAGCGCCAGGAGGACGCCGACGATGATCGCCAGGACACCCGCGGCGATGACACCCCCGCCCGGTCCCTTGCCCCGCAGCGCCGTGCCACACGTCGGGCAGAACGGCGCGTCGAGGGACACCTGCCACCCGCAGACCGGGCACGGTCGCGTGAGCGGACGGCCCTGCGGATCCAGGAGCGGCGGCTGAGGCGGCGGCCCCCCTGCCGAGGGCTGGTGCGGCGTCGACATGCGACTCGAACCCTAACCCAGGCGCAGGAACGGTGAGGAGGTCTGCCAGCGGGCATTCACGCACGCAACCCCGCTAGACTCGTCGCTCCACTGGGGCGCGTAGCTCAGTGGGAGAGCGCTCGCTTCACACGCGAGAGGTCGCAGGTTCGAAACCCGCCGCGCCCATCGTCAGCAAGCCCCGCTCCGGCGGGGTGTTCTGTCTCCGGGGCGTCGACGGTTCGGGTGCCTCGCAACCGGCCCGTGGCCAGTGGCGCGTCGAACCTCATGTCGTTTGTCGCGGTTTCCGCGACGAAGTGGACCCGGTTCGCGCGACGAGCGGCCAGCGCGACCGACGCTCGCGCCGGCGTCGACGCCGGCCCCAGCGGTTTCCGTTTCCTGGGGGCCACGGCGCCAAAGACCGGGGTCGACGGGCCTGGTCGCGGCTGCCAGCCTGGGCGGATGCTGCTGCGTGCGCTGGTCGTCGCGGGGATCCTGGCGGCGACGCCGGCTGCCGCGCACGCAAGCGTGCAGGCCAACCTGTCGGCCAGCGGCGCGATCGTTGTCACCGGGGACAACACCGACAACATCATCCAGGTGTCGATCGGCAACGCGACGAACAGCTCCTTCTGGCCGTCGATCGCGGTCAGCAGCAACACCACGATGGCCGTGACCGGCGACGTCTGCGACGGGCAGACGTGCTTCGGCGACGGCAGCGGGTTCAACTTCTGCCTCACCGGCGCGGGGCGGAACTTCAGCTGCCTGTTGAACAACCTCGCGACCAACCCGCTCAGCGCGGGGCAGGCCACGTTCAGCGTGACGATCGACGGCAAGGGCGGCAACGACACCCTCAGCGTGGACGCGACCGTTGCCTCGCCGTCAGGCCTGAGCAGCGTGCGGGTCGTCGGCGGTCCCGGCAACGACAAGCTCACGGTCCGGGGCTCGCACCTGAACGCCGGCATCGTGCAGCCGGCCGTCGAGCCGGACGTCGGCGACGACGTCGTCGAGCTCGCCCCCGACCTCGGCGCGACCGTCGATCTGGGCGACGGCAACGACGTCGCGCGGCTGCTCAACCGTATCGACGGCGCCCCGATCACCAAGCGCACGACGGTCACGGGCGGGGACGGCGTCGACGCGTTCGTCGACGACAGCCGCGACGCGCACACGCTCACCACGACGGGCACGGGGGACCACGCGCTGAGCGGCGTCGAGGAGATCTTCGCTCTGCATCCGCGCAGCGGGGCGCTGACCATCACCGGGTCCAACGCCGACGAGTTGCTCGTCGGCCGCGGCAGCCAGGCCGGCCTGGCGACCATCAACGGTGGGGGCGGCCACGACGTGCTCGTCGACGCGGAGACGGCGGTGCTCTCCGGCGGCGACGGCGACGACGTCCTGGTCGGCTGCGTGCAGGCGGTGACCGGCATCGGCAGCTACAGCGCGGGCAAGTCGACCGACCCCTCGTTCGTGCGCGGCGGCGTCTACTGCCAGCCGTCCGCGAGCACGCAGATCAACGGCCAGCACAACCTGCTCGGCGGCATCGGCGACGACCTGCTGATCGGCGGCACCAACGGTGACAACTTCGACGGCGGCGACGGCACCGACCTGGCCAGCGCGCAGGGCCACCGGGGCTCGCTGATTCCCAACACTACGACCTTCGAGGGGGTCGTGCTGGACTTCTCCGTCACGCCGCCGCGGACCGTCCACATGGGCAACGCCGACCTCGGGTTCACCGCGATGGAGGGGTTTGAGGGATCGGTGTTCGCCGATGCGTTCACCGGCGGGCCTGGTGCTGACAACGTGCGCGGCGGCCCGGTCCTGACCGCGAACGACGCGAACCTGCGCGCCATCGTCAACAGCGCGGGCGACGGCGACGGCGACATCCTCGACGGCGGTGGCGGCGACGACGTGCTCGACGGCGGCCGGGGCGACGACATGCTGTATGGGAAGGATGGCGTCGACCTGCTGATCGGTGGCATCGGAGACGACACCTACCTCGTCGGTGGCGGCACCGCGGCGATCTCCGACGAGGCCACCAACACCCGCGCCGACGGCACCCCGCAGCTGCCCGACGCGGCGATCGCCGATCCGTCTGCCGACGCACCCGCACCGCGGATCTTCCACGGGGATACCGTCAGCTACACCGAGGCGGCCGGCCCGGTCTCCGTCGACGACGGCGCCGGCTTCCTCTACAAGCCGTCCGACACGACCGGCAGCCAGCCGTTGGTCGCCGATCAGAAAGACTTCTGGGACTCCGCCCAGATCGAGATCGTCGAAGGCTCGCCCGGAAACGACCTGCTCGTCGGCAGCCCACGTGCGGAGCAGCTGCTGGGCGGCGAGGGCGCTGACGTCATCCGCGGCGGCGACGGGGACGACCAGCTCGACGAGGGTCCCGGCTCCGGTGCAAGCTCGCCGTTGACCACGCCAGGACTCGACGGCGGTGCCGGCGACGACGAGCTGCTGGGCGGAGCCGGCGACGACCTGCTGCTGTCCAGCGCCGGCGATGATCTCCTCGACTGTGGCGGCGGTGAGCAGGACCGGGTCAGCTACGCGGCCGCGACGGCCGGGGTGACGGTCACCGCCAACGCGGTGGCGGGCGACGACGGACCGCCCGGCGAGCACGACACCGTCACGCGCTGCGTCCAGGTCGCGGGCTCATCCCAGGCCGACGACCTCACCGCGGGCCCGGAGCTGACCGTCCTGGAGGGCGGCGAGGGCAACGACACGCTACGCGGCGGCAAGGCCGGTGCGCAGCTCAGCGGCGACGCGGGAAGCGATCGGTTGATCCCGGTCGTCCCTGGCATGGAGTCGTCGGCGCTCGTCCTCGCCCTCGGCGGTCCCGGTATCGCCGACCAGCTCGACCTGTCAAACGCCCCCACCGCGGTGACGGTCCGCGAGACGGCCGACAGCAGCATCGCCACCGAGGTCGCCGGCGGGGGCGTGAAGTTCGACACGCTGGAGGTTGAGGAGGTCACCGGGACGGCGTTCAGCGACGAGCTGACGATGCTCGACGCCAGCAGCGCGTCGCAGGTGCTGCGCGGCGGAGGCGGCGAGGACTTCGTGGACGGCGGCGGCGGCAACGACTCGGTCTTCGGCGAGGAAAGTGACGACCGCGTCCGCGGCGGCCCCGGCGTCGATGCGGTGACCGGCGACGCCGGCACCGACGACTTCCGCCTGGGCGACGGCGAGACGGACTTCTCCGACTGCGGTCCCGGCGAGCGCGCCAGCACCGTCGACCCGGGGCTTGATGTGGTCGACGCCGGCTGCGAGCTGGGAGCGGTCGTCGCGCAGCCACCGCCGCCGCTGGCTCCGATCGTCCCCGACGAGAAACAGCCGGTCATCCCCCTGGCCCCCCTGGCGGCTCAGGGTTCCGGATCGCCGAGCGACATCGGCGGCAACGGCCGGGTCGGCGCCGACGGCACCACCACCGTCACCTTGATCTGCAACGAGCCGGCCGGCTGCAACGGCACCGCCGAGCTGTCGACCTCGGGCGCCGCGACCCGCGCGGCGGCCGCCCGCACGGTGCTCGGCCGCGCGACCTACAGGCTCCGCAAGGGCCAGAAGAAGCAGCTGAAGGTCAAGCTCGGCGCCAAGGCCCGCAAGTTGCTGAAGAAGCGCAAGCGCATCCGCGCGACGCTGCGCATCATCCCGGCGGGCGGCGGCAAGGTGCAGACGAAGGCGATCACGCTCCGCGTCGCGCCGCGACGTCGCGGATGACGCCGGAGCGCCTGAGCTTCAGGAGACGACACCCTCGACCGAGAGTCCCGCGCACCACCCGTCGCGCGAGGGAACGCCCCCCACGATCACGAGTTCTCGTACGCCGTCCCGAGAAAGCCGCAAGGCTCCGCGGCTTTCCCCGGATGAGCCTGCAGGCGACCCGGCCTAGCCTCGCAGCGATGACCGGCAACCAGCACCAGCGACACCCATGAGCCGCGTGCTCGTGCTCGGCGCGGGTGTGGCGGGTCACACCGCGGCGTCCTTCCTGCGCCGGTGGCTCGGGCGCGACGACACCGTGACGGTGGTCTCGCCCCGCCCGGACTACAACTGGATCCCGTCGAACATCTGGGTCGGCGTCGGGCTCATGGGCCCGGCGCGGGTGACGTTCCCGCTGGCCCCGGTCTACGAGCGCAAGGGCATCGACTTCGTCCTGGCGGCCGCGACGGAGATCCATCCCGAGGGCGACCTCGGCGACCCGACGCCCTACGTCGTCGCCGAGGCGGCCGACGGCACGCGCTCGCGGCACAGCTACGACTACCTCATCAACGCGACGGGACCGGAGCTGCGGTTCGACAAGACCGAGGGCCTGGGCCCCGACGGCGGCCACAGCCTGTCGGTGTGCCGGGCCGACCACGCCGCCCAGACCGCTGCCGCGCTGGATGAGGAGGTCGAGCGGATGCGCCGCGGCGAGCGGCGCCGCTTCCTGGTCGGCGTCGGCCACGGCACGTGCACCTGCGAGGGCGCCGCGTTCGAGTACATCGTCAACCTCGAGTTCGAGCTGCGCCGCCGCAAGGTCCGCGAGCGCGCCGAGATCACCTGGCTGACCAACGAGTACGAGCTCGGCGACTTCGGCATGGGCGGCATGCACCTCAAGCAGCACGGGTTCGTCACCCCCAGCAGCACGTTCAACGCGTCGCTCTTCGCCGAGCGCGGCATCGACTGGATCACCCGCGCGCACGCGCAGAAGGTCGAGCCCGACCGCGTGCTGTACGAGACGCTCGACGGCGCCGAGCACGAGCAGGGCTTCGACTTCGCGATGCTGCTGCCACCGTTCTCCGGCGTGCCGCTGAAGGCGTTCGACCGGGACGGCGCGGACATCAGCGAGCGGCTGTTCCTGCCCAGCGGCTTCATGCGCGTCGATGCCGACTACACACCCCGCCCCTATGAGGAGTGGAAGGCCGCCGACTGGCCGCGCACCTACCAGTCGCCCGCGTACCGCAACGTCTTCGCGGCGGGCATCGCCTTCGCCCCGCCGCATCCGATCTCCGTGCCGCACAAGAGCCCCAACGGCACCGTCATCGCGCCGGCGCCGCCGCGGACCGGCATGCCCTCCGCGATGATCGGCAAGGCCGTCGCCCGCAGCATCGTCGACATGATCGACGGCGCCGACGCGCCGACGGCCACGGCGTCGATGGCCGAGATGGGTGCCGCGTGCGTCGCCTCGGCCGGTGCCAACCCGCTCACCGGCACCGCTGCGTCGATGACCGTGTTCCCGATCGTGCCCGACTACGACCGCTATCCCGAGCACGGCCGCGACCCTGCCCGCACCTTCGGCGAGATCGGTCTCGCCGGACACTGGATCAAGATCGCCCTGCACCACCTGTTCATCCACAAGGCGCGGATGCGCCCCGGCTGGCAGTTCATCCCGGAGTGAGCCACATGCCGACCACCACCCAACGGGACGACGAGAAGCTCCGCTACGTCACCACCCCCACGCGCAGGACCGTGTTCCTGCGCACGTTCCTGCCCTACCAGGCCTGGCGCTTTTTGGTCATCAACCTCAAGATGGCCGAGATCATCCACCGCAGCCATCGATCGGCGCACCGGCCGCCGGAGCGCTAGCCATGCTCATCGCCCTCCTCGTCATCGGCGTCCTGCTGCTCCTCGGCGCGATCAGCTCGATCCGCATCGTGCGCGAGTACCAGCGCGTCGTGGTCTTCCGGCTGGGCCGGCTGCGCGGGCAGCGCGGTCCGGGCCTGGTGCTGATCATCCCGTTGATCGAGCGCACCCGCTGGGTCAACCTGCAGGTCGACACGGCCGACATCCCTCCGCAGGACCTCATCACCAAGGACAACGTGACCATCCGTGTCGTCGCCGCCGTCTTCTACCGGGTGGTCGATCCGATCAAGGCCGTCGTGGAGATCCGCGACTACGAGCACGCGGTGCTGCGGATCGCGCAGACCACGCTGCGCGCGACGCTCGGCCAGCACGACCTCGACGACCTGCTCGGCAACCAGGCCGCGATCAACGAGCTGCTCAAGCGCACCATCGACGCCTCGACGGAGGCGTGGGGCGTCAACGTCGTGAAGGTCGAGACCAAGGACGTCGACCTGCCGGACACGATGAAGCGGGCCATGGCGCGCCAGGCGGAGGCCGAGCGCGAGCGCCGGGCCAAGATCATCGCCGCCGAGGGCGAGTACCAGGCCGCCGAGCGCCTGTCGCAGGCGGCCGGCGTGATCAGCCGCGAGCAGGGTGCGCTGACGCTGCGCACGTTGCAGACCCTGGCCGAGGTCGCCACCGAGCACAACTCCACGCTGGTCCTGCCCGTGCCCTTCGACATCCTCGGCACGCTGCGTCAGGGCCAGGAGCAGCCCGATCGCGACGGGGTTGCGGTCGGCCGCTGACCCCGCCGTTCAGCCGCGACGGTGCATGACCGCGACCGCGACCGCACCGACGAGGACGCCGACGACCGCCGACAGCCCGGTGTTGGTCAGCCAGCCCGCGACGCCGCCCAGCGCCCCGAGCGCGTGGTGGACCTCGTGCTCGGCGTCGTGGACGAGCCCGTAGGGACCGTGGACGCCGATCTCGTCGAAGCCGGCGAGCAGGATGTGGCCGCCGACCCAGAGCATCGCGGCGATGCCGACCGTCGAGAGGACCGACATCACGACGGGCATGGCCGCGACCAGGCGCCGGCCGAAGGCGGCGGCGAGACCGGTACGGGTCTCGGCGAGGTGCAGGCCGGCGTCGTCCATCTTCACGATCAGGGCGACGGCGCCGTAGACGACCGCCGTGATGGCGAAGGCGACGACGACGAGGATCACCGCTCGCGAGAGGAACGCCTCGTGGGCGACCTCGTCGAGTGAGATCACCATGATCTCGGCGGACAGGATGAAGTCGGTGCGGATCGCGCCGCTGGTGAGCTGCTCCTCGTCGACGGGAGCGTCCGCGTCGTCGCCGTGACCACCGTGCCCGGCGTGACCGCCCACGGCCTCCCAGAGCTTCTCGGCGCCCTCGTAGCAGAGGTAGACGCCGCCGACCATCAGCAGCGGCGTCAGCGCATCGGGGATGAGCTCGCTGAGCAGCAGCAGCGCCGGCAGGATGAACAGGAGCTTGTTGCGCAGCGAGCCGAACGCGATCTTCTTGATCACCGGCAGCTCGCGCTCCGGATGGAAGCCGTCGACGTAGCGCGGCGTCACCGCGGCGTCGTCGACGACGACGCCCGCCGCCTTCGTGCTGGCGCGGGCTGCACCGGCGGCGACATCGTCGACCGAGGCGGCCGCGGCGCGGGCGATCGCCGCGACATCGTCGAACAGCGCGGCCAAGCCGCCGCTCATCGGACCGTGCTCCGTGACGTCACGCCCGGAAGCCTATGGAGCGCGCCGGTGATCGGTCGCGCCCCGACAGGCTCAGGCCCTGACCTTCTTGATCGACGCCGTCGCCCGGGCCAGGCCGGCGGCGTTCGTCGCCCTGAGCGTGAACACCGCGGCCAACGCCCTGTGACGCCTCAGCGCCGTGACCGCCGCCGCCGGCAACGTGACCGTGAGCCGGCCCGACACCCCAGCCTGCGCGGTGCCCCTCACCGCGCGGACCACATAGGCCCTGGTCCTGCGCCCGACCCGCTGGGTCAGCTTCGTGGTCAGCGTCAGCCTGACGCCCTGGTCGCAGGAGTAGGCAACGGTCAGCTTGCCCTTCCTGGCTTTCGCCGACGTGGACCTGACCGTGCACCTCGGCTTGGCGGCCGTCGGCTGACCGCCGGCCCCGCCGGTCGCGCCGCTCCCCGCCCCGGTGCCGCCGCTCGCGCCGCTCACGGGCGCGGTGAACGTCGCGGTGACGTTGCGGGCCACCGACATCGTCACCTGGCAGGTGCCGGTGCCCGAGCAGTCGCCGCTCCAGCCGTCGAAGGTCACACCAGGAACGGGCATGGCGGTCAACGTGACCACCGAACCGGCGTCGGCCTTGCGGCTGCAGGTCGCCGAGCAGGCGGCCTGCCGGTTGTCGATGACGGTCCCCGCACCGGACCCGGCGAACGTGATCGTGAGGTCCTTCGGGAGGCGCGGGTCGGCGGGGTCGGGCTCGAAGGTCGCGACGACGGCCTTGTCATCGTCCAACGTCAGCGTGCACGCGCCGGTGCCGGTACACGCCCCGCTCCAGCCCGCGAAGCGCGACCCCACGCCGGCCACGGGCGTCAGCGTCGTCGCCTGCCCGTGTGGCAGGTTGCGGGTGCACGAGAACGAGCATTCGTAGCCGTCCTGGAGGTCCACCGCCCCCGTGCCGGTGCCCGCGAAGTCGACGCGGATCTGGTCCGCCTTGGGCACCAGGGCGACGTTGACGGGAGGCGCGGTGCCGTTCTCCGGCACGTTGACCACCGTTCCGCTGTTCCAATCGGTCGTGTTGCCGTAGAACTGCGAGAAGTACTCGCCCAGCACGGGGCCGCAACTGCCCGGGGAGTCGACCTGGACGCGGTAGGGCACCGGCCGCATCCGCGTGGCGCTGAAGTTGCCGTCGTTGTCGGAGCACACCGTGGTGACGGGGTAGCGCTCGAGGTCGAGCAGGGTCACGGTGGCGTTGCTGAGTGCGCGATCGGTTCCCTGCCGCGTGACCTTGCCGGTCATCGTGCCGCCCAGCTGGGCGCTGTGGAGGTCGATGAAGGTGCCGGCCTCCGGGACGAAGAACTCCTTGGCCTCCTGGACGGTGGTCGCCGAGCCGCCGATCGCGTACCACGACGACGAGTACTTCAGGTCGGGGTCGCAGTCCGCGTCGTTCTTGCGCGGCCCCTGGTAGAGCAGCTTGTAGCTGCCCGGCGGGACCTTGATGAGGAAGTTGCCGTTCGCGTCGGTGCAACCCCAGACCCCCGCGTTGAGCCGCTCCTCGAAGACGACCACCTCGAAGAGCGGGATGCCCGCGCCGCTGTTGAAGTCGGACACCGTGCCCTCGACGACGGCATAGCCGAGGGCCGACGGCGCAACCGTCAGGCCGAGCAGGACGGCGAGGAGCAGCCCCCGCTTCACCTGAAGCTCCGGGACAGGCTCGACAGCTTCGAGCGGTTCTTCGCGGCGTCGGTCGCCTGCAGCGAGAACATGTAGCGCAGGTGCGTCCGCAGCCGCCGGGTCTTCATGAAGCGGGCGCCCTTCTTCAGCTTCTTGGTGATCGTGGTCGGACGCTTGCGGCCCCTGGCCTTCACGGTGAGCTTCACGGTCGCGTCCTCCGACAGCGCGAACCGCAACGTGGCGACACGCATGCGGCGGTCGAAGGAGACCTTCAGCTTGGTGAGGGCAGGTTTGGTCGTGTCCTTCACGGGCGGAGCGGGCGGGGGCGGCGACGCGCCCGTCACCGGGGCGGCGGCCACGTCGAGCGCGGTCGTCCCGGAGGCCTCGTTGCCTGCGGCGTCGGCGACCTTCGCCGTCGCCGTCTGGCGACCCGTCGTGCCGAAGATGTGCGACACCGGTGACCCCGTCGCGTCGCCGCCGCCGCTGAACGCCCACGCGGGCGCGGCCGGCGCGGACCAGATGTCGGTCGCGGTCGCCGTGAAGCCGCTGGTCGCCTGCCCCGCGAGGCCACCGGCCGGCCCGGTGACGGTGACCTTCGGCGGAGCGCCGTCGTAGACGGTGTTGCTGGTCACGAACACGTCGGGGTGCGCGGGGTCGGGCGCGGTCCATGACGTCACCCCGAAGTCCCCGATGTTGTCGGTCCAGAGGTCGGAGAACACCGCGGCCTGGGAGATCGTGCGGGCGGGGTCGAGCCGGCCGTCGGGCCGGCGCAGGAAGGCGGTGATCTTGTCGACCTGTGGTGTCCCGCCGACGGGAATCGTCCAGACGGCGGCCATCCCGGTGCCGTCGGGTGCGCCGACCAGGTTGCCGAAGGTGCCGACCTTGGCGCTCAGCTGCACCGGTGCGGTCCAGCTGCCGTTGACGCGCTGCAGCAGCAGCGGGCCACCCGCGAGGCCGAAGAGCGAGACCATGATGTCCTGGCCCGCGTAGACCATGCTCGTCGGCTGCTGGACGCCGTCGAGCACCTGCTCGAACTTCGCGTCGTTCCAGCTGCCGCCCAAGGGAACGTACACCCGGATGACCGCGCCGACCGGCGTCTGGCCCGGCCCGCGCATCCCCTCGCCGCCGTAGATCAGCGACGTCTCGCCGTCAGGGCCGACCGCCATCACCGCCGGGAGGATCTGGACACCACCGGCGTCGGCGTAGGTCGGTATCTGCGCGTTGCATTCGGCCGGACCCTTGTCGGAGGTCGCCCGTTCGCCCTCGAGCTGCAGGTCCGGGGCGACGATGCCGTCCGGCGAGATGGTGTTGGTGTGGATCGCGGTGTCGAGGACGCACTTGCCGTGCGCGTCGTCCTGCCAGGCCCGGCGGGTGTTGATCATGATCCGCGCCGAGCCGTCCGGCAGCGGCAGCAGCCCCGTCGACGACAGCGTCTCGTCCGCCAGGCGGGTGTACAGCAGGTTGCGCTTCACGGTGCCGCCCGGCGCCCGTCGGACCAGGCGGACCTCCGTGGAGCCGGGTGGAGCCTCGATGGCCCAGAACGTCCCGTCCCGGGCGATGAACGCCGGCCGGATGCCGGCCAGGCCGGTGCCGATCTGGGTCTTCGCGTCGAACTGCCCGCCGGGACGGCGCACGCGCACGAACACCTCGGAGGTCTCGGGGTGGTTGGGATCCACCTTCTCGTACGTCACGACCGCGACGCCGCCGTCGGGGTCCCCGACGATGGAGGCGAAGCCGCCGTCGAAGGTGTCGGTGAGCGTGAACTGCCCCCCGGCCGGACGCGTGAACACGTGCGTCGTCAACGTGGCGCCCGGTCCGACGTCCTCCGCGAGCGATGTCGTCGTGCCATCCGAAAGGGCGGTGGTCCGCTGCGCAGCCAGACCGGGCGTGACGCCGTTGCCGACCGTCGCCTGGTCGGGCAGCCACGCCGCCGCGGACGCCGAACCGCACCACACCATCGGCACGACCGCCAGCGCCCTCACCGCGCGACGGATCAGCGTCAACCTCCCAGGAACCATGGACCAGACGATCTCGCCCGCGCGCGCGGAGCACATCTCGGCAACCCCTAGACCGATACCCGAGGGTTTGGCGGATCCTGGCGTCGATCACCCGTCCAGCGGCGGCCCCGCCGCTCAGCGGTTCGCGTGCTGACGTCGATCTACGACGCAGACCGCTGTCGCCTCCCGCGGCGGCGCCAGATCCACGGAAGGAGCGCGCGCCATGAGGCATGCACTGACCCTTGCCGCCGGCCTGCTCGCCGCGCTGTGCGCCGCCGCGCCCGCCGGCGCGGCCGTCGAGGTGACCCAGGTCGCAGGCACCCAGTCCCCGGCCGCGACGGACATGGCCGACGGGACCCACGTCCTCGGCGCGCCGATGAGCGCCTGGTCGGTGGTCGGCATCAACCGGTCGCGCTTCGTCTACAGCGACCAGTGCTCGGTGGTCCGCGAGGTCAAGAACGGCGCGGCCACGCGCATCGCCGGGACATCGGCGTGCGGCGAGAGCCCGACCCTGTCGGGCCCGGCCTTCGGCGACGCCGCCGACCCGTTGGCCGCGCGGCTCAGCACGAACGTCACGCTGTCGCCCGGCGCCGACCGGGACAGCTACCTGCTGGGGGACATCGGCTACCACCGCGTGCGCCTGCTCGACGAGCGCGGCATCACCACGCTCGCAGGCAGCGGGACGAGCATGTCCGACGGCGGCTTCGCCGACGGGCCGGCGGCGTCGGCGCGGTTCAACCAGCCCAGCGCGGTGGCGATGCTCGCCGACGGCAGCGTGCTGGTCGCCGACAGCGGCAACGGACGGGTACGCCGCATCGCCGGCGGTGTCGTGACGACCGTCGCCGGCGGTGGCACCGTCGAGCCCGCTGACGGGGTCCGCGCCACGGATGCCCGCTTCGGCATGCTGATCGGGCTCGCCGTCCTCCCCGGCGACGTCCCCGCGTTCTCCGACGCCAACCGCGGCGTCGTCTGGTCGATCACCCGCGGTGGGACCCTGCGCCGGCTGGCGACCGCGAACGTGCCCTTTGCGATCGCGGCCGCCGGATCCTCGCTGGTGATCACCGAGCTGGCCTCGAGCACGATCAGCGCGGTCGCGGCGACGGGCGTGCGCACCGTGCTCGCCACGACGGTCCCCATGCCGATCTCGGTGTCGGCGGTGCAGTGCGGCAAGAGCGTCTTCGCCGTGAGCTTCCAGACGGGTGGCGTGTATCGCATCGACAACCCGGGGGCGAGCTGCAAGTAGGCGAGGACGCCGGTCCGCCCGGCGACGTAGAGTCGCCCGATGGTCGAGCCCCTGGGTGCCGCAGACCGCTCCTCGCTGAACACCGAGCGGGGGTCGGTGAACATGGCGATGATCGGTGTGATCCTCCTGGAGGACGGTCCCGGCGTGACGCTGCCGGCGCTGCGGCAGCGCATCGCCGAGCGCATCCACCTGCTGCCGCGCTACCGCCAGCGGTTGCACGAGCCGAGCGTGAAGGTGGCCAACCCGACCTGGGTGGACGACACCCACTTCGACCTGGACTGGCACGTCCGCCAGGCGCGGCTGCCCAAGCCCGGGGGCATGGAGGAGCTGCAGGCCTACGTCGCCCAGCAGGCCGGCATCCGCATGGACCGCTCGCGGCCCCTGTGGGAGCTGCACCTCGTCGAAGGGCTGCCGGGCGGGCGCAAGGCCGTCATCCCGAAGATGCACCACGCGCTGCTGGACGGCATGGCGGCGGTCGGCATCGCGATGGTGCTTCTGGACCCCGGCCCCGACCCCTTGCCGGTCGAGCCGCCCGAGCAGCCGTGGCAGCCCCGGCCGACAGGGCTGCGCGACCTGCTGCTCGAGCGCGCGCAGCGCCGGGTCGGCGAGGCCCGCAAGCTGGCGATCGACTCGGCGATCTGGCTGCTGGACACATCACCGCTGAGCGCCGCCGACGACGTGCGTGACGCCGTCGAGCTGACGACGGAGCTGGCCCGTCAGCGACCGGGCGCCCCCCGCGGGCTGGCGCTGAACGCCGCGCTCACCCCGCAGCGCTCCTACGCCATGGTGCGCGCCGATCTCGGGCCCCTGAAGGCCGCGGGCAAGGCCGCCGGCGGCACGGTCAACGACGTCGTGCTCGCCGCGGTCGCCGGCATGCTGCGCGGGTACTTCGCGGCGGCAGGGGTCGACGTCGACGCGTTCAGGCGCGATCCCGTCGCGCTGGTGCCGGTGAGCGTCCGCGAGGACGGCGACGCGTCGAACACCGGCAACCACATTTCCATCGTGTTCGTCGACCTGCCCGTCGCCGAGGCGGACCCTGGCGAACGGGTGCGCCTGGTCAACGCCCGGATGGCGAGGATCAAGGACTCCCAGCAGATCCGGGCCGGCGCGATGAAGGTGCAGCTCGGCGGCTTCGCGCCGCCGCTGCTGACCAGCGTCCTCAACCGCATGCCCTCGCTGCCGGGAGCCGACGGACCGGACTTCAACCTCGTCGTCTCCAACGTCCCCGGCCCGCAGCTTCCGCTGTACCTCAACGGCTCCAAGGTCCTGGCCGTCCACCCGTGCGTGCCGCTGAACCCGGCCAACCAGCGGCTGAACGTCGGCGTCTTCTCCTACGACGGCCAGGTCTGCTTCGGCGTCACGAGCGACCGCGCCCTGCAACCCGGCGCGGCCGTCGCCGCCGCCGCGCTGCGGGACGCGCTGACCGAGCTCAGCGGCGGCTGAGGCGCGCGTCCCGCCGCCGATCCGTCACGCCCGTGGCGGACTGGGCGGCCCGGACGACGGCGGCCTCGAGGCCGTGTAACGCCGGGTGCCCGCGTTGCGTGAGGTTTCGGATGGGTAACCCGGCCGACCGCGTATTGGTCGGTCGTTGACCGTTCACGAACTCCAAAGGTAGGTTGCACCGATGAGCAGGGGGATGTTGGTCGCCGCGGCGGTGGTCGCGGCGTGTTCGATGGGCTCGACGGCGATGGCGTCGTCGGTCAACGCGACCAGCGAGTCCGGCGAGTTCACGTTCGACGGCGTCGACGGCCGGCCGGCCGCGCTGTCGGTCGCGTCGGTCGGCGGCGGGCTGCTGCTGCAGAACGGGCTCCTGGTCGTCCGCGACTCGGCGGCACCGATCACGGCGGCGTCGTCGTGCGTCGCCGGCTCGGCGCACACGGTCTACTGCGCGCCGCCGCTCGTGCCGTTCTGCTCGCGCATCACGCTGCGCGGGCCGTCCACCGCCGACCTCGGCCTCGCCGGATGCGTGCAGGTCTCCGGCAGCCGGTTCGCGGACACCATCCGTGGGGGCGCCGGTGCCGAGCAGATCGACACCAGCGGTGACCGGGTCGCCGACACCGTCAGCTGCGGTGCCGGCCAGGACAGCGTCACCGCAGGCAGCGAGGACCGCGTCGCCGCCGACTGCGAGACCGTCACCCGCAGCTGACGCGGGACGCATGGCCAGCCCGCGCCGCGTGACGGCGCGGGTGGTCGCCGGCAGGATGCCGCGGTGCCCAACACGGCGGCGAAGACCATCGGCTGACGCGCCCCGCGACGACGGTCCAGGCCGCCGTCGCCACGGCTGAGCGCCATCGGTCACGCAGCGGCCCATGGGGGTGGTCCCTGTGGCAATGCCCCAGAAGCCGGGATACCATGCCTCTGATCCTGGGGTCGGTGGGACCCCAGGGAACCAGGAGGAACCCGTGCTTCATTGGCCCCGTGCGCCGCTGGCGATCGCCGCTGCGTTGTCGTCCCTGGCCCTGTCGATCGCGTCGGCCGACGCTTCGAGCCCATCGCTGGACACGAGCTTCGGCGACGGCGGCCAGAAGACCGTCCGCCTCAACGGCGGGTGGTTCGCCCTGGCCGGTGACGCCGTCGCCCTGCCGGGCGGTGGCTTCGTCGTCGTCGGCACCGAGTACGACTACGGCGTCGCGGTCGCCAAGTTCACCGCCGACGGACAGCTCGACCCGAGCTTCGACGGCGATGGCATCACCACCTATCCGCTGCCCACCCCGGAGGCGCTGGAGGCCGGCGGTGTCGCGGTCGACTCCACGGGCGCCGTGTACGTCGCGGTCGACGACTACTACGCGGCCAACGCCAAGGTCGTGAAGTTCACGGCCGCGGGCACGCTGGACCCGGCGTTCGGCATCCGCGCCGCGGGCGCCGACACCCGCATCGGCGGCATCGCCCTCGACGAGGTGACAGGGCGCGTGCTCGTCGGCGCCGCCCACCAGGACGAGTTCCGCGTGCTGGCCCTCCACATGGGCGACGGCCAGCCCGACCTCACCTACAGCGACGACGGCATCGGCGCCGTCGGCGACGCGGCGGCGGCGGGCCCGTTGCTGGTCAACGACCTGGTGCGCCGTCCCACCGACGGCGCCGTCTACCTCGCCGGCTCCGAGCAGGTCGACTTCGGCGGCGGCGAGATCCGCAACCGCCCGGTCGTGGCGCGCCTCACCTCGGCGGGCGCCCGCGACATGGGCTTCGGCGTGCAAGGCCTGGTCCGCCCGTTCACCGGCAGCGATGAGCGCGGCGAGCTGCGCCAGCTGCTGATCGACGGCGACAAGGTCTACGCGGCCGGCGGCGTCCGGCAGGACGCACTCCAGCGTGACAACGCGCTGGCCATCGCGCGGCTGACCGACAGCGGCGACCCGGACCCGAGCTTCGACGGCGACGGCCGCGTCACCGACGTCGAGGCCGAGACCAACAGCCACTGGGACGGCCTGGCGCTGCAGAACGACGGCAAGCTCGTCGCGACCGGTGGCCGCTTCGGCGCCTCGGGTGCCCGTGCGGTCACCCGCCGCTACGGCGCCGACGGCGCACCCGACACCGGCTACGCCGACGGCGGGCTGTTCACCGTCACCGAGAACTTCCCCGCGGTCGCGCTGATCGACCAGTCCGCCGCGAAGGGCCGGCACGTCTCGGTCTCCTTCGAGGACGACCCCGACGACCCGACCGAGAGCCTCCTCGTGCTCACCGGCATCACGTCCGGCGCGCTCGGCTCCGGTGGGACGACGACGACCACGACGACGCCTGCACCGTCCGGCGGCGGGGGCACCACGCCGCCCGCCGGCGGCGGCGGTGGCGAGCGCGCGGTGCTGCACGAGTACACGATGCCCAACGTGCTGCCCGCGCGGGCGGGCGGGAAGGTCGCGTTCCGCAGCGCGGCGACCGTGAAGGCCGCGCTGGAGGCGGAGCTGCGCCGGCTCGGCCTCAACGTGCCGGTCGTCCTCAACCCGCGCGGCATCAGCTCGATGGGTGACTTCAACGGCCTGACCGGCGCGCAGATCACGGGCGCGATCAAGGAGGGCGACATCTACTCGACCAAGCCCGCGCCCGGCAAGCTGATCCCGTCCTCGGCCAGCGCCGTGACGCTCTCCTACTACGAGCCCGACCTGGACCCCAAGCCGATCACGGCGGCGCCGAAGAAGGGCGTCTGCCAGCTGTCCACCCGCGACGAGGTCGACCGCGTGCGCCTGCTGCAGGCCGAGCAGCCGCGTGACGAGGACGACGTCGAGAAGGCCGTGAAGGCCTTCGGCTGCGCCTACGGCCTGGCCGCCAAGACGCGGGTCGCCAGCCAGCCCTCCCCCGTCGTCATCGTCGCCGCGAGGCGCACGAAGGGCACGCCCGACAAGATCAGCGTCGAGGTCAACCTGCGCAGTGCGGTCAAGCCGCCGGACTGCCCGTTGCGCACGATGGACGAGGTTGATCGCATCCGCTACTTCGAGGCGGCGCTGCCGGAGGACGATGTCTCCCTGGACCGCCTGATGCGGGCCAACGGCTGCCGCTACGAGCTGATCCTCAAGGCGGTCAAGACGCTGACGCGGCCGTTCGTGGTGACCGGTGCCAAGAAGGTCACCCGCAAGGTCAACGGCGAGAGCGAGGAGTCCTTCGACATCACCGCCTCGACGGTGGACCTCGTGCCGCCGCCGACGAGCGTCCCGCCGCGCGGCACGCCGCCGGCGTCGCGCAACGCCTACTGCCAGACCAGCGTCCGCTTCGCCCAGGTCACCGCGACCGGGTCCTGCCTGAAGCGCGTCGGGCTGACGTGGGAGTCCACGAGCCCCGTGAAGCTGCTCGGCGTCACGTTCAGCGGGACGGTGGTCCTGGACCCGCTGAACCTGCGGATCGCCGGCACCGGCACCGTCGCCACGCCGGACGCGGTGCTGCAGCAGGGCCGCTTCGAGTGGAGCTGGCAGTCGGGTCTGCCCGCGTCGGTGGCCCAGCCGCTGGGCGCCGGGGTGAAGCTGCCGCCGTTCACCGCGCTGCCGGGCATGGGCGGCCTGCGGCTGCCGCAGCTGAGCGGCAGCGGCCTGCCGGACTTCGGCGCCGTCGGGCAGACGACGCTGCGCCAGCTCGGCATCGCCGACCTCGACTCGGTGGCGGCCGTCATCCCGCCGCCGTTCGTGCCCAACGTCGCGCTGCCGCTGATCCGCGTGCCCGGATCGTCGGGCGCGCGGACAAGGGCCGAGGTCTCGGCGTTCGGCCTCAACCTCGCCGGCTCGTCGGTCGGCCAGGCCAACGGCCAGACCCAGCACTCCTACGACCTGACGCTGCCCCAGTCGCTCGGCGGTCTGACGGTCGGTGCCACGTTCGCGGTGGATGCCAACGGCAACCGCATCAGCAACGTGTTCATGCTGAGCGTGCCGCCGACCGAGGTGTTCGGGCTGAAGCTCAAGCAGCTGGACATGGCCTACGACCCGGGTCGCGGCGACTTCAGCGGCCTGCTGGACCTGACCCTGCCATTCCCCGGCGAGCCCGGGCTGAAGGGCGTCATGGACATCCGTGGCGGGGAGCTCGACAACATCTACGCCGAAACCACCGGAGGCCCGTTCGACCTCGGCTTCGCACGCTTCAAGGGCACCGCGCTGAGCTACAGCCGCGAGGGCGGTGGTGGCGTCGCGCTCAACGGCTTCCAGGCCCAGCTCGGGCCGCCGCTGCCGACCGGCGACCGGCTCATCGACGTCGACGGCTACGCGCTCTACGAGCCCCACGACATCCTCGACAACCAGGCCCATGTGGTCGTGAAGGCCGACGCGTACCTGCCCGGGCGGATCAAGCTCGGCGACGGGCGCGTGGAGTTCTTCCAGAGCCGCGGCCTGTACTTCAAGGGCGGGCTCGACTTGTCGATCGCCTCGGTCAACGTCAACGCCACCGTCGAGGGGCAGGTGCCGTGGAACGGCGACTGGTTCGTCCTCGGCAACGGCGGCTTCTCGATGCCCGGCCTGTCGGGCGAGCTCAGCGCGATCGTGTCCCGCCTCGGCGTCGCCGCCTGTGCCACCGGCCAGATCGGGCCGTTCCGCGGCTCGCTGGGCGTCGGCAGGCGCTGGGACGGCAACGTCGACATCCTCGGCAACACCTGCGACTTCGGCCCGTACCTGCCCAACCGCATCGCGCGTGCAGCCCAGGCGGGCACGGCGACGGTGAAGCTGCCCGCCGGCCTGCCCTCGGCGGCCATCCGGGTCACCGGGACCAGCGCACCGCCGGAGCTGACGATCAAGGCGCCGGGCGGCGAGACGCTGTCGACCGGCGACCAGGTCGCGGCCTCGGCGAAGTTCCTCATCATCGAGGACCCGGCCTCCAGGACGACCAACATCTCGATCGCCTCGCCCGCGGCCGGTGCCTACGAGATCACCGCCGCGGCCGGCTCGACGATCCTCAAGACCGAGTCCGCGCAGGGGCTGCCGGACCCGGGCGTGAAGGGCGTCGTCACCGGCAGCGGCAAGGTGCGCACGCTGAAGTGGACGGCCAACCGGGTCAGCGGGCAGAAGCTCACGTTCATCGACAAGGGGCCGACGACGCAGAGGCAGATCGGCACGTCGACCGCCACGAAGGGCGTCCTGCGCTTCACGCCGGTCGAGGACAGGACCGGCGTCCACCAGGTGATCGCGCTGGTCGAGCAGAACGGGCGCGCGCGGGAGCGCGTGGTCGTGGCGAAGCTCCGCGCGGTGTCCGCGCCGCTGCCGAAGCGGCCGAGGGTGAAGCTGCGCCGCGCCGGCACCACGCTCACGGCCGCCTGGACCGGCTCGCTGAACGCGACGGGCTATGAGGTGAAGGTGATCCACTCCGGCAAGGTCACAAGCGTCGCCACGCTGGGCGCGGCCGCCCGCACCTTCCGCGTCAAGAACGCGCTGCCGACCGCGCAGGCGCAGGTCAGCGTGACGCCGCTGGCGTCTCGCAACCGGCGCGGCCGGCCGGGCCGGGCGGTCGCGAAGGCCGTCAGCGGCCCCATCGGCGGCGGCAAGGCCCGCCGCCGCGCCCGCGGCGGCTGACCCCCCGCGGCCCGGACATCCGGATCGCCACCGGGCCGTGGCGATCCGGTTGTTCGCGAGGCCGATTTAGTGATATGTTCATAATTGTTATGAATCATGAACTATCACGCGAAGGACGAATCCGCGTCCTGCTGACCTGCTGCCTGAGCCTCTTCATCGTCGGGCTCGACGTGACCGTGCTGAACGTGGCGCTGCCGACCATCGACCACGAGCTGCACGCCGGGGTCTCCGGCCTGCAGTGGACGATCGACGCCTACACCGTCGTGATGGCATCGCTGCTCATGCTCGGCGGGGCGACCGCCGACCGGTTGGGCCGGCGCCGGGTCTTCATCGTCGGGCTGGGTGTCTTCACGTTCGCGTCGCTGCTCTGCGGACTGGCGCCCACGACCGGGGCGCTGCTCGCCGCCCGGGTGCTGCAGGCGGTCGGCGCCTCGATGCTCAACCCCGTCGCGATGTCGATCATCACCAACACGTTCACCGACCCGCGGGAGCGCGCGCAGGCCATCGGCGTCTGGGCCGCGGTGTTCGGCCTGTCGATGGCGCTGGGGCCCGTGGTCGGCGGGACGGTGGTCGAGGCCTTCGGGTGGCGGCCGATCTTCTGGCTCAACCTGCCCGTGGGGCTGGCGGCCATCGCCCTGACTCTGCGGTACGTCCCGGAGTCCAAGGCCGACGTTCCCCGTCGGCCGGATCCCGCCGGGCAGGTGCTCGTCACCGTCTTCCTCGCCGCGCTGACGTTCGCGATCATCGAGACGAACGCCGCCGTCGGCGTCGTCGCTGCGGCAGCCCTCGTCGCGCTGCTCATCGTCGAGAGCCGCCGCGAGGAGCCGCTCATCGACCTGAGCTGCTTCCGCGCCCCGCCGTTCTCCGCGTCGATCTCCATCGCCGTCCTCGCGTTCGCGGCCTTCGGCGGCTTCCTGTTCCTCAACACGCTCTACCTGCAGCAGAGCCGCGGCTACTCACCGCTGCAGGCGGGCCTGGCGACCGTGCCGCTGGCGCTGATGACCGTCGTCATGGCCCCGCTCTCCGGCCGCATCGTCGGGCGCCGCGGCCCGCGGCTGCCCCTGGCCATCGCCGGCGTCACGTTCACCGCGGCGTGCGGGCTGCTCACCCAGACCAGCGCCACGACGCCACTGGCGCAGCTGCTCGTCGCCTACCTGGTGTTCGGCATCGGCATGGGCTTCGTCAACGCGCCGGTGACCAACGCCGCGGTGTCCGGCCTGCCCCGCGCGCAGGCCGGCGTGGCCGCGGCGATGGCCACGACATCGCGTCAGGTCGGCCAGGCGCTGGGCGTGGCGATCACCGGTGCGATCGTCGCCGGCGACGCCCAGGCGGCCTGGTGGGTGCTGGCCGCGACCGGGCCGCTGATCCTCGTCCTCGCGCGGCTGACATAGGCTGCAGCGCCGATGACCAAGTACGCCGCCGAGGAGGCCTGGGTGCTCATGTCCGACCTGGTGCTGGACGCCGAGCGACGGCGCGAGGTCGCCGATGCCGTGGGCATGACCTTCGGCCGCGCCCGCACCCTGCGGCGGCTGGCGCGGACGCCGATGACGATGCGCGAGCTGGCCGACAAGCTCGGCATCGACCCGCCCAACCTCACGCCGGTCGTCAAGGACCTCGAGCAGCAGGGCCTGGTCAGGCGCACACCGCACCCCACCGACGGCCGCGTCAAGATCGTCGAGGTCACCGCCAAGGGCCGCAAGATCGCCGACCGCGCCACCGCGATCCTCGCCACGCCGCCCGCGCAGCTGCGCGGACTCAGCGACGAGGACCTCCGTCAGCTGACGGCGATCCTGTCGCGGGCCTCCGGGCGCTGAGCCGTCGCCGGCTTCCGCACGACCCGCACCTCGGTGCCGTGGACCGGGGCGCAGGTGATGCCCTTCAGCGTGACCGGGTCCGGTTTGGGCCGCACGCAGTCGAGGTCCACCGAGCGCACGACGCAGCGGATCACCTCCGCCATCTCCGCACGGGCGAGCGCCGCGCCGATGCAGCGGCGGATGCCGCCGCCGAAGGGCAGCCAGGTCGGCGCCGACGGCGTCGTGCCGAGGAAGCGCTCCGGCTTGAACGCGTCCGGGTCGGGGTACAGGTCGGCGCGCCGCTGCACGACGGCGATCGCCGGGTAGACGCGGATGCCCGCAGGCAGGGTGTAGCCGCAGATCTCGCGGGGCGCGAGCAGCGTCCGCTCGGCCGCGTCGATGACGGGCCGCAGGCGCAGGACCTCGGTGACGACCGCCTCGAGGTACTCCTCCTCGCCGTCGCGCAGCCGGGCGATCACCTCGGGGTGGCGCGGGAGCAGGTCGAACGCGAAGGCCAGGCCCGTCGCGGTCGTCTCGTGCCCGGCGAGCAGCATGGTCATGAGCTCGTCGCGCAGGGCCAGGTCGCTGAGCGGCTCGCCGTCCTCGTCGCGCGCGCGGAGCATCAGCGACAGCACGTCGGTGCGCTCGTCGAGGTCCGGGACGGTGCGCCGCCGGGCGATCTCCTCGTAGACCAGCGCGTCGGCGTCGGCCAGGCGGCGCCGGAAGCGGCCCCACGGGCTGCGCGGGCCCAGATCCACCCGCAGCTTCTCCGGCGCGAACATCAGCGACGCGGAGTCCATCAGCGCGGCCAGCGACGTCTGCATGCGCGCGATCCGCTCCGGTTCGGCCACGCCGAACACCACGCGCGCGATGACCTCGAACGTCAGCGCCCGCATGCGGTCGCGCATGGCGAACGTCTCCCCCACCCGCCAGCGGGCGACCTCCGCCTCGGCGACCTCGGCGATGACCTCGCGGTAGCGCGCGGACGCGTTGAACGGCGGCAGCAGCAGGCGCCGGTGGCGCAGGTGCTCCTTGCCGTCGAGCAGCAGCAGCGACTGCGCGCCGAGCACCGGCCCGAGCGGCGCATTGGCCTCGCCGGCGGCCAGGTCGGACTGGTCGCCGCTGAAGAGGTCGCGGATGGCGTCCGTGTCGGCCACGTACACGCCGACACCGAACGCCAGGAGCTTCACGGTGAAGACGTCGCCGTAGCGCCGGTGCCAGGCCAGCAGCTGGTCGACCGGCCGGTACGCGAAGCGCGCGGTGGTGACGGCGGCCGGCCCGCGGGGCCCGGGTGGGAGCTGCGCCATCCACCCAGTCTGACGGACCGGTGCCCGGGGAGCCAGGGCCGGCCCGCCTAGGGCAGCTGCCAGTCCAGCGGCTGCGCGCCCTGCTGCACGAGCAGCTCGTTGGCGCGGCTGAACGGGCGCGAGCCGAAGAACCCGTTGTGCGCCGACAGCGGGGACGGGTGAGCCGACTCGATGCACGGCACCCCGCCCAGCAGCGGCTTCAGGTCACGCGCGTTGCGGCCCCAGAGGATCGCCACCAGCGGGCCGCCCCGGGCGGCCAGCGCGCGGATCGCCTGCTCGGTCACCGCCTCCCAGCCGCGGCCCTTGTGCGAGTTGGCGACGCCGGGCTGGACGGTCAGGGCGCGGTTGAGCAGCAGCACGCCGCGGTCGGCCCACACCGACAGGTCACCGGTGGCCGGCTGCGGCAGCCCGAGGTCGGAGACGTACTCCTTGAAGATGTTCACCAGCGACGGCGGCAGCGGGCGGACGTCCGGGGCCACGCTGAAGCAGAGGCCCACGGCATGACCGGGCGTCGGGTAGGGGTCCTGCCCGACGATCAGGACGCGCGTCTGCTCCAGCGGCTGCTGGAAGGCGCGCAGGATGTGCGGGCCCGCCGGGAGGTAGCCGCGCCCGGAGGCCACCTCCTCCCGCAGGAACTCGCCGAGCTGCGCGATCGCCGGGGCGACGGGCTCCAGCGCCGCCGCCCAGCCGGGGTCGATGGTCTCCGCAAGCGGTCGGGCGGGCACCCGCGCAGCCTATGGGCAGCCGCGGGCGACGCGCGCCCGCGCCCGAGGCGTGAGCGCTCAGGCGATGGCGCGGGCGGCCGTGTCGGCGACGATCGCCGCCAGCTCGGCGCCCTTGTCCTCCTGGCAGAAGTGCGCGGCGTCGACCACGGTCGTGTGCGGCTGGCCCTGGGCGCCGGGGACGAGCTTCTCGAAGGGCGCGTGGCCGCCACGGGTGATCGGGTCGCTGTCGCCGAAGGCTGTGACGAACGGCTTGGCGAACGTCATCAGCCCCTCCCACGCGGCGCGGTTGGCGGCGGCGCCCGGGGCGTCCGGCGCCGCCGGCACCAGCGTCGGGAAGATCCGCGCGCCGGCCTTGTAGGTGTCGTCGGGGAACGGCGCGTCGTACGCGGCGATCTCCGCCTCGGTGAGGTCGCGCTTGGTGCCGCCGTTGACGATGTGGCCGATCGGGAACTGCGGCGCGTTCTGGCTGAAGGAGCGCCAGTTCTCGAACGCCTCGCCGAGCGACTGCTCCCCGGTCGGCAGGCCCGTGTTGGAGACGACGACCGCCGCGAAGCGGTCCGGCTGCTCGCCGACGATGCGCAGGCCCAGCAGCCCACCCCAGTCCTGGCAGAACAGCGTGATGTCGCTGAGGTTGTGCGCGTCGAGGAACGACGTCAGCCAGCCGACGTGGCGGTCGTAGCTGTAGTCCTCCATCGCGGCCGGCTTGTCGGAGCGGCCGAAGCCGATGAGGTCCGGGGCGACGACCCGGTGGCCGCGCTGGGCCAGCGGGCCGATCATGAAGCGGTAGAGGAAGCTCCACGACGGCTCGCCGTGCAGCAGCAGGACGACGGGGCCGTCCTCCGGGCCGTCGGTCACGTAGGCCATGCGCAGCGTGATGCCGTCGGTCGTGACATCGGTGTAGCGCGGCTCCCAGGGGAAGTCGGGCAGGTTGGCGAAGGCCTCGTCGGGCGTGCGGAGGATCTCCATGGCGTTTACCGCTTCCTGTTCTTGGACGTGGGACAGCCGACGGCGCGCTCGGCGTCGCCGGGAGTGGCGTAGTAGGCGGCGCGCGGGTAGTACGCGCCCATCTGCGCCTGCTCCTTGCCGATCTCGATGCGCTGGATGGCCTGCGCGAAGGAGGAGGACGGGAGCATGTTGCGCATCAGCAGGATCGACTGCGGCAGCGGGCCGGTGGGCAGCCACTGCACGCCGCACGCGACGGTGGCGTTCGCGGGCCGGGAGGCCGCCGGCGAGACCATGATCGTGTACTCGCGGCCCTTCGCCAGCGGCACCTCGTCGTCGGTGCGGCAGGCGTAGTACTGCGAGCCCTGGTTCTCGCTGCACAGCGACCAGTAGCGCAGCTGGCCGGTCCCCATCCTGGGCTGCCCGGCGTAGGTCTGCGGGAACGTCGGCATGCGGCCCTTGATGACCATGACGGCGCCGAACTCGCGGGAGAACTTCGTCGCGATGTACTTGTTGTCGACGTTCTCGCCGAAGCCGCCGCTGGGGAAGATCCGGCGCATCGCGTCGGCGGCCGGGTCGCCCAGCGCGTCGAGCTGGTTGCTCTGCAGGGCGATGTTGGCCACCGCCGCCTGGGTGTTGAAGTACTTCGTCCAGCGGGGCGGGTTGTTGGCCAGCAGGCCGGGCGTCGGGACGTCGAGCCCGGTGCCGGCGTGGGCCAGCGTCTGGGTGTAGCCCGTGTCGGGGACGCTCGTGTCCGGGCAGTCGGGGTACTTGACGAGCTGCTGGCCCTGCGCGGTGTAGGAGGTGACGCTGGGCAGCGGGACGCCGCCGTCGATGCCGTACCCGCGGTCGGTGCGGTAGATCCGCAGCGCGATCGCCGCCATGTTGCCGCTCTTGGAGCCGTCGGCGTTGACGGTGTAGAGCGTGTTCGGCGCACGGCCCGCCGCCGGGATCTGCCCCTTGATGACGGTGACCGTGTAGTCGCGCCTGGTCACCGTGCGGTCGGCGCCCGGCGTGAAGGGGTTGGCGCTGCCCGCGTCGGGCGCGATCTCCTCGTCGTGGATCGCGTCGATCGCCTGGGTCTGGCTGTTGTAGGTGTTCAGCGACGTGTAGCGCGCGTGCGGGAAGCGGCCGTGCAGCACGACCTTGCCGCCCTCGGGCACCGGCACGAGCGCGATCCAGTACTTCGCGGCCTCGTCGGGGAACAGCGCGTTGACCTGGTCGCCCGTGATCTGGACGGTCCAGGCGCAGTTGCGCGCGATGGCGTGGGCAGGCGTGGCGACCGCGACGGCAAGGACCGGGGACAGCACGCCGACGAGCAACAGGCGTCGGAGCACACGAGGAACGTACCCGGACATGTAACGCTGTGTCAAACAGAGCGTCACCAAGCCGTCGCGCTCAAGGCGTGTCGGTTTCATCGCCCCACGCGCGATCAGATCGACACGGCTATTGCGCGAGGCGGCGCTCGACGTCCTCGACACGGTCCTGCCCCCAGAAGAGCTCGCCGTCCAGGACGAACAGCGGGACGCCCCAGTGGTCGTGGTCGAGCAGCGCCTGCGTGTTGGCCTCGACACGCGCGGTGAACGCGGGATCGTCGACGGCGGCGCGGGCGCCGGCCCAGTCCAGGCCGACGCGGTCGCAGATCGACTTCAGGCCGCGGTCGGACGCCACCTCCACCGCCTCGGCCCAGATGCCGCGGGACGCTGCCAGGACGAACGGCCGGACCAGCCCCTGGTCCTTGGCGTACTCGCTGACGTTCAGCACGCGCAGCGCGCCGTCACCGACGGGGTCATGGACCCTGCCGAACTCCAGGCCCAGGCGCTTGGCCTCGCGCTTGGCGTCGCGCAGGGTGTGCAGGCCCTTGGTCCGGGGCACCGACTGCCCGCGCATGATCATGGGGATGACGCCGTGGAAGCGGACCTCGACGTCGTAGCGGTCCGCCAACGCGAAGGTGCGGGGGCCGCTGAGGTAGCTGTAGGGGCTGCGGAAGGAGAAGTAGTAGTCCAGGACCTTGGTCATCGCGTCCACCCCAGCTCGTCCAGCCAGTCCTCGATCTGCCCCAGCCGCTCGTGCGCGAAGTACCAGCGGCCGTGGACCACGGCGATCGGCGTGTCGTACAGGCCCTGCTTCTCCATCTCCGCCTCCGCCGCGGCAACCGGCGCCGGGTCCGCGGCGTCGACGGCCCACGGGGAGCTGCCGTCGACCCAGAGCCGGGTGACGACGTCGGCGGCGAAGACGTCCGGCTGCGGCGCCGCGTAGGTCGCGGCGGCCAACGGCGCGACGTCGGCCGCGTCGATCAGCTCGGTGCGCGTGAACGTCCGCCCGTCGCGCGCGGCCAGGCGGGTCGCGTCGACGACGGCGTACCGGCGCTTGGCCTCACGGGCGGCGTCGTCGGGGATGCCGCGCCGCACGACCGGCCGCACGCGCAGGTCCACGTCGCGGCCGGCCAGGCGGTCGCGCAGGCCGAGGATGGCCACCGCGCTCTGCGGATCGTCGTAGGCCACGAACAGCTCGACGAGGCCCCGCTCCCCGCGACGGCGCGCGGCGGCGGCCTGCAGCCGCTGGGGCAGCGTGACCTGCGACAGCGTCACCACCAGCAGCGGGACGAGGCGGCGCTCCAGCAGGTCCTTCACGTTCACGCCCGAGCCCTCCCCGGCCGCGAGTGCGAGCCGTCGGCCGTGCGCTCGCCGCGACGGCCGGCCCCCGTGCCGAGCCCGCCGGCCCTCATCGCGCCTCCAGCCGGGCGATGGTGGCGATGGTGCACCAGTAGATGTCCCGCGCGAACCCCGGGGCCGGGAAGACGACGGACTGCATCGGCGTCGGGACCGCGGCGCGGGCGCGCTCGGCACCGGTCGCGATGTCCAGCACGACCACCTCGTCGCGGCTGTTGCCCGATGCGGCCCGCCACAGCTGCGGGTACCGCAGCACCCACGCCGTGCGGCGGCCGAGCCAGCGGCCGGCGGCGGTGTGCATCGCCTTGGGTCCCTTGAAGTCGTGCAGCACGAGCTCGCCGCTCTCGGCGAAGAGGATCATGTGCGCGCTGTGGTTCAGCTCACGGCGCCAGAGCTTCGTCAGCCGGCCACCGTCGAAGCGGAACGCCTGCACCACGCCGTTGGCGGAGTCGTAGGCCAGCGCGATCTGGCGGTCCTCGTCGTAGAGCGGCGGGTCGGTGACGGCGCCGTGAGGCAGGCCGCAGACCTCGACGTGCTCGACGTCCTGCGGGTCGCTCAGCGACAGGCGCCAGAGGTGCACCGGCCCCGGAGCGACACCCGCCCCACGCATCGTCGTCGAGAAGTCGTGGTCGCCGTTGTCCAGGAACCACAGCTGCCCGCCACCGACGACCGGGTCCCACCCGTAGCTGCCACCGGGCTGCGGGTACTCACAGCCCCACTCGGCGTCGCGGATGAGCTCCAGGCCGGTCCAGGTGAAGCGGTGCACGCGGCGGGTGCCGACGACGTAGACGGTGTCGCCATCGGCGGTGAGGCGCGCGATCGACGGCTCACCGAGCGGCACGTCGAAGGCGCGCCGCTCCAGCGTGTCGGGGTCCAGGAGGATGAGCGTCGTCGGCTCCCGAAGCTCACGATCGAAGTCCTTCATGACCAGCGTGCCGTCGGGCAGGACGACGAAGGAGTTGTAGGGCCGCCGGGCGGGCAGCTCGGCGTGGGCCTGGACCTGCAGGTCCGGCGACAGGCGGTGGACGTGGTGGCCGAAGACGGCGATGAGCGAGCCGTTGGCGTGGCAGGCCAGGCCGCCCGGCCAGAACGGGCCGGCCGGCAGGTCCGGCGAGCGCTGCAGCGTCTCGAGCGTCTCGGGATGCAGCCGCTCGACCCACGCCACGCACGGGTCCTCCAGCGGCCGCCTGCCCAGCGTGTGGCGCAGCGCGTAGACCTCGCCGGGCGCGCGGAGCACGACCATCGTCGTCCCGACGGCGTCGCGCTGGGCGGTGAGCTTCAGCGACGTCGCGTCCAGCGCGGGCAGCGCTGCAGCGGCGGTGCGGCGCGGCCCGCCGTCCTCGGCGGGCCAGGGCCCGCGAAAGAGTCCCGGCTGTGGAGGGGTGAGGGCAGCGAACCCCTCCGACGCCGACGAGGTCGGCGCGCTCACTTGCCGGGGAACAGGGTCCGGGTCCAGATCAGGTGGACCGTGTCCAGCACGCGCTGCGGGTCGGTGCCACCCTCGCGGCCCAGCGACTGCAGCAGGTAGCCGAACAGCATGTGGTTCAGGGCGCGGGCGACCTGCTCGGCGTCCAGGGGCTCGAGATCGCCGCTGTCGATGCGCGCCTGGATCGTCTGGGCGGTGAGCTGCACGAACGCCTCGGTCGCGCCGGCGTACGCGGCCTCGACGGTCTCGTCGTGGTGGGCGGCCTCGACGACCGCGTGGACCAGCGGGCCCTGGCGCACCCAGAAGTCGACGAGCGCCGAGAGCCGCTCGTGCGCCTGCGCCGGCCCGACCTTCTCCGTCTGGGCCCAGGTCTGGGCGACCTCGAACAGCTCCGCGCCGACCTCCTCGATCAACGCGAGGACGAGCGAGGGAATGTCGTCGAAGTGCCGATAGAAGACCGTGCGCGTGTGGCCGGTCTGGGACATCAGCGCGTCGACGGACAGCTCGCGGAAGGAGTGCTCGCGCAGGAACACCATCGCCGCATCGAGGATCTGACGCCGGGTCTCCTCCCGCTGCTGACGGCGTTTGGTCCGCTGGACGGCGACGCTCATGCGCCGCAGCGTAGCGGACTCGGCGGCGTTAGTGACATCTTTGTTGACACGACGTCACTAAGCGTGGTTGCATGGTGACGGGTCGTCATCAACGCAAGAGCGAGAGCCGTGCATCAAGCGCAGGAGCAGCAGGGGCAGACCCGCCGAGGGATGATCGGCGGGGCGGCAGTGGCAGGAGCAGCGACGGTCGTCGTGGGAGCGCCCGCGCTCGTGCGCGCCGCCGACCGCGCCGCCACCACGCCGTGTGAGCCGACCGACCCCGGCACCGCGACCGGTCCGATCGCCGCGTCGCTCAGCGGGCGCACCGTGTGGTCGACCGAGCCCCACACCCGCACCATCACCGCGCACGACGTCAGGACGCTGGCGACCGGCCGCTCCATCGCCGTCGGCGGCGCACCCGTCGACCTCGCCCTGACCCGCGACGGCCGGACGGCGGTCGTCACCACCGCGCACTACGACAGGCCCGGCCTGGCGATCGTCACGCTGCAGGACGGGCACGTCGAGCGCGTCGACGTCGGCCCCGAGCCCGGTGCCGTCGTGCTGACGCGTAGCGGCAGGCGTGCCTACGTCGCCGGTGGCCGCGCCCGCGGCACCGTCACCCGTGTCGACCTCCCGTCGGGCCGCATCTCCGCGCCGATCGTCGTCGGCGGCGACCCGCGCGGGCTCGCGCTGAGCCCCGACGGGAAGCGGGCCTACGTCGCGCTGAACACCGACGCGCAGGTCGCCGTCGTCGACCTCGCCAGGAAGAAGGTCCTCGCGCGCATCACCACGGCGGCGTTCCCCGCGCAGCTGGCGCTCTCCCCCGACGGCACGCGGCTGCTCGTCACCCACAACGGCTTCAGGGCGCGCGCCGTCAGCCTCATCGACACCCACGCGCGCAAGGTGATCCATCGCACCCGGGTCGGGACCGACCCGGCCGGCGTCGCCTTCTCGCGGTCCGGCGCGGCGGCGATCGTCACCGGCAACGGCTGGGTCGCGCTGCTGGACGGCCGCACCGGCCGGCGCAAGAAGCTCAAGGCCCGACCCGGCAGCACGCTGCGCGGGGTGGCCGTGGCCGGCCGCAGCGGCGTCGTCGCCGACGCGCGCACCGGCCGGCTGGTCAAGGTCTCCCTGGGGGTCGGCGCATGAGCGACGTCACGCGTCGCGGGCTCATCGGCGGTGGTGTCGCTGCGGCGGCCGCGACCGCCCTCGGCGGACGGGCCCTCGCGGCTGACGGCGGGGCGGGTGGGGTCGCAAAGAAGCCCAACGTCCTGATCGTCATGTGCGACCAGGAGCGCTACCCGCAGTGGACGCCGGAGCTGCCGCTGCCCGCGCGCGACTGGATGGACCAGCGCGGCGTGTCCTTCGAGCGCTACCACCACAGCGCGGTGCAGTGCTCCTCCGCGCGCGCCTGCATGTGGACGGGGATGTACACGCCGCAGAACGGCATCTTCGGCAACTTCCTGCAGAGCTGGCAGTTCTCCCTGGACCCGCGCATCCCCACCATCGGCGACCTCATGCGCGCCCAGGGCTACAAGACCGCCTTCTTCGGCAAGTGGCACCTCAGCATGGTCGGCCTGTCGGCCACCGAGGGCCCGGTCGAGAACGTCCAGAACAACTACCTGGGGATGTACGGCTTCGACTACTCGGCGTTGTCGACGTCGCTGGAGCCCGCGGGCTACAACGACGGCATCTACAACGACCCCGTCTGGACCAAGCAGGGGGTCGACTGGCTGCACGAGCACGGTGGCGGCGACGAGCCCTGGTTCCTCGTCGTCTCGCTGCTGAACCCGCACGACATCGCCTACTACCCGCGCGGGTTCACCGCCGACGTCACCCGGCCCGACTGGCAGGTCACGCTGCCGCTGAACTTCGACGACGACCTCTCGACCAAGCCGAAGGTCCACAGCCAGTACGCCAACGGCGCGGCGCTGATCCGCGGCGGCATCGGCCACGACGACATCCCGACGTGGAAGCGGCTGCTGAACACCTACTGCGACCTCATCGTCAACACCGACGAGAACTACGGCCAGATCATCAAGGCGCTGCACGACAGCGGCGGCATGGACGACACGGTGATCATCCGGACCGCCGACCACGGCGAGATGGGCGGCTCCCACCGCGCGGTCGGCAAGGGCCCGATGATCTACGACGAGCAGCTGCGCAAGCCGCTGTCGATCAGCTGGCCGGGCCGCTTCAAGGCCGGGGTGACCACCGGCGCGACCGCCGAGGCCGTCGACCTGCTGCCGACCTGCCTGGAGCTCGCCGGCGTCGCCGATCCGGTCGCCAAGTACCCGTGGCTGCGGGGCAGGTCGCTGGTGCCGGCGCTGGAGCAGCCGGAGACCGCGACCGGCAAGGAGTTCACCGTCAGCACCTGCGACGAGGTCTGGTCCCCGCAGGACTTCGCCGGCCAGGGCAAGCCGTGGAAGCGCCACGTCCGTGCCGCGCTGTCGGGCCACTTCAAGGTGGCCCGGTACTTCGCGATGGACGGCAAGCCGCAGACGCAGGTCAAGGGCGAGGCCGAGGACTACGAGGTCTACGACCTGCACGAGGACCCCTACGAGCTGCGCAACCTGGCCGCCGACAAGGCCTACAAGCCGCTGCTCGACGACCTGCTCGCGCAGCTGCACGACCTCGAGAAGGAGCGCCTCTCCCCCGTGAAGGTGCCCTCCTACGGCGACGCGTCGCTCATCGAGATCCTGCGGCCCGACCCGCTCGGCCGTCCGCCCTACCTCAACGCGCTGCAGCAGAACCCGTCGCCCGTCGAGGGCGTCCCCGGCGCCTACGTGCAACTGCCGATCGGCGACCCGCACATCCTCGACACCGTCTACGACGGCACGTCGTCGGGCAAGCTGCCGCAGACCGCCGACGAGTCCCGCGAAGCCGCCGAGGCCCGCGCGAAGTTCCGCGCGGCGATGCTCTGCGAGCTCGGCCCGCCGCGCCCCAACGGGTCGGTGAAGTGAGCACGACCCGCCGCACCTTCCTCGCCGGCACGGTCACCGCCGCCGGCGTCGTCACTGCTCCGGTCGTGGCCCGTGACGCCGGAGCGGCTGCGATCCAGCCGCAGGCCAAGCGCGACGTCGTGCGGAGGGGACGTGCCCTGAGCGTCTCCCCGCGCGGCGATCGCGTGGTCGTCGCGCACGATCGCCGCCGCAGCATCGCCATCCACCGGCGCGGGACGGTCAAGATCGTCGACCTGGCCGGACAGCCCGTCGACGTCGCCGTCTCCCCTGACGGCCGGACCGCTGCGGTGACGATGGGGTTCTGGGACATGCCCGGCCTGGCGTTCGTCGACCTCGCGGCGGGCACCGTGACGAAGCGGATCGGCGTCGGGGAGCGTCCCGGCTACGTCGCCTGGTCGGCGGACGGCAGGCGGCTGTTCGTGACCGGCGGGGAGTCGGAGGGCACGTTGTCCCTCGTCGACGCAGTGGCGATGGAGGGCCGCTGGACCCGGCCCGTCGGGCTCAACCCGCGCGGGCTGGTGGTCCGGGGCGGGCTGGTGTGGGTGGCGCTGGCCGCCGACGCCCGCGTCGTCGGCGTCGACCGGCGGACCGGTCGCGTGCGGCGGACCATCGGGGTGAGCGGGTGGCCGGACAAGGTCGCGTTGTCGCCCGACGGCAAGCGGCTGCTGGTCGCGCACGGCGGCCCGCGGGCTGCGCGCGTGAGCGTCATCGACCTGAGGAGCGGCAAGGTGCGCGTCCGCGAGGTCGGGCAGGAGCCCAGCGGTGTCGGGTGGACCCGGGGCGGGACGCCCGTCGTCTCCCTCGCCGGCGACCCTGCGGTCGTCGTGCTCGGCCGCCGGCTGCGCCGCAGGACCGTCGCCGGCTCGCCGCGCGACCTCGTCGTCTCCGGCAGCCGCGCGCTCTGCGCCGACCACCTCTCCGACCGAGTCCTGAAGGTGAAGCTGTGAACCGCCGCGATTTTCTGGCCGACTCCTTCGCCGCCGCCGCGGGCCTGACCAGCGCGTCGGTGATGGCCGCTGCCGCGGCCCGGGCCGCCTCGGCCCCGCCCGGCGGCCGGCGTCCCAACATCCTGATCCTGATGACCGACCAGGAGCGCCATCAGGACCGCCTGCCCGACGACCTGCCCACGCCGCTGCGTTGCTGGCTGGACAAGAACGGCACGCGCATCGACCGCTTCCACGCGTCGTCGATGGCGTGCTCGCCGTCGCGGGCCTGCTTCTGGACGGGCATGTACGCCCCGCAGCAGGGCATCTACGGCACGTTCGTCCTGGGCACCCAGTTCACGATGGACCCGTCGATCCCCACCATCGGCGACCTGTTCCAGGACCTGGGCTACCGCACCGCGTTCTTCGGCAAGTGGCACCTGTCGTTCCCCGGGGACCCGCCGACGAGCCTGGAGGCCGCGCTGGACCTCGCGCAGGGCAACCCGCTGAAGGGCTACGGGTTCAACGACTCCAACATCTCCCCGCCCGCCGACGTCGGCGGCTACAACGACGGGTACACCAACGACCCGATCTGGACGGCGCAGGCGAAGAACTGGATCGCGGCGCACGCCAAGGACGAGCAGCCCTGGCTGTGCATCGTCTCGCTGCTGAACCCCCACGACATCCAGTTCTACCCGCGCGGGTTCCTGGCCGACTTCGAGCGCCCCGACTACCACGCCGAGCCCGAGCCGTCGTTCTACAGCGACCCCAACCTGTCCGACAAGCCCAGCGTGCAGGGCAAGTTCCGCGACGTCGCGGCGACCGTCGCCGGCACCCCGGCCAAGTACTTCGACGACCCCGAGTACTGGCGCGGGCACATCAACACCTACCGCGACCTCATCGTCGGCACCGACGACATGCTCGCGCGCGTGGTCAAGGAGGTCATCGACCAAGGGGTGCTGGACGACACCGTGATCGTCCGCACCGCCGACCACGGCGAGCTCGGCTCTGCGCACCGCATGCAGAACAAGGGCACGACGATCTACGACGAGCAGAACCGCGTGCCGTTCACGGTCGTCTACCCCAAGCGCTTCCCGCGCGACCGGCGCTCCCAGGCGCTGGGCGAGGCGGTCGACCTCGTCCCCACGCTGTTGGACATCGGCGGCCTGGCCGACCCCGTCGGCAAGTACCCGTGGCTGCGCGGGGTGTCGCTGGCGCCGGTGCTGGAGCGGCCCGACCAGCGCGGTCCCCGCGAGTCGACGCTGTTCCGCATCGACGAGTACCCGATCACCAACGTCGGCACGTCGATCCCGACGCGCAGCCACATCCGCCAGATCTACGACGGCCGCTACAAGTTCGCGCGGTACGTCGCGGTGAAGGACCAGCACTTCGCCGGTGAGGAGATCACCGCCGAGGAGGAGTACGAGCTGTACGACACCTGGGAGGACCCCTACGAGGTCCGCAACCTGGCCAACGACCCCGGTTACGGGGAGTTGCGGCGCCAGTTGCACGCGTGGCTGCTGGAGCGGGAGAGGTCGCGCTACACGCCGGTGGCGATCCCCGCCCACGGGCCGGGCGAGCCGATCAGCTACATCCCCGAGCCGCCGTCGGCCAACGTCTCCAACGGTCCTCCGAATCCGTGGCCGGGCACCAGGCCGGGCTCCTACCTGATCGTGCCGGCCCGGCAGCCGACCCCGACGGCCTTCCTGTACGAGGGCGGTCTCCCGATGGGCATCGGCGGTGGGCCGCAGCCATCGCGCGAGGACGTCGCCCGCTTCTTCTGCGCCTTGATGTAGATGCGAAACCTCCTTCTCTGCCTCTGCACCGCCATGGTGGCGGCGCCCGCCTCCGCCGCCGCTCAGGCCGGCCCGATCCCCGGTCCCCTGGACGGGCCGCTTCCGCGCTTCACGGGCAGCGCCGTGTCGGCGCAGCCGCTGCGCGGGCCGTGGCGTCCGGCCAACCCGGCCCTGGCGCCGGACGGCCGCAACGGCTCCGGCCTGACGCCGGGCAACACCGCGGCCACGCCGCTGCCCGGCCCCCTGGGCCGGGGGACGACGCGCTCCTCCGCCGTCAACCTCGGCACGTGCTCGTCGCTGGCCTTCGACAAGAAGGACCGTCTGCTGGCGGTGTGCAACGGACCGATGGGCGCGACGCTGAAGCTCGTCGACCCGGTGACGCTCGCGAACATCGCGACGCTCGCGCTGCCGCCGCGGTCGGGGGCGCCGGCCAAGCCGACGGTGTCCCCCACCGACCCGGTGGGCGGCACCCACTTCGTCGTCCGCGCCGACGGCACGTTGCTGCTGCCGACGACGCAGTCCAAGCTCATCGTCGTCACGGTCGGTGATGCGTCGCTGACGCAGACCGGTGCGGTCGACCTCTCGGGTGTCCTGGAGTCCGGCGAGCGCGTGCTCGCCGTCGGCGCCGGCTTCGACGGCCGCGACTGGGTGGCCGGCACCGCGGGCACCGTCGCCGCCGTGCCGCGTGACGGCAGCGCGCCGGCCCGGGCGGTGCACCTGCACGAGCCGATCTTCGAGGACCTGGCCACGGACCTCACCGGGACGTACGTCGTCACCTCCCGTGCGCTCTACCGGCTGGGGGTGACCAGCAACGGCACGCCGCGGGTGGTGTGGCGTCAGGCGGTGCCGCTGGCCACCGCGCCCGACCAGCACAACGGCAGGCTGCACGACGGTTCCGGGACCCCGCCGGTGATGGTCGCCGGAGGCTTCGTCGCCGTGGCCGACGCGCGCAACCCCGCGCACCTGCTCGTCGCCCGGGTCGCGGGCAAGGACTCACGGCGCCTGGCCTGCAGCGTCCCGCTGTTCGCGGGCAGCAACAGCAGCGTCGAGGCACCGCTGGTCGCCGCCGGGCGCTCGGTCGTCGTCGCCAACGCCTACGGCTACGACTCGCTGGCCTACACCGAGGGCGGCCGCACGACGACGGGCGGCATCGCCCGGGTCGTCGTCGGCAAGCGCGGCTGCCGGACGGCCTGGACGATCCCGACGGTCTCCCCGTCATCCGCGGGCGCGGTCTCCCGCGCGACCGGCCTGCTCTACATCGTCGAGAAGCCCAAGGGCTTCCCGGACGCCTGGAACCTCGCGGCCATCGACTGGCGCACGGGCAAGAAGCCCTTCACGGTCCTGGCCGGTGAGGGCCTGGGCTTCAACTCCGACGGCGGCGCGGTGATCCTCGGGCCCGACGGCGCGGCCTACGCCGGGTCCTTCGGCGGCATCTCGCGCTGGAAGGACAACTGAGCGAGCGGGTCCCCGGTGGTGGGACTCGACGGAGCCGGCGGCACTCTGCCACGGGCTGCGTGGACGTCGTCGGGACATCCGTGCGCCCCTTCTTCGAGCGTCTGCGCCGCGCGCGACGACGCCGTCGTGCCGGTGGTCCCGCCGACCAGCCGACCACCAGGTGACCATCTCGGCGGCCACATCCGCCGGCAGGCGCGACGTGGCCGACCAGCTCCGACCGTCACGTGACCACCCCGTCGGCCACATCCCTCGCGAGCGGCGGCGAGGTGACGGGTGACGTGTGGACTCCTGCCCCAACGCTGGGGCGCCACTCCACATACGTCCCCCGGGAGCGGCAGCGGCGAGGGCCTCGTGGTCTTCGACTGGGGAGGCTTGCCGATGCGGCGTTCACGACCGCGAGGCCCGGCAGTGGCATGGACGTCGCCGCGCCGACGGCGGTCACGGTCCGGTGCTTGCGCTCCCAAGCGCGGCGGCCTCGCCGGTCAGCGCTTCCTCGGCAGCCTCAGCGAGAACGCCTTGCCCTTCACCCCCGCCGCGGGGACGACGGTGAACGCCAGCCTGCCCTTCCTGGCCGCCTTCCTCACCTGCGTGCGGGCGAGCGTGATCGTCAGCGCCGTCTGCTTGCCGGCCCGGACGGTGTAGCGCTTGGACGCCAGGGTCACGGTCTTCCGGCCGGACCTGCCCTGGACCTTCAGCGTGTCGGCGCAGGCAGCGGTGCTGGCCGCGGGGCAGCGCACCGTGAGGATCAGCCGTCCCTTCGCGTCGAACTTCGCCCTGACGAGCTCCACCTTCAGCGCGCGGCCGGCGACGGGTGGCGTCACCCCCGGAGAGGTCACCACCGGCGCGGGCACGACCGGAGCAGGGGCGACCGGCGCGGGCGGCGTCAGCACGGTCTCGCAGTTCAGCGCGCCGCCCTCGGCCAGGTCGGCGGTCAGGACGTCCGTCGCGTCCCCGCAGTCTACGAGGTCCGGCGTCCCGTCGCGGGCGCGCACGTCGTCGGCACCTTCGCCGCTGGTCAGCACGTCGGTCGCGCCACCGCCGTCGAGCACGTCGGGCCCGGAGCCGCCGGTCAGCGTGTCAGCACCGTCGAGGCCCAGCAGCGTCGCTGCCCCGCCGAACGCCGAGGCGTTCAGCACGTCGCTGCCGGCGGTGCCCGTCAACACCGCGCGCTCGACATTGCCCAACGTCGCGCCGACGCCGCCTCCGGTCAACGACCCGGGTTTGAGCACCGCATCGGCGCTGGTCAGCGCGATCGCATCGGAGCCGTCCCGGCCGTCCACCCGCACCGGTGCAGGTGCGCCCGTCACGTCGAAGCTGTCGTCGCCGGAGGTGCCGACCAGGTCGATGAGGTCGGCGCCCGTACCGAGGGTGTCGGACCCCTCCCCGGTGAGCACGCCGCCGGCGAACGTGAAGGCCGACCCGGTCGCCAGCAGCGTCGCGGCGCCGGACCCGAAGGTGAAGGTGTCGTCACCGGCTCCGCCGTCCAGCGTCGCCGGCTCGGTGTCGCTGGTCAGCGTGTCCCGGCCACCGCCACCGTGCAGCACGCCCGTCACGCCCTCCAACACCATGCGGTCATCGGTCGGCCCGCCGGTGAGGTCGTACGCCTCGATCCCGCCGACCGTGTCGGCGCCGCGGCTGCCGGTGAACATCGCGAACGCGCCGGCGTCGTAGTTGCCGCCACCGCTGTCGACGACCGTGTCGATGCCGTTGCCGCCGCCCAGGATGTCGCTCGACGCCCCGGCCCGCAGCGTGTCGGGGCCGTTGCTGCCCTGCAGCTCGGCGAAGAAGGGGAACGCCGAGGCGTCGAGCAGCGTCCCCTGCGCGCCCGTCGCGGCGGTGAGCCTGCCGCGCTCGGCCCCGGTGAACGGATGGGCGACGCCGCCGACGATCACCTCGGTGGCGGTCAGCCGGCCCGTGCCGCCGGTCGGCACGACGCCGGCGACGCGGTCGTCCCCGTTGCCGGCGTTCATCGTCACGGGCGTGAGGCCCTGCGCGGTCAGGAGATCGCCACCGTCGAGGCCCTCGAGCACGACGGGGGTCGTCACGTCCTTGCCCACGCTGAGCTGGTTGGCGGCGTTGGTGCCGCGCAGCGTGACGTGTTCGACGCTGCCGAGCGTGTCGGAGAACGCCCCGAAGGCGATCGACGTGTCGAGGTCCATCGAGAGGTTCGTGGTGGCGATCCGCACGTAGGAGTCGTCGCCCCCGCCGCCCTGGAACTCGACACCGCTGGAACCGGCACCGGTCACCGCGTCGGCACCGGTCGTGCCCGTCACCCCGGCCGAGATGCTCGACGCCGACAGGTCGATCGCGGTGGCGGGCGCGTCGGAGCTGAGGTCCAGCCGCTCGATCTGGCTGAACGTCGCGGTACCGCCCGAGCCCGAGAACGCGCTGCCCGTCACGGTCGCCGTCGCGCCGACGACCTCCTCCAGGCGATCGAACGGCCCAGCCTGCCCGTTCACCGAATCCCCGTCGAGACCGCCCGTGATGATGTCGTTGCCACCGCCGCCGTTGATGGTGTCCTGGCCCGTCTCGCCCTTCAGGAGGTCGGAGGAGCCGCTGCCGGTGATGGAATCGGCACCGCCGCTGCCGAACACGTCGACGAACACCGGGGAACTGGTCGCGTCGATCGTGTCGGCGCCGTTGCCGCCCAAGAGCGAGATGAGCTCCAGCCCCGAGAAGTCGACATCGTTGGTGCCCCGGTCGACCGACGCCGCGCCGACGGTCATCGACCCCGCGCTGATCAGCGCGACGGTCATGGTGTCGAAGTCGCCGCTGCCGCCCTCCACCGACGTCGGGGCCAGGCCGGTCGTGATCCGGTCGCTGCCCAGGTTGCCGTCGATCGTCACCGGCAAACCGGTGGCCAGGAAGCTCGAGATCGTGTCCGGTCCAGTGCGGCCGACGAGCGAGACCCTCTCAAAGCCGCCGTGCGACGTGGTCACCGCGCCGTCGCTGACGCTCGAGGTCGTCAGCGAGATCGAGATCCCCAGCACATCTCCGGCAGCGTGGGTCAGCATGTCGGCCCCGGACCCGCCGATCAGCGAGTCCGCGCCCGTGCTGAAGTCGCGGATCTCGTCGTCGCCGGAGCCACCGTCGATGGTCGTCGGCCCGTCGACGTCGCTGATCGTGTCCAGGCCGATGCCGCCGTTGAGCGTTGCGCTGGTCAGGCCGGGCAGCGTGGTCGAGACGCTGAGCCGGTCGTTGCCGTCGTTGCCCTCGAAGTGCAGCGTCTGCAGGGCGGCGCAGCCGGGCGCCACGCCGCTGTTGGTGGCACCGAGCACCGAGATGCCGCTGGCCCCGCCGCAGGTGACCGTGACCAGATCACCGGCGCCGTCGCTGATGATCGTCAGCTCGTTGCCGGTGTACGTCGCCGTCGCGGCGGCCTGCGCGTCGGTGCCGTACGCGGCACCGAGCAGGCAGATCGTCATTCCGGCAAGACGTCGTCCAGACGGGGCCACGGGCCGAACAGTAGTTGCTCGACCGATGGGCGACGACCCCAGGACCAGACCTCCCGGACCCCAGGAAACGGCGGTGTGCCCCCGCCCGGCCCGGGGGCGTCAGGCGTTGGCGACGCGCTCGTACAGCGCCTGCATGCGGGGCATGATCGCGTCCATCGAGTAGTGGTCGACGATGTGCGCGCGGGCTGCATCGCCCAGACGGCGGGCCTCCGCGGGGTCGTCGAGCAGGTCCAGCGTCGCGGTGGCGATGGCGCCGGGATCGTCGAAGGCGGCCAGCCGGCCCGTCACCCCATCGGTGAGCAGCTCGCGGACCGGCGCGGTGTCGCTGCCGACCAGGGGCGCCCCGCAGGCCATCGCGTCCAGCAGCGACCAGGACAGGACGAACGGCACCGTCAGGTAGACGTGCGCGTCGCTCAGCGACAGCAGCTGCGCAAGCGTGTCCGGCGGGACGCGCTCGCTGAAGCGGATCCGGTCCAGCGGGTGGCCGCCGCGCTCGAGCACGTGTTGCTTGAACGACTTGCCGCCGGTGAAGCGCTCGTCACCGCCGTAGTGCACGCGCTCGTCGCCGACGACGACGATGCGGACGTCGTCCCGCTCGGCGCAGATGTGCTTCGTCGCCTCCATGAACATGTCAAAGCCGCGCATCGACTCCAGCCCGCGGGAGACGTAGGTCACGAGCTTCTCGCCCGGGTCCAGCGCGAGCTCGCCGAGCGTCCGGCCGGCGGTCTCCCGCCGCCGCCAGAACGTGGTGTCGATGCCATCGTGCAGCGTCGTCACCTTCTCGGCGTAGGCCCCCGGCAGCAGCGACGCCTGGTAGGCCGTCGGCGTGTAGCCGGCCGTGCAGTACTCGAGGTCCAGCAGGATCATCGCGTTGCGCGCCGGACTGCGCAGGCGGTCCAGCTCCAGCACCGGGACGTCCTTGCGGAAGTCCAGGTCGGAGTCGCGTGAGCGGTAGAAGAACTCGAAGTAGTTGAGGATCGGTGTGTCGGGATAGAGCTCGGTGAGCAGCAGTGTCGAGCCGAAGCCGCTGTGGCCGACGATGAGGTCGGGCCGCACGGCGGCCTGCACCGGTCGCAGCGCCTCATAGACCGCGCCCGCGTGCCAGCAGGCGTTCTCGAAGGACCGCGCCAGCACGTGCGAGGACGCGGAGGCGCTGCCCTTCAGCTGGTACTGGATGTTCGCGACCCCGGCCGCCTCGCCGGGCGGCAGTTCGGACACGAAGGTGCAGGTCCACCCCTGCTCACGCACCAGGTGCGCGGCGATGTGGCCGAACTGGGCGGGGAAGTTGCGATGGACGAAGAGGACGTGCAATCAGCGGGGACCGTGCTGGGAGATGGTCAGCGGCCCGGCGTTGGGCGGCGGCGTCAACCCTTCCAGACGAGCGTGGAACGCGCGAGCGACGCGCAGCGCGTGGGACTTCGCCAGCTCGGCCGTGGGGCCCGCGAACAGCTCGTCGACGGTCTCCTGCCACAGTGCCAGCCAGCGCTCGAAGTGACCGCTCCTGATCGGCGACTTCTGGTGCAGTCGCAGGTGCGGGCCGAACGCGCCACCGGCGTAGGACTTCGCGCCCAGCAGGACCGTCTCCCAGAAGGAGGTGATCTCCGGCACGTGGGCCTCGAGATCCAGCTTGGCGATGTCGGTGAACAGGTAGCCGATCATCGTGTCGTCCAGCGCCTTGGCGTAGAAGGCGCGGACCAGCGCCTCGCAGTCGGCGCGGGTGGTGATGTCGCGGCGATCCGTCACGCCTTGCATGATGAAGCCTGTGCGCCGTGCCCTCGTCCTCGCCCTGCTCCTCGCTGCGACCGGCGTGCCGTCAGCCGAAGGACGCCCGGTGCGCAACGCCTACGACCTCGTGCGCGGGTGCTTTGCCGTCGACGGCGCGAGAACGCCCTGGTTCTTCCAGGCCGCAGGCCTGAAGCAGTACCTGCTCTCCGGTCCGGACGGGACGCTGCTGTTGCCCGACGGAACGACGTCGCGGTCCCCGTCCCCCGCCGCGATCTGGAAGCTGTCCGGGGTGGGACCGAACACGCTGCGGTTGGCATCCGGTGTCTCGAAGTCCTTCGTCCGCACGCAGGGGTGCGTCGCCTACCCGGAGGCCGCACCCGGAGCAACGGGAACGCCGTTCAGGTCGCGCGGCAGGCGCGTCAAGGGCTTTGCCGACATCCACTTCCACCCCACCGCCGACCTCCGTGCCGGTGGCCGCGTGCTGCACGGCCAGACGTTCTCCCCGCTGGGCATCCCGGTCGCCCTCGGCGGCGACGCCGACGACCACGGGCCCGAGGGCGCGCTGGACGTCACCGGCCTCCTGCTGCGCGGCGGTCCGGTCGGCACCGCGGGGTGGCCGACGTTCGCCGACTGGCCGACCTACGACACCAACACCCACCAGCAGGTCTACTGGACGTGGCTGCAGCGGATGTACCTGGCGGGGCTCAGGCTCGCCGTCGCGCAGCTCGTCGAGGACGCGCCGCTGTGCAACATCGAGCCGCTGAAGTCGCACTCCTGCGACGAGGGCGACACGATCGCGCTGGAGGCCCAGCGGATGCGCGCGCTGCAGGACTACGTCGATGCCCAGTCCGGCGGCCCGGGCCGCGGGTGGCTGCGCCTGGTCACCAGCTCCGCGCAGGCGCGGCGCGTCATCCGGTCCGGGCGGCTGGCCGTGCTGCTCGGGGTCGAGTCCTCCAACCCGTTCGGCTGCTCACAGGTTGCGGGCGTTCCCCAGTGCGACCGGGACGACGTCGACCGCGGCATGGCCCGCTTCCAGGCGCTGGGCATCCGCACGCTCTTCGTGGAGCACTGGGTGGACAACGCGTTCGGCGGCGCGGCGCTGGAGGAGGGCACGAAGGGCACGTTCATCAGCGCGATGCAGGTGACCTCGACCGGTCAGCCGTTCACCACCGGCGCCTGCCCGTCGCCCGAGCAGGGCGCGTCGTGCAACGTGAAGGGCCTCACCGACCTGGGGCGCTACGCGGTGGGCAAGCTGTTCGCGGCGCACATCATGATCGAGGCCGACCACCTCTCCGAGCCGGCGCGCGAGGAGGTCCTGGCCCTGGCCGACAGGGCGGGCGTTCCGGTGTTGTCCAGCCACACCGACACCGGCGGCCTGTGGACCCACGCGAACCTCAGGCGCCTCTACGCCGGCGGCGGCCTGGCCACCGCCACCCGCGACGTCACGTCCAAGCTGCCGGAACGGATCCTGCGCTTCGCGGCCGACGGTGCCCCGGCCGTCCCCCTCGGCACCGACACCGGCGGCTTTGCCGATCTCCCCGCCGCGGACCCGTCGGTGCCCAAGCTCACCTACCCGTTCCGGTTGAACCGCGTCACCTTCACGCGGCAGGTCAGCGGGTCGCGGACGTTCGACCTCAACACCGACGGCGTCGCTCACTACGGCCTCTTCGCCGACCAGCTCGCCCAGATGCGCGCGCAGCCCCGCGGCGTCGAGGCCTTCAACGTCCTGATGCACTCCGCCGAGGCCTACCTGCAGACCTGGGCCCGCGCCGAGCACCCGCCGGGGCGTGTCGGGTGACGCACGGGGCGCGCGTGCCGATCTCGACACACGTCGCGCCGGGGCGGGTCAGTCGCCCGCGGCGCTGATGTCGTGCACGCGCTCGTGGACGTAGGCGAGCTTCTCGATGACGGGGGCGCGCAGGACGAACGGGTAGAGGTCGTCCTTGCCCATCGAGCGGTTCACGGCGTTCAACGCGTAGGTCAGGGGCAGCCAGTTCTCCAGGACCTCGGCGAAGCCACGCTCGCCGGCCTCGGGCTGGGGCGCGGCCTTGAGGGTGCGGTCGAAGTCGCGAGCCTGGGGACCGTCGACGCGGATGCCGAACTCGGCGGCGGTCTGGAGCGTGTCACGGATGTGGAGGTAGTGGGCGAAGGTCTCGGCCCAGTCCTCCCACGGGTGCATCGTGGCGTAGGCGCTCACGTGCCGCTGTGACCAGTCGGCCGGCGGTCCCTCGCGGTAGTGGCGCTCCAACTCGTCCTTGTAACTGGTCCGCTCGTCGCCGAACAACGAGCGGCAGCGGTCCCAGTCCTCGCCCACGAGGATCGGCTGGTAATAGTGGCCCAGCTCGTGGCGCAGGTGACCGAGCATCGTCCGGTAGGGCTCGCCCAACTGGCGGCGGCGGGCCTCGCGACGGGCGTCGTCGGTCTCGGCCAGGTCGACGGTGATCAGCCCGCTCTTGTGGCCGGTCGTCACCGGGCCGTGCACGCTGGAGAGCAGGTCGAACTGCAGGTCGTCCCCGATCGGCAGCTCGAGGTCCAGCAACTGGAAGACGACACGGCGCTTGGCGGCCTCGGCCCGCGGCAGCGCCTCCAGCCCGGCGGCGTCGTCGTCGTTCGGGCGGGTGCGCGTGAGCACGCACGACCGGCACATCTCGTCCGGGTCGGAGACCAGCCAGTTGCAGCGGTTCAGCGCCGCGCAGGTGCAGAGCGGGCGCTCCTCGCGCGGGACCACCTCCAGCTGGTCGGCGTCGAAGGCCAGCCGCGTCTTGCACCGCACGCACATCGTGTTCTCGAAGTAGACGAGGCGCCCGCAGACGCCGCACGCGAAGGACCGCATCCGCTAGACGGCAGCCACGTCGACGCTGACCTGCAGCTTCTGCGACGTCGAGCGGGTGAAGATCACGCCGCTCACGGGCGCGACGTCGGAGTAGTCACGGCCGAACGCCGTGACGACGTAGCGCTGGTTGACGACCTGGTCGTTGGTCGGATCCACGTCCAGCCAGCCTGCCCCGGGGATGAACGCCGAAAACCACGCGTGGGAGACATCGGTCCCGACGAGCTTCTCGCGGCCGGGCGGCGGGTCGGTCTCCAGGTAGCCGGAGACATAGCGCGCCGGAAGCCCGAGCGACCGCAGGCAGGCGATGCCGACGTGCGCGAAGTCCTGGCAGACACCGACCCGCCGCGCGAAGACCTCGGCCAGCGGTGTCTTGACGTTGGTCGCCCCCGACGCGAACGCGAAGTCGCGGTGGATCCGCGAGGACAGGTCGATCGCGGCCTCCGCCAACGGCCGGCCGGGCGGGAACGAGGGCGCGGCGTACTCCGCGTACTCCGGCGCCGCCGCCACCAGCGGTGAGTCCAGCGCGAACTGCACCGCCTCCACGTGCGCATCGCCCGTGCCGCTGCGGACGAGCTCGCGCGCCTCCTCCCAGGAGGCCTGGCCGAACAGCGTCAGCGCCGGGCGCGGCGCCACCTCGACGACGCTCGTCGCGGTGACGGTCAGCACCGTGTGACCCTGCTGCAGCGCGACGTACTCGACGCGGTTGCCGAAGAAGTCCAGGTGCGTGCTGCGGTCCTCCGGGCGCGGCCAGACCTGCACCTGCGACTCGACGACCCGCTGCCCGTCGAGCTCCCGCGGCAGCAGGTGCAGGCGGCTGTAGCTGGACGACACGGGCGCGTCGTACTCGTAGGTGGTGGTGTGGGTGACGCGGTAGGTCGTCACAGCGACTGGACCCTCCGCAGCGGCAGCTGGCGCATGAAGTGCTCGGCCTCGACGAACCGGGCGGTGCTGAGCAACCGCTCGTTCTGGGCGTCGAGGAAGTCGGCCAGCGCCGTACGCTCGTCGCCTTCGGCCAGCGCGTCGAGGTCGGCGACCCGCAGCGCCGTCAACGCCTGCACCACCTCACGTTCATCGCGCCGCAACCGTCCGGCGGCCCCCCGCGGCAACACCGCGAGGTCACGCTCCAGCGCGCTGAGCTGGAAGGCCAGGGCGCGCGGGTTCAGCTCGTCGGTCAGCAGCAGTTCCAGCGTCCCCAGCAGCTGCGCATGGCTGCGGTAGCGGCGGCGGTAGGTGATGACGCTCTCCAGCACGGTCAGGACCGACTCCAGGACGACGGGCCCGGCGTCAGCCGGCTGCGGCCCGGTCTGCGTGGCGCGCAGCAGGGCGACGAGGCCGAGCGCGCGCTCCAGGCGACGCCCCGCGTCGAGGAAGTGCCAGCCCGCGTCGCGCACCATCGAGTCGTCGACGATGCCGCCGATGGCCAGCATCGTGCGCAGCCCGCGCTGCAGCATCGCCTGCAGCTCCGGCGCGGCCACGTCGCGGCCGCGCAGGTCCATCAGCCGGCGGTCGAGGTCGCCGACGACCAGCCAGGTGTCGGGCGAGAGCTGGTCGCGGACGGCGTAGGCGTCCTGCAGCACCAGCCGCACCGCGTGCGCGACCGACCCTGGGCGCCGGTCGTCGCCGAGCAGCGCGACGATCTCGGTCCAGGCGTCGGCCTGCAGCGGGGCACCGGTCGCCTGCCCCAGCGCGTCGAGCAGCACGTCCAGCGCCGCGTCCCCGGCGGTGTCCCCGCGCCCGGCGAACTCGTTGCGGCGGTCGTTGACGACCCGCAGCAGGCGCAGGACGTGCTGCGCGCGCTCGGCGTAGCGGCCCAGCCACCACAGGTTCTCCGCGGCGCGCGGGGAGATGACGGCCGAGGGATCCAGGCCCACCAGGCTCACCGCGCCGGCCGACAGCCGCTCCGGCTCGGAGGCGAGGACCCACGTGTCCTTGGCGATCGCGCCGGCCTGCGAGGCGATGGGCCCGTCGCCGTCGTCGGGCGCGACACGTGTCAGGCCTCCGGGCATCACGACGAACGAGTCGGCCCGGGCGACGGCGAAGCTGCGCAGGACGCTGCGGCGCGGCACCAGGCCCTCGGGCGTCAGCGTCGGTGTGGTCGACAGCGTCAGCGGCGCATGGGCCACCCACTGCGCGGGACGCCGCTCGATGTCGGCCCGGAGCCCGGCGAGGCCCGCGTCGTCGAGGTGGCCGCCGAAGACCGACGACACCCCGGGCTGTCGCACCACCGGCCGCAGCACGAGCTCCGCCGTGTTCGCGAGCACGTGCTCGCGGTCCTCCGCATCCCCGCACCACCACGCCGGCACGCTGGGCAGCGACAGCTCCCGGCCGAGCAGGTGCTGGGCGATCCCCGGGAGGAAGCGCATCAACGCGGGGTTCTCCAGGATGCTCGAGCCGAGCGTGTTGGCCACGCTGACCGCGCCGCGGCGGGTCGCCTCGACCAGGCCGGCGACGCCGAGCCGGCTGTCGGAGCGCAGCTCCAGCGGGTCGCAGTAGGACGCGTCGACCCGGCGCAGGATCACGTCGACCGGCTCCGTGGAGCCGAGCGTGTGCATCCGCACCCTGCCGCTGCGCACGACGAGGTCGGAACCCTCGACCAGGGGGAAGCCCAGCCGCGAGGACAGCACCGCGTGCTCGTAGGCCGTCTCGTTGAACGGGCCCGGGGTGAGGACGACGACGCGCGGGTCGTCGGTGCCGATCGGCGCGATGTCCAGCAGCCCGCTGCGCAGCGCGCGCAGGTAGGGCTCCAGGCGGTGGACGCCGGCGTCCCGGAACAGCGACGGCAACACGCGCGAGGTGACCGTGCGGTTCTCCAGCGCGTAGCCGAAGCCGGACGGCGCCTGCGTGCGGTCCGACAGCACGAACCAGCGGCCGTCGCGGTCGCGCGCGAGGTCGCACGCGTAGGTGAACAGCTGCGGGCCCGACGGCAGCCGGACCCCGTCGCACGCGCGCAGGAAGCCGTCGTGGGCGAAGACGACCTCGGCGGGGAGCAGGCCGCGCCTGAGCAGCTCGCGCGGGCCGTAGATGTCCTCGAGGATCGCGCTGAGCAGCTCCGCCCGCTCGGCGATGCCGTGCTCGAGCTCCTGCCACTCGCGGCTGTCGATGACCGTCGGGACGGTGTCCAGCCGCCAGCGCTCACCGGGGCGTCCGTCGCGGTCGTAGCTGTTGTAGACGGCGCCGTCGCGGTCGAGCAGGCGGGCGGCCTCGCCGGCGCGCCGTTGCAGCTCGCCCAGGCCCAGCCCCTCCAGGGCACCGGCGACGTGGCCCCAGTGCGCGCGGGGCGTCCCGTCAGGCGCGGCCATCTCGTCGAAATGGCCCCCCAGCGGCTGGTAGCGCGATGAGAGGGTGGGCGCGTCCATACGAGCGGCCGTCCAGCGTAGTGGTCGGCGCGCCCCGGAGGGTCCAGCCCGGGACGCGCCGGCCGTTGCGTCAGGAGGCCGCGACGCGCCAGCAGCCGCGCAGGCGGTAGTTGCTGTTGTCGCCCCGGAAGGTGACGGTGAACGGGTAGCCGTCGGGCGACGTGAGCTTGGCCCAGTCGTAGTAGGACTTCGTCGCCGCCCCGAGCGTCATCCGCAGGGTGCGGGTGCCGAGGATCTCGTCCTCGTTGTCGAACAGGCTGATCAGCCAGCCGACGAGGGCCCCGACGATCGCGCCGACCACGGTGCCGATGACGCCGCCAAGCGTGCCGATGGCCGCGCCGACCGCGGCGCCGACCGCACCGGTCACGGCCTCCTTGACCTCCTCGCCGACCGCGTCCCAGAGCTTCACCAGGAAGTCGTGGAAGCCGCCGTCGTCCTTCTCGGCCATGGTGACGATCGCGGTGTAGGAGTACGGGAAGCCGGGCTCGGTGTGGAGGTTGAAGCCGGCGAACCGCTTGAACAGGTTCACCGACTCGCCCTCGTCGAAGTCGTCGGAGACCATGAACTCGTCGATGCGCGCCTGCCCGCCGAGCGCACCGATCGCCATGCCCCCGAGCGCGATCTCGTCGGAGCCGACCTCGTCGCTCTCCTCGAAGCAGTGGACGTCGTTGACGCAGAGGTAGAGCTTCTTGTACTTCGCTCCGGCGACCTCATCCGCGGACGGCTGCTTCGGCGACGGCAGCTTCGCCGCGTGCTCGGCCGCGTACTTCTTCAGCAGCGCAGCCGTCGACGGCTGCACCTGCAGCGGCTTCAGCGCGGTCGCGGTCGCCAGGTGGCGGAACTGCGCCTGGCGCAGCACGGGCGACGCGATGAGCGCCTTGGCGTGCTCGACGGCGATCGCCCTCTCGGCCACGGGCCGGGAGGCGACGAGCGCGCGTGCGGCCTCGCCGATGCGGCCCTCGGCCCGGCCACCGGCCAGCTCGGTCGTGACCGCCAGCTTGACGTGGGCGATGACGTCGTCGGCCAGGGCGCGCAGCGCCGGGTCGGCCGGCAGGCCGGGGTCGACCGTCAGGGGGTCGCTGAGGCGGAACAACGGCAGGCGCAGACGCGCCGCCGACGGGGTGATGGTGTCGGGCATGGCCCTCTCCTTCGGGGTGTCGGAGCGCCCGTTGCGCTCCGTGGGGCAGCGAAGGTAGGCGGCGTCCCTGGACCCCGAATCGGGGATGGCACGCAGAGGAGGATTTGTTCATCCGTGCTGGCCGGTCAGCCGGTTCGCGCCCTGACACCAAACGTCCCGGCCAGACCGACCACGCTGGCCGCCAAGGCCAACCAGGCACCCGCGCCCGGCCCCGGCGCGGCCGCGTGCACGCGCGCGTAGTCGAGGTCGCTGCCGAGCACGCCGGGGACGTCGAGGAGCCGCCAGACGCAGACCCCCACCGCCGCCGCGGTGAGCACGATGCCGCTCGCCCGCCGCAGCCTCGGTGTCGCAGCCGTGAACGCGAGGACCAGGCAGACGAGCATCGCCGCGTCGAGGACCACCAGCTCCGGCCCGAGCTGCACCCATCCGGTCCGGGTGCCCTGCCCGCTGCCGAGGACCACGAGCTGCTCGCCGTGCGACCAGCTCAGCGACAGCGCGACCGCCAGCAGGACCGCCGCGAGGAGGCAGGCGACGCGCGCGCTGTCACGTGGAAGGGTCATCCCGCGGAACTCTCCCATGACACCTTTGGCGCAGCTTCTCCGTCACGTCCTCTGAGTGCACCGGTTCTTCCTCTCCGAAGCACCCAACCACCGCAAGGAGCAACACCAGATGTCCCGTCCCCTTCTCACCGCCGCAGCCGCCACGATGGCGCTCCTCGGCAGCGCCGCATCGGCCGACGCCGCGAGCACGCGCACGCTGCCGGACCCCATCCCGGTCCCGGCCGGCCAGCTGCAGCACACGGTGATCGAGCACTCGTTCACCTCCAACATCAGCTCGGTCAACTCGGCCACGCGCATCGAGCGCTGGGCGACGGCCGACGCCGGCCGCCAGGTCGCCTACGACGCCAGGACCGGCCGCGTCACCTCCGAGTGCGTCGCGACCCGCACGACCAGCACCTGCTGGAACGAGGGCCACGGCATCCGCACCATGAAGGGCGCCGGCCCGTTCCTGCGCTCCTGGGCCTACGAGGGCAGGCTCATCGACCAGCAGGTCGACTTCGGCTGGTACACCTGGGGTGAGGACACGACCTTCCTCGGCCGCGCGGCGAGGACGCTGAACGACACGCACACCGGCCCGACCGACGCGACGAACATCGACAACAGGATCGTCGCCGACGCCGAGACGCACTACCCGCTGCTGCGCACCGTCACCGGCTCGGAGAGTGTCCAGCACGAGGGCCGGCAGGTCACGCAGACCTTCGAGCAGGTCGACAAGGTCACGACGTTCGAGACGCTGAGCGCCGCGGGCGCGAAGCTGACGATGCGCAGCGCGAAGGCGCGCAAGGCCGCTGCCCGCAAGGCCAGGGCGCGCAAGGCCGCGCACCGATGATCCGACGCCCGCGCATCGCCGCGGCCGCGCTGGTCGCGGCCACGGCCCTCGCGGGCCCAGGGGCGGCGCTGTCCAGCGCCGCCCCGTCGCGCGTGCGCACGGTGTGCGTCAAGCGCTCGACCGTCGTCGAGACGCCCAAGGGCGTCGTCGTCGGCTTCCTGGCCCGGGGGACGACGGTGCGCGTGAAGGCGCGCAGCGCCAACGGCTACTGGACGCAGGTGCGGTCGGTGCAGCGCATCGAGGGCTGGGTGCGCACGAAGGACCTCTGCTGATGCTCCTGCCGACCTCCAGCGGCGACGTCGACACCGACCTCGTCATGCGGTTGCGGGCGGGCGACGAGCGCGCCTTCGACGAGATCGTCCACCGCCACCGCCCTCGGCTGCTGGCGTTCGCCCGCCGCATCCTGCGTGACCGTCCCGACGCGGCCGAGGACGTCGTGCAGGAGGCGCTGATGCGCGCCCACCGCGCGCTCAGGCGCGACGACCGCGTGATCGTCCTCGGGCCGTGGCTGGCCAAGCTGACGCGCAACTGCGCGCTTGACGAGGTCGCGCGCGTGAGGTCTGACAGCGTCCCCCTGGACGCGCCGGCCGCCGCGGTGGCGCTGGTGGACGACGACACGCCCGACGCCCGGCACGAGCGCCGCGCGGCGCTGGAGACGATGCTGGCCGGCATCGCGACGCTGCCGGTCGAGCAGCGCCACGCCCTGATCCGCCGCGAGGTCGACGGGGCCTCCCACGCCGACGTCGCCGGTGAGCTGGGCATCACCACCGAGGCCTCGCGCGCGCTGGTGTTCCGCGCCCGCGCCAACCTGGCCAAGCAGGACACCGCGCGCGACGCGCGCTGCAACGAGGTGCAGACGGAGATCCTGCGCGCCCATCGCGCCGGCCGGCGGGCCAGCGTCCACGCCCACCGTCACCTGGCCGGGTGCAGGACGTGCCGCGCCTACCGCGGTCAGCTGCGCGCGTTGCGGCGCGCGCTGCACGCACTGCATCCCGGCGGGTTGCTGATGCTCGGGGTCATCGCAGGCAAGCTCGGCCTCGGCAGCATCGCCGCGGCGAAGTCCTCGCAGGCGGGCGCGGTGACCGTGGCGGCGCTGTCGGTCGGCGCGGCGGTCACCGGGTCGATGGTCTTCCACGCCGGACAGCCCAGCCCGCAGCCGATCCGCTCGGCAGTCGTCCCCGGCGGGTTCGTCGATCGCGGGGCGCCGCTGCCGGCCGGGACGGCGGTCGTGACGCAGCGGGCGGGCACCGTCGGCGGCGCCACGGTCGTGCGGCTGTCGTGCCCCTCGGGGCACCGCGTCGCCGACCTCCTGCCACCCGCGGGCGGCGCTGCCGCGGGCTATGTCAGGCCCACGGTCCCCGGCCGCTCCCGCGTGGCCACGGTCGCGCTGACCGGCGCGCCGCGCGCGGTCAACGTCGCCGTCCTCTGCAAGGTCCCCGACCGCAGCGGTGCGATCGGCCGCGCCCGCCTGGCCCACAGCGCCTCCGCGCCCAAGCCACTGGTCGTCTGCGCGCCCCGGGCCTACCTGCGCACGTCGCCGGGCGGGCACCCGACCGGGTCCGTCCATGGCGGTCAGCCGCTGCGCGTGCTGAAGACGCGGGCCGCGTGGCGCCAGGTCGTCACCGAGTTCGGCGCCAAGGGCTGGCTGCCGGACTCCGCCCTCTGCGGCTGACGCCCGGCCGGGGGGGGTGGTGGGTTTGGGTGACGCCCAGCGTCACCGAGGCCCACCACCCCGGTGGGTCGCGCGCCGCGTGACTGGGTAGACGACGAACATGCGACGCAAGACACGCACCCAACGGGTTCGAGAAGCAGCCGATGCCGCGCTATCGAACGCCACGGAGGTCGCCGAGAGCGTGGCCCAGAGTGACCTCGTCAACAACGCCATGAGCAACGCCGCGCAGACCGCGCGCGCAGCCGAGGAGGCCGTGGCCGCCAAGGCCCGCGAGGCCGCAGCAGCCGCCGAGCGCGCCCGCCGCAGCCACGGCCGCCGCCGTCGGCGCGCCGCCGAGGCGCAGGTGACGCCGCAGGTCGACCTGCCGCCGCTGGACGCCGAGCTCGTCAAGAAGGCCGGGGACACCGCGGCCAAGGCCCAGAAGGCCGCGGCCAAGACGGCCAAGGCGCCGACCAGCCGCCAGGCCCGCCGGGCCACGAAGGCCGCGCTGAAGGAGGCCAAGAGGACGGCCAAGCTGCAGCGCAAGGCCCGCGGCTCCCACCGCATCCGGACGACGGCGCTGCTGGTGACGGGTGGTGCCGCGGCGGCGCTGGCCGCCTCGGAGGACCTCCGCGCCAAGGTCAGCAACGCCCTCGGCGGCGACACCGCCACGCCGCCGACCGTTCCGGCGACCCCGCCGCCCGCCTCGCCGACCGCGGTCTGAGCAGCGGGCACGCCTCGAGGCCGCCGGGGTTGCCGGCGGCCTGAGACAGCCATGCCGTCCGCCCGATCGGGGCGGAGGGCCGGCCCGCCGTCGCAGGCGGCACGAACGCCGCTCGCGCCCGGGAGGCCGGGGCGCAGGATCGGGGCCGCCGTCGGCGCTGCGACGGCGCGGCCCCTGACGATCAGCGCTTCAGGGTCGACGACGTTCGGGGCCGCCGGCGGCGTTGCGACGCCGCGCCGGCGCGGCCCCTGACGATCAGCGCTTCAGGGTCAGCGACGTCGTCTGCCCTGCGGACCTGACGACCAGCACGACCTTCGCCGCCCGCTTCAACGACCGCTTCGCGGCCTGCGTGAACACGAGCTTCACCGAGGCGGACCCGTCGGTGGCGGCGCGGCCCTTGCCCGACGCCACGACGCGGCCCGACCGGGTCGCGGTCGCGCTGACCGCGCTGCCGGCGCTCAGGCCGGAGAGCTTGACCCGCACGCCGGACCTCAGGGCGGCGGCGAGCTTCGCGCCGGCGACCTTGATGGTCACGGTCCGCGTCGGCGCCACGTCCGGCTTCGGGCCGGGCACGACCGTCGCCGGCTGCTGCGTGACCGGCTGCTGCGCGGCCGGCTGCTGCGCGGTCGGCTGGGCGACCTGCTCGCCCTTGGTCGTGCCGGCGGCCGGCATGTCGGCCGGGCCCCAGTCAGGCTCGGAGGCGCCCGTGACCAGCGGCTTCAGCTCCGACGCGGCGCTGGGCGAGCAGTCGGTCTCCAGCGCCCCGATCGCTGCGGTGTAGATCGTGTCGCCGATGGCCACGGCCAGCGCCGAGCCGTCGGGCGCCACCGTCGGCGTGCCGAAGGTCTTGCCCTCGTCGGCACCGTAGGCGTAGCAGAGCAGCGGGTACTCCTCCTCCGTCTTCGGGCTGTCGCCGGCGGGCAGGTCATCGACGCGCCAGACGCGCAGCTGCGTGTCGTCCATCTCCGTCGCGACCAGCCGCCGCTTGGCGCCCGGGCGCACCGTGATGTCGGCGCCATGGATGTTCTTGTTGCCGTAGGAGGTGTCGGAGAACCAGTCGCGCACGACGTGCTCCTTGCCCTCGCTGGGCCTGTCGAGGATCACGTGCTGGTTGCCGTAGATCACCGTCGGATCGGTGAGCATCGTGAGGTCGTCGTCGACCCACGTCGGGTTCAGCCAGCCGGAGTGGTAGTAGAGCGTCGGGTCGTCGAAGGCGGTCTGGTGGTCGGCGTAAGTGTAGGCCGTGCCGGCGCGGGTGTAGTGCGCAACACAGGTCGGGTAGTGGCAGTCGGGGGTCTCGCTGTAGCCGGTGTAGAACCACTCGTAGGCAACCTTGGTGCCGTCCGGGGAGATCGCCGGCTGGTAGGGACCGGCGAACGCCCGCGACCCGGGCGGCCGCGTGTCGGAGGCGGGTGTGTCGATGTCGGAGAGCACCGCGCCGGTGCGGCTGAGCTTGTGCAGCCGCACGCCGTGGAGGGCGATCATCGTGCCGTCGTCGGCCTGGGAGACGTCGGAGTAGCCGCCGTCGGCCGTGACCTTCACGGAGCGGCTGCCGTCAGGGGTGGAGAGGTAGACGTCGCCGCCCTTGACGTAGGCGATCGAGCTCGCCTGCGCCGCGGGGACGGCAACGGCGGCGGACGCCAGCGCCACGGCGCCGGCCCGGAGGAGGAGGGAGGAGGTGGACATGCACGACATCCCATCCCGAGCGTCCTTCCGCGGACACCGGGATTCCCCCTAGCCATCACCCGGGGACCCCGGGGACCGCTAGGGACTCCCCCGGTCCCCGGGCGGCACGCCGCCCGGCACCGTGCCAGGGGCAATCCACCCCACTGGGAGCACCACATGCACTGCAAGACCCGACGGCGGCTCAGGACCGCTGTCGTCACCCTCGCCGCATCCTGCGCGGCGACGGCCCTGGCACCCGCTGCCCACGCGCAGCTGTTGCCCTTGAACCTCAACCTCACCGTCGGCGGCCTGCCGGTCGGCGGCATCCTCAACGACACGCAGACGGCGCTGTCGACCATCCCCGGCGCGGCGACCGGCGTCCTCTGCCCGCCCACGCAGGACATCCCCGGCGCGGGGACCGTCGCCTGCAACCTGGACCTGTTGCAGTACCGCTGGCACGCGAAGTTCCGCAAGCCCGACGGCACGGTCATCGACCGCCAGATCGGCGCACTGCTGAACGTCCCCACCCTGCTGGACGTCGACGCCGACGCCGCGCCGGACCTCGTCGCGACCCTCGCCATCACGGGCCTGTCCCCCGTGAAGCTGCAGATGCAGGTCAGCCGCATCCCCCTGCTGGAGACCGGCCCGATGCCGGTGCAGCTGGAGGCCGTCGCCAAGGACCCGAGCAAAGGCTCGCTGCCGCGCCAGCTCGTCTCGCTCGGCGTCGACACGCGCGAGTCCGGGCTGCCCGACACCTACTCCTCGACCATCACGGTCAACCCCAGCACCGACCTGAGCGCCGAGCTCAAGCAGGACGTCAGCGGCGCCCGCGGCCCGCTCACCCTCCTGGGGACCATCTTCAACGGCACCCCGACGACACCCATCGACACGGCCGGCTTCAAGCTGCGCTACGCCAACGTCGTCCCCTCGAGCTTCGGCGTCCGCGGCACGATGGGCAGCAAGCTCAACGCCGAGCTGTTCGCCGCCCAGGCCGGTAGCCGCCTCACGATCGGCGCGTTCCTCAACGACCGCTCCGACCACAAGAGCGGCACCGCGACGATCGCGTCGCTGCCGACGTCGGCCGGCGTCGAGTTCACCCCGGACGCCAACGACCGCAACACCGTCGTCTACAGCGGCAGCGCCCGGATCCCGTCGATCCAGGGCGAGTACCACCACACCGTCGACGGTCGTCCCGCACCGCTGGAGGCCATCAAGGCCACGGTGACCGACCTGCCGAAGAAGCTGACGATCAACCAGACCGCCAAGGCGGCCGCGACGTTGACCACCGAGGGCGGCGGCATCGGCTCGCTGGAGTTCGGCCTGGCCCACGGCGACGAGCCGGAGCTGCTCACCGACGAGCAGGGCCACTACGTCAACATCGTCGGGCGCGACCAGTACGACTCGTTCGCGGGCCGCATCGACGGCCTGACGTCCGCGTCGTTCTCCATGGCGGACACCATCACCGCCACCGCGCAGCTCGCACGCAAGGGCGCGCACCTGCGCCTGCGCCGGCCGGGCCGCAGCGCGGACGTCCGCACCTCCGCCCTGCCCGCCAAGGTCGGCATCACGTTCGATCCCAAGGGCGCGCTGACCTACAACGGCAACGGCCAGGGCATCGACCGCGTCACGGGCGACGTCCACCAGACGGCTGACATCATCGGCCGCGCCAAGAACGCCGTCCTCGACGTCCGCGGCATCCCCGCCGACGCGACCATCGGCTTCCGTCCTGACCTCGGGACGGCCGGCTTCACGACGACGGCGAAGATCGACAGCATCGAGGCCGAGCTCTACGACGCCGAGGAGCACCGCGAGCTGCCGGCGGGCGGCGAGGCCGGCGCGGTCTACCGCGACACGCAGGACCGCTACGTCGTGTCCGGGCGGGTCAAGGACCTGCGCCAGGCGACCATCGAGCTGCCCAAGGACAAGCCGCTGAAGGCGACGCTGAAGATGGCCCACGCGCCGTTCTCCCTGGAGTACTCCGACGACGAGCAGACCATCAGCGGTCGCATCGCCGACGTCCCCGGTGAGATCAACGTGACCGCGGACCTCGCCAAGGGCGACGTCACCTACGACGCCAGCGACGAGATCGACGCGATCACGCTCGACGCCCGGCGTCCCGGCAAGCCGTACTTCAAGAAGGCCGAGCACCTGTACGCGAAGGTCAGCGGCCTGCCGAAGGTCCTGACGTTCGGCTTCGTCCCGACCGCGACCGACGGCCAGACGCTCGTCGACGTCCAGGCCACGGACTCCGTCGACCGCCTCGAGGTCTCGGCGTCCCCGGACGCGCTCGCGCTGCCGGACGCCGACGGCATCCGCTACCGCGACACCACCAAGGAGTGGGCCGTGGGCGCGCGCCTGTCGCACTTCAAGGGCGCCACGCTCATCAAGGCCCCCGGCGGGTACCGCGCGATCGTCGACATCGCCGGCTCACCGTTCGGCATCGACTACGCCGACGACGAGCAGACCCTGAAGGGCGGCATCGAGGACGTGCCCGGTCACATCGACCTGACGCTGGACCTCACCGGCGGCAAGGTCACCTACGACGCCGGCGCCCCGATCCGGCGCATCTGGGCCGAGGCGGTCAACCCGACGAAGGCCTACTACGACCGGGCCCACCGCATCCACGCCGAGCTGCACGGCCTGCCGTCGCATCTCGACGTCGGCTTCAAGCCGGTCGACGGCGGCCCGGACATCTCCGTCCAGGCCACCGAGGCGCTGGGCGAGCTGACGCTCTCGGCCACCGAGTCGGTCACCGGCGAGCTGCCGCTGCCCGCCGAGGACCGCAACGGCGTCATCTACCGCGACACCGACAAGGAGTTCAGCGCCGGTGCCCGCCTGAAGGGCGTCAAGGGCTTCTCGTTCACCGACGGTGAGAGCATCATCGTCGACGCCCGCCTGACCCCCGCGCCGGTCTACGTCGACGCGGTGAAGGACGACCTCACGCTGAAGGCGCACCTCAAGGACGTGCCGGGCTACGCGAAGGTCACCATCACGCCGGCGACCGGCACCTACCGCTACGACGCCGACGCGCCGATCGACGAGATCGCCGCCGAGGTGTCGACGACCGGCAAGCTGAAGGACCGCATCGATCACGCGAAGGCCGTCCTGCGGGGCGTCCCCGCCGGCGCGACGGTCACCGTCGCACCGGCCACCACCGGCTACGGCGTCGTCGCCGACCGGCCGATCGGCAGCGTCTTCGCGGGCGTCGCCGAGGGTGACGTCCACGACCTGGCCAGCCAGGGTGCCTTCGTCCGCATGACCAAGGACGAGTACAAGGCGTCGCTGCGGATCGACGGGCTCAAGGAGGCCGCCGTCAACCTCGAGCCGCTCAGCGCGACACTCGAGGCCGGTGCCGGGCAGCCCTTCACGATCGACGCGGCGGCCGACGTCGACAAGCCGGTCCGCCCCGGGCAGCCCGACTGCGACAGCGACCCGTCGCTGTGCGAGCCGCCGGACTGCGACGAGGACCCGGACCTCTGCGAGGACCCGCCGGACTGCCTCATCCCGCAGTGCCTCACGGCCACGGCCGCCGCGGCGGACACGCCGAAGATGACGGCCACGCTCACCGGCACGATCTCGGCGCTGCCGGGCCGCGTGACGCTGACCCGTGCGGTCACCGAGGCCGACCAGAAGATCACCTGGGACGCCACCGGCAAGATCGGCGCCATCAACCTGGAGGCCCACAACCTCCCGGGTGACGACAAGTACTACCGCCCGCTCAACGCAGCGGTGACGGTCGAGGACGTGCCGGCGCACTGGGAGCTCACGCTGCCGGGCAAGACCGGTGAGACGGTGTCCTTCACCACAGCCGGCCAGGGCGTCGGTCGCGTCGAGGCCGAGGCCTGGCAGACCGATGCACGATGGACGGACCTGCCCGGAGGCAACGCCGTGCGGATCGCCGACCTCAGCCTGGAGCGGCACCTGTTCGCCCGCGTGCTCGGCGTCGAGCACTTCAGCGCGAACATCGGCAAGTCCAAGAAGGCCGAGCTGGCCTTCCGCGACCAGCCCCAGCCGCTGGACCTGCAGATGACGTCGTTCGCCGAGCGCATCCACGCGCACATCGAGCAGCCGCCGCAGTCGGTCACGGTGCAGCTGCCGACCAACGACACGGCCACCCGGGTCACCTACCGGGCGTCCGCGCCGATCCCGTCGGTGGAGCTGCAGGCGCAGCTGCTGCTGAAGCCGATCATCGACGTGACGATCGGCAACGTCCCGAGGTCGATGGACATCTGCTTCGCCAAGGACGACGCGCCGGGCTACACGCCGTGCAACGACGCGTCGAACAACTGGTTCGACAACGACCAATCGCTGGCGTTCCAGTTCCACGCCAACCCGGACGCTGACCCGCTGAACATCAACGGGCGCGTCTGCCTCTCGATGAAGCCGGGCTACACCAACACGCTGGAGAACTGCGCCGCGCACCCCAAGACGTACGCGCAGTTCAAGAACGTGCAGCTGCGCGACCTGAAGTTCGAGATGGGCTCCTTCGACGGTGACCACTCGACGGTCTGGATGGACTCCGGCGCCACCGGCATCAACGCGGACGAGCTCATGTACTACGACCCGGACTTCCCGGTGAAGAAGGGCGTCGTCATCAAGAAGTTCGGCGACCCGATGTACATCAGCGACTTCGGCCTGTTGATCGACGGGACCGTCGTTCCCACCATCGAGCGGAGCAAGGGCCTCCTGCGCTGCAAGACGCCGGGCGACTTCCGCGCCGGCCTGGTGGAGGGCCTGTTCCCCGACGGCAGCGCCGACTACTTCGACCTGACCGGGGTCGTCAAGGCGCTCTGCCCGAAGGAGAGCTAGTGCCGACTACGTCGGCATTGGAGGTTGCTCGCTGACGCTCACAACCTCCGTCAGCTGATGACCCGGGGTGTTCCCGAGGACGAGTAGACGTCCTTGCGGGCGATCAGCCCGTCCTTGATCGGGAACACGTCAACGCCATCCCACTCCAGACGACGACCGTCGTCGGGGTGGGTGGCGCTGGCGGTCCACTCGCTCACGCAGAGGTCGTCGCGGTGGTACTGGCGGCGGCTGCTGAAGCGCATCGTCGGCCAGCGCTCGAAGATCCCGGCGATGTGCGCGCGGACGGCGTCTGCGCCCTCGACCGCCTCGCCGGCGGTGTGGTTGTGGAAGACGATGTCGTCGTGGTGCCGGGAGCAGATCGCGTCCAGGTCCTGCGCGTTCCAGCCCGCGTCGTACGCGGCGATGAGCTCAGCGACCTCGGCGGCATCCATGCCGCGGAACCTACGTCGCCGAACCGGTGATGCGCAAGCGCTGGACGGCGTACTCCGCGTCGGTGACCAGGCCCTGGTCGTGCAACTCCTCCAGCCGCTTCAGGCGGATGGCCGGGTCGTTGAGCTGCGCCAGCTGCTCGGCGGTCGGCTCCGGCAACGGGTACTCGACCGGCCCGCCGGAGAGCGCCTTGGTCTGCGCCTCGCCGGTCGCGGCCTTGTGGGCACGGTAGGAGATCGCGGGGTCGGTCTTGTCGAACTTCGCCCGTTTGCGCTTGATGTCCACGAGGACGCGGACGATGTCGCCCTCGCGGGGCGGCCAGAAGTCGGCGCCGCTGACCTCGCCGATGACGGCGTGGAAGGACTCGCTGCCGTCCGCCGGGCGGACGTCCACCTCGAACTCGGCGACGGCGTTGAGCACCGCGCCGACCTCGCGGCGGGTGCGCGCAGCGAGCACCGTGGCCTCCCCCGGTTGCCAATCACGGCCGAGCATCCGCGCGCCAGTCTAGACGCGGTGTCGCAAGAACAGCCGTCTCGTGGCGTTGTGTGCGGTGATGCGACGCACCCTGCTGCCGCTGGCCCTCTCGCTCGTGCTGCTCGGCCTCGGCGCGGCCGCCGCGGACGCCTCGACCTGGTCGCTGCAGTACGCGCGCCAGCCGGGGGTGCAGGTGCCCGGCCGGCTGGTCTCCCGGCTGGAGGCGCTGGGCCTCAAGCCGCGCGGATTCCAGGCGCTGCCGATGGTGATCGTCAGCGGACCGGACGCGCTGATGCGGCGCGCCGCCCGGGCGCCCGGGGTGCTGTGGGCGCGCCGCGCCGACCGCGTCATCCACTTCGACCTCGACCGCTCCGTCCCGCTGGTCTTCGAGGGCACGCAGAACGCCCAGTACGCGCGCGGCTTCGACGGCCGTGGCTCCACGGTGGCCGTCGTCGACACCGGCATCGACGCGACCCACCCCGACCTCGGGCCCCAGGTCGTCAAGAACGTCGAGTTCGCCTTCAGCGGCTCGGAGTTCGCGCGCACGCTCGGGTTGGGGCTGCCGCCGCTCGTGCTCGCCGAGGAGTGTCCCGTCACCTGCAACACCGACCAGTTCGGCCACGGCACGCACGTCGCCGGGATCGTCGGCGGCCTGGGGACGATGTCGGCGGGCCGCGAGCGCGGGGTCGCGCCGGGGACGAAGCTCGTCGGCCTGTCGATCTCCGAGACCGGGACGACGCTCGAGTTCTACGCGCTGGCCGGCTTCGACTACCTCCTCGCCCACCCGGAGCTCAACGTCGACGTCGTCAACAACTCGTGGGGCCTCAACGAGGACGTCTACGACCCGCGGACGCCGGTCAACCAGGCGGCCAAGATGCTCCACGACCGCGGCATCACGGTGGTCTTCGCCGCGGGCAACAATGGACCCAACACCGGCGACCCGCGCAAGGGCACGCCGGCGTCCTCCTCCAACTGCACCGGGGACGGCAGCGGCTGCCGCATCAACACCAACTCCGTCTCCCCGTGGGTGGTGTCCGTGGCCGCCGGCGACCGGGTCGAGGGCGGTGGCGGCGAGGCGCAGCACCTCGCGCCGTTCTCCTCGCGGGGCGACGCCCAGAACCACGTCGTCGACGGGCTGGACATCGCCTTCAAGCCGGACCTCACCGCGCCCGGCACGGGCATCCTCGCCACCGCGGACCTCCTGTCGCCGCTGGGCAACCCGGCGACCTGCGCGGCCGTCGGCGACCTGCAGCGCTGCACCGAGGACCGCGACCCGGCCACGCTGCCGTGGTACACCGCGCTGAGCGGCACGTCCATGGCGTCGCCGCACGTCGCGGGTGCCGTCGCGGTGCTGCAGTCCGCGGCGCGGACGTGGCTCGGCCGTCCGTTGAAGCCGGACGAGGTCCGCGACCTGCTCGTGCGCACCGCGATCCCGATGAAGGGCAAGGACGCCGAGACCAAGGCGGTCTACGCCGACTGGCAGGTCGGGGCGGGCTACCTCGACGTGAAGGCCGCGCTCGATGCGCTGGACGTCATGGCCCATCCCCCGGCTCCGCCGGCGGTTGCCAAGCCGAAGGCGAAGAAGAAGGCCAAGCCCAAGGCGAAGAAGAAGGCCAGACCGAAGGCCAAGTCCAAGAAGAAGCCGAAGGCCAAGCGCCGGAACTAGGCTGCGCGCGTGGGCCGGTTCAGTCGCAAGCGCATCAAGAGGCCGGTCGACGGCTTCGCGGAGATCGTCGAGGCCTGGGAGCCCAAGCGGGGCGGCTCCGGCGGCAACTGCCGGATGAAGCTCGCGCTGGACGTCCCCGGCGTCGCGCCGCAGGTCGTCGACCACCACGAGCCGGCCATGAGCGCCAACCGCTGGCCCGAGGTCGGCATGCGCGTCGCGGTGACCGTCGACGCCGACCATCCCGACCGCGTCGACGTCCACTGGGAGTCGGTGTTCGGCAAGATGCTCGGCGGCCCGGTGCTGGGACGGGCGCTGGAGTTCGGGGCGGCGGCCATCGGTGTCGACGCCGACCTGTCGCGCGGCGTCCCGGAGGAGTTGGGCGACCAGCATCCCGATGACGTGGGCAAGGACCCGCAGACCCTGGTCACCGACCTCAACGCCGCCTTCGCCCGCGGGGAGATCACCTACGAGGAGATGTCCCAGCGGCTGATGCGCGGCCTCCAGTAGCCGGCCGCAGCCGAACAGGCAGACCCCCACGAATTTCCGTGGGGATCTGCCCGTTGGAGGGGACCTCGGGCGCGGTCACGCAAGGGTCCAGCAGTGCAGCGTCTGCTCCCGGCCGCGGATCGGCAGCTCCCCCATGTCCTTCAGCGGCCGGGGGTTCGTGAGCGCCTGCCGGGTCGCGTCGGAGATGAGGATCGGGACGCCGTGGTCCTTGGTCATCGACTCCAGGCGCGACGCCGTGTTCGTCGTGTCTCCGACGGCCGTGTACTCCAGCCGTCGCTGGCTGCCGACGTTGCCGGACATCACCGATCCGGTGCACAGGCCGATGCCCATCTTCAGGTCGGCCCCGGCCCAGTCGGTGAACGCCTTCAGCCGGGGCCCCAGCATCTCCTCCGCCGCGGCAAGGGCCCGGTCGGCGTGGTCGTCCTGGGCGATCGGCGCGCCGAACACGGCCATGATGCCGTCGCCCATGTAGGACACGACCGTGCCGCCGTGGTCGAGGATCGCGTCGCTCATCTCGGTGAGGTAGCGGTTGAGCAACTCGATGACCTGCTCGGGCGTCAGGTGCTCGGCGTGGGAGGTGAAGCCGCGGAGGTCGCTGAACAGGACGGTGCCCTCGCGACGTTCGCCTCCCAGCCGGAGCTCGTCGCCGGCCAGCGCGACGACCTCGTCGACCACGGCCGGCGGCACGAACCGCGAGAACGCCAGCTTCAGCCGCCGCCGCTGCAGGAGATCCGTCGCGTAGGCGACGGCAAGCGTGCCGAGGAAGCTGAGCAGCAGTGTGGTCGCCGGCACCGCGAACGCGACGACCTTCCCGCCGTTGAACGCGAGCTGGTCGCCGACCGCCAGCACCACCGCGCTCAGCGCCGGCACCGGCAGCCAGCGCAACCCGCTGAACCGCAACGCCGCGAACGGGGTGCCCAGCGCGGCGAGCAGGATCACGAGCGTCTCGACCCAGCCGGGCGCGTCGCGCAGCGGGAAGTCGTCGAGGATCGTCTGGATCGCCGCGGCCTCGACCTCCGGTCCCGGCACACCCTCGCCGAACGCCGTCGTGTGGATGTCCTGCAGGATCGGGTCGACCGCCCCGACCACGACGACCTTCCCGCGCAGCCCGCGCGTCTCCCCATCGAGCACCTGGCTGAACGACCGCGTCTCGATCGTGCCTGCGCCGCCTGGCACGTTGATCCAAGCACCGTCGCCGCTGAAGTCGTCACGGTCGACCTCGACGCCCGCCCGGCGTGCAGCGGCCACCGCGAAGGTCGGTGCCTCGAAGTCGTTGAAGCGGACCCGGCGGATGACCCCACCGTCGGTCCGGAAGTTCACCGACGCGGGCACCGAGCGGACCTCGGTGCCGCCGATCGTCTGGTCCTGCACCCGACCGGCGCGCACCCGCGAGATGGCAAGGACCACCCCCGGCGTGCGTTTCAGGGCGTCGTAGAGCGCGATGTCGTCCTTCTCGGAATCGCTCGCTTCCGTGAACTGGAAGTCGTAGGCGATGACCTTCGCGCCGGCCCGTCGGAGCGTGTCGATCATCCGCGCCTGGTAGCGGCGCGCCACCAACTGTCCCTGGACGCGCAAGTCGTCCAGGGTCTGTTTGTCGACCCCAACGACCACCACATCGGATGCCCGCTGTGTACCGCGGACGTGGAAGCGCGCGTCGACGCTGGCGAGCTCCGGGCGGCGCAAGGTATCGGCCGACTGCAGCAGCAGCCCGACCGCCGCCGTGACGATCGCGACGGCGGCGAGCAGGAACTTTCGCCGCTCACGCACGTCGCAACCATAGGCGGCGACTGTCGCGTCGGTGACACAACGGCTGTCACGCTCAACGCAGACACCGCGCCCAGGTCCCTCTACATTCGCCCTCGACCCATGTTTGCTCGCCGGACAATCGCCCTCACCGCCCTCATCCTGCTCGTGCCCGCGAGCGCCCACGCCCAGGGCCCGCGCCGCGCGACGAACGGCACGATCGCCACGACGGCCGGCACCGTGTCGGGCTGCTGCAACGACGGTGGCCCCGCAACGCAGGGCAAGCTCAACCAGCCGCGCGACATCGGGCTGCTGCCCGACGGTTCGGTCCTCATCGCCGACCGCGACAACAACCGCATCCGCAAGATCGACCCGGCGGGCACGATCACGACCGTGGCCGGCACGGGCAACGCGGGCAACTGCTGTGACGAGGGCCCGGCGACCGGCGCCGACCTCGGCCATCCGCGTGGCCTGGCGACGCTGGCCGACGGCAGCTATCTCATCGCCGACTCCGACAACGGCAGCATCCGCAAGGTCACGCCGGACGGCGTCATCCACGCGTTCGCGAACGGCTTCAGCCAGCCCTCGGACATCGAGCCGACCGCCGACGGCGGCTTCCTCGTCGCGGACACCGGTCACCAGCAGATCAAGAAGATCCTGCCGGGCACGGGCATCTCGGTCGTGGCGGGCAACGGCACGGCCGGGTTCTCGGGCGACGGCGGTCCGGCGACGGCGGCCCAGCTCAGCGGCCCGCGGGACATCGCGGTCGCATCCGACGGCGCGATCCTCATCGCCGACTCCGACAACCACCGGGTCCGGCGGGTCGGGACCGACGGCGTCATCACCACCGTCGCCGGTGGCAGCGGCGGCTTCTCCGGTGACGGCGGCCAGGCGACCAAGGCGCAGCTCGGCCAGGTCTTCGGCGTCACCGCGCTCAGCAACGGGGGCTTCCTCGTGGCCGACACCACCAACAACCGCATCCGCCGGGTCACGCCGCTCGGCGCGATCTTCACCGTTGCGGGCGGCAACCCCGGCCTCAGCGGCGACGGCGGCCAGGCCAACACCGCGCAGCTCACGCAGCCCGCGGCGATGACGCTGCTGCCGGGCACCGCGGGCTTCCTCGTCGCCGACACCGGCAACGCGCGGATCCGCCGGGTCACCGACGTCGGCGCCATTCCGAACGCGGTCGTCGGCCGCTCCGTCTACGTCTACCCGGCGGGTGCCGGGGTCCAGGTCGCGATCCCCGGTGTGCCCGTCCTGAGCAGGCTCGTCGAGGAGGACCTCGTCCCCATCGACACCAGTGCCGACGCGTCGACCGGCACGCTGGAGGTCCGCACCGCCGCCGACAACCAGGGCGCCCAGCAGACCGCGCAGCTGTCGCAGGGGCCGTTCAAGATCCAGCAGCTCGGCAGCGCCGCCGCCCCGACGACGCTCTTCCGCCTGCCGTCCCTGACGGACTGCGGCAGCACCCGCCGCGCGTCGACCCGCTCCCTCTTCGGCCGCGTCACCGCATTCGCCGCGAAGGCCACGAAGAAGAAGCGCAAGCGCAGGGGCAACAGCCGCCGCCTGTTCGTCACCGAGAAGGGCGGCCGCTGGCGCTCGTCCACCGGCTCGACCTCCGCCGCTGCCGTCGGCACCGCCTGGACCACCACCCTCCTCTGCGACGGTACCCGCGTCACCGTCAAGGAGGGCCGTGTCGCCGTCTTCGACAAGCTCCGCAACCGCACCAAGGTCGTCTCCGCGGGCGGCACCTACAAGGTCCTCACCCCCGCCCGCTTCGCCGGCAAGTAGCCGCCGAACACGCTTTATCCCCGCCGATCTGCGGAACAAAAGCGTGTTCGGCGTGCGGAGGGGGACAACCGGACAGCGCGGCGCGGTCTTCCCTGCATGGGACGACTTCATGAGCTGACGGCAATCGCCAGGACGCAGGAGAACGTGGTGGCCCGGTGGCAGGTCGACGGTGACGTCGACGGTCTCCTGGCACGCCTCGTCGCGAGCAACCTGGCCCGACGCGAGGCGTCAGGCGTCTATGTGCTCAGCCCGGCCGAACCGACGCAACTGCAACGTTGGTGGATCGCCGCGCTGACTGCTCCGGACACCGCGCTCGCCCTGGCCAGCGCCGCCGCGTTCTACGAGCTTCGTGACAACCGGGGTGTGTTCGAGGTCGTGGTGCGTCCGGGGACGCACCATCCGCGACGTTTTGGCGACGTGCTCGTCCACGAGTCCAAGACGCTCGGGGGCAACGTCGTCCGCGACGACGGTCCGCCGCGCACGACCGTCGAGCGGACGATCATCGACCTCGCCGCGCACCTCCATCCTGATGACGTCCGGAAGCTGCTGCGGGAGGCGCTGCGTCGCGGGCTCACCACGGTCCCGCACATGTCGGCCACGCTGGAGAGCCACCGCGGGCGGCGCGGCATCACGGTGCTGCGCGAGGCCCTCGAGAGGTACGACCGCCTTCAGCTCACCCGCTGTCGCTCCGATGCCGAGGCGCGGGCGATGGAGATCCTCGACGAGGCCGGCTTCGTCCTGCCACTCGTGAACGAGATCCGCGCCGGGAAGGAGGCCGACCTGTCGTGGGAGACGCAGCGAGCCATCATCGAGATCGACGGTCCCGCGTTCCACGTGCTGGCCGACGCCGACGCCGAGAAGACGCAGACCTGGGTCGCGGGAGGCTGGCGGGTCCGTCGCATCACGAGCGACGACGTCTTCAACCGCCCCGGCATGCTCATCAACCTCGCGAACGAACTGGGCATCCCGCGCACCACCCGTTGAACACGCTTTTCCACCCCGCCACAGCGGCAACAAAGCGTGTTCGGCGCCCCCCGCGCGAGCCCCCCACCGCCCAACACGCTTTTGCACCCCGCCACCGCGGCAACAAAGCGTGTTCGGCGCCTTGGGGCGCACCAGCATCCGGCGGGTGGGTCAGCGGGCGCGGGCGGCGAGGGCGGCGCGGTCGAGGACGATCGTGCGGCCGCGGCCGATCTCGAGGATGCCGCGGTCCTGCTCCTCGCCCAGCACCCGGTTGACGGTGGCGCGGGCGGTGCCGGCCAGGCCGGCGAGGTCGTCCTGGGTCAGCGGGACGGTGACCGTCTTGGCGTCGTCGGCCCCGTAGAGCTCGGCCATGTCCGACAGGCGGCGCAGGACGCGCTTGTCGGCGGGCATGTACATCGCCTCGACGAGTTGACGTGACAGACGACGGACCTGGCCGGACAGGATCGCGACCAGGACGTCGGCGGTCTGGGGGCGCGTGCCGCGCAGCCGCTCGAAGTCCAGGCGGTGGATGGAGTGGGTCTCGCCCGCCTCCAGCGCCGCGACGGTGGCGCTGCGGCGCTCCTCGGGCCCGCCGAGCAGCGCGAGTTCGCCGAACATCTCACCGGGCCCCATGACGTTGAGGATCGCGGTGTCGCCGAGGGGCGTGTTGGTCCGCACGGCGAAGCGGCCCTTCTGGACCAGGTGCAAGGTGTCCGCCGGATCGCTCTCGTGGAAGACGACCTCCCCGCGCGTGAAGGTGCGCCGCCGGGAGATGCTCATGAGCTGCCGGACCTCTTCCGCGTCGACATGCTCGAGCAGCGCCCACTTCATCTGCGCCATCCTAGTCGCCACCGGGCCGCAGGTCATGGGGCCTGCCCCGTAGTCTGCAACCGTGGAATTGCGGCAGTTGCGCTATTTCGTGGCGGTGGCGGAGGAACTGCACTTCCGCCGTGCCGCCGAGCGCCTGCACATGAGCCAGCCGCCGCTGAGCCAGGCGATCCGCGCGCTGGAGCGCGACATCGGCGCCGAGTTGCTGGTCCGCAACCGCCGCCGTGTGGAGCTGACCCCCGCGGGCCGCGTCTTCCTGGAGGAGGCCCGCGCGATCCTCACGCACGCCGACACCGCGGCCGACCTGGCCCGCCGCACCGCCACCGGCAAGGTCGGACGCCTCACCGTCGGCTTCGTCGGCAGCGCGATGTTCGGCCGGCTGCCCGAGGTGCTCCGGGCCTTCCGCGCCGGCCACGAGGACGTGGACCTCCGCCTCCGCGAGATGACCACGCCACAGCAACTCGAGGCGTTGCGGCGCCGGGACATCGACGTCGGGGTCCTGCGGCTCATGCGCGATGACGACGAGTTCGACCGGGAGACGCTCGCGCGCGAGAAGGTCGTGGTCGCCCTCCCCGCCGCCCATCCGCTGGCCAAGCGCACGCGGCTGAAGCTCAGCCAGCTCTCCGACGAGGGCCTGGTGCTGCTGAGCCGCCGGGAGGCGCCCGGCCTGAGGGACTCGATCGCCCGGGCGGTGGCCGAGGCCGGCGGCACCGGCCACGTGGTGCAGGAGGTCGGCGAGATCACGACGCTCATCGGCCTCGTCGCCGCGGGGCTGGGCGTGAGCTTCGTGCCCGAGTCCGTCGCAGCCGCCGGCCGCCACGACGTGACCTTCCGTGAGCTGGAGGGCGACGAGGTCGCCGTCGAGCTCAGCCTGGCCTGGCCACGCGGCCCGCGCGGTGCGCTCCTGGACGCCTTCCTGGAGACCGCGCACCACCTCACGACCGGCCCCTGAATTGGCAAAGGCCCCGGAGTCCGGGGCCCTTGTCAAACGCGAACGGCGCCGGAGATATGAGCGGCGCCGTTGGCGAGAGGGGAGGAGAGGTGCTTCGAGAAGAGAAGGTACGCCTCGCCTGTGAGTCAGTCCAATATCAGTTCAGAACGCTGTGATTTGTGCAGCGTCTTAAGTGAACTGGGTGTAGGTGTGGAACACCTTCGCCGGGCCCTTCGTGCAGGTCACCTTGCCGCTGAACTGGGTCGCGATGCCACCCCGCGTCTCGCGGCAGGCGTAGCCGGAGACCTTCGTGGCGCAACGCCCCGACGGCCCGTGCTTCAGGCGGCATTTGTGGAAGGCCTTCACGAGCGCCTTGGCCCGGGTGCACGTCGTGTTCGTGGCCTTGATGCTCGTGACGTAGGACGGCCCGTAGGTGTCCTCCGTGCCCGACGGGATCTTGCACGTCGTCGTCTTGGCGTCAGCGGCAGCCGGCACCAGCGACAGCACGCAGGCGACCAGCACCGGCCCGAGCGCGCGCCAGATCACTTCACCACCGGGAAGTCCCTGGCCATCTGCGCGAGCACCAGCTTGGCGGCCAGCTTGGAGCCTTCGTCGTTGAGATGGATGCCGTCGGGCTTGCGCACGATCTTGTCGTTGCCGTCGATGGCCATCGACGAGCGGAACCTGCCACCCGGGGTGAACACCGCGTTCATGTCGACGATCCGCACCTGCGCGCGGAACGGCTGCGCGGCGACCTGCAGCGCCAGGTTGACCGTCCGCGAGATCTTCTGGCGGTCCGGGTCACGCGGCGCAGGCAGCAGCAGCCAGTAGACCCGCGACACGCCCTTGGCCCGGTAGGAGTCCATCATCAGCCGCGCGCGCGTGGCGTACTCCGCCGCCCACGCCGCGCCGCAGCAGTCGTGCCCGGCCATCGGGAAGCCCTCGTTGGCGCCCATGAACATCACGACCGCCTGCGGCGACCACTTCTTGACCTGCTGCTTGGACAGCTTGCCCCAGTCGACCAGGTCGGTCTCGGAGATGCCGGTGCCCACGTGCGGGTCGCGCTCGGTCTTGATGCCGCTCTTGCCCGCCAGGTCGCGCGCGATCTCCGCGTCGATGCCCTGGGACATCGAGTCGCCGGTGACCAGCACGGTCTTCAGCTGCGCCGGGGGCTTGGGCTTCTCACCCACCGACAGCGGGTCGAACGCGTCGACGCCGACGCGCGAGACCGTTGCGCCGCCACCGGCGGCATCCGCGGCCTCGAAGCCCGTGCCGCCACTGCCCAGGTCATCCTCGGGGTTCAGGGACGCCGTCAGCTTGTGCGACTCGTCGGAGAACGGCAGGTTGTCGGCGATCCAGCCCGTGGGCTTGCCGACGGCCATCACGATGTCGCGCTCGATGCCGGGGCGCATCGTCTCCCCCTGCGTGCGGACCGAGTCACCGGACAGCAGGAGCAGCAGGACGAGCGCGACGCCCATCATCACCGCGACGTCACGCACGCTGCGCGAGCGCGAGCGGCGGTCGGCGGCCTCTTCGTGGTTGGGGACGTTGTCAGACATGGCTTCTCTAGAAGGCGAAGTAGATGAACGGCGGGACGCCCTGGGAGGGGACCGTCGCGCCCACGACGATGATGGTGACGGCCAGCGCGGCGCCGAGCGCCGGTGCCGGGAGGTTCTCGATGATGCCGCGCAGCCGCTCCCACCACGCCACCGGAAGCAGCTGGAAGCCGATGACGGTCAGGACGCCGACCGCGACGCCCGGCGTCAGCAGCGTCAGGTCACCGGCGACGAACAGCTGCTTGAAGATGCTGCCCGCCAGGCCGAGGTCCGGCGAGCGGAACGGCACCCAGGCCAGCACCGCGATGTGGAAGGTGATGAACCAGCCGGCCCACGAGGGCAGGCGGTACTCGAAGCGGCGGCGCAGGACGCGCTCGATGACCAGGACAGAGCCGTGGATGCCGCCCCACAGGACGAAGCCCCACGCCGCACCGTGCCACAGGCCGCCCAGCAGCATCGTCAGGAACAGGTTGCGCGCGGTCTTCCACTCGCCCTTGCGGTTGCCGCCCAGCCCGATGTACAGGTAGTCGCGCAGGTAGCGCGACAGCGTCATGTGCCAGCGGCGCCAGAACTCCTGGATCGACAGCGAGCGGTAGGGACGGTCGAAGTTCGGCGGGAAGCGGATGCCCATCAGCAGCGCCAGGCCGATCGCGATGTCCGTGTAGCCGGAGAAGTCGCAGTAGATCTGCGCGGCGTAGGCGTAGACGGCCAGCCAGACGTCGGGCGCACCGTAGGCCTCCGGCACCGCGAAGACGGGGTCCACGACGTTGCGCGCCAGCAGGTCGGCGATCGCGACCTTCTTGATCAGGCCCAGGCAGATCAGCAGGACGGCGGGACCGACGGGGACGTCCCTCGGGTTGCGCGGGGACTCCAGCTGGGGCAGGAACTCCGACGCTCGGACGATCGGCCCGGCGACGAGGTGCGGGAAGAACGAGAGGTACAGCCCGAGATTGACGACGTTGGTCAGCTTCGCGTCGCCGCGGTAGACGTCGACGACGTAGGAGATCGCCTGGAACGTGAAGAACGACAGGCCGATCGGCAGCGCCAGCGACAGGAGCGGGATGCCCGGGCTCAGGGAGAACGTGCCGAGGACGTCGTCGACGTTCTCCGCGAAGAACCCGTAGTACTTGAAGATGCCCAGGACGAGGAGGTTCAGCGCGACGCCACCGGCCACCCAGCGCTTGGCCAGGACCCGGTTCTCCCCTGCCGCGACGACCATCCGCGCGCAGACCTGGTTGCCCACCGTCACGCCCGCCAGCAGCAGGCAGAACTTGGGATCCGCTGCCGCGTAGAACAGGTACGAGCAGGTGAGGATGAACGGCTTCCAGATGTGCGGTCGCGGCATCAGCAGCCACGAGGCCGCGAGCACCACCGGGAAGAAGAGGGCGAACTCGATCGACGGAAAGACCATGCGAGGTGCGGGCGCGAACGGGCATCCGATGCCGACGCGCCCCGCCGGTACGGTACCGACAGTTATGGATATTCGACGCGCCGGCCGCGGGCTCCCGTGCCTTGCCCTGGCCCTCGTCGCGCTGACGCCGTCGACGGCGGGTGCGGACGGCTGTGGCGGAGTGATGCGCAAGGCGCCGACCAAGAAGGTCGGCAAGCGCGGGGCCCCGCTCATCATCGGGGACTCCGTCCTCCTCGGGGCGATGCCACAGGTGGCCGCTCGGGGATGGAACGTCGACGCACACGGCTGCCGCCCGTGGAGCGAGGGACTGCAGGATCTCCGCTCGCGTCGCGACCAGGGCTTCCTGCCGCCCGTCGTCGCGATCCAGCTCGGGACCAACGCCTCGATCAGCACGATCCAGATCCGCGCGGCGCTGCGGATCCTCGGTCGCGACCGGCTGCTCGTGCTGCTGACCCCCCGCGAGGTCGGCGGCGAGGACGGCCACGACGCCGCCGTCGTGCGCAAGGCGGGCCGGGCCTACCCGCACCGCATCCTCGTCATCGACTGGGTGCGCAAGACCCGCGGCCACCCGGGCTGGTTCCAGCCGGACGGCATCCACCTGATGCCTGGTGGCGCCGCCGCGCTGGCCCGATTCCTGGAGCCCGCCCTGAAGTACGCGGACGGCCCGATCGACCAGATCACGGCCGGCCACGTCAACCGGCCGGTCATCACCTCAGGCTGATCGAGACCTTCTTCGTCGCGCGGGCCGTCTGACCGTCGGACTGCGAGACGACGACCTTCAACGTCGCCGGCAGCGCCTTGCGCCTGCGCTTCTTCAGGGCCTTCACGACCGTCCCCGGCACCTTCAGCGACAGCACCTTGCGCCCCGGCAGGAGCGTGCGCTTCTGCGTGACGACCAAGGCCTTCTTCAGCTTCAGCGTGCGCCGCAGCGCCGACGTGATCGTCATCGTCGTGCTCACCGAGCAGGTCGCCGGGCAGACGACGGTCAGCTTGTAGGCGCCCTTGGTGCCCCGCTTGCTCAGCGCCTTCAGGGTCGGCGGGGCGAGCCGTGGCGTCGTGATCGTCGACGTCGTGGTCTGCGTCTGTGTCGGCGTCGGCGTGGTCTGCGTCGTCGGCGGGACCGTGGTCGTCGTGGTGGTGGTCGTCGGGTCGTCCGGAGCGGGCGCGCCGTAGACCTGCAGCTCGGCGAAGTCGATGTAGTCGCTGGTGCTGCTGCGCGGCTCCAGCAGCGTCAGGCGCACGTAGCGCGCGCCGCGCGCCGGGATGAGGTCCGGCGTGATGCGGGTGATCCGCCCCGCATCGCTCTGGGCGAAGGTCCCGGTCTTCGCGGTGGCCCAGATCGTGCCGTCGGCCGACGTGTCCAGCCGGTAGCTCTTGGTCATCGCGTCGGCGTCGTCACCGCATCCCGCGCCCGGGTCCAGCCCGAAGGCGCTGACGGCCACGCGCTGGCCGAGGTCGACGGTGACCTGCGCGCCCTGGACGGGGTCGTGGTCGTTGTCGGCCGACCAGACGGTGCTCGCGGCGTGGTCGACGACCTGCGCGGCACCGCAGCCGAAGGCCGCGCCCTTGTTGTCGGTCGTCGTCAGGCCCTTGTGGAAGGCCCAGTCGAAGTCCAGGGTGACGTCCAACGTCGTGGCCTGCCCGTCGGCCACCTCGACCTCGGTGCGGACGGCCCCGCCGTACGGCTCGGGCCCGGTGATGACGACGCGAGGGTAGATCGCATCCGGCGCCGCGACGGTGTAGCGCCCGTCGCTGCCGGTGGTGGCCACGAGCCGGCCGACGGCCGGGTACGTGCCGGTGAGCTTCGTGTCGTGCCCGGCGACGCCGACGGTGGCGCCGGCGACCGGAGCCCCGGTGCGCGCATCGGTGATCAGGCCGCTGATCGTCCCCTCACCGGAGCCGGGCGCCGGCGGCGGGTTGACGTCGGGAACGGGCGACACGTCGCTGCTGCCGGTGGTCGCCGCGTAGTACCCCATGCCGCGGTCGGCGAACACCTGCCAGACCGCGTCGAGGTTGCCGGGGAAGTCGTTGCTGGTCACCGCGAGGATCGCGTTGCGCATGTCCAGCATCGACGGCTCGGGCGGGCTGATCCGCATCGCCTGCGTGATGACCTGCTCGGCCGTCGGGGAGCCCAGCGCCTCACGCAGGTCCCACAGCGTCTGCCCCCAGATCTCGCCGTCGGCGTGGACCTCCGGGCCGCCGGCGAAGATCTTGCCGAAGTCCGCGTAGGTGTAGCCGCCCGGGCCGGTCTGCGCTCCGCCCGGGCACATGGGGTCCGGCGAGGGGTACTGGCCGCTGACCGGCTTGCAGTCCATGCCCTCCGTGCGGGTCGCGTGGGGCGTCGCGTCGGAGTACTTGCCCAGGTCGATCTCGCCCTGGTCGGCGGTGTCGACCTCGTACCCCAGCGCGACGAGGTGATCCTCGGCGTACCAGTCGCTCCAGGCCTCGCCCATCGCCCCGGCCTGTGCGGTGCCCAGCGCGCCGACGCCGTCCGCGTCGGTGATCAGCCGGTTGGAGAGGCCGTGGGTGTACTCATGCCAGACCGTGGCCGCGTCGTCGCCGCCGTTGATGTCGCGGAAGCCTCCGCCGTGGAACAGGTACATCTGCATCCGCGGGGACTGGCCCTGCGGCTTTGTGTTCATGTTGGCGTTGTTGAGGTGAGTGTCGTCGGGGCTACCGTTCGGCTTTGTCGAGGCGCCGTCATCGGTCTCCACCAGCACGCGATCGTCGCCCTCGAACGCGACATCCCCGTTGAACCCGATCGGGTTGGCGGCCAGGTGCTCGCGGAAGCGGTTGACCAGGGCGAAGGCCTGCACCGCGTTCTGCTCGCGGTTGTCCTGCCACGAGTTCGGCGCGCCCGTCCACGAGCAGAGGAAGACTCCGCTGCACCCGAAGCCGGCCTTCGCATGAAAGCCGTAGTTGTCCGGCGGGACGTCCTCACCGTCGTTGACACCGTCGTCGTCGTTAATGTCGGAGTACGCGTGCGCATACGGACCGTCGAGCTTCGTGGTCTGCGAGACGTCGAGCCACGGCGTGAGGTTCACCGTCGACGTTCCGGCAGCCGAACCGGGGTACTCGTTGAAGACCGTCGCGTCGAGGAACTTCACGAGGTTCTGGCGGTAGAGCAGCGCGCCGCTGGTGGCGTCGACGACGGCGTCGTAGTCCTCGACACCGCTGACCGGCACCTGCATGCGCCAGGCCAGCACCGGTCCGGACGCCCCGGTGAAGATCGTCAGCCGCGCGTGGTGCGCCGTCGTCGCCCCGATCGCCGCGGCGGCCTGCTCGGCGCTGAGCTTCGGGGTCGTGGAGGCGACCGCCAGCGAGGCGACCGGCGCGCCACCGGCGGCGACGACGCGGTTGGCCCGGTCCAGGGTGACGGTCAGCGCGTTGTCGAACGCGGGGATGCCCTTGTACGTCTGGACGTAGCGCAGGGCGGCCATGCCACCGGCGGTCCGCGTGACCTCGGGGGCGCCGAGCGCGTCGACGTCGGACGCGCTGAGGCCCAGCACGTCGAGATGGCTCCTCGCCCACGCCCGGGCGACCGCGCCGCGGTCGCCGCCGGAGGGGGACGTCAGCGCCGCCCCCGGCCGCGCGACGGCATCCAGCGCGCCGGTGACCGTGTCCGCGGTGACCGCTGCCGCCCCGCCGAGGCGCTGCTCGTAGGACTCCCGCGCGGCAACCGTCGCCGGCGGCGCGGAGCGCCGGAACGTCAGCGGGCCGGCCTCTCGTGAGTCGTAGGTCGCCGGCGCCACGGCGGACGCGGGCGCGCGCACGCCCGGGCCGACGGCCCACGCCGAGGCCCCCACGCTGAGCCAGGCGACGACCGCCAGGGCCGCGATCACGGGTGAACGTCCTGCGCCCAAGACCTCTAGAGATACCCCAAAAACACGACACACATGCCCACGTGGACAAAACAACGGGGCCGGCCGCGAGTTGCGACCGGCCCCAGCGGCACGTTCGGATGTGACGCTGGACCGTGCGCCAGAGGAGGCGAGACCCGAGGTCGCGGCGCCGCCGGTCATCGTGGTCCCTGCCCGCGAGATGCTCGTCCCGAACGTGGGAGGCTCCGACGATGAGCGACTCCCCCGCGGTCACCTACGGCAGCTACCTCGCGCTCGACGACATCCTCAACGCGCAGCACCCCCGGTCCGACGAGCACGACGAGCTGCTGTTCATCGTCATCCACCAGGTGTACGAGCTGTGGTTCAAGCAGCTGCTCCACGAGCTCGCGCACCTGCAGTCCTCGCTGGAGGCCGCCGACGGCTCCCACGCCCTGCACACGCTGCGCCGGGTGCTCACCATCCTGAAGACGATCGTCACCCAGATCGATGTGCTGGAGACGATGACGCCGCGGCAGTTCTCGGCCTTCCGCGACCGCCTGGCCACCTCGTCGGGCTTTCAGTCGGCGCAGTTCCGCGTGCTCGAGGCCGTCCTCGGCCGCCGCTCGCCGTCGATGTTGCGGCCCTACGCGCCCGGCTCGGCGGAGCACGGCCGCATCGCGGCCGCGATGGCGCGCCGCTCGGTGCCGGACTCGCTCGTCATCTACCTCGGGGGACCGGCCGCCCTGCTCACGCGCGACGTCACCCGCGAGTGGGAGCCGTCGCCGGAGTTGCAGGATCGGCTCGTCGACGCGTACGCGGCGGACGGTGAGAGCGCCCAGGTCCTCGAGCGGCTCGTCGACCTCGACGAGGGCCTGCAGGAGTGGCGCTACCGCCACGTGAAGATG
>CAYUDT010000003.1:0-103250 GCA_964443695.1 uncultured Conexibacter sp. | reverse complement strand
TACGGCGAGATCCCCAAGCGGGCCAAGGACTTCCCGGGCATCATCGTGATGCCGCAGGGCGGGGTCATCGGCTTCTACTCCGACTGGGTCTCCGCGGACGGACCGCGGTGGGAGAGCTACTTCCTCAAGGAGCTGATCGGAGCCGTCGAGAAGCGCTACCGCGTCCGCGCGGGCCGGCGCTGGCACGCGATCGCCGGGCTGTCGATGGGCGGCTACGGCACGATGTACCTGGCCGGCCAGCGGCCCGACTACTTCGGCACGGCGGCGTCGTTCTCCGGCGTGCTCAGCCCGCAGGACGACCAGAACCTCGACCTCGCCGCGCAGCTCATCCTGGGCGCGGCCCTCCCCGGCTTCAACTACCGCGACATCTTCGGCGAGCCGGACGGCTTCAACGCGACCGGCCACAACCCGTCGCTCACCGTCACCAATCTCGCGTCGACCCGCCTGTTCGCCAGCGCCGGCGACGGCCGGCCGTGTCCCGGCGACGACCCGGCGCCGACCAACTTCACCGGCCTGGGCCCGCAGGGCTCGCCCGCGTTCTCCCCGCCGCTCTCCGCGGTCGAGGGCCCGGGGCTCTTCTACTACCTCGAGACGCTCGTGCGCCCGGAGACGGAGCGCTTCATCGCCCGCGCGGAGGCCGCCGGCCTGAAGCCCCAGAAGCTGCTGGGCTGCGGCATCCACTGGTGGGACACCTTCAACAAGGAGTTCGACGCCGCCAACTCGTGGGGCTTCTTCGCGCCGCCGCCGAGGACGCCCACGACCTGGACGTACACGACGGCCGAGCGCACCGGCGTGGCGTGGGGCTTCAGGTTCAGCCTCGCCGCAGCGCCGACGAAGCTGACGGTCCTCAAGCGCGCCGGACGCCGTCTCAGCGGCACCGGCGCGGGGACGCTGAAGCTCGTCGCCCGCGGCGGGTGCCGCCTGACCGTCACGCTGCCGTTCGACCGGCGCCTGCCGAAGCGCTGCCGCTAGATAGCTCGCCGCCAGCCGGGCCGGGGGCGCCGGCCCGTCGGGCCGAACACGCTTTTGTGCCGCTGATCCGGTGTGAAAAAGCGTGTTCGGCAGTCGGGGGGCGCCGGCCCGTGGGGTCGAACACGCTTTTGTGCCGCTGATCCGGGGTGAAAAAGCGTGTTCGGCAGTCGGGGGCGCCGTCCAGACGGAAGGCGGCGCAATCGACGTGACCGTTGCTCAGTGAGCGGCCAGCGTCAGGCTCGTCGACGGGCGGGTCGTGTTGCCCGCGGCGTCGGTGACGACAACCTTGATCTTCACGTTGCGCGCCCGGCGCAGCAGCTTCAGGGTCCTGCGGGACAGCTTCAGCTTGACCTGCCTGGTGGCGGGCTTCAGCGCCACGGTCAGCCTGGCCAGCTGGACCGTTTTCGCCCCCCGGCGCCCGATCAGGGTGATCGTGGCCTTCGCGGGCTCGTCGGTGGTGATGCCGAGGGTCAGCGCACCGCCCTTGAGCCGCACGCTCCTGGTCGTGATGGTCACCGCGGGCGCGCGCGTGTCCGGCACAGGGGTCGGTGTCGTGATGGGCGCCGGGGCGGCGACCGGCGTCGTCGACGCGCTGGTCAGCGGCGGCGGCACGGGCTTGGCCGTCACGGTGTAGGCGCATGTGGCCTCGGTCTCGTGGCCGACGGCGTCCTGCGCGGTGGCCTTTCCGGTGTGGGCGCCGGTGGTGCTCGTGTCCAGCGCGACGGTCGCCGTCGCCGGGCCGACCAGACCGGACTCCGCGTCGCTCGCCGTGGCGTCGCCGGTCGCGGTGGCGTCCTGGACGACGGTGTCCGGGCAGGACAGCGCCAGCGTCGGCGGCGACGCGTCGACCTTCACCGTCCGCGACCCCGACGCAGAGGTGTGGCCGAGCAGGTCCTTGACGGTGCCGCTGACCACGGTCGACCCGTTGGTCGTCACCGTCTGGGGCGCGGGCACGGTCGCGGGGTCCACGCCGACGCCCGGCGTCAGCCCGTCGCCGAGCAGGTCACCGGCCCCCGCGAATGTCAGGGTCACGGTGTCGCGGTAGAAGCCCCCGCTGTCCGGGGCGCGGTCGGGCGTGACCGTCGGGGCGGCGGGCGCGGTCCGGTCGATGCGCACCGGGATGAAGCTCGCCTGGGTGCTGTGGCCGACGTTGTCGACGCACGTGCGCTGCGCGTTGCCGGTCGCGGTCTCGGCGTCGAACACCACCGGCGTCGGCGCGCCGGCCACCCCGGACTGCCCGTCGCTGCACGCGCCGTCGACCGTCACGGCGGCCACGGTCCAGTCGCCGGCGACGTAGGGCGCGCCGCCCGCCGTCGCGGTGGTCCCCAGCAGCGGCGGGTCGGCATCGACGTGGACGGTCTTCGACGCCGAGGCCGAGACGTTGCCCGCCAGGTCGCTGACGGTGCCGGCACTCGTCAGGTCCCCGGACGTCGAGCGGCTCGCCGCGGCCGGGACCGTCGTTGCGTCGACGCCGCTGCCCGCGCTGCCGTCGGGCAGGACGGGGTCGTAGCTCGTCGCGAAGGACAGCGACGCGTCGTCCTTGAACCAGTCCGCCCCGTACTCCGGCAGGCGCGAGGCGGTGATCACCGCCACCGGTGGCGTGCGGTCGACGGTCACGTAGTCGCTCCACGCCGAGGTCGACGACAGCGTCCCGTCGCCGGCGACCACCCGGAAGCGCAGCCGCCCTTCCGACTCCGGGTCGCCCGCCGTCTTCGTGTAGGTCGTGCCGGCGGTGTTCGCGAGCACGCTCGTGACGGCGTTGGCCCGTTCCCGCTGCAACGTGTAGGTCACCGAGTCCCCGTTGGGGTCGGTGACCGTGCTCCACGTGACGGCGAGCGCGCCCTTCGTCAGCGCGGTGCTCGGCACGGGCGCCGCAGGGGCCGCCGGAGGCTGCCCGAAACGCTGGACGCGGTTGAGGTTGTAGTCGCTGACGTAGACGTAGCCGTTGGGCGCTGCCAGCAGGGCCCGGGGATAGTCGAATCCGCCGCTGAAGGACTCCTTGAACGTGCCGTCGGCTGCCGTGCGCGTGACCTTGTCGCTGCTCCAGTCCACGACGTAGACGTCTCCGTCCGGCGCCACGGACACGTCGACGGCGTAGGCGAAGAAGTACGGCGCGCCGACGCTGCCGAAGCTGCCGAGCAGCGCGCCGCCGGGCGAGTAGTGGTCGATGTGGGTCGACTGGTAGCTCAGGTAGAGCGTGCCGTCGGGGGCGACGGTGATGCCCGCCGCGCCGCCGGGGAACGAGTCCAGGTACCCGCCCGTCGCGCTCAGGTGCTGGATGCGGTCGTTGCCCGTCTCGGACACGTACAGCGTGCCGTCGGCGGCGAACGCCAGGTCGAACGGGCTGTCCACCTGACCAGGGCCGGTGCCGCCGGTGGCGATGACCGAGACGAATGCACCCGCAGCGGTGAAGCGCTGGATGCGATCCAGGTTGGCGTCGGACACGTAGACGTCACCGGTCGTCGGTGACACCGCCACCGCCGTGGGCGGGTTGAACTGCCCGTTGCCGCCGCCCGGACCGCTGCCGATCGACCCGATGTACGTCCCGGTGGCCGAGAAGCGCTGCACGCGGTAGTTGCTCTGGTCGACGACGTAGATGTCGCCGTTGGCGGCGCGCGCCATGTTGTAGGCCCCCCGGAACGCGCCGTGCCCGTCGCCGAGGCCGTCGAAGGTCCAGGTCGCAGCCGTCGTGCCGTCGGACGCGAGGTCGGTGATCGTCGCCTTGGAGCTCTGGGTGACCAGCAGGTCGGTGCCCTTGGCCGACAGCCCGCGGATGGTGGTCAGGCCGCTCGTCCACGTGGCCGTCGACGTGCCCGTGAGCGTGAAGCGGTCGATCGTCGCAGCGCGCCCCACGAACACCGAGCTGCCGCCGATGGCCAGGACGCTGGGCGCGGTGACGGGCCAGGCCCTGACGTAGGCGCCGTCCGTGCCGAACTGCTCGATGCGGTTGTTGCCCGTGTCGGCCACGTAGACGTTGTTCGCCGCGTCGAGGGCGACCGCGGACGGTCCCGACAGCTGACCGTTGCCGGTGCCGAGCCCGCCGATGATGGCGAGCTGCGTCCCGTCGGGCGCGCGCTTGACGACGCGCGCGTTGGTGGACTCGACGATGTACGCGTTGCCCGCGCTGTCGACGTCGACGTCTGCCGGCAGCGCCGCGCTCCACGTCCCGAGAAAGGTTCCCGCGGCGGAGAAGCGCTGGACGCGGTTGTTCGAGCGGTCGGCCACGTACACCGTGCCCCGGGCCGTGTCGACGGCGATGTTCTGCGCGCTCGACCCGAAGAAGCCCCTGCCGAAGGCCACGACCGCCGAGCCCGTCGCGTCGAACTTCACGATCTCGCCGAGCTGCTGGTCGATGACGTAGCTCGTGCCGTCGGTGCCGGTGGCGATGCCGTAGGGCGAATAGGCGCTGGGCGGCACGCCGAACTGGCCCCAGGTGTTGGTCACGCCGAACGCCGCGTGCGCGGCCGGCGCAACGGCCAGCAGCAGCCCCACAAGTGCGGTCGTCCCCCGACCAAGGCGCGTGGCCATTGCGGCGACGGTAGCGCTGTTGCGGAGCCGTTACGAGGCCTGCGCCGCAAGTGCGACCGCGTGTTCTTCTTCCCGATCTACCACGTTCGTGTTCGATGGCAGACATTCCTGTTCCCCGGCGACACACCGACGCGCAGGGGCTTGCGCGTCCGGCCGGGACGCACCGTCGCGGCCCGCACCGCTTCATCGGTCAGGCCGGGGGCGAAGTACGCTCCGCGCCGTGCCCGGCGACGCCGTCACCTGCGCGGCTCCGACCCGGCGGCAGTTCACCCAGCTCTGCGGCGCGTCGCTGGCCGCGGCCCTGCTCCCGGGCTGCGGCGACGGTGACCCTTCGCGCCGCGGCGAGCACGTGATCGTCGTCGGTGCCGGCATCGCGGGGCTCGCGGCTGCGGCGCGCCTGCGCGAGGGCGGCTGCCGGGTCACGGTCCTCGAGGCACGCAGCCGGCTCGGCGGCCGGATCCGCAGCGACACCTCGCTGGGCGCGACGGTGGACGTCGGTGCCGCGTGGATCCACGGCGCGCGCGGCAACCCGCTCGTCGCCCTGGCCGAGCGCGCCGGCGCGCGGACCGTCGTGACCGACGACGAGTCGCTGCGCCTGTACGACGCCGACGGCGCGGTCACGGAGGAGGACGCCGAGGCCGGCCTCGCACGCTGGGAGCAGCTGCAGTCCCAGCTGGAGGACCTGCAGGAGGACGCCGGCCGCGACGACTCGCTGCTGGACGGGCTCGAGGAGATCGCCGACGCCGACGAGGATCCGGTCACGGTCTGGGCCGGCACGAGCACGGTCCTCATCGATTACGCAGCCGAGGCGCGGCAGCTGTCGCTGCGGGACTTCGGCGCCGACGCCGAGTACGCAGGCGAGGACCTGCTCCTGCCGGACGGCTACGTGCAGCTCGTCGACCAACTGGCCGACGGCCTCACCGTCAGGCTCGGCCACGCGGTCACCCGCGTCGCCCGCACGTCGACCGGCGTGACGGTCCGCACCCGCCGCAACACGTTCAGCGCCGACCGCGCCATCGTGACCGTGCCGCTCGGCGTCCTGCAGCACGCCGACATCACCTTCGACCCGCCACTGCCCGCGGCCACGCGCACCGCGATCGACCGGCTGGGCATGGGCCTGCTCGACAAGGTCGTCCTGGCCTTCGACGAGCCCTTCTGGCCCCGGGACACCCAGATCTTCGGCCTGGTCGGCGACCAGCCCGTCACCGCGCTGGTCAACGGCCTGCACTTCACCGGCGCGCCGATCCTCATCGGCGTCGTCGCCGCCGACGCCGCCCGCCGCCTGGAGCGGCGCTCCGACGCGGAGATCGTCGCCGGCCTGCGGCGGGCGCTGTCCGCCGCGTTCGGCACGACCGTCCCGGAGCCGTCCGGCGTGGTCGTCACCCGCTGGGCGGCCGACCCCTACGCACGCGGCGCCTACTCCTACCCCGCCGTCGGCTCCTCACCGGCCGACCGCGACGCGCTCGCCCGGCCCATCGGCGGGCGCCTGCTGCTGGCCGGCGAGGCCACCAGCCGCGACGCCTTCGCCACCGTCCACGGCGCCTACCTCAGCGGCCGCCGGCAGGCCGAGCGGCTGCTGCGCGGCTGACGGCTCAGCGCACGACCTGCAACGCGACGCTCGTCCGCCCGCGGCGGCCGTCACGGGCCCGCGCGATGAGGGTGACGTGACGCCGCCCGACCGGCAGACCGGAGACGCGGACCGACGCGCCGCGACCGAGCAGGCGGCGGCCGCTGTACCAGGACAGCGAGCCCGACGGCAGCCGCCGGCCGTCGCCGTAGGCGTAACCCTCCAGCTGCAGCGTGCCGTCGATGCTCACCGCGCGGGTGCCGGGCTGCACGGTCGGGGTCGGCGGCGGGCCGGCGACGCGAATGGCGGCCGAGGTCGCGCGGGCCACGTTCCAGCCGTCGGACACGCGCACGCGGAATCTCGCCCTGCTGCCCTTGGCCAGCAGCTCGACCGGCACCTTGTAGCTGCTGCCGCGCAAGCCCAGGACCACCGGGCGGAAGCGCCGGCCATCGGCGGCGAAGTCGATGTCGACGGTCTTCGGCCTGGCCCCGGTGATGCGCCAGCGTACGAGCACCGTCCCCGTCGACTTGACCTTCGTCCCCCTCCTCGGCGCGGTGAGCTTCACCCGCGGGGCGCGGCGCGGCTTCTTCACGCGCGCGAGGACCTTTGCCCCCACCCTGACCTCCGCGCTCGCCACGCCGCCCGGGTCCTTCACGGCGGCGCCGACGGACTCGACCTGCCCGCCCTTGTTGGCGTGCCCGCGCTGGACGGTCGCCGCTGCCGACGCCACGACCTTGCCCGCGGCGTTGCGCAGCCGGATCGTCGCGTCGGGCTTGCCCGTCGACGCCGTGCCCGGGGTTCCGGTGCCGGGGACGACGTGCGTGATCGGCTTGCCGTCGCCGACCTTCAGCGTGGACACGGTCAGCGTCGGGCCGCCGGCCGCGGACGCCCGCGCGACCGGCGCACCGGCCGCACGCCGCAGCGATCGCGCGCGGTGGTCGTTGAGGGCACGGGTCCAGTTGCGCGCCGAGATCCAGCTGTTCGTCTCGGGGTAGTTGTCGGTGCAGTAGGACATGAAGTCGAAGAACTGCACCTGCGTCCCCTCCACCGCATGCGTGCCGCCGACGCCCGGCAGCGGGTCGAAGCCGAAGGACTGGAGCCTGCCCTGGTGGTCGGGGTCCCAGCTCTCGGCCTGCAGCCCCAGGAACCCGCCCGGGTTGCCCGGGCAGTCGTGCCCCGCGTGGGAGAAGCCGAGCTGGTGGTAGTACTCGTGGGCGACGGAGGTCAACGGCCGGCCGGCGTCCGTGATCGCATTGGTGTCGATCCGCAGTGGCTGGCAGCAGAACAGCACCGGCGCGGTCAGCCCGCGCGCCACCCCGGGGTTGACGCCGGTGATGTGGCCCTGGCGGTTCCAATCCGGCGTGGCCTGATCGAAGTCGTTGACCTTGTCGAACACCGCGCTGTTCTTGCAGTCCGCGTTGCAGCTGCTGTCGCTGCGCGCGGCGATCGCGGAGATGTCGATCGCGGCCTGGTAGGGCCGCACCAGCAGGACGAACGGGGAGATCCGCGCGGTCGGGGCGAAGGCGACGGTGCCGTCGACCAGCGGGTTGGGGCGCCCCGCGCTGTCGCGCGTGAACAGCTTCACGGGCGTGACGGTCTCCGTCCGGACGGGCGTGAAGTGGATGCCGTCCAGGCGCAGCGTGTTGTTGGCGGAGCACGTCTCGCACTCGGAGATGTCGGCGGCGGGGTTGACGATGGCCGACAGCGACACGTCGCCCTGCGCCCACGACGACGGCAGCTGGAAGACGAACGCGGAGTTCGCGTCCGAGCGGATCGCATCCGGGACGACGGGCCCGGTGACGTCGGCCGGCCGCAGCTCGCGGCTGCCGTTGATCGGGGCGATCGGGGCGCCGAGCGAGGTGCCGTTGCGGGTCCCCGCCAGCGCCATGCGGAGGTTGGGGACGGTGATCGGCCCGTGGTCGAACCGGGCGTCGACCCACACCCGCACGAACGTGGTCTTGCCCTGCGCCAGCGGCACGCCGTTGTAGGTCGCGATCCGCGGGCCACCGAGGTCGTCCGCCGGCACCACCGGCAGCGCGCCCTGCACCGCCTGGGTCACCTCGAGGTTGGCCGGGCGCAGGTCGAACGTCGTCAGGGCGAAGTCGACGGCGGACGTCGCGCTGCGGGTTCGGGTGTCCTGCACGTAGGCGTGGACGGTGTTGGTGCCGGGGTGCAGGCCGGACACGGTCAGGTTGCTGAAGTTGCCGCTGCCGTCGAGCACCGCGCCGTCGTTGCAGAAGTCCGGCATCGTCGCCTGGGTCGACACGCAGAACTTCGCGACGCCCGCCTGCGCGCTGACGTGACCGGACACCTTCACGTCACCGGCGCGGGTGAACTCCTGGCCGGTGGTCGGCGAGCTGATCGTCACCGCGGGCGGCGAGGTCGGAGGCGGCGCGTTGTCGGTGAACGTGAGGTCGTCGACGTTCATCCGGTAGGACGGCGAGCTCGGGTAGCTGTTCGTCGTCCCGACCCGGAAGACGATCTTGGTGATGTCGGTGCTGGAGGACGTGACCGATACGAGCGTCGTGATCGGTACGAAGCCGCCCTGCCCGCCGATGTACGTCTCGCCGCTGTCGGCCACCACCGTGTTGGACGCGTTGTAGGCGAGCATCTGCATCACGCCCGGGATGTCGCCGCCGGGCGCGTCGTCGTCCATCCCGACCCGCAGCGACACCGAGCTCGCCGGCGTGGCGAAGGTGACGGTCAGCCGCCCGCAGGGGTCGTCGGCCGGGTGCGCGGGCGGGCAGGCCGTGGCGGCGTGCAGCGCCTTCGGGGGAGACTGGGTGGCCACGTGGGCCGGGGTGAAGACCGTCGGCCCGTTGGCGAAGGTCGCTCCGCTCTCGGTCGTGATCACGTCGCCGTTGGCGTGCGCGTCGAAGTTCAGCGTCGTCGTGACGGCACGCGCCGGGGTCGCGGGCACGGCGAGTGCGAGGACCACCACCAGTCCTCCGATGATCCGCATGTTCGCGAGCGTACTCCTCACCGACCGCCACAAACAGGGTCTCGCCGTCCAGCCCGATCGGTCACGACCATGACACGTTCAGCTGCAGGTTCGTCTAGAACTCGCGCGTGGCTGCGCGCATCGCATTCCTCGAGACCGGGCACCGGGCCGACGTCCCGACCGGTCTTCGGCGCGTGACGCAGCGCACCGCGGCCGCCCTGGCGCGGGCCGGCCACGACGTCCACGTCGTCCATCGCGACGACGGCACGGCGCAGTCCTGGGTCGACGCCGACGGCGTGCACCAGCACCGCGTGGTGGTCGGCGACCGGGGGCTGCGCGGGCTGGAGCTGTTTGCCGCGCGCGACGAGCTGTACGCGGGCGCGGCCAAGCACGCGGCGATCCGCGCGCTGCACGCGCAGGCGCCCTTCGACGTCGTGGCGGCGTCGCTGGCCCAGGCCGAGGCGCTGCTGTGCGTGCTGGACCCGGTGCTGCCGACCGTGCTCCGGGTGATGACGCCGTCGAGCATCGTCGAGCGGCTCGAGCCGGGCGTCGCGGCGGACCGCATCGCCGCCATCGTCGCGCTGGAGCGGCAGACGCTCGCGGGCGCGCGGCGGCGGCACGCGGCGTCCCGGGCGATCGCCGCCGCGTGCCCCCCGGAGCGAGGGGATGCCGAGGTCCTGGTGCCGCTGGGCACGGTTGACCCGGGGGTGACCGGCGGGCCGGTGGATGACGGGCTGCTGTTCGTGGGACGCGTCGAGCACCGCAAGGGCCTGGACGTCCTGCTGGATGCGCTGCGCCTGTTGCTGCCGCAGCGGCCCGGGCTGCGGCTGACGGTCGTCGGCCCGGACGTGGGCGTCACGTCGCTGCGCGACGACGCGGACGCGGACCCGTTGCTGGCCGGCGCGGTGGGCTGGGTCGGCGAGGTCGACGACGACGCCTTGGCCGCGCACTACGCCGCCGCCGGCATCGTCTGCTTCCCGTCGCGCTATGAGTCCTTCGGCAACGTGCTGGTGGAGGCGATGAGCCATCGCTGCGCGATCGTGACGTGTGGTGTCGGCGGCATTCCCGAGGTGGTCGAGGACGGGGTCAGCGCCGTGTTCGCCGCGCCGGGCGATGCCGCGTCGCTGGCCGCGCGCCTGGCTGCCCTGCTGGACGACGCCGACCTGCGCACCCGGCTGGCCGACGGCGCGCGGGCGAGGTTCGCGGAGCGCTTCGAGATCTCCGTCGTGGCGCAGCGGACGCTCGACGCATACCTGGAGGCGGTGCGCGCGGTGCCGGTCGGTCCCGACCCGGAGGGCGCGCTGCTGCGCGCGCGGGTCGGCGAGGCGTTGGCGGCGATGGGTCTCCGCCGCGGGGACCTGGCGGCCGAACTGCTGCAGCCCGGCCGCGGCGACCGTGCGATGGCCGACCTGGTGCTGGACGGGTGGGACGCCGAGGCCGGTGCCTGGGTGGACCTGATGTTCGGCACGGTCCTCGGGCGCCGCCCGCTGCCGGCCGTCCGTGACGCCTGGCTGGCGCACCTCGCCGACGGGCACCGCCGCGAGGACCTGTTCCGCAACCTCGCCCGCTCGGCCGAGGCCCGGCGCTACGGCGCGGCCGAGGGGTGGGAGGTCGACCTGGCGCGCCGCCTGGATGCGACACGCGCCCAGCGGCTCGCAGCGGCGGTGGCGGCCGACGACGACGCGGAGTTCGTCCGGCGCTGCTGCGTGGCCCTGCTGGGCCGCGAACTGCCGCAGGCCGACCGCGAGCATCTCGTCCTGCGGTCCCTGCAGGGCGAGGATCGGCGGGCGATCGCTGCCGGCCTCGCGTCGTCCCCGGAGGCCATTGCCTTCGCCATGGGCTGAGCGCGCGGGTGGGTAGATTCGGGGCAGTGGCAGCTTCCGCGCACCGCACGCTCCTCTACATCCACGGCATCCGCGAGGACGACCCCGACGGGCGCTGGCGCGTCGCCCTGGACCGGGCCCTGCGGCGCAAGGGCATCGAGGACCTCGAGGACCGCGGGTTCACCGTCGTCGCGCCGTCCTACCTGGAGCTCCTGGAGGCGGAGACCGTCCCGGCGACCGAGGCGCCCGAGGAGACCTACGTCCGCGAGGACGACGGGTCCTACGAGCAGCACGCGCTGGACTACTGCCTGCGGGCGGCCGCGCTGGAGCAGGCGCTGAAGTCCGACCTCGACCGGACCGGCACGGCGATGGGGCGCGTGCTGCCGGACGCGCTCGCGCGGCAGGCGCTGCGGTCGGAGGGCTTTGCCCAGGCCGAACGCTACGTGTCCGAGGCCGACCGGCGGGGAGCGATCCTGCGCCGGGTCGTCGGCGCGATCCCGCCGGAGGGCGAGGTCGTGATCCTCGGCCACAGCCTCGGCTCGGTCGTCGCGGCCGATCTCCTGTACTTCCTGCCGCCCGAGGTGTCGGTGCGGCTGCTGGTCACGCTCGGCAGCCCGCTGTCCTACCCCGCGCTGCGCGACCACCTGCTGGCGCTGCGCGGCCGCTTCCCGTTCGAGCGGGTGGGCCCGTGGCTCAACGTCGTCGGCGACACCGACGTCGTCACCGCCGGACGCGGCCTGGGCCCGACGTTCCCGGAGACGCTCGACGCGTTCGTCGACAGCGGCCGCGCGCCCGGCAAGGCCGCCCACGCGGCGGCCCAGTACATGGATCAGGACGTCGTCGCCGACGCGATCGTCTGGGCCGACGACGACCACCGCGCCTCCGTGGACCCCGGCGTCGCGGTGGACGCCCGCCCACCCGGCGAGGTGATGGCCGTCCTCACCCGCCATCAGTTCGCACTGCGCCTCGAGCAGGCGATCGACGACAAGGAGACGCGCGCGCTTCGGCGACACCCGCGCCTTCGTCGCCGCGCGCGATGCCACCGTCACCCGCGACGCGGGCTACGCGTCACCCGTGCTGGACCGCCTGCTGATCTCCAACGCGCCGCTGTTGCACGGCTCGCTTCCCTCCCGCCGCGACATGCTGGTGCTGCTGGCCATCAGCTGGCTGAGCAGTCCCTTGGAGCCCTTCTCCATCGAGCTCTCCGACAAGGTCCGCCAGCGCGCCTTGGAGGACCTCGCCGCCGACTTCGGCTTTCCCCGCAGCTGGGCCCGCACCTTCACCCGCTCGGTCCGCGAGGCCCGCTCCGCCCACGCCGATGCGAGCGCCCGGGGCAAGCGCCTGGGCCTGGCCGCCGTCGGGCTCGTGGCCGTGGCCGCCGCCCCCGCCTTGGTGATCGCCGCCGCGCCGGCCGGTCTGGGCGGAGGCGCCGCCGTTGCCGCCGGCCTCGCCGCTCTGGGGCCGGGCGGCATGATGGGCGGCATCGGCGTCGTCGGTGCGTTGGGCGGCGCCGGCGGCGCTGCCGTGACGTCCGCGCTGCTGTCCGGCAGCGCCGAGTCCGTCGCCGGCAACGCGATCGTGTTGCAGGCCGTCGCCCTGGCCTCACGCGAGCTGCACTGCAGCGACCCGTCGCACCCCGAGGCGGCCGAGCTCGTCTCCATGCGCGAGGCCCTGTCGGAGCAGCTCGACCTGCAGCGCAAGTTCTCCGACGAGGACAGCGACGCCCTCAAGACGGCCGCCGCCAAGCTGCGCAGCGTCGACCGGGCCCTGACCTGGATGGACAAGCACGGCCTGCGCGCCGCCGCCCTGCCCGTCCCGGGCGAGGCGGGCTGACGGCGCGCCGCGCCTTCAGCAGTCCTGGTCGGCGCCGGGTGACCCGGCGGGGACCGCCTTGCCGATCTGCAGGGTGTCGGTGACCGGGCCGGTGACGCCGCCGGAGTGGACGACGACCGCAGCGGTGTAGGTCCGGGCCGCCCCGCCGCAGAACTGGATGCCGATCGTGCAGGAGGCGTCCTTGGCCAGGCCGTCGCTGCCCAGCGCCTGGCAGGTGCCGTAGCCGATGCGCTTGCTGTAGCTGGCCGCATCGGGTCCGGAGAACTCGATGTCGAAGCCGCCTGCGATGTCACCGATGTTCGTGATCGTCAGCTCGCCGTTCTGCGTGTACCCCTGCGCCGGGGTCCCGGAGATCCCGCCACCGGCGCTGAAGTACGCGCGGCTGACGTAGCCCGCGGACATCGGGGCCGAGGCCGTGACGGTGGTGCCGTCGTTGCGGTCGCGGATCGTGAAGGACCCGGTCATGCCGGTCGCGGGGGCCATGAAGCCGGCCTTCCAGGAGATGCGCACGCCGCACGCCGCGCCGTCGGCCAGCGCCAGCCCCTCGAAGCAGGCCTGCTTGCCGTCGAACGCCTCGCCGTTGACCTGGCTGGCGACGATCGTGTCGCCCTGCCGGGCGATCGCCTGCATCGTCAGCGGCGGAGCCGTGCCCGGACCGAGGTTGGTGACGGTGACCAGTCGCGTGGCGGCGTCGATCTCCTCGCTGCTGGCCGAGCGCCCCAGGTCGCCGAGGACGATCGGCGACGGGGAGATCTGCAGGCCGGTCGGCGGCGGCGGGACTGGGGTCGTGGCCGGTTGGGTGCTCGTATCCGGGGTCGTGCTCGTGACCGGCGTCGGGCCCGGCGTCGACGTGGGCGCGACGAAGGCCGGGCCGGGAGCCGGCGCCACCGGCAGACCGGCGGCGGGCGACACAGCGGGGGCGGCGACCGTGAACGCCCTGACCAGCGTGCGGCAGCGCGCGGCCGAGGCGCAACCCAGCAGGCGGTAGGTCCCCGGGGCCACCGTCTTCGGGATCGTGGCGCGGCGGCGGGCGAGCACGGCCGACCTCTTCGTCGCCGGCACCTTCAGCGCCCCCAGCACGACGTCGTCAGGGCTGCGCCGGGCGTCCTTGGACAGCACGACCGTCAGCGGCCGGCTGCCTGCCTTGACCTTCAGCGCGATCGTGAGGCTCGCCCCGGCGCGGGCGGTGGTCGGGAGCTTCGGGCCCGCGGCCGCACCGGTGGCCGTCGGTGAGACCGTGGCCAGCAGCGCGGTGATGGCCAGGACGAGACGCAACAGCACCGCGCCACTCCATCATGGTCAGCAGGCTGACACCAGGTCGCATGTTGGTCTCGCCCGCGCGCCGCGTCAGCTGAGCGCCTGCAGGCGCTCACGCGCGGGCGTCTCGCCTGGCCTGGTCTCGCACATGATGGCGCGTTGCAGCGCCGCAATGGCCTCCTCGCGCCGGCCGACGGCTGCTGCGGCCTGGCCGAACCAGCACCACGCCCACGAGTTGCGCGGGCTCAGCTCGGTGTAGCGGCGCAGGTGGCGGTAGGCGGCGGGGTAGCGCTGCAGGTCGTAGAGGGTGTAGCCCAGCGCGTAGTGGGCCATCTGGTCGCCTGCCTGCAGGCAGGCCGACCACAGCGAGAGCGCCTCATCGGGGTCGTCCTCGGCCATCGCGGCGTTGAACAGCTGGCGGTTCAGGGTCGACGTCTGGCCGAGCAGGGATTTCGTCGCGACGATGATCTCGTTCGGGGTCGCGTTGCTCAGGCCGACGAGCGGCACATCGAACGTCGGCGCCTTCCACATCTCCGGGTGCGCATCGGGGTCGTAGGTCGAGGCGTCGAGGACCTTGGAGCCCAGCAGCCGGCCGTCGGGGCCTCCGTCGTGGAGGAGCCCGAACTGCCCGCTCACGCCCTCCCAGGCGTCGAGCGGCTGCCCCTCGTCGACCCGCCCGTACTCCAGCGCGATGATCCAGCCGGCCCCGACGTCGACGTTGATGAAGAGCGCGGTCACTCCTGTGGGTCGCGCGGGCCGCGCGCGATATGACAGGTCAGCGCGCCCGGTACCTCGAGACGGTGAACGTCGTCGACAGCGGCCTGGAGACGTTGCCGCTCGCGTCCTTGGCCGTCGCGATGAGCGTGTACCTAGCCCGGCGCAGCGTGGTGCGACCGACCCGCCCGGTGAACGTGAACGCGTAGGCCCCCGCGCGAGCGACGCGGGTGAGCTGCCCGGCCGGCACGGCGCGCCTGCAGTCCCGCTTGCGCAGCAGCGCGGCCGCCTTGCGCGCCCGCGCGGCGCCACCGAGGCGCTTGACCGCCGCCGAGGATGCGATCTGCCGCTGCACCTTCGCGACGTTGCCCGCGCTGCGGGCCGCACAGGTGGTCTTGGACACCTCCAGCCGGATGCCCCGGTCGTTGCGCGCCAGCGCCAGCGTCACGGTCGCGGGCTCGCTGAGCGTCCAGGAGATCTGCGTCGTCTCACGCACCGCCCGGGCCGCGACGGCCGTGGTGTCGGCGCCGACGGCGAAGGTCCGGCGCGAGAGCTTCAGCGCGCCGAGGACCGGCGCCACGGTGTCGGGAGCACCGGGGACGGTGTTCTGCGGCGTGCCGGTCGCGGGCGTGCCCCCGGCGCCGCCGCCGGCCAGCCCGGCGCTCGGCGTCGGCACGTCGACGACGACCGCGGCCCTCTCGCAGTCCGCCGCGACCGTGTCGATGTCGTCGACCGAGACCGTGTCCGCGCCCGGTCCACACGTGAGCGTGTCGGCGGCGCCGTCGCGGGTGTCGATGGTGTCGTCGCCCTCGCCCCCGCTCAGCGTGTCCTGGCCGGAGCTGCCGTTGAGCGTGTCGTTGCCGGCCCCGCCGTCGAGGACGTCGTCGCCGCCGCTGCCGTCGATCGTGTCGTTGCCGCCCCCGCCGGTGATGGTGTTGGCGCCGCCGCTGCCGGTGATGGTGTCGCCGCCCGCCCCGCCGGTGACGTCCTCGTTCTCGGTCAGGACGTTGTCGAGCTCCCCCGCCGCGCCGTCGTTGGCGACGTCGTCGATCGTCACGCTGACCGCGTCGGCCCGCGCCGCGTAGGTGACCGTGTCACGGCCGCCGCCACCGCGGAAGATGTCCGAGCCCGCCCCGCCGTCCAGCGTGTCCTCGCCGGCGATGGGCGACCCGGTCTCCTCCCCGCCGTAGAGCAGGTCGTTGCCTCCACCACCGGCCAGGGTGTCGTTGCCGGCGTTGCCGACGAGCGTGTCCGCCGCGCTGCTGCCCGTGAGCACGTCGTTGCCCGAGCCGGACAGCACGCGCTCGACCGCGGTGACGTTGTCGGCCTCGCCGCTGCGGCCGTCGTTGGCGGCGCCGTCCACCGAGACCGAGATGGCGGCCGTCCGGGCCGAGTAGTCGAGGGTGTCGAACCCGGTGCCGCCGTCATAGACGTCAGCGGCCGGGAACGCGGCGGCGTCATCGCCGGAGCTGCTGTCGCTGATGAGGTCGTCGTCGTCCTCCCCGAAGACCTGATCGCCACCCGCGGCGCCGGTGAACGTGTCCTCGCCGAAGCCGCCGGTGAGCTTGTCCGCGGCATCACCGCCGTAGAAGCTGTCATCGCCCGAGCCGCCCTCGAGTTGGTCGGCCCCGCCCTGGCCGTAGAGCGCCGCCGGGATCGTGATGAGTGGGTCGATGGCCGCCGAGTCCGGCGCGTTGTGCCCCGTCACCTGGATCCTGCTGATGCCCGACACCGGGCAGTCGACCTTGCCGCTGTTGACCGTGCAGGGTGACGACGTCCCGAGGTCACCGAGGAGGTCGAACGCCCGGTAGGTCGTGCCCTGGTCGAGGACCGTGTACCCGTGGCCCTGCGTGGCCAGCGGCGTGACGTGCAGCGTGCCGACGATGATCTGCGCCGTCCCGACGTTCGCGGCCTGCGCGGCGCCGGGCGCGGCGAGCGAGATGGCGGCGCCGAGCCAGGCAGCGGCCTTGCGGCGGCGTCCGGAGGGCACGGGGGTCTCCTTTCCCATGGCCGCGATGGTAACTGCGCTGACGCGGATCGTCGCGCGTGCTCAGATGTCGAAGGCCGCGCCGTTGGTGTTGCCGTAGCGGTCGCGGGCAGCGCCGGCCGCGACCGACGTCGCCCCTGCCGGGATCGCGAAGCGGGTGCCGTTCCGGGAGGTGACGAGGACCGTCCGGTCAGCGACGCGGAAGCCGACGCTGCCACCGGCGGCGGCATCGGGGCGGGCGACCAGGTCGACGTTGACGCGGGCCTCGGGGTAGGCCAGGACCACCGCGTTCCCGTCGCGGCGAACGTGCAGCCGCGTGGAGGGCATGACGGTGAACGCATCGGAGTACAACGCGTAGCGCGTGGCCGTCACGACGAGCCGGTAGGTCCCGGTCGGCTGACCGATCGGGACCTCCCATTCGGCGCGGTGGTGGCCGGCGCCGTCGACACGCCACAGGAAGCCCAGGCCCAGGTCGGAGTCGACGGTGACCCAGCGCCTGCCGATGCGCCGCTGCGCGCTCACGAACGCGCGGCCGACCGGCCGATCGTGACCGGACGCGCCGCCGTCCCAGGCCACCGTCGCGTGCCCCAGACGCTCGACACGCGCCGCGGGCTGCTCGGTCAACCGACCACTCGCGGCGCCGGCGGGGAAGGCGGGGCCATCGGGCCGGACGCCGTAGCTGACGTCGAGCGGGTACGCAGCCGGGGCGGCCGTGCCGGTCCGCAGCGCCAGGCCCAGCTCGCTGAAGCGCTCCTGCAGGAACGTCCCCTCGTTGCGCCCGTAGAGCGTCGTCGCCCCTTCGTAGCTCTGGGCCCCGTACTCCTCAGGCGTGGTGACGTACTGGATGTAGTCGCCCGCGAGGCCGGCGATGACCACGCGGTCCACGCCGACCGGCCGCAGCTCGCGCAGGACCGCATCGCCCAGACGCGCGCCCGCCTCCTTGGTCGCCTCACCGGGAACCGCGGCGATCGCTCCCGTCCCGACCCGCAGCACCGAGAGCGGCACGGCGGGCGGCGGGTTGCCGATCGGGATCGTCACCCGGTTGCCCTGGACGGGATCGGACGCAGGACTCGTCACACCTTCGAAGGAGACCTGCTCGATGTGCAGCGCGCCGTGCCCCTCCTCCGAGCCGGTGATGAAGCCGAGGCCTTCGGCGCCTTTGGAAGCAACGGGTCCCGTCGCGGTCATCCGCCCGCAGAAGCACGACCGCGTCCAGCGCACGTCCAGTGCCGGGGTGCGCGACATGCGCTTCACGCCCTTCCAAGCGCGGAACATCGCGGCCGCCTCCGCGCCACCGACGAACGTCGCTGCCGCGGGGCCGACGTGGGCGATGCCCGCCGTCTGGTCACCCTCGTTGGAGTTGGGGAAGACGTTGACGATGACCTGCCGCGCCGGGACCTTCGCCACACGGCGGACCTTCGCCGCGAACAGCCGCCAGGCCGTGGCGTGGTGGTCGCCCGAGTAGACCTGCAGGTCGGAGTGCACGACGGTGCCGTGGTTGGCGAAGTTCGACCACGCACCGATGGGGACGTGGACGCGGCGCCCGCGGCGACGGACGAGCTTGTCCACCCGCAGCACGTCGACCGACGGATCGATCGTGTGCTCGATCCCGTCGGGGTCCATCGCCGCCGAGCCCGTCCGGACCGGGACGTCGATGCCGTGGTTGCGCAGGTGCGCCTCGATGCTGCGGTTCTCCGCGATGCCGGTCAGCGTTGCGCGGCCCCAGCCGAGCGCTGCGGGCGCGCGGTCCGCGTCGGCCGCGCGGACCGAGGCGGCGATCTGGTCCACGAGGAAGGAGTAGAGCTGCACGTCGGCGGGCGGCGGATCGACGAGCCGGATGAAGCTCATCGGGTCCGTCAGGGTCTCGGCGCTCGGCGCCGCGGTGTTGTACGTCGGGTTGGGGAAGTAGCCGCCCGGGCCCGAGTGCGTGTGCGAGGCTGCGAGCAGGACGCCATCGCGCGTGTACCCCAGGTCGGCGACCTTGCGAGCCACGTCCTCCTGGAGGCCCGCCGGGACCGCGAAGAGCTCCGCGGCGATCAGCGCGACCTTCCGCGTCCCGCGCTGGAGGACGAGGGTGTTCGCGTAGAGCCGGGTGCTCTGGCCCTGCGCGACGCGGTCGGCACGCGTCCACCCGCCCAGGAAGTAGCCCGTCTGGGGCGGCGTGAGGTCGGCCTGGCCCGCTCCGGCGCGGAGCACCTGCGCCGGAGGACCGGCCGACGCGCCGGGTGCGATCGCAAGCAACCACGCCAGGGCGAGGGCCAGCGCGCAGCGGTGATGCCGGCGCGCGCCGGGCACACACCCCCGGCGCAGAACTGCCGCGGCCGACGATGTCCGGGAAGCACCGATCATGACGGCCTCCCCTGGGAGCGCAGCAGCCCGCGAACGTGCTGCGCGCCGAGGTCGAGGACCATCTCGGCTTCGACGGAGGCGAGGCGCATGACGTGCGCACCCCACCACATTCCAGGGCGCCGGGACCACCTGAGAGCAGGAGCATGCCGAGAGTTGGCGCAGAAGTGACGTGCGACGGAGCCGTGGGCCTCGCGCGGGTCGACTTCGCCCGGCGACCAGCTGCAGCGCCCAGCAGGCGACCGGGGCGGTCCGGCCTACGCTCAGGTCACGCGGCGGCCGTCCCTGGCGACGGTGGAGATCCCCAGCAAGCACGACCGGCCGAGCATCCGGGACATCGAAGGAGCGACCCTCCGATGAACGGATGCTCGGCGGTACGGGGGGAGTCCTAGCTGCGGGCCCGGCGCGCGAGCTGGTGCGCGCGCACGCCCTTGAGCGCCGACGCGAGGTACTTCTTGCGGTACGCCTTGATCGCGCTGCGGGCGGCCGGCGGGACCTTCAGACCGAACGTGGGCGGCTTGGCCCCACCGATCAGCTCCAGCTGCTCCTCCGGCGTCGGCTGCCCCGGCATGCCCTCGGAGGGCTTGTTGTGCGACCACTGCTGTGCGTAGGGGCCGAACGCCCAGACGTGCATGAGGTCGGGGCTCCGCGGCTCGGGCTCGAGGTCACCCTCGGAGACATCGTTGCTCCAGCCGTACTTGTAGAGGTACCAGTAGGAGTCCGCGAACGTCTCGGTGTGGTAGTGCCACGCGTTGCAGGGCGTGCCGTCCTCGGCGACGTACATGTCCGGGCCGGGCGTGTCCGGGTCGTCCTCGATGTACATGACGCCGATGGCCCGGCCCCACATGTCCACGAGGATCCCCTCGGGGTACTTCGGGTCCATGATGTGCCCGTCGTTGAGCAGGTTCGGGTTGAGCCAGTGGCCCTGCCCCTGCTGCGCGGCGACCGGTGCGTCGACGTACGGGGTGTAGCCGCGGGCCGCCATCACCGACATGCTGGGGAAGCGCGTCTTGAGCGAGTCGCGGACGCCCTCGATCTGCGCGACGACGATGGGGTTGTTCTCGTCGCACTGGTACTTGTGCGGCTGTTGGACGCCACCGTTCAGCGACCCGATGACGGTGTCCGCCGGGCCGACGCCCGTCTGGGCGACGGCGGTGGGCGCGGTCGCGAGCGCGGCCAGGCCGGCCACGATCACGGCGCGGGCGGCAGACCGCCGGCGTGTGGTGCTCCTCATGTGCTGCTCTCCTCCTGCTGGGGGGTTCGTTGGGTTCAGGTGGACGCGCGTGCGCGCTTGGCGGCACGGCGGTGGGAACGGGTGCGGGCGTGCCGCTTGGCCCTGGCCCGGGCGTGAGCCTTCGCGGCGGCGGACGCGGTCGGGCGGTAGGCCACGACGAACGTCGACGCAGCGGCGTAGAGCGTGTGGCGCGCGATCGCGATGCCCGCGCTGGTCGTCGTCTGGTTCATCGCGGCGCCGGTGTCGTCCTGGAGGCGGCGCTTGACCAGCGGCACGCCGGTCGCCGCGTCGAACGCGTCGAGGAAGCCGTTGGAGTCGACCGTCCACGCGACGCCGTTGGCGACGCTCACCGGGTTGTAGGTGAACCCGCCCGCGATCGGCGCGGCCCAGGCGGGCAGGCCGTCGTCGCCGCCGATGGCGACCAGCTCGCCCGGCGGTCCTCCGGCGACGTACGCGGTGCCGTCGGCGAACGCGGACGACGCGGCGTTGCACGCGAAGCACGGCAGGCCGACGGGCGTCCGCGAGACACCGGTCATGTCCGCGGCGTCGACGACGTGGTAGACGCCGGACTTCTGCAGCTCCCCGACGCGCAGGTCGCCGGCGGCGTCGGTGAAGAGGTTCGGCGATGCGCCGAAGTCGAGGTCGACCGCCAGGCAGGTCGCGCTGAAGGAGTAGGCGTAGTAGACGTCGGGCTTGGTGTCGCAGACCGGCTGGTCGGCCGCGCCCGGCACGAGCGTGTCGCCCACGCCCTTGTAGGACGCGACGACCTGGCCGAACGTCGCGCGATCCGGGTCGATGTCGATCTTCAGGATCGAGTTGGACCGCGGGTGCTCCATCTGCGGGTTGTGGGGGTTCGACGTGCCCGTGTAGGCGTAGCCGCCGGTGCGGTCGATCGCGGGCGTCGCCCAGATGCCTGCGCCGGCGTATCCGGCGGCGAAGTCCGCATCGCCGATGACGAACGTCTTGCGCAGCACGGCACCGGTCGCGGCGTCGAGGATCACGAAGCCGCCGCGCTCGTGCTCGGCCGCGTCGGCGTTGCCGAAGAAGCCCTGGATGACGAGATCACCCACGACGACGGGGCTCGCGTTGACACCGGTGTTGGGTTGCGAGTCGAGGGCCGTGCGCCACTGCACCGCGCCGGTCGCGCGGTCGAGCGCGACGACCGCCGGAGCGCCCTGCTTGTTGAGCGAGACGAGCACCGTGTCGCCGAACAGCGCGGGCGTGCTGACCGCGGGCCCGCCGTACCCCGCCGTCCCGACCGCGAAGTTGCGCGACCAGATCGTCGACCCGTCGGTGGCGTCGAGCGCGGCGATGTTCGCGGTCGACGGCGTGGTGCCCTGCGCGAACACGAAGACGCACCCGCCGGCGACGATCGGCGTGGTGTTGATCAGCCCGGGCGCCGTGTGGACGAACGCCGGCCTGAGCGCCGTCGTCGTCGCCGCCCCGATCACGTCCTCCTTGGGCTGGCTGCGGCTGTTGCGCAGGTCGCCGCCGTAGGTCGGCCACTCCCCCGCGCTGCTCGCGGCGTCCGCGCACGGTTGCGCGGCGCCCGCCACGGCCGTTCCGCCGAACCCGAGCGCGGCGACGGCGAATACCGCCGCCAGCCCGACCCGCCGCATCACTCGACCACCTGGATCGTGCCCGTCATGTACGGGTGGATCGAGCAGTAGAACGAGTAGGACTCCCCGACGGTCGTGTCCTTCAGCCCGCGCACCGGCGTCTGCGTGCCGTTGCCGGGGATGAGCTCAGACCAGAACAGCGGGCAGCCCTGCGCGCCCGGATCCTCGGGGTCCTCGAAGGTCTCACACCACGGTGCCGAGCCGTCGGCGCGCCTGGCGTCGCCGGCGACGACATCGTGGTTGGCGGTGTCCAGGTTGGTGTAGGTGAGGCCGAGCGAGCGCGACACGAGGATCGTGCTCGGTGCGTAGGTGTTGAACGGCACCGTGGTGATCTGGCTGCTGATGCCCAGTCCCGACGCGCCGCCCAGCGGGCTGGGTGCGGGGTCATCGGCGGCGTCGCTCGCAGCACCCTGGAAGCCGTTGTCGGTGAACCAGCCCTGCTCTGCCAGGGACCCGCGGCCCTCGTCGGTCGACCAGCAGGCAAAGCGGCCCGCGGGCGCAGCCAGACGCGAGAACGACGCATGGCTGTGACCGGAGCACAGGATGCTCACGATCTGCGACGGCGCCGGCTCCGGCGCGGTCAACGGCGACCCGAACGGGTTGTACTCCGTCGTGCAGCGGGCGACGCCCTTGCCCGTCTCCTGGCACTCCACCCCTATCGGCTGCGGCGCCCCCGTCGCCAGCTTGGCCAACAGCTCCAGATGGATCTCCGCCGCCTTGGTCCCGGTCCGCGGCGAGGCGTTGGGCTCAGAGTCATACAGACCGGCGATCCCGATCGGGAACCCCTGGAACGGCAGCGAGCAGGTGCTCTCATACGTCGCCCCGACCTGCTTGAGCTCTGACGTGCAGAACGCCGCCCCGGTGTGGACCGAGCCGCGCCTGCCCGTGGTGGCCTGCGTCCTGCCCAGCCCGCGCAGCATGGCGCGCAGCCTCCTGCCGTTGGGGCCGGCGAGGCGGCGCAGCAGGCCCTGGGCCTGACGCGCGCTCGCCACGCGTCGGTGGCGCGACGTCTTCGTCGTGCGCTGCGTGATGCCCGTGGCCGCCACCCGTTCCGCCGGGGTGCCGGACGGGTCGGCGACACCGTTGGCGGTGAACCAGCCCTGCTCTGCCAGGGACCCGCGGCCCTCGTCGGTCGACCAGCAGGCAAAGCGGCCCGCGGGCGCAGCCAGACGCGAGAACGACGCATGGCTGTGACCGGAGCACAGGATGCTCACGATCTGCGACGGCGCCGGCTCCGGCGCGGTCAACGGCGACCCGAACGGGTTGTACTCCGTCGTGCAGCGGGCGACGCCCTTGCCCGTCTCCTGGCACTCCACCCCTATCGGCTGCGGCGCCCCCGTCGCCAGCTTGGCCAACAGCTCCAGATGGATCTCCGCCGCCTTGGTCCCGGTCCGCGGCGAGGCGTTGGGCTCAGAGTCATACAGACCGGCGATCCCGATCGGGAACCCCTGGAACGGCAGCGAGCAGGTGCTCTCATACGTCGCCCCGACCTGCTTGAGCTCTGACGTGCAGAACGCCGCCCCGGTGTGCGCGGGGGCCGCGGCCGGCACAGCAAGCGTGGCGGCGAACAGGGGTATCAGCGCACGCAGCAGCACGCGGGTGTCCGGCTTCATCTCATCTCCCGTCCGGCCGCGCAGGACTCATGGCGCCCGCCGCTCCGGCGGCATGGAGAAGGGACGTGGCGAGCACTCGTTGCCCGCGCTTCGACCCCCTGACGAGCGCTCGCCGCAGCGTTTCAGCGCATCAGCAAGGTGTCACCGGCGGTGACCGCCAACGTTTCGACGGCGCCCCTGTCGGCGACCGACAAATCGCGTCAGCCTGTAGCGACGCGGTCCGACTCGAAGCGGGCGGCGAGCAGGAGCTCGAGGACCTCGGCCAGCTGGTGCAGGTCGCAGCCGGCTCGCTCCTCGATGCGCGCGAGCCGGTAGCGCACCGTGTTGACGTGCATGTGCAGCCGCTCGGCCGTGAGGGTCGCGTTGAGGTCGGCGGCGGCGTAGGCCTGCAGCGTCGCGATTAGGTCGCCGCCGCGTGCGACGTCCTCGGCCACGAAGGTGCGAAAGGACTCGCGGACCATCCGGTGCGCCGTCTCGTCACTGCGCGACACCAGGTACTCGAAGGCGCTCATCTGGCAGAACGCCACGCAGCCGTCGGCTCCTGCGCGCTCGCGCGCCGCCCGCGCCTCGCTGGTGGCGGGGCCGACGCCGAGCCAGCCGTCGTGGACGGTGCTGACCCCGATCGCGACCCGGACGTCGGGCGCGGCGAGCGTGCTGGGCAGGTCACGGAGACGATCGGCGAGCGCCCCCGCGCACGCCGGGTCGGCGACGGAGACGATCGCGACCACCTCGTCGACGACGACCACCGTCAGCGGGTTGTGCGGCGACGCGATCGTCCGGCCGACGGCCCGTGCCAGGTGGCGCGGCTCGAGCTCACCGTCTTCGCTGTGCGCGCTGATGACGACGAGACGCGAGTCCTCGTCCAGGCCGGCCCGGCGCGCGCGGTCGCGCTGTGGCCCCGGCGCCGGGGCGGCACCTCGGAGAAGCTCCTCGAACAGCGCGCGATCGTGGGACTCGCGCTCGTCCTCGCGCAGACGGGACTGCTCCTCCTGGGCGCCGTGGATGTGGATTCCCATGCACGCCGTGACGATGTGCGTGACCTGGCCGGCGACAGGAAGGGTGAGGACGTCCGCTCCCCCGATCGCCCGCGCGATGTCCTCCAGCTCATCCCAGACCGCGGCGAGCCCCACCTGGTAGGCGGTGACGAGGTCGGTGGCGGTGATGCCCGCGACATGGCGCTGGCGCGCGAGCGTGGAGATCTCGTCCGGGACGGCCTGCGTCCCTCTCGCCAGCCAGCGCAGCGCCAACCGGCAGGTCTCCAGGACGTTCTCGCGTACCAGCTCCCGCAGGCCGGCATCGCCGTGCGTCGCGTAGGCCGGTGCGCCGCGCCAGATCGCTTCGACGATGTCGTCGGCGATGCGGTCGAGCCGTGCCTCGAACTCACGTAGGACCTCCCACGCCGCGTCTGGCGACGTGGGCATGCGCGCGAGCGCTCGCGTCGATGACCCTCCCATCCTGGTGCGACAACGCGCGATGAGGCAGATACCTGCGCCTATGCACCGAGAAGGCGTCGATCGGGCACACCGGAGCGCGTCTCGCCGTCGCATGTCAGATCGTCGTCTGCCGTGACGACTTGCTCGCCGACGTCCGCCGCCCGTGAGCGGACGCGAGATCCGAAAGGGAGAGATGACCGAGCAGAGCCCACCCGCCTGGCACCCGGACCCGCACCAGACCGGCCGCGAGCGCTACTGGGACGGCCGGCAGTGGACCGACCAGTACCGCGACGCCACGACCCATGCCCCGATCCAGGTCGCGGCCACCGCCGTCCCGCAGCCCGTGGCGGGAGCGGCCAAGCCCAAGCGTCAGCACACCGTGCTGAAGGTGACGCTCGGCGTCGTCCTGGGCTTCTGCCTGCTCATCGGCGGCTGCGCCGCGCTCGTCGGCGTGGGCCTCAACACCGAGCAGACCGACGGCATCACCCGCGCAGAGTTCGACAGCATCGCCCAGGGCACCTCGCAGTCCTCCATCGAGGACAGGCTCGGCGCGCCGGAGGACAAGCAGGAGTTCGAGAGCCAGATCCCCGAACTGCAGGACGAACCGTCGTCCTCCAGCTGCATCTACTACCCCGAGAAGGGCAAGAAGATCCTCGAGGGCGCGAGCTTCCAGCTCTGCTTCGACGACGGCAGGCTCACCAGCAAGAACGCCTACTGACCCTGCGACGCAGCGCTGTGCCGGCGACGGTCGGCGGCGGCGCAGCCGCTGGGTTAGTGTCGCTCCATGCACGCGTGGCGACGGTCCCTGTGGTGCCTCACGGTCGCCATGCCCCTGGCGGTCGGCACGGCGGCCTCGGCGCCGGCGGCGGGCACCAAGCTCCAGGGCACGATCTCCTGGACGACGACCGCGACGACCAACACCGACACGCCCGGCGGCGATGCCGTCAGCTCCAAGGAGGTGCGTACCGTCACGATGAAGGTGCGCATGACCCGGCGGGCGGGCGCGGCCGGGTGGCAGCCCGAGGACAACGGCAGCTCCTACACGGGGCGCTACACGCTCAGCTCGACGCGCACCGAGCGCGACGGCACCGGGGCGACCGTCTGCACGACGACCCACGAGGCGACCGGCTCCGGCAGCGGCGCGCTGCCGAGGAAGCCGCGCAGCACCACCGCCCCCGCCCTGTTCGGCAGCATCGTCCCGGCGACCGCGACGCTCGGCCCGCGGACCCGTGCCCTCGTGCTGCGGCCGATCCTCCGGTACAAGGGCGAGGACAAGGTGACCTACACCGGGTCCGGTCTGAGCCCCTGCCAGGGCGGCACCGACGTCGACCCCATCGACGGCTCGCTCGGTCCCACCGACAGCTCCGACCGCCTCTGCTACCCGGCCGGCACCAACAAGCGGACCACGATCCCACAGGCCACGACGCTGCTGGGCGCCTGGAAGCAGCGCAGCCGCGCCTTCTCGTTCACCTGCTCGGCCTCCTGGAAGGAGACCGAGGGCAAGGCGCTCAGCGTCCGGGTGACGGGGTCGCTGAAGCTGCGCTGACGTCGGCTGCGAAGGCCGGGGACGCCCTCCCGCCCGCGGCGGGAGGTGAGCGGCACCGCCCAGGGTTGGGATTGCTGTCAGGTCCGCCGCGCCGATCGCGACTTGCAGGCCATGTGGATCCTCACGCCAGACGGCTTCTTCTCCGCGGTCGTCTCCTCCGACGACGCCAACGTCCTGAGCGTCCGCGCCCGGGACCGCGGCGACATCGACCGCCTCGCGACCACCGTGGGCGCGACCGTCATCGAGACCCCGCACCGCGACTACCGCTTCCGCGTCATCGTCGACCACGCCACGTGGGCCGCCTACGTCGCCGACCAGGCCGCGATGATCGACTACGGCAACTTCAAGGACGCCGTCGCCGAGCGCCAGGGCCACGACCGGGCCCGCATCTACGCCCGGGTCTGGAGCGCGCTGCTGGACCTGCAGCGCCGACCGGGGAAGGATGCGTAGGCATGGCATCCATCCATCTCCCCTCACAAGGTCGTGACAGCTGGCAGTGGCTGCTGGCACAGCCGGGGCTGCACTGGAAGCACGGCGCGTCGGCGATGGCCCTGGCCGATGCGTGGGAGCGTCCGGGCAGCGACCCGTGGCCGCCGCGGGTGACCGAGGCCCTGGAGGCCGGCGGCCTGGCTGATCTGGAGCTGCTGCTCGCCCTCCCCGAGCACCAGACCCCGCTGCCCGGTGGGTCGACCGCCTCCCAGACCGACCTGCTGGTCCTGGCCCGCAGCGCCGGGCAAGGCCTGGTCGTCATCGCTGTCGAGGGCAAGGCCGCCGAGCCCTTCGGGGACGACACCGTCGCGGCCTGGCGGGCCAAGGACGGCGGCAGCCCCGGGCGCGAGAAGCGGCTGGCCCACCTGCTCGAGATCCTCGGCCTGCACGACGACGCCACGACCGCCGGCCTGCGCTACCAGTTGCTGCACCGCACGGCGTCCGCGCTGATCGAGGCGCGGCGCTTCGGCGCCGCCCGGGCGGTGATGCTCGTGCACTCCTTCCACCCGGACCACCTCTGGTTCGAGGAGTACGCCGCCTTCGCGGAGGCACTCGGTGTCGACGAGCCGCTCATCGGCGCCGTCCTCCCCACGTCCAACCCGTCGTTGTCGCTCGGTTGGGCCTACGACGACGTCCCGGCCGACGCGACGCCCGCCGGGCTGGGCCCCCGCTTCGACCGCGCGCTCGTCGAGGCCCGTGTCCTGCACGCCGGCCAGTTCCGCAAGGGCACGCAGATCCCCTACGTCGCCCACCTCCTCGGCGTGGCGTCCCTGGTGATCGAGGACGGGGGCGACGAGGACGAGGCCATCGCCGCGCTGCTGCACGACGCCGTGGAGGACCAGGGCGGCGCGCCGACGCTGAAGCGCATCAAGCACCTGTTCGGTACGCGCGTCGCCGCCATCGTCGACGCCTGCTCGGACACCGACGTCATCCCCAAGCCGCCGTGGCGCGAGCGCAAGGAGGCCTACGTGGCGCACCTCGCCGAGGCGGACGCCTCGACGCTGCGGGTGTCGCTGGCCGACAAGCTCCACAACGCCCGCGCGATCCTGTTCGACCTACACGCCGTCGGCGCCGGCCTGTGGGACCGCTTCAACGCCGACCGCGACGACGTCCTCTGGTACTACCGCGCGCTGTCCGACGCGTTCCTGGAGCGTTACCCCGGGGCGATGGCCGAGGAGCTGGCCCGCACGGTCGACGCCATCGGAGAGCTCTGACGGCAGGCCTGCCCGCCACGGCACGCCGCGGCGGCCCGGGCCACCGTCGGCGCCGGCCGTCGAGGGTTCAGCGGACGGCTTCGCTGAAGTGCAGGTAGACGCCCGGGAGCGTCTGGCGCGACCAGAGGCTCGTGAACTGCGAGTCCGCGAGCGCGTACTTGCTGGTCGTGCGGCACTTGGCGCAGCAGGACGTGGCCAGGTGCTCCTGGGCAGGACGGTCGAGCATGACCATGTGCGGCGTGCCCTGGCACGTCGGGCAGACGAAGCTCGCGCGGACAGCCTCGGGGGTGTCGCCGGCGGTGAACGGAGCGAAGGCGATGGACATGGCGTGAATGGTGCGCGCTGGAGGCGCGCGCGTCCAAGACGGATCTGTGGTGGGTGTCATGCATTTTCTGAATGCTGACGGTGACCGTGAGACACTCCAGCGATGGAGCTTCGTGAGCTCGAGGCGCTGCTGGCGGTCGCCGACGAGCGGCACTTCACCCGCGCGGCCGCCCGCCTGCACATCGCACAGCCGGCGCTCAGCCAGCAGATCCAGCGGCTGGAGCGCGAGGTCGGCCTGCAGCTCGTCGACCGCGCGCCGCGCCGCGTCGGGCTCACCCAAGCCGGTGAGGTCCTCGCCGTGCGGGCCCGCCACGCGCTGGCGGAGCTCGACGCCGCCCGGTCAGAGCTCAACGACCTGCTGGGCCTGCGCGCGGGCCGCGTCGTCATCGGCGTCGGCCGCGCGACACGGTCGTTCCCCCTGAGCACCCTGCTGGCCACCTACCGGCGCACCGCCCCGGAGGTGGAGCTCGTCGTGCGCGAGGGCCTCAGCCCCGCGATCACCCAGGCCATCCGCGACGACGAGGTCGACCTCGGCATCATCACCCCGCTCGGTGACGAGGCCGGGCCCGGCCTGGAGCTCCAGACGTTGTCCTCCGAGCGCCTCGTCGCGATCCTGCCCCGCGGGCACCGGCTCGGCAGCCGCCGCCGTCTGGCCCTCACCGACCTGCGCGACGAGCCGTTCGTCGTCTTCCCGCCCGAGGCGGTCATCCGCCGCCGCCTGGAGCGCGAGGCCGCCCGTCACGACCTGGCCCTGAAGATGCCCTTCGAGGTCTCCCAGCTGGGCCGTCTGCGCAGCCTCGTCTCCGCCGGACTCGGCGTGTCGCTGCTACCGCTCAGCGAGGCCCGCGCACCCGGAGACCCCGTCGACGTCGTCCCCATCACCGGCCGCGACCTCACCCACCAGGTGCTCCTGGCCCACCGGACCGGCCGCCAGCACGGTCCCGCCGTGCGCGCGTTCCTGGACGCGGCGCGTCAGACGCTGGGGTGACGCACGCGCTGGGTCACCACGACCGATGCGACCGACGGGGCGGTACCGCCAGTACACGCGGCCGACGATCCACTTCTCCGGCACCGGCGCTGCCCACGCGTCTTGCGGCTTCAGCTTCCCCCCTCACGTCCGACAACCGGGGAAAGCCCGCGAGCAGTGTCGTCGGCACGTCACGGCGTCCGCGGAGCATGGAACGAGCCATGACCCCCAGTTTCGTCGACCGCGCCCTCAACATCGCCCGCATCGAGCTCGACGGGTGCGGCTTTCCTGCGTTCACCGCCATCGCCCTGACCGATGACGGCCCCGCGCTTCCGCCGTTCTCCCAGATCGCCCTTCGACCCGCTGTCGCCAGCGCCGGCCAGCTGCGTGGTGACCATCCCGCGGCCGACATCGTCGTCGTCGGTTGCGATCGGCGCGGCCAGGAGACGCTGTGGACCGTCTACGACGAGCACGGCGAGCGCCGGCTGCTGACCCGCCGCGAAGTGCCCGAGGAGCGGATCACCACGCTGCTCGACATCCTCTGACGTATCCGGACCGCCCGGCGTCGGGCGCGCTCGCGCCAGGTCGGCGCAGGCGTGAGCCGGTCGGATTCGTCAGCGCGGCTTGCGCGCGCTGATGATCCAGACCGATCCGCCGGCGCGGACGCTGCCGTCGTCTTCGACGCATTCGGACAACGTCGCGCGGATGTCCGCCTCGATCGTCGGCCTGATCTCGTCGATCCGATCACCCCATTGGCGCAGGATCTCGGCCGCCGGCCCGAGCGACATGTTCAGCTCGACCGCCTCGTCGAGGCCACCGCCGATCCGGTAGTCGAAGTCGTGGCGCGTCAGCGCGATCTCCTCGAAGCCGCCGTGCCTGAGCTGCTCGGTGACCGTGTCCGCGTTGGCCATCGCGAACGGTCCGGGCCCGCACGTCGGCACGTCGGACTCCTCGGGGTGCTCCACGTGGCGTTGGACGACCTGCTCGGTGCGATACACCCAGTCGTTGTCGATCTTGCGCCGCCACACGATCAGGCAGATCTCCCCGCCGGGGACCAGGTGCGCGCAGATGTTGCGGAACGCCGGCACCGGATGCGCGAAGAACATGACCCCGCAACGACCGAACGCGTAGTCGTAGCTGCCGCCGAGGTCGCTGCTCTCGACGTCGGCGACGCCGAAGGCGACGTTCGGCGCGGCGGACCGGGCGAGGTCCGCGTCGGCGACCTCGATCATCCGGGGCGCGACGTCCACGCCGTAGGCGAAGCCTGCGGGTCCGACCAGCTCGCCCAGGCGTAACGTGGTGTCGCCAAGTCCACACCCGACGTCCAGGCACCGGCCGCCGACCGGGGGCGGGTGCCGCGCGAACGCCGTCTCGCTCAGCGGCTGCAGCGACGCCTCGATGACCGGCCGGAAGCGCAACCAGACGTCGAACAGCGGCCCGTCCCAGGCGGCCGTCGCCTCGGCGTTGTCCTCCATGACCCGGATGCCGTCCTCGTCGAACTGTTGTCTCGACATCGTGACCTCCACTCGCGGACGAGACGACCATACACCCGGGCCGGGGGCCTCTTCCCGGGCGGAAAGGTCCTCGCGGGCAACAGGTCCGGCGACCGCGCGCTGATCCGCGGGGACCACGGCGCGCGTATCCGCCTCCATGGGCCGACGCCGAGCAGGGACGACCGCGACCATCCTTGCTTTGGGCGGGGCGCTGGTCGCCGCCGGCGGGGTGGGCGCCGAGGGTGAGGCGCCGATCGCCGCGACCGCCAACGGCAACGCGTTCACCGGCGGGCTGTCCTTCGCGCCCGCGCGGATCGACGGCCGCGTCGGGCAGACCGTGCGCTGGACGAACACCGACGTGATCGCCCCGCACACCGTCACCGAGGACCACGCGCTGTTCGACCTGGTGGGCAACAACGTCAACGGCACGCCGATCACCGCGTCGGGCTTCGGGCCGCAGACGTCGGTCGACCTGGTCCTGCCCGCGGGGACGATCTCCTACTTCTGCCGCGTGCACCCCGGCGCGATGAAGGGCGTGCTGGCCGTCCCGGTGACGCTGCAGCTCGGCCCCGGCCTCGCGGCGCCCAGGACCAAGGCCCGGACGGCTGCGGGCCGCAAGCGCCGGGCCGCGCGCCGCCGGGCCTTCCAGCGCACGCTGACCGCGACCTGGGCCGCGAGCGCTCCCACGGCCGGCGAGGTCTACGACGTGGAGGTCCGCCGCGGCTCGGGCGCCTTCAAGACGCTGCTGTCGGGGACGCGCGAGACCTCCACGACCCTGAAGGCCGGGCGCCGCGGCACGGTCACCACCGTCCGCGCGCGCCTGCGCGGTGCCACCGACCCCACCCGCGCGACGGGCTGGTCGCCGGACGCGAGCGTCACCGGCTGACCCCGCCCCGCTCGGGCGGGGCCGCGGCGGCGACGCAGTCGCTCAGCAGTGGCAGATGATGTCCACCATGCGGCCCAGGTAGTTCGGGTTGGAGCTGCCGTACGTGCCGCTGCCCCACACGGTGGCCAGCCACCAGCCGGTGGTGGTGCCGGTGCTCGGCGTGGTGGCCTTCAACGCGCAGCTCAGGCGACCGTTGGCGTCGCTGACGCCCTCGCAGTGGCCGTCGACGATGCCGCCGGTGCCGGTTTGGCGGGCCACCTGCATCTTGATCGTCTCGCCGGCCACCGGCAGCACCATGCCGAAGCTGTTGGTCCTGGTGACCCGCAGGGTCGCGTGGACGACGTCCTCCCACTCGTACTTGTAGGCCGCCTCGATGGTGCTCTTGTAGGTCGTGGCGGCGGTCGGCGTCGGCGTGCTGCCGGGAACCGTGCCTCCGGTGCCCGCCTGGGCAACGGGAGACGCGACGGCCAGGGTGGCGGCGGCAACGGCGCCGGTGAGCAGGTGGCGGATCATGGTGCAGAGCCTGCCCGCGTCCGTACCGGGCGACTGTGGCGGGCCGCACAGAGCGAGCGTGCGACCGGTCACAGCGCAGGTGGGTCATGTCTTCAGGACCGCTTCCTTTTACCTGTTTCTGGCTCGTCGACGGTGCTGATGAGCCGATCGGGCAACCGACACAGGGTCACCCCTGTGGTCGTGGTGTCTGCGGGACCCTACGCTTGCGGCCATGCGGAAGGGTGGCAGGCAGGTCAGGTCGATTCTCGTCGCAGCAGGGGTGGGTTGGATGGCAGCAGCGGTCCTCCCGTCTGCCGGACAGGCGCTGGAGCCTGCGCAGACGGCGCTCGTCAGCCGCCAGGACGGGGCGATCGGCTCGCCCTTCGGCTATGAGCCCTTTTCGCTTCTGACGCGGCCGGCGGTTGCCGGGAACGGGCGGTACGTGGCGTTCGTGGCACCCTCGGCGGTGGGGCCGGACGCGGTCTACGTCCGCGACACCGAGGCCGGGACGACTGAACTGGTCAGCCGCGCTTCCGACAGCGCCGGCGGCGCCGCGGCCGACCAGAGCTCCTACCTGCCCGCCATCTCGGCCGACGGGCGCTACGTCGCGTTCGCCTCCTACGCGTCCAACCTCGATGCCGACAAGTCCACGACGACGCTGCAGAGCGTCTTCGTCCGTGACCGCCAGGCCGGGACCACCACGCTGGTCGCGCGCGAGAGCGACACGGGAGGGACGCCGGGGGCACCGTTGGCGACCAGCACGTCGGATCCCTCGCTGTCGGCGGACGGCCGGACGATCGCCTTCGTCCAGACCGCCACGAGCCAGTTCGATCCGGGGTACGTCCTCAAGCGCGACCTGGCCACCGGCGTCAACACCGTCGTCAGCCGGGCCGACGGTTCCGCCGGAGCCGTCGGCAACCGCCCGGCCGACTACACCGCGATCACGCCGGACGGGCGCTACGTCGCCTTCGGCTCTCGTTCGGACAACCTCGGCGTCACCAACCCCAACCGCAACCGCCTGATCTACCTGCGGGACACCGTCGGGGACACGACCAAGCTCGTCAGCCGCGCTGACGGCGCCACCGGGGCGCCGGCCAACACGGACGCCGGCTGGCCGTCGCTCTCCGCCGACGGTCGTTATGCCGCCTTCGCCTCGGTCGCCTCGAACCTCAGCCCGGACAAGACCACCACCGACGAGTCGGACGTGTTCATCCGCGACGTCGCCGGAGACACGCTGCGCCACCTCCCGGCGTCCGTCGGCAGCTTCGGCACGACGGTGTCGAGCGTCCCGAGCCTGGCCGCCGACGGCTCGCTGGTGGCGTACACCGCCGAGAACCCCGCAGCCGCGAACCCGGATCACCGCGACGTCGTCGTCGCCGACCTGACGGTCGCCGACCCCACGCCCACGATCGTCAGCCGTGCCTCCGGTGATGCGGGCGACGTCGGAAACGACGACTCGACCAACCCGGTGCTGAGCGCCGACCGCAAGGCGGTGGCCTTTGTCAGCGAGTCGACCAACCTCGCCGACGCCTCCCCTGGCACGTTCCTGCGCGATCTGCGCCCCGGCGGCGCGCCGAGCCTCGACCCACCCCTGAACACCGCGGCCCCGCAGCTCGATGGCGACGCCCGCGTCGGCCAGACGCTCACGGCAACGACCGGGACGTGGCTGAACTCACCCACCAGCTACGCGTTCGCATGGAGCCGCTGCGACACCGGCGGCGGCACCTGCACCGCGACCGGGGTCACCACGGCGTCCTATCCGCTGACCGGCGCGGATGCCGGCGCGACGCTGCGCGCGACGGTCACCGCGACCAACGCGAGCGGTGCGCGCACGTCGTCCTCCCCTCCGAGCAGCATCGTCCTGGCACCCGCCGTCAACACCGCTCGTCCGAGCGTGAGCGGTGAGCCCGTCCACGGCGCGACGCTGACCGCCCAGCCGGGGACGTGGGACGTGACACCCACCGGCTACGCCTATGCGTGGGAGCGCTGCGACGGCGACACGTGCACGCCGATCGACGGCGCGTCGTCGTCCGCATACGTGTTGTCGGCTGCAGACGTCGGCCATGCGGTTCGCGTGCTCGTCACCGCCCAGGTCGCCGCCGGAAGCGGGCAGGCGCGTTCGGCGTCGACCTCGGTCGTGCGGCCGTCCATCATGCTGACTGGCACGCCGGCGGGCCTGGACTTCGGCACCGTCCCTGCCCGCGAGCGCAGCGCCGCTCAGAGCATCACCGTGACCAACACCGGGCTCGACGCCACCAGGGTGACCAACTACGTCTCCGGCGCCTCGTTCCCCTATGGCGCGAGCACCTGTGCCCAGCGCGTGCTCGGCGCGGGCGAGTCGTGCACGGTGGCCATCGAGTTCCGGGCCCCCGCCACCGTCGGACCGGCCGACGACACCTTCGTCCTGAGCGCGCAGGGCGTCGCCGACGTGCGGGTGCCGCTCCACGCAACGGTGAGCGCCCAGCGCCAGATCACCGGCCGTGTGCTCGACGACGATGCCGGCGGCGCGCCGATCGCGGGCGCGATCGTCAGCTCCAACGCGGTGACCCGGTCGGTGACCACCGACGCCGACGGCGTCTACCACCTGTACTACGCCGATCTGCTGCCCGGTGGCGGGACCCCGTACATCGAAGCGTGGGCGGGCACCCGGACCACGACGGCCGTCGTGGCGATCGACCCGACCAGCCCGGCGACCGTCCAGGACCTCCACGTCAGCGCGCTCAAGCCGCCGCCCGCGGGCGCGAAGATCTTCGGCGGGCTCGGCACGACCGCCGACGGCATTCCCAAGGTCCCGTCGAGCACCCCGTGGGCGGCCAAGGTGCCGTTGCAGATCGACGGCTCCGGCCCGCCGAACACCGCTGACCTCCAGTCGATGTTCGTCGGCCTGCGCGCCGCCGGCGGCGGCCTGGACTCGATCGCGATGATCTTCTTCGAGGTCTACTTCGACGCCAACGGCGCGCGGGAGGGCATCTCCGACGTCGTGGTGGCCCAGCTGGACTGCCGGGGTGCGGCCGCCACCGCGCGCTGCGCCCGGTTCTACGGCGAGCTACCGCGAGCACCGGGGTCCTCCGTACGCGCCGGTCGCGCCCGCCTGCGGCAGTGCGCGCCACCGCTGCCCACGTCGGCCAACCCGAAGTCCAACAGCATCGAGATCCTGCCGCCGCTGAACAAGGACCAGACCTTCCAGGTGCTGATCCGTGGCCCCGACGGCGTGCCGCTGCTGGAGGCCGTCCCGATCGACATCCTCTACATCGGAACCCCGCGAGACCCGGGTGACCCGTTCGAGCGCATCCCCATGCTTCTCGGCGCGCTGCAGACCGGCGCCAATCTCGGCAGCAACCCCGAGCAGCGTTACGCCTACGCTGTCGCGCTGGCCCGCGGCGACCTCGGTGAGGAGCCGAGGGCCATCGCCACCGAGAACTACTTCCAGCTGACCGTCGAGACCCCAGGCCTCGATGAGGCGGTGCACGGCGCCGCGCACTTCTGGTGGCAACAGCAGGTGCTGCGCCACCGTGGCCGCAAGGTCAAGGGCAAGACGTGCGAGGACGACAAGGGCGGCGGAGGAGGAGGCGGAGGCGGCGCCGGGGGCGGTGCCGGCGGCGACCCGGATCCCGGAGGCGGCTCGCTGCCGCCCGGGCCAGGTGGTGGCGGCGCGCTCTACATCGATCCCAGCGGGCGGGTGGAGACCACCAAGAAGGTCCCGTTGCGGGGCGCGACGGTGACGCTCGCCCGTGCTGACAGCGCGACCGGGCCGTTGACGCCCGTGCCCAACGGCAGCACCCTCATGTCGCCCTCCAACCGCGTCAACCCCGGACGCACCGGAGCGCTCGGCCTGTTCGCCTGGGACGTCCAGCCCGGCTACTACCGCGTGGACGCCAAGCACCGCAGGTGTCGGTCCTCCTCCACTCCCGTCCTTGCCGTCCCACCGCCGCGACTGGACCTCGTGATCCGGCTGAAGTGCAAGGGCATCACGGTCACCGCCAGCCGGCTACGGCTCGATGCCCGCCCGGCCGCGAAGGGCTTTGCCAGCGTGCGCGCTCGTCTCGCCGCGCGCCGCGGCCGGGCGTCCCGCTCCGCGCTGACCGGCGTCATCACCTTCCGCGCCGGCAAGAAGGTGGTCGGCCGTGTCGCGGTCACCCCGACGGCGGCGGCCGTGGTGATCGTCCCGACCACCAGGCGAAGGCAGACGATCACGGCAACCTTCGAGGGCAACGGCGTCCTCGGACCGAGCACGGCACGGACGCAGGTGGCCGGCCGCTGATGACTCAGCTGCTGGGGCCGCCGGTGCGCAGGGCGCCGGCGGCCGCCAGCAGGATGGCTGCCGGGCTCCACGGGGAGGACCTTGCGGGTCCGGCGTCGGCGCCGCTGCTCTGACGAGCCGCTCGCGCGGCAGGTCAGGCCCGGCGCTTGGGACGCTTGATCGTGAGCTTCGTGGTCGTGACCGTCCGGCCCGCGGTGGTGGTCACGGCGAGCTTGACCCGCAGGAACGGGCGCCGGGCGAGCAGTCGCCTGCCCACGAGGTTGAGCGGCACCCTCACCGTGCGGGTGGCGCCTGCGGCGACGGTCGCGGTCGCGCGCCCGACGACGACGGTCTTGCGGACGGTGGCGGCCTTGCGGGCCGACAGCGCGATGATCCGGCCGCCCCTCGTGGTCTGGATGACCGAGAGGCTGAGCGTGAGCTTGCAGGCGATCGGGCCGGTGCAGGTCGTGGGCACGGCCGCGGCGGTGCCCGTCACCGTCACGCGGCCGGTCTTGGCGATGCTCGGCCCGGTGGTGCCGCCGGCGGCGGCGACCGTCGGGCCATCCGCGCCGCCGCTCGTGCCGCCCGTCGTCCCGCCCGTGGTGCCGGTGCTGCCCGTCGTGCCACCCGTGCCGCTCGTCGTGCCACCCGGGTCGCCCGTGCCGCCCGTGCCGCCCGTCGTGCCACCCGTGCCGCCCGTCGTGCCACCGCCGCCCGCCGTGAGCGCCGCGACCCTCAGCTCGACGCTGCGTGCGGGGCTCAGGGCGTCGAAGCTGAACGTCACGCGGCGACAGGTGGATGCCCACGCCGCGTCGATCGGCACGCCGATCGCGTAGCGGTTCGCCCCGGCGTCGTAGGTCGGGGTCACCGCTAGCGGGGCCGACGCGCCGATCGTCGCACGCGTGTCGCAGTCGACCTGCTGCGTCGACGGCGAACCGGCCGCGAACAGCCCGGCGGTGCCGAAGTTCCCGCCCAGGCCGAACGGGATCGTCAACGGGGTCCCGGGCGTCGCCGAGTTGAGCGCCGGCGGCTCCTGGAGCGTGGCGAGCTGGTACTCGAGGAGCTCGACGGGGATCCCGTACACGGGCAGCTCGGTGTCGTCGCTGCTCACGCAGATCAGCGCCTTCTGCGCCGCCGCCGGCGGGGTGCCGCTGCTGGTGAGCGTCGCCGTCAGCTGGCTGGTCGCCCCCGGCGCGAGCGTGCCGCTCGTCGTGTCGACGGCCAGCCAGGGGATGTCGGACGGGGAGGCGCAGCTCGTCGCGGCCTCGGCGATCGTCCAGTGCAGGTCGCGGTGGGACGAAGAGCCCCGGTTGCGGATCGGCAGCGGCCGCGTGGCGCTCTGCCCCGACGTCACCGCGGCGCGCATCTTGGTCACGCCCTCCGTCGACATGATCGGCCGGCACGCCGACGGGGCGACGCTGTAGTCGAAGGTCGACGGCACGTTGTCGAAGGACCCGTCGCCGAGCCCGCGCCGGGCGAACGCGGTGAGGATCTCGCAGGTGTAGGCGTCACCGGCGTTGTAGCTGCCGCCCACGATCTCCCGACGGCCGGAGGTGAAGAACGAGTCGCAGTCGAGGTGCGCGAGCCCGTCGATGGCCATCTGCAGGGTCAGGTCGGCGCCGATGCTCCAATGCAGGTCCCAGAGGATCGACGCCCAGACCTGTCCGGTGTTGTGGCCGAGGGTGAACTGGTCGCGGCCGCTGCCGACGTCCATCAGCTCATAGCTTGCGGGATCGACCGCCATGTCGGTGCTGTACGGGAAGCGGCGCGCCCCGGCACCGACGGTGTACTCCGCGATGTACCGGGGCGTCGTCGCGGTGTCGCCGGGCCGGACCGTCATGGCGAGCGCCAGGTAGTCCGCGAAGCCCTCCCGGACCCCGATCGACTCGGGGTCGTCGAAGCAGCCGCCGACGCCGCCGCCAACCAGCCGGTCGGCGACTGCCAGGCCGTACTGGTGGACGATCTGGGTGGCGTCCAGCGCGGTGGAGCGCCGCTCGTTGGGGCCGAGCGTCAGCGTCAGGGTCACCCCCGAGGCGGTCTTGAGCTTGGTGCCGTCCGCCGAGCTGACCAGGACGACCGGGATCGTCAGCGCCGAGGCGTCGAGGCCTTCCGCGCCCGGCGTGACCACGCCGTCCACCGCCCGGGCGATGGCGATCATGCCGACCGCTCCGGCGGCCTGGACGTTGAGGGCCTTCTGGAGGAAGGTGCACGTGCCGCGGTCGACGAGCGCGATCTTGCCCGTGAGCGAGCCGGACGGCACGGCCTCGCACGCATCGCCGCCGGGCGCGACCCCGTCGTCGGCCGCCTTGGCCTGGGCCGTCAGGGCACCACCGGGGGCGCTCGGGCCGAAGGTCGCCGCGACCGCGCGCATGGTCCCCGCGATCGAGCCCGGGGCGGTGACCTGGATCGACGGGTGGCGGCCGTCAGCTGCGAAGAGCGCCATGATCGGCGGCCCGGGCGACGGCGGACTCGTCCTCGGCGGCGTGGAGGTCGGCTCCTTGTTGGTGTCGGTGCCGCCCCGGTCGATCAGGACCTGCATGAGGTCCGGCCCCTCGAAGTTCGCCATGAGCTCGCCGTCGAAGATCGTCGTGCGGGCCAGCCGGTCGTGGGTGAGGTTCACCCAGTAGAAGGCGTTGGTGACCGCCGCCGGGTAGAAGGACGACAGGGTGCCCAGGCTGCTGATAGGGAAGTCGAAGACCCGTGATGCCCCGCCGTCGATCGCGGGATCGAAGACGCCGCTGCCGTCCTGGTTGACGACACCGGTCGCGACGGAGGCATTCGGGCCCTCCGTCGTGGTGCCCGTGCCGTGCCAGCCCGTCGGCGAGGCGATCGGGTCGCTCGGGTCGACTTCAAGTGTCCGCGCGCCTCCGAGCGGGCTGCCCGTAGGAGCGGCGTAGACGCGATAGGACGCGCTCTCCGCGGCGGGCGCGGGCGCAGCCTGCAGGCCTGCGCAGGCGCACAGCGCCACCAGCAGCGCGCCGGCTCGACGACCGCCACGCCGAGTCGCCCGTGCGCCACGGTCCACCGGCATGCACGCAGCGCCCGTCGCCGCCTCCCACGATCGAAGCCCCATGCACGCAACGCTAGGTACGGCCCGATACCTCCCACCACCCAATTGTGGACGTTCAGGGCCTACCGCAAGCGCATCGGCCGACGTCCAGAATTGGATGGTGCCCTACCTCGGCACGGACTAGCGTCGCCGCGAGGTCACTCACGCGGCACACGCGTGATCAACACGGGAAGCGAGAGGTGGGGCATGCCTGGTCGGGGAACCAGCCGGCGACGGCTCATGGGCGCGGCGATGGCAGGCTGCGCGGCATCGGCGATCTCACCTGTCGCAGCGAGCGCCGCAGGGCCGGCACCGCACATCGACTCACTGGTGTCCACGGGCCGCCAGATCGACATCGGCTACTCGGTGACCGGGGCGCTCCCGAACCATCCGTACGACGCGTTCATCAGGCGCTACCTGGCGTCCGACGACACCTGCAGCTCCGCAGTCGGCACGTTCGGGCAACAGCCGCAGTTCCAGACGGATGCTTCGGGGAGCTTCTCGGGCACCGTCTCGGTTCCCTCCCAGGAAGCGGGCGTCCACATCGCGATGGTCCTCGGTGACGCGCAGACCACGCCCGAGACGGTCAGCGACATCTCCAACTGCTTCGAGGTGAAGCCACCGCCGGCGCTCTCGTTCGCGACCCTCGATTACAGCGTCAGCGAGAACGCCGGATTCGTGGTGCTGAAGGTCGCGCGCAGCGGCGACCTGGTGCCCGAGGTCACGTTCTCGCTCGGCATGTTCACCGCGGCCACCCGCACTCCTGGACGGGCCGCAGTGGGCGGCGTCGATGCCGCTGCCGGCCCGATCACGGGGACGATCCCGGCCGGGGCAGCGAGCGTCGACGTCCGGTGGCCGATCATCGACAACAGCACCTATGAGGGAAACCGGGTGTTCGACGTCTACTTCAGGGAGTCCCCGAGCGCCACCACACCAGACGTCGCCACCGCCGGTCAGCACGCGGACGTCGTCATCGTCGACGACGACGCGGAGTCCTCCCCGACGACCGGTCCGTCCGGCGGCGGGAGCGGCGGTGGCGCAGCTGCGAACGGTGGGGCGGTCGTCCCGGTGAGGAGCTCGTTCGCTGCGCTGAGGCCGGTCAAGGCGCACAGGAAGCTGACGGTCGCGGTCCGGGTCTCGAGCTCCACGGCCACCGGGGTGGACATCGCGATCGTGCGCTGGACACGCAAGACATCGACCTGTCGCTACGTCACGGCGACCGGCACGATCGGCATCGCCAGGAACGTCAGGTCGCTCGCGGTGTGTCGCTCCAAGGGCTTCGTCAGCGCCCCGAGGAACCGCGGCACCAGCCAATACACGCGGACGGTGTTGCGCGGCTTGCCAAAGGGCACCTACACGGTGGCCTCCCGTGCGCACGACGCACTCGGCGCCCCCGAGCCGTCCTTCGGTGCCGCCAATCAGAGGACTCTGCGGGTCACCTGAGGTGACTTCCGGGCCTGTCTCGGCCCTGGATCTACCGAGGCGGCCCGGGCCGGACGACCGTGAACGGCGTCACCCGGGCCTGACCGCGGTTGCCTGCCGCGTCGGTCGGGACCAGCTGCAGGAGGTAGGGCCCGGGCTTCAGGGCGCCGCGCGCCAGGCGTCCCGTGAACGGGATCTTCGCGGCGCCGGGGCCGACCTTCCGCGCGAAGGTGCCGCGCGTGATCGTGAGGGTGCAGCGGCGGGCCTTGGCCTTGATGAGTCTCCGGGTCGGGCGGACGCAGCGCCTGCCGCTGCGCCGGCCGGCCGCACGTTGCTGGACGGCGACGGAGACGGTCGCGGCCTCGGTGAGCGTGAGACGGACCGTCGTCCCCCGTGGCACCGTCTTCCGCGCCGCGGCCGTCACCGCCCTGCCGACGGCGAATCTGCGGTTGGTCAACGACAGCGAGCGGATCTCCGGCGCCGTGCGATCGGTCGGGAAGCCGCCGGCGCCGGGCGCCGGAGTAGACCCACCGGTGGGACCCGTCGCGCCGGTGGGGCTCGTCGTGCCGGTGGTGCCCGCGCCACCGGCGGGCGGGGCAGGCAGCGCGGCGCCGCCGAGCTCGTAGATCCGGCCCAGGCCGATGTCGGCGAAGAACAGGTCGCCGCCGCTGTCGAGGGCGACGGCCTGCGGCGCGTACAGCAGGCTCGATGTCGCCGCTGCCCCGTCCGGTGAGAACCCGCCCGCGTTCGGCGTCCCGGCGATCGTGTAGATGGCGCCCTTCGTCATCGCTCCTGGGAACCCGAAGGGACAGGTGAGCGCCACGCAGTCCGAGCCGGCGACCAGCGAGACGACGCTGCCCACGTCGTTGGAGATGAGGAGATCGCCGCCGGCGTCGACGGCCACGCCAGTGACCCCGCTGAGGGCCGCGCTGAGGGCCGGGGTGCCGTTGGGCACCACGATGTGGACGGTGGGCGTCCCGACGACCCGGTAGATCCTGCCCTTCGTCATCGCCGTCGGGAAGCCGAACGGGCAGTTCCCGGCCGCGCAGTCGGCGCCGGCCACCAGCTCGACCACGTCGGCGGCGCGATCGCCGATGAGCAGACCCCCCCGACCGTCGAGGGCGACCGCCGCGGGGCCGCCGAGCTGGCCGCTCGTCGGCGAGCTCCCGTCCGTCGAGAACCCGGGCGTTCCCGGCGTGCCCGCGACTGCGTAGATGTGACCCTTGGTCATCGCACCGGCGAAGCCGTAGGGGCAGGTCCCTGCCGCGCAATCGGAGGCCGCCACGAGCTCGACCGCGCTGTTCAGGTAGGCGGCGATCACGAGGTTGCCGCCGGCGTCCACCGCGACCCCTCCGGGGAAGCTCAGCGGCGCGGCGGTCGCGACGGCGCCGTCCACTGGCGTCCCCGCGGTGCCCGTGCCGGCGACGGTGTAGATGGCGCCCTTGGTCATCGCACCCGCATAGCCGTGCGGGCAGGCTCCGGCCGCGCAGTCCGACGCCGCCACGAGCTCCACCGTGTGGTTGCCGCCGGCCTCCGCGAACAGGAGATCTCCACGCGCGTTGATCGCGACACCCGTCGGCGCGTCGAGCGACGCGTTCGTCGCGACCGTTCCGTCCGGTGAGAGCCCGAGCCCGAGCAGCTTGCCCGCGACCGTGTAGACGTGCCCCTTCGTCATCGCGCCCGCGTAGCCGAAGGGGCAGGTGCCGGCGGCGCAGTCCGCTCCCGCCACGGCACGGACCACGTTCACGCGGAACTGGGTGAAGACGACGTCGCCGCGTGCATTGACCGCGACGCCGAACGGACGGTCGACCGCAACACCCGCGGCGGGCGCGCCCTCGGCGGCATAGCCCTCGTACGTCCCGAGGCCCGCGACCCGGGAGAGGTCGCCCTTCGTCATCGCGCCCGGGTAGCCGTACGGGCACGTCCCGGCCGCGCAGGTCGCCGGGACCACCATCGTCATGCGATTGTTGCCGAGCGTCGCGAGGCCCGGGTCGGCGATGAGCAGCTCTCCGCCGGCGCCGACCGCCACACCGACGGGACGGAAGAGGTGCGCGCTGAGCGCCGGTGTCCCGTCCGGCGCATCGCCGGCCACGCCCGGCGTGCCCGCGACGGTGACGACCGCGCCCGTGCTCATCGCGCCCGCGAATCCGAACGGACAACTCCCCGCCGCGCAGTCGGACGCCGCGAGCACCTTGACGTCGGGCGCGCTCTGCTCCGCGAAGGCGATGTCGCCGCGGGCGTTCACCGCTACGTCGGCCGGGCCCGCGAGGCCCGTGGCGATCTTGAGGAACTGGCCGGCGGCCAGCGCGCCGACGAGCCCGTACGGACAGGACCCCGCCGCGCAGTCCGACGCGAGCAGGACGCCGATCTCGTTCTTGCCGGAGTCCGCCACGACGAGGTCGCCGCGGGCGTCGGCAACCAGGCCGGTCGGTCTGCCGAGGTCCTTCGCGACCGTGTAGATCCGGCCCTTGGTCATCGCGTCCGGGAAGCCGAACGGGCAGGTTCCGGCCGCGCAGCTGGACGCGGCGATGAGCCGCAGCCGGCCTTCCGCCGCGTCGGCGAAGATGAGGTCCTTCCGCACGTTGGTCGCCAGGCCCTGCGGCACGAGGAGCTTCGCCTCGAGCGCCTCGGTGCCGTCGGGGTAGGGGAGACCGGGGTTGGAGCCGGTCGGCCCGGGCTTGCCGGCGAGCCGGTAGACGTTGCCCTTGGTCATCGCGCCGCCGAACCCGAACGGGCAACTGCCGGCCGCGCAGTCCGACCCGGCGACGACGCGGATGAGCGCGTCCCTGCCGTTGACGGCGTCGACCATGGAGATCAGCACGTTGCCCTGGCCGTCGACCGCGACGCGCTGGATCAGCTGGAACGGCGCGCTCGTCGCGGGCCCGCCGTCCCCGCCCACTCCTTCGACCCCGATGCCCGCGACGACGCTCTCGACCCCGGCCGGGGTGATCCGGTTGACCACGTCCCGGGCCTGGTCGACCACGTACAGGGACCCGTCCGGGCCCGTCGCGACGGCGGACACGTTCTGCGGGATGGCGGTCGGCGCTCCCGAGGCCAGCCCACCCGCGACGGTCGAGAGCGTCCCGGCCGGCGCCGCCCGCGCCGCAGCCGGCAGCGCGACGAGCAGGCCGCTCGCCGCGGCGACGCACGTGAGGCGTCGCAGCAGGCCGCTCCCGCGGCCGGTCGTCGTCGCCTTCGAGTGGTAGTTCGCGGCCACGGTCTCGCCGGCGACCGTACGCGAGCGCTTCGCCGCGCAACATCCAAAACTGGACGTACGAGGCTCAGCCTATGCGGTGCGCTTTCGCTTCAGCCCGACTGCGACGTAGCGCTTCTGCTTCTTCGCCGCGGCCTTGATGAAGCGCTTGGTCGTGGTGCCGGACGTCCCGAGCTTGGTGGTCGGCGTGACGTTCACGGTCGCGCTCGACGTGAGCGGGAACGTGCGGACGCGGTAGCTGCGGGTCCTGGCGCTGAGCTGCTCGTGGACGACGCGGCCGTCGCTGAACGTCACGTCGACCCTGTAGCCGCTGGCATCGGGCGAGGGCAGCCACTTGATCTTCAGGCCGTTGCCCTTGCCCTTCTGGCGCGAAGCGATCATCCGGCTGACCGGGCGCGGCGTGGTGCGCTGGGCCGCGGCCGTGTAGGTCGCCAGCACCTGCGGCTTCAGCGGCATGCCGTTGCGCGTCGGGTAGAAGACGATCTTGCGCTTGCCCTTGGGGCCCGGCGCGGGCGTGAAGCGCAGTGTCTTGGCGATCGTGCGCTTCTGCCCCGCCGCCGCGATCCGCGCGAGCTGCTCGGTGGCGTCCGCCGCACGCAGCGCCGCCCGCGAGGAGCGGGGGCCCTTGACCGTCGTCAGGACGCGGCTGACGCCCTGGCGGGGGTCGCTGGACTCTTCGACGATCGTGCCGGCCTCGCCTGCTCCGAGCGTCATGCGGTACTGGACCTTGGCCAGCGCGTTGAGCGCGTCGCTCTCCTCCATCCGCGCCTTGGCTCGCGCATCGGGTTCCAGGACGGCGCTGTGGGACTCGAACTGCTGGATCGGGTTGGACGGGTCGAGGTTGTGGATGACGTAGTCACCGGTCGCAGGCTTGGGCACCTCGATGATCGTCAGGTTCTGCGAGCCGGCCTTGACGTTCCACTGGGTACGGACGTCCGCGAAGCCGGTCTCCAGCGGCTTGGCCGGCGTGAGGTTGTTGGCCAGCAACCCCGCGATCTTGCTCGCCTGTGAGCCAGGCGTCTTGTTCTCGTACAACGTGGTCGCCGGCGGGATGATGGCCGGCTGGACCGAGCCGGTCGGTGCCCCGACCGTGCGGAAGGAGTCGGTGGGGCTTCCCACCGCGCGGTATCCGTACAGGCCGTTCTGCCGCACCTCGGTGTCCCCGTCGACGGTGATGGTCCGCGCCGGGGAGCCGGAGCCCGACGGCGCGTCGAGGCGGATCTTCGGCGGTGCACTGGTGCCGTGGAAGACGAACAGCTCGCTGGCCGCATCCGGGTCCGGCGTGATCTTCTGGGTGGTGTCCGGCGCCAGCGGCGCGGCGCGCGTGCTGCGCAGGTCGTAGGCCGGCAGCAGCGCTGCGCGTCCCAGCGCGTCGTAGTAATACTTCTTGCTGCGCAGCGAGCAGCCGCCGAACTTGCCGAACAGCTCGACGTCGCCGCTGTGGAGGTTGATGGCTGCGCCACCGCTGGCGACCGCGTAGGACGCGCACCCGGCTGCCCAGTCGTTGTTGACCAGGGCCTCGAAGCCCTTGCAAAGGCCGACGATGCAGCCCTCGGCCTTGCCGTAGAACTGGAAGAAGAAGCCTGGGTCGAACACGGCCGTGACCTCGATGGCGGCGCGCATCGAGATGACGTCGGCGACGTCGAACTTCACCGAGCCGCCGAGCTGGGCGACCTTCGTGCCGTAGCTCTTGCCGTTGATGACGACCGGCTTCTCGTGGTCGAGGTAGTAGACGTGCGCCGTGGCCACCGGGATGCCGAGCAGGCTGAGGTCGCCGATGACGAACACGTCGTACTGGCTGTCCTTGGCGGTGAAGACATTGCGCGGCAGGTGCGTGCCGACGGATTCAAAGATCTTCTCGCTGTTCAGGGCCTCCTGGTAGGTCGCGTACCCCATGACCCGCGGGTCCAGGCAGATGCCGACGTCCCGGGTCTTGCCCGGCTTCACGGTGACCTTCTGGATCTGCACGCAGCCCTTGATCGTGGCCGTGGGCTCCTTCTGGCCGGGCGGTTGCACGGCGGGGTAGACGAGCGTGAAGTTGCCCTGGAAGAAGAAGTCCGGCTCCAACGCGACCTTCGCGGCGATGCGTTCGACCCCGACCGGACCGATCGCGAACGGCTTGGCGAACTCGGCGTCCACCCCGATGTAGGAGAACTTGGCGTCGTGGATGCCGAAGCCGCCCGACTTCGGGAAGCCCTCGCTGTCATGGCCCTTGCCGTCGAGCAGGACACGGAGCTCGTTGAGCGCGGGGAAGTAGAGCTCACCGCCGCCCTCGATCCAACGGCCGGCGGCGGGACAGGCGCACTTGTCCTCGTAGGTGCTCAACGAGATCCGCTCGCCGAGCACCGGGCCCATGCCGATGCGGTTGATGCAGAGCAGGAAGTCCGCCGGTGCCTTGTAGAGCAGGCGGACCGGTTCGACCTTCTTCTTCAGGAACTCGCAGTCCAGGGTCTGCTGCGCCGCCGTCGCGCGTTGGCCGCCGCCGCCGCTCGGCGCGTTGGCGCGGATCTCCGGCCGGGTGGATCCGCCGGCGGCGTTGCCCTCCGGTGTCTCGGGACCGTACGGCTGCGGCAGCTCCAGCTCGGGCGTCGCCGTGACGCCCCCGGCGTCGATCTTCACGGAGGTGCCGATCACCGGCGACCCCTTGAAGAGGAGGTTGTCGGCCTTGGTGACCTCGATGCCGCCGACGATGCCGTCGCCGGACTTCGGCGGGATGGTGGCCACCGTCCGGACGATGCCCACGGGGGTCTCGGCCAGGAAGTTGTCCACCGGCGTGCCCGCCGGATGGACGTTGGCCACGAGCTTGCGGCTCGGGTTCGCAGGAGTGATCTCGTACTTGCCGGCCGCGTTGGCCTCACGGTCGAGGACCGCGCCACGGAACTCCAGGCCGCCGATGTTCATGTCGCCGGTGAGCTTGCTGTCGTCGTTGACGTCGGGCAGCAGGCAGCCGAACCCGCTCTTGTCGATCAGATCGACCGTGTACGTGCCGCCCAGCTTGAACGCCGTGCACACCGGCTCGAGGACGAGGACCTTGAACGTCACCGTCCACTCCTCCCCCGGGTGCTTGTTGAGCTGCGCCTCGACCGCGGCGGGGTCGTCGAAGCGGAACGGGAAGAACTGCGTGGCCACTTCGTGCGCCTCGGCAGCGCTGTAGCCGACCCACTTCACGGTGACGTCGTACTTGCCGTTCTTGGGGAAGCTCAGCTCGGCGCTCTCGTCGGGTTCGACGCCCTTCGGCTCTGCGTAGACGACGGCAGCGCCCGGGTTGCCCTCCGGCGCCACGGAGTACGTCACGTGGCCGGTCATCACGTCGACGGTCTCGCGCGTGGTCGGGATGTCGATACGCACGCCCTTGACCGACGTCGTCGCGATGCCCTTCACCGCCCCGCGGCTGGCGGCGGCGTTGGTGAGGATCTCGTTGATCGCGGTGACCTCGCCGGCGAACTGGTCCAGCGGCGGGTCGCCGCGGTCGGGGATCAGGCCGACCAGCTGCGCAGGCTTCTGGACGGCGACGCCCTCGGGATGCTGACGTTCGCCGGACGCCCGGAAGCAGTACGGGTCCTTGGGCCGGTAGATGCCTCCGCGGAGATTGCCCTTCGTGGCCGCGATGACGGGGCTGGGCGCCGAAAGCATCTTCAGCGCCTTGGGCACGAACGTGCCGGTCGGCGGGCCCGTGCAGGAAGAGACGCCGGCGAGGATGCCGTCGGTCGCCGCGCGACTGGACGCGCCGGCCTTGACGACGATGGTCTGCTTGACCACCTGCTGCTGGCCGCCGGCCGTGTGGACGCCGAAGTTGACCTTGTAGGTGCCGGCCTTGGCGTAGCTGTGGGTGATCGAGCCGCGCCGGGAGGCGTAGACGTTGAGGAACTCGAGGTTGCCGAGCGTCGTCTTCGCCGGGGCGGCACCGTCGCCGAAGTCGAAGGTGTAGTAGTCGATGGTGTCGCCCGGTGCCGACGCGCCGAGCGTGACCTTGAAGCTCTTGCCCGGCGCTACCTTGGCCGGGATCGAGGTGGAGTCCACGGTCAGCGGTTGGGCGACGTCGATCGTGGCCTCGGCCACGGCGGTGCGGCCGGTGTTGTCGGTGACGCGCACGGCGACGCGCTGCGGGCCCGCCTCACGCAGCTTCAGCCGGGCCTTGATGTACCGCGAGCCGTTGAGGTCGTACTGGCCGTCGCCGTCGAAGTCCCAGGAGTAGGACAGGCCCGTGCCGAAGGAGCCAGTCGCGTCGACCGTCACGACGTCCCCGATCTGGGCCTTCGCGGGCGCGTCGAGCTTGCCAGCCGGGGCTGCATCAGCGGGCGGGGCGGGCGGGGCCGGCGTCGTGTCGGTTGGCGGCGCGGTCGTGGTCGTCGTCGTGGTCGTCGTGGTCGTCGTGCCCGAGGAGATCTCGAACTGCCGCTCGGCCGGGGACGGGTCGACCTGGCCTCCGGCATCCTTCAGGCGGACCCGCAACACGTGGGTGCCGACGGCGAGGTTGGTCAGCTGCAGCGGCGACGTGCATGCCGCGTAGGGGTCGCCGTCGCGGCTGCACTCGAACGTGATGCCGGTCTCTCCCGGTGCGGCGGAGAACGTGAACGTCTGCGGCCCGGGGGCGACGGTGCCGCTCGGCCCGCTGTCGATGACCGTGTCGGGCTGCGTGGCCGCCAGCGCGTAGACCGAGTAGATGCGGCTGGGCGGGGAGTCGTCGTAGTTGCCGGCCGTGTCGATCGCCGTGACGTGGAAGGTGTGCGAACCGGTCGTGGAGACCACCGCGTCATAGGGGGAGCTGCAGGGGTTGGTCGCCACGCCGTCAAGCTCGCAGCGGAACGTGCCCGGCTCGTTGGAGGAGAAGGTGAACTGCTGCGTGGCGCCGCGGACCGATCCGGACGGCCCCGTCAGCAGGGTGGTCTGCGGCGGGGTGACGTCCGCGGGCTCCTCGTCCTGCAGCCGCTCGATGGTCTGGTCGTAGCCGCCGAAGTCGTCAGGGTTGTGAGCGGGCTGCACCACGCCGGGGGTGGTCGTGAAGTCGGTCGCCGACGTGCTGCCGGCGACGAACGCGTCCCCACCGCCGAAGGCGACGGCGGAATAGGCGTCGTAGGACTGCGCGGTCTCGTCGGAGGGCGGTTGCACGCGGACGCTGTCCACGACCCCGGTGGCGTCGGGCTGCAGGCGCCACAGCTCGGCGTCCTGATCAGCGTTGTTGGTGCCGCCGTCGCCGACGATCCAGATGCGGCCCGACGTGGGCGACACGGCGACGCCCAGGCCGTGCTCGTTGAGCGCATCGTCGCCGAGGTAGGAGACGACCTCCGGCGCGCCGTCGGCGCCGTTGAGCTTGGCCGCGAACGCGTCGCTGGTCTGGCCCAGGTCGGCGTCGAACGGGTTGACGACGGGAAGGTCGCTCGACGTCGTGGAGCCCGCGACGATTGCGTCGCCGTCGGATTCCAGGGCCACACCACCGACCGTCTCCTCCAGCGCACCGCCGAAGACGCGCGCCCACGTGGGGGTCGTCAGCGCGGCGGGGATGCGGGCGGCGAAGGCGTCCCCCTGCCCAGGAGCGGTACCGGCCGCGCCCGGGAGGGTGCTCGACGTGGTCTCGCCGGCCACCACGTAGGCGTTGGCCGAGGCGTTGAAGGCGATGCCGCGCGCGCCGTCGGTCCCCGACGCGCCGTAGAGCGTCGACGCTACCGGCGTGACGCCGGCGCCGAAGGTCGTCACGAACGCGTCATAGCCGCCGTTGGAGGTGGTCTGTGCCACGCCCGCGGTCGTCGGGAAGTTCGTGGAGTTCGTGCGGCCCGCGATGGCGAAGCCGTCGCCGTTGGCGGCCGGGGCCACGGCGCGCACCTCGTCGTCCCCGGTGCCGCCGATGAGGGTCGCGCGCAGCAGCGCCCCGGTCGGGCTCAGCACGACGACGAAGCCGTCACCGTTGCCGGCGTTGGTGGAGTCGCCTCCGGTAGTGGCGTGAAAGCTCGAGGAGTAGGTGCGGCCGACGACGACGATGTCACCGTTGGCGGTACGCGTCACCGCGCGCACCTGCTCGCCGTCGATCAAGGTGGAGAAGACGCGCGTCGAGCCGTCGGCGGCCAGTTTGGCGACCCAGCCCCCGAACGACGGGCTGCCCGGGATCGGGTTGACGGTCGGCACGGTCCCGTCGGTGGTGCCGGCGACGACGACGGTGCCGTCGGCCGCCGCGGTGAGGCCGGACGGAAACTCGCCGCCGGTGCCGCCGTTGTAGGTGGACCACACGACGACGGGGTCGATGATCAGCGGACGGCGGTGGTCGTAGCGTCCGACGCGGTAGCTGAGGATCCTGCCGTCCAGGCGAAAGCCGCCGCCGACGCCCTGGCGGTGCCCGTCGACGCGCTGGTACAGCGTCGGCGCGTGCTGGATGAGCCGCCCGGCCTTGGTGTCGACGATGAGACGGCCGCGTGCGTCGATGCGCGGGCGGCCGTTGCCGCCGACGCGCAGGACGATGTCCCTGGGGTCAGCGCCCGGCCGGACGACGAAGTCGTACTCGACGTGCCCGCTGTCGCCGTGCACGACGACGTCGATCCCCGGCCAGACCTCGCGGTAGCGCGCCCGGGCGTGGGTCGGTTGCGCGGTCCGCCACTTCGACGGGTCGCTGCCGCGGTAGTCGTTGACCACGCCCGCCAGCCGATCCTCGGCCACGGGTCGGACCGCGCGGGGCAGTTCGAGGGTCACCGTGGAGGCATGTCCACCACGGCGCAGGTGGAACGTGGGTCCGGCATCGCGGAGCGCAAGCGTCTTGCCATCTCCGCGAGCCACCAGGCGCGCAGTGCCCCCGCCCGGCTCGAGCACCAGCGTCTGTCGTGGGGTGGCGCTCTTGGGCCCGGTGGGCGGCGACGACGTCCCGCCACCGCAGCCCGCCACGCCCAGCGTCAGCACCACCGCGAGCGCACTCGCCCCCACATACCCCCGACCGGTCATGTCTCCACACTTCCGGAGATGAGGCGGCCTAACCAGGGGGGTAAGCCCCCTATCTGCAACATTTTGACGCATCGGTCCGTCCAGGGACCTGAAAAAGGCAGATCGGGCCGGCGTAGCGATGCGTGACCTCTGACTGTGCGCGCGGCCGCGGCCGGATCGCGGCTTTGGGCCCCTTGAGGACGTCGATGGTGGCCTGGGCTTGCGTCGATGACTCGACCGGCATGGGTGGCTCTCCTCTCGGTGCGCGGTTGCCACACCGCAATACATTCCTTGGAATAGGTTGTTGCGGAATACGAATGAGCTACGATCCACGACGTGACAAGACCGGGGACCGACCGACAGCAGATCGAGTGGACGAGCGACCTGATCCGCCTGGAGATCATGTTGTGGGACCGCGTCGATGCTCGGTTGCGCCACCAGCACGACTTGCCGCTGTCCTTCTTCGAGTCCCTGCACTTCGTGGGCGCAACGCGAGGAGGTCTGCGGGTCGGCGACCTCGCGCGTCGGCTGGGGGTCACGGTCGGGGGCACGAGCAAGCTCGTGGACCGCATCGAGCAGACGGGCCTCATCGCGCGAGAGCTCGACCCAGGCGACCGACGCGCATCACGGGTGGTGTTGACCCAGCGCGGCAGGCGCACGCTGCGCGCCGCCCGGACGACCTACCAGGACGAGGTCGCGCGCTTTCTCGACCCCGTGCTCACCACCACCGAACAGCAGCAGTTCCACGGCTTCGTCACGCGTCTGCTTGCCGCGGCCGAGCAAGGAGAATCAGCATGACACCGACCACCATGCGTGCGGTCGTCCTCGACGCGCCGGGGCCGCCAGAGGCGCTCCAGGTCCGCGACGTCCCGGTCCCGGAGCCCGGTCCGGGCTGGGTGCTGATCGAGGTCAAGGCCTTCGGGCTGAATCGCTCCGAGCTGCATACCCGGCTGGGTCTCGCCGAGGGCGTGACGTTCCCACGTGTGCTCGGCATCGAGGCGACGGGCATCGTCGCCGCTGCGCCCGGCGGGGAGTTCGAGGTCGGCCAGCAGGTCATGACGATGATGGGCGGCATGGGCCGGACGTTCGACGGCGGCTACGCCCAGTACACCTGCGTGCCGGCCGATCAGGTGATCGCGTTTCGGTCGAGCCTGGACTGGGCGACGCTCGGCGCCGTGCCGGAGATGCTCCAGACGGCCTACGGTTCGCTCACGGTCGGCCTCGACGCGCAACCGGGCCAGAGCATCCTGATCCGCGGCGGCACGTCGTCGGTCGGCATGGCCACCGCGGTGCTCGCCAAGGCCCGTGGCCTGACGGTGCTCGCCACCACCCGTCGCCCCGAGCGGGCCGACAAGCTGCGCGCGATCGGGGTCGACCACGTGCTCGTCGACGACGGCGCCGTCACCGACCAGGCGCGGGAGGTCTTCCCTGACGGCGTCGACGCGGCGCTGGAGCTCATCGGCACCCCGACGCTCCCCGACACCCTCGAAGCGACGAGGGTCCATGGCGTCGTGTGCTTCACCGGCATGCTCAGCAACGAATGGATCGTGGAGCAGTTCTACCCCATCGACTACATCCCCCGAGGGGTGCGGCTGACCGCCTACGGAGGCGGCGCCGCCGACCTCCCGGCCACCGAGCTCCAAGCGTTTCTGGATGGCGTGGCCGAGGGGCGCCTGACCGTGCCCGTCGACCGGACCTACCGCATAGAGGAGATCGCCGACGCCCACGCGGCGATGGAACACGGGGAGGCGACCGGCAAGCTCGTCGTCCTCACGTGAACGGGCGCCGACCCGCGCAGCGCCGACGGAGCGAGTGGAGGCAGACTTGGGTCGGTCCTCGACGTAGCCACGACCATCGGCTGGGAGCCTGCGGGCCCCGTCCAGGAGCTAGACCCAGTTGCACAGGTTGCGGCTGTACTTCCGTGCTGCGCGTCGGCCCGGAGGCTGGACGACGACCGTCGCGCGACGGCCGGAGACCGCGACCCGCACGGTGCCCTTGCGGGCGCGACGGACCGTGCGGGTGCGTCCGCCGGACCGGACGACGACCCGCGACCCGCCGCGCCGCACGGTCACGAGGATCTGCGTCACGCAACGCTCCGGCGGGACGTGGGTGTTCGGCTGGATCTCGCCGCCGTCGGGCTGCTCGTAGGTCGGCAGCGAGATGCGGACGTCGGAGAGCTCCGCGGTGAACGGTGCCTCGGCGGGCTTGAAGAACGGCAGCTCCCCGCCGGCCAACTCGAGCCGGGCGACGTGGCCGGGCTCAAAGCGCCAGCCGCCACCGAAGAGCTGGAAGGTCACGTGGCCGGTCTGGTTGGCGGTCAGCCGGTAGGCGCCACGGGTGATGAGCATGCGGGTGCCGTCGGGTGCCTCGTCGAAGAGCCGGGCGACCAGGCGGCCGTAGGGTCCGACGGTCTTGATGGCGAGGTCGACCGTCGGCAGTCCGAGTGAGGTCACCTGACGCCCGAACCTGTGGCGGTAGACCAGGACGCCGGCGCCGGCGGCGCCGCTGACCTTGCCGCACGGGGTCGCGACGATCGGCTCCATCTGCAGGTCGCCCACGGGGTCGATGCTCAGGTTGGTGATCGTCCTGACGGCGGCGTCTCCGAAGCTGACCTCGCCGGGATGCAGGGCGTGCCAGCTGCGCGCGCTGAACGGGCCTGCCGACCGCGTGGCCCCAGGCGCGCAGGTCTGGGTGTAGGCGGTGACCGACCCGGGCGGCAGCGCCTTGCCGGTGCCGCGGACGTAGTGGTCAAGGAAGCGCGTGCCCTGCAGGTGCTGCGCGATGCCGTCGGCGAGCTTCTGCTTGCTGCGGACGTGTCCCCAGTCAGTGAGCTGCAGCGACACGTTGGCATCCGGATCGAGGCCGCGCAGGTAGCGGTACATGCGCAGCCCGCCGATCTCCGGCGGCGTGTAGTCGTCGGCCCAGCCGTTCTCGATGAGCATCGGCGCCGGCTTGGTCTTGGAGACGTCGATGCCGATCGCGCTGTGGAAGGTCTGCAGCTCGTCGATGACCGGGGTGACCAGGTCGCTGTCCGGCGGTGAGGTGAGCGCCAGCGAGACCCAGCGCTGGAAGTCCGCGGACGGGTCGACCAGCGGCGGGGCGACGTAGCCCTTGGTGCCCAGCAGCGCCAGCGCGCCGGCGCCGACGCTGGCCTTCAGCACGCCGGTCGGCGACCCGGCCTGGCGCGCCGGCGGGTACTCGTAGTCGAGCAGCCGGCCGTTGGGTGCCAGCAGCGCCGCCCAGTCGGCGACGGCGCACGTCGCGTACCCGGCCTTGATCTCCAGCGGCGTGCCCTTCGGGCTGCGCCAGGGAACCAGCTTCCCGTCGAGCATGCGCATGCGGTCGCGGAGCATCGCCAGCTGCAGCGTGATCGCCGAGCCGTAGGAGCACCCGGCCGAGCCGAGGGCGCGCGGGTCGGCGAGGCCGTCGTCGACGAGGCGCCCGAGCAGCTCCTGCATGTCCCGGACCTCGTAGCGCTGGTCGGCCAGGTGCAGCCAGCCGCGCCCGCAGCCGTCGGTGCGGCTCTCCGGCGCGCCGCAGGAGTTGCCGTGCCCGCGCTGGTTGGGCGTCAGCACCAGGTACCCCTGGCTGGCGAACCAGACGTTGGTGAAGTGGTTGCCGCCATCCTCGCGGTTGGTCGTCATCTCCCCCTTGTTGCTGCTCAGGCCATGCAGGAGCAGCAACGCCGGGAACGGCCCGTCGCCCGCCGGTGGGAGGGTGACGTCGACGTCCAGCGGCGTGCCGTCGAACGCCGGGACGCGCTGCTCGAGCGTGGCGTTCGGGCAGAAGCGCACGCCCGCGTGCGGGACGCACTGGCGGCCGAACGGCCGCGGGTCGGCGCTCGCTGCGGCGGGCGCCAGCACCGACACCACCACGGCCAGCAGCAGCGCGCGACGCGGCGTCATCGCTTCGCCTTGGCCGTCGCAGTTGCCGACACGGCGTGGCCGAACCCGTCACGGCCACGGACGGTGATCCGCGAGGCGCCGCGTGAGGCCAGCGTCACGCACCGCGCGGATGCGTCGATGGCCAGCGTGCGGCGGGCCCGGCCGGCGGCGAGCCTCGCCTGGGCGACCGTCCCGCCGAGCGCCCGCACGCAGGCGCGCAGGCCACGGCGGGTGCGCGTGACCTTCGTCAGCCGGATCACGGCGTGCGGCGCGAGCGCGACCTTGCCCGTCCGGGCGGAGACCCTCGCGCCCTCGGTGTACTGCTGGGTCGTGTCGGCCGTCCCGAGGTCGACGCCGAAGTGCACGCGCCCGGCGGCGTCCGGCGCCGTGGGCGTGCCGTTGACGTCCACGCGCTTCAGGCCGCGGTACCACGGCGGCGACGTGACCTCGGTCCGCCCCGACCCGGTGAGGGTCACCCCGTCGCGGCTGCCCTGCACCCTCAGGAACTGCAGCGCCCGCTTGGGGTCGGCCGCGATCTGCCAGCCCCAGATGTCGAAGCGCGGCTCGATCGCCTTGAAGTCGAAGGTCGCGGGGTCGGGCCTCGGGTCGGCGAGGTAGTGCTTGAAGACCTCCAGCGTGTCCTTGATCTCCCGGACGAAGTTGGGGACGGTGTGGCAGCCGGCGCCGTAGTCCTGCCAGACGTGCTGCTTGCCGATCGCGGCCAGGCGCTCGTGGAAGCTGACGCTGCCCATGTAGACGCCGCCCTCGACCACGCAGGAGGCGGTGTCGGCCGACGCGGGGTTCTCACCGATGCCGGGGTTCAGCGTGCCGTTGGCGGTCCGGACCTGGACGTCGACGTCGTGGAGGTTCTCGGCCAGGTCCCACGGGTTGTGCCCGCGCCAGCGGACCTCCTGCTCACTGCGCGGGCCGTAGATCGCGTCGGCTGCGCCGCCGTCGAAGCCCGGGCTCTGCGTCAGCACCGCGCCGATCAGCGGGTTGTTGGTGTCGACCGCGCCCGACATCGTCGAGGCGGCGGCGAAGAGGTCGGGGTGGCGCGCGGCGAACATGATCGTCCCGTAGCCGCCCATCGAGATGCCCGCGATCAGGCGGTGCGAGCGGCGCGGGACCGTCCGGTAGCGCTGGTCGATGAGCGGCAGCAGCTCGTCGATGACGAAGGTCTCATAGGCCGGCGGGCCGAAGGCGCCGCCGTTGTACCAGTCGCTCCACCAGCCGCTGTTGCCGTCGGGCGAGACGATGATCGACGGGTAGTCCTTGGTCAGCTCGACGCCCTTCACGACCTTCCGGAAGGAGTCGTAGTTGTTCATGATGCCCGCCGTGACGTAGGTCACCGGCCACCGCTTCTGCGGATCGGCGTCGTACCCGGTCGGGAAGATCACGTCGACGTTCGTGGGCGCCGCGAACGCGGACGTCGCGACGGTCAGGGTGACCGTGCGGTCGTTGACCTTCTTCTCCTCGGTGACGCGCGCGTCCTGCGCCTGCGCGCCTGCCACGTTCAGCCCGAAGAGCGCCGCCGCGACGGCGGCACAGCGCATGGTCCTGCGATGCATCGAGTGGCTCTCCCTTGCCGTGCTCTTCCCTGATTCGGCAGCACGCCGTCAACTCCTGACGTGTAACAGGGTACAGATTTGGTTACGCCCCGCGACGCGGTGGAGCAGATGCGCAGGCGCGCACGCCCTCCGATCACCGTCACGTCTGGCCGCCGGCCCGCGCCCGCCGGCCGGCCGACTCCCGCTGCACCTGTCGCTAGCCTGACAGCAGTGAACTTCGCCCCGGGGAAGCAACGGTTCTCCCCGCGCCAGGAGGAGGTGCTCGACGTCATCGAGCGCGTCTTCCGACGCGAGGGCATCCGCTCGGTGCGCATGGGAGACCTCGCCGACGAGGCGCAGTGCTCGCGCAGCACGCTCTACGAACTGGCCCCGAGCAAGGAGGAGCTCCTCCTCCTCGTCCTCGACCGGATGATGCGCCGCAGCGCCCGCCGCACCGCAGCGAGCTGGGCCGAAGCCGACGACCCGGTCGACCGCGTGCGCATCATGCTCACCACCTCGAGCGAGGACATCGCCGCGATCGGCCCCACGTTCCTCGACGCCGTGCGCAGCCACCCGCCGACCGCGATGCTCTTCGACCGCTGGATCGCCGCCGGCCGCGACACCCTCGAGCAGCTCATCGAGGAAGCCGTCGTCGCGAAGAAGCTCCGCCCGGTGACGGCCGCGGTGTTCGCCGAAGGCATGTTCGCCGTGGTCCTCCGCTTCACCGACCCCGAGGTCGTCCGCTCGACCAGGACGAGCCCGGCCGACGCGCTGGCCGAGCTCATCGACATGCTGCTCGACGGGCTGCGTCCCCGGTAGGTGTCTCGTTGGGGATGGCTGGACACGCGGATGCTCGCGCTCCGCGTGGACGGCACCATGGTGTAGTACGCGGGTCGCTTGCACCGACCCCATAACGCTAAGAGCGAGCTGCGGATCATCGACCACGTCGACCAGGACGTCCCCGTCCTGCGACGCATGTTCGCCAAACGCCAGAAGGCCTACGCCAAACTCGGGTACGCCGCCGGTTGACCTACGCCGCGACGGAGACCGCGCGCGCCGCCTCGAAGGTCGCTTCGGGCATCGGTGTCTGCAGCTCCCACGTGAACGCGACCGGGCGTGACCCCGTGGAGCTGCGGTAGCGCAGCCGCCCGAGGAACTGGTAGGGCATCGTGACTCCGCCACGCGTCTCCTTGCGCTCACGAACGAAGAGCAGCACCGGGCCTTTGCCGGACTCGTAGCGCTTGATCGCCGCTGACGTGGCCGACTGCGTGGCTTGGGATTCCCAGTGAAACAGCGACCGTGAGATCGCGTAGTCGCGGTACATCGTCGTCGCGGAGTACTGCCGCTCGGACTTCTGCAGCGTCACGAAGAACAGGTCCGTCGCTGCTTCCTTGACGAACTTCACGCCCTCGCGCAACTGCGGCGGCTCGGCGGTACTGCCGAGCTCGAACGCCCCGAGGACCTCGTCGCGGCTGTAGCGCGCGTGCGTCACTAGTGGGATGGACGGATCCAGGGCGGTTGGTGCCGGCGTCGTCTCGCTGTGGCGGTCCAAGGTGACCATGAGCTGGGCCAGCTCGTCGCGTACGGCCGTGTGTGTCCACAGGGCCGACAGGCTCGCGTCGAGATCGGGGAACGTCGACCGCCCGCCCCACAGCGTCAGGTGGAGCATGTACAGCATGCGCCGCTGTCGGCTGGTGAGCGAGCCCATCGTCGGAACGCGGTCACGGGTGAGGACGTCGGCATAGAACCCCGTCCGCTCCGCATCGTCGACGTGTTGCATGCGCCTCACCGCGGCCAGCAGCGATTGTTCGCGGTCATCCGCAGGCGGCGCGGCCAGGAGGCCCGCCTCTCGGCGAAGTCGCGTCCAACTGGCCTTCGCGCCGCGGTAGAGGTCGCCGACCTCGCGGTCGGTCTTTTGGAGGTACTCATTCATCGTGACGTCGCCCAGTTCCCGGGCGTCGGCGACCAGCGACGTCCACGCGCTCAGCCGCGCTGCATCACGCAGGTTGGCGAGCACTGTTTCTCGCGCCTGGCGGTCCAGCTCGATATGACAGCCGGACGGCAGGAACGGAAACCCTTGCTCGACCTGCTCGCGCACAGATCCCTGCTGGAGGTTGACCAGCGGTCGCAGCCGGCGGTCGAAGCGGAACTCACGGCGTTGCTGGCCGATGAGATCGATAACGGTGAGGTACCTCTTGCCCTCGGCACGCCGCAGGCCGCGGCCGAGTTGCTGCGTGAACAGCGTCGCGGAGTCCGTGGGCCGCAACAACAGGACCGTGTCGACCGAGGGGACATCAACGCCTTCTCCCAAGACCTCGACGCTGAAGACGCACCGGAGCTCGCCCTTGGCCAGACGCTGCAGCACGCGCTGGCGCTCGTCTGGCGGGGTGTCACCGTCGATGGAGACCGACGGAACGCCCGCAGCAGAGAACCGCTCCGCCATGAACCTGGCGTGGTCGACGGAAACGCAGAAACCCAACGCCCGCATGCCGCCCGGGTCGGGGTGCGTGCGGTTGATGGCCTGCAGGATCCGACCGACACGCAACGGATCGGCGGTGTAGACGTTGCTGAGCTCGCTGAGGTCGTACCCCGTGCGGCGCCAGGTCACGTCACGGAGATCCACGTCATCAGCGACACCGAAGTACTGAAACGGCACCAAGAAGCCTTCGTCGATCGCCTCCCAGAGCCGAAGCTCGTAGGCGATGCGCCCGCCGAAGTATTCGGTGACGTCCTGCCCGTCCATCCGCTCCGGTGTGGCCGTCAACCCGAGCAGCTCCTTCGGCTGCAGGTGCGCGAGCAGCCGCGCGTAGCTCGCGGCCTTCGCGTGGTGGAACTCGTCGACGATGACGACGTCGTAGGCGTGCGGGTCCAGCGCCGCGATCGCGTCCTCGCCGAGGGACTGGATCATCGCGAAGACATGCCGCCCGCTGGCGCGTGACCCGCCGCCGTGGATCTCGCCGAACGCCGGGTCACGCATCACGTGACGAAACGTCGTGCGGCTCTGCTCGAGGATGGCGTCACGGTGCGCCACGAACAGCAGCGAGAGGTCAGCGCCGTGGTGCGCGCGCAGTTGGCGGTAGTCCAGCCCCGCGACCACCGTTTTGCCGGTACCTGTCGCCGCGACGACGAGGTTGCGATGCCGGTCATGGCGGACCCGCTCGAGCATCAGCCGCTCGAGGATGCGGCGCTGCTCGTCGAAGGGGCGGACCTCAAGGCCGACGAACGACACGTGGTCGCGCCTCCGCTGGCCTCCCAGAGCTTTGGTCAACCGGCCCTCGTCTTCTGCGACGTAGGGCTCGAAGTGCTCAGACTCCCAGAGCGTGTCGAACATCGCACGCACCCGCTCGATGAGGTGCGGCACGTCGACATTCGAAAGGCGGACGTTCCATTCCAGCCCGTCGAACAGGGCTGTATGCGACAGGTTCGACGATCCGACGAACGCCGTCGTCAAGCCACCGGGACGTTCCAGCAACCACGCCTTGGCATGGAGCTTGGTGGTACGCGCGTCATACGCGATCCGCACGTCGGCGCCGAGCCGGTGCAGCTCGTTCACCGCACGGGCCTCGGTCGCGCCCATGTAGGTCGTGGTGATCACACGGAACCTGCCGCCGCGGTCTCGCAGGTCCGCAATCGCCTCGCGTAGGCGTGTGACTCCCGACCAGATCACGAACGCACAGATGAGGTCGACGCTGGTCGCCGTTCGCAGTTCAGCGTTGAGTTCGTTGCCGATGTTCGGCTGACCCACACCACCAACAAGAAGATCGCTCGTCGAGAACGCCGTCTGCGGCAGCGGCACCGGCGCGGGCTGCTCAAGGCCGGACGTTTCGCGGCGGACGGCACGCAGGATGCTCGGCGGCAACTCCACGCTCTCGCTCGTGGGCACACTCAGCGCCGCTTGCAACGCGTTGATGGCCGACGCCTGCGACTCCGCAGCGGCAGTCGTGTCACCCATCGCCCTCAGCGCAGGCTCAACCGCGCGCGCGAGATGAAGCAACAGCCTCCGAGGCCCTTCCGCACCATCCAAGGCGAGCGTGTCGACAAGTTCCGGAGCCAAGCCGTTCAGGGCTTCGCGCAAAGAGTCGGTTATCAGTTCGTCGCGAGGTCCCGGCGTGAGGTCAGCCACGCAGTCGCCCCCAGTCAGCTATGGCTGCCTGACAGCTGCCACGAACTCCACGAGTGCCAACGACGGACCGAGAGCGCACCGCGGGCAACACTTCCAGATCCATCCCTCCGCCGCGAGGGACAGTCACCAGCAACGGCCGACAACACGAGCCCGAGCCGAACGTGCCGCTCTCACGGGAAAGCGCGCGTGCCGCGGTGGCTCAGGCGCGAGAACCGAAGGCGGACGGTCCTCCTAACGCGATCAAACCCGAGGAACATTGACTTCTCGTTCCCCGGCGTATCGCGCGGGTACAGCGCCGCAGACACGCGGAGAACAAGTCCGAGCACATACCAGGTGCCACGAAACGCAAAAGACCTGCACTTGCAGGTCTTTTGAGCGCGCCCGAAAGGATTCGAACCTTTGACCTTCGGTTCCGTAGCCACCCCTGCCAGGTGATTCTGGCTCAGGAAGGGCCAAGTAGAGCACGTTCGCTGCGGTTGGGTGACGTCAGGCGTGCCGTTTCAGGAACAGATTTGGGAACAAACCGAAGGCGGATGCAGATGCCCGCTCTCGGGTTGGCTGCTCGACGGCCGATAACCGGGAGGCTACCCTCTCCGTTGCGATGGCCTCTCCGGTCAAACAGTTCGATCCCGCCGCTCGCGCCTCTGAGAAGCAGGCCGCGCGTCAGCGCGACGAGCGTGCGATCGAATCGGGTGCGAAGTCTCGCGCTCAGGTTCAGTCGGAGAACTCGGCGTTCGAGTTTGCCAAGGGCCAGTCGCGGGTGAACGTCAAGTCGGCGCGCGCGCTGATCTGAGCGACCCTCTTTCACGCCGCGTCCCGCCACTTTCGCTGGATGAGGCGCGGCGCGTCTTCTTGCAGTTGCGCGATGTCGTCCAGCGGCGCGATGTCGTGCTGATCGGTGGCCAAGCGGTAGCGATCTGGACCGATCAGCTCGCGAGCTATCTCGCGGAGGACGACGCGTTGGTCACCAGTGCCGACATCGACTTCCAAGGACCGGTCGCCGCGGTGCGCGAGGCGGCAAGGCTTCTCGACGGCACGTTGAAGATCCCGACGATGGACACGATCACGCCGCACACCGGTCTGACGGTGTTCGTCGATGGGGACGGCTATGAGCGCACGCTTGACTTCCTGGAGTCGCCTCACGGCCTGACGCACCGAGACGTCGAGGACACAGCGATCGAAATCGTCATCGATCTCGTCGGTGAGGAGCCACTGCGCCCCTGGGTCATGCACCCCGCCTCGCCGACGACCCAAACGTGGATGACGAGGTCGTCGAAGGCAAGCTCGTCGCTGCGCTGATGTTCGGCTTCTGGGTCAAGCTGCTCGGTCGAGGTTCCTTCGCCGGAAAGCAACCGCTCCGCGCGCGGCGCATTTACGACTCACTGCTGTGGCAGCCCGCGCTGGCACGAGCACTCCCGCTCGCGCCCAATCGCAGAGATGCCGAGCACGCGGCCAGCGTGGTGCGCGCAATCGCATCGCACACCACGAGCACATCGCCTGGGGCATCCCGCTGCTTGGACAGCGCCGGCGGCTGACCGTCATGGCGGTGCACGATGAGCTGTGCCGGCTCGCGGGCTTCATCAGCGCTGGGACAGCGAGTGGATCACGATGACCTCCGAGCTGACGTCCGTCATCGACGCGTACCCCGTCGACGTGACGCGCCTACAACTCCGATAGGGCCACAGCCTCCCCGCGACCGACGGCTCGCGCTGCTGCCGCGGTCCGATCTGTCCGCAAGATCATGGACGGTGTCCGTCGACGGCGAGTTGCAGCGGGCGAGTCAGCGGCTTGTCGAGCCGCGAACGCGCGGCCTTACTGCGGACGATCGCTGACCTGGACGACGCTGGCCCGGACATTTCTGGACGGCGGCAGGGCGAACTGCGGATCATCGACTACGTCGATCAGGACGTCCCCGTCCTGCGGCGCATGTTCGCCAAGCGCCAGAAGGCCTACGCCAAACTCGGGTACGCCGCCGGCTCCACCCTACGCCCGCCGTCGCCGGCAACGCGCGGTCACCGTAATTCCGACTACTACAGTCGGAATATGCTACGCTGGGCGTGCGCTCAGAGAGCCCCGCTCTTCTCGCTTCCCGAGCGACGGTTTCAGCAGAAGGGCAGAAAGGCGGTCGGCCATGGCCACCGCAACAAAGTCGGACCCCCCAGCCCAACACGCGAACGTCCGCGCCGCGGGCGTGTCCGAACCGACGGGGTTTACGTTTCTCGTCTACGAGGACAACCGCGGGCAGCATCAATGGGAGATCCTCGGTCGCCGCGGTGAGCGCCTCGCGCAATCGGTGTCATACGCGACACACGACGATGCCGAGCAAGCCGCGCGCGCAGTACAGGACTTGGCCGCAGCGGCTCGCTTTGAGCCCCACGAAGAACTTGACCACAGCGGGCGAGGTGGTTCAGGTCGCTAGCTGAGCAACGCGCTGCGCCGCGCCAGAAGGCCCGAACGCCACATGATGATCGCGTGCTTCGCTCCCGCATCTGACGGGGCGTTGCGATCGGCGCCGAGCACGACGAAGCCGCAACACCTCGACGGAAGACGGGAGCCAGCGGCGCTCGCTTTCCGGGCTCTATCGAAAGGTCGGGAATGACCCAAGTTTGTTGCCCAAGCTGTCGGCTGCGCTTCTCTGGTGCGGTCGCGGCATACCTCGTGGCCTGCCCCGACTGCGGCGAGCCGCCTCAACCAGTTCTCCGTGCCGAGCACGTCGTCGGGTTCCGTCTGGTTTGCGATGACGCTCGCTCTGACAGCCTGCCGGTCGCACTCGCCGTCGCGCTGCCCATCCCCACTCACGGCGAGACATCGAGATGACCGACGTGCACCTACGCATCCTTGGGCGCGCAGCGCGCCAGGACCAGCGCCGACTCGACGCGCCCGACGCCGCCGAGTCCGCGCCGGCCGAGGCACCACCGAAAGCGACGTGAGCCATGCACGACCGTCACATCCCCCGCATCTGCCACACGTGCGGCGCACCCATGGCCCGCCAGAGCGACACCTGCTGGCGCTGCGGCACCGAGTGGGCGAGCGAGCACCAGCCACGCCCGACGCTGCGCGTCATCTCCGGAGAAGCGCCCAGCGCCTCCGCTCGCCTGGACACGGAGCGCTGGGCAAACGAGGGTGGTCACGGTTGATCGACGACGATGCGATCCGCGCGTTGGTGACCCGCCTCGCGCGGCCCCACGCCGCCGGCGGTCAGGTCATCGAGCGCGCGGCAATCCTCGCCGCGGGCGCAGACACCGCTGCCGTCCTCGCATGGGTGACGGCACACTCCGGTGAGCCCGAAGAGCTCCCTGCACCGACCTCGCGGCCCGGGCTGCACAGCGCTCGCGCGTCCGAAGGTGGCCGGAGGGCGGCTTCACGGACGCCGCGACGATATGTCTTCCCCCCGGGCGCCCTGACCTGAACCCAACCCGCGCCGACGTGTGGCCGAGCGCCTGACGCCGGTTACAGGACGGCCTGGTGGCGGGCGCGAGCGGCGCGCTGGTCGTTGGTTGCGGGCCCGTCATCTCGGAGGTCGTGGCCGGCGCTGTTCTCAGCCCAACGTCTCACCTGCGCCGGCCGCGACCGCGGTGCGCGGCGTCGAGCGCTCCCTGCAGGCGTGACTGCGCGAGGTCACTCGCACGTTCGAGCTCGCGCAGGCGAGCGGGGCTCATGGGACGGGCGCCGTGCGCTCGGGACCGGTAGAGACGGGCGCGGTCGCTCGCGTTGCGCGCCTGCGCGCGCAGATCCTCGATGTGCACGTCGTCTGCGGTCGGCGTGCGCGCAGCGGACCGGAGCACGTGCCCGAGCCGCCGGCAAGCCGCCGGCCAGGTGAATCGCTCCAGCGCCGCCCGCTCCGCACGGCCGGCCCGTCGTATCCGTTCGTCGGGATCTCCAACGACCTCGACGAGGATCTCGGCGAGCGCGGCGCCATCGTCGACCCCGAACAGCCAGCCCGTCTGCCCGTCCTCGACGACGTGCGCCGGACCGGGCGACGCCGCCGCGATCGTCGGCAGGCCGCACGCCATCGCCTCGACAAGCACCTGGCCAAAGCTCTCCCGATAGGACGGCAGGACGAGCGCATCCGCAGCGGCGAGCAGCTCGGGCAGCTCGGCGTGATCGTGCCAGCCTGCGAGGAACACGTTTGCCAGGCCGAGCCGATCGATCGTGTCCGCCGGATGCTCGCCCTCCCACTCCCCCGGGTGGCCGCCGACGAGCACCAGCGACACCGGCTGCTTCACGCGTGATCGCACGGCGGCGAACGCCTCGAGCAGCAGCGGCAGCCGCTTGACCTCGGTGAAGCGGCCGACCGCCAGCAGGACCGTCCCGCCCGCGATCGCGGCGACTGCGTCCTCGCGATAGCGGACGCTTCCCGGCTGCTGGCCGGGTCCCCAGCCGCGCGGCTCGGACACGAGGACGCGACGCCACACCGCCGCCCGGTCGACCTCGAGCGGACGGAAGAGCCGCGGATCAAAGCCGTTGGGCACCGTCGCGAAGCGATCGCGGGGGAGCCCAAGGAGGTCGACGGCGCGCTCGCGGTTCCCGGGCGCGACGATCAGCCGCTCGCAGTCTGCGGCCCACCCCCGCAGCCGCTCGGCCCATCGCTGCGCGTGCGTCCAGGCGGGCGGCGGACCCGCGGCGATCGCCTCGAGCATCAACAGCTCCGTGCCGTGCAGGTGGCCCACCACCGGCACACCGGGTGCGGCGCGGCCCGCTGCCCCGTTCAGCGGCGTGAGGTGATGCAGGTGCAACACGTCCGCCCGCGCCGCGCCGCCGGCCTGCAGCGCGCGCGCCCACGCGTTGACGTGCAGCTCGCAGGCGGCGTCGTCCAGCGCGGCGAACACCCGATCGGGAGCACCGGCACGGTCCTCGTAGGACGGCTGCATCGGCGAGGTGCCAGAGCCTTGGCCCGGCCAGCCGGTCGGGTCGGCCGTCGAAAGCGACTGAGTGAAGTCGATCTCGTGCAGACGCAATCCGGCGTAGAAGGCCCGCGCGTCGCCGAGATCACCGAGGTCGTGCCGGGAGCCGGCGAGGAGCGTGACGTCGACGCGTTCTTCAGCAAGTCCCCGGGCCAGCGCCCGCGTGACGAAGGACGAGCCCCCGCGCGGGAAGAACAGCGTTCCAGCAACGGCGCGGAGGACACTCGTCAACGTCGGCCGATCAGCATGCCTCCGAGTATCGCAGCCCGCGCCACCCCGCCCCTGCCGAGGTCACCCAGCGCTCCGGAAGTCGCGTAGGTGGGCCGCGGCAACGCCGGCGCCTGCGCAGGCATCGAGCAGGCGCTCGTCGGTGCCGAGCAGCGTCACGTCATCGTCGACATCGGACTTCTCGCTGCTGAACGGCAACTGCACCGACACGGAGTCGCGCTCGACACACCGCAACTCTGGGCGTCGCTTCGGTGTTCCATTTGTGCGGCCGGGTACTCCTCAGCCCACGAACGCGTCCGTCTTTTGCATCTTCTGACATAGGTGTCGAGAACGTCGCCCAATCAGGAAGAAGCACATGCATCCCTTCAAGGACGGCACGGGACGGCTGCTCGCGCTTGCGCTCTCGCTCGCGGCCACAACGGCGCTCACCGGAGCCGCGACCTCCGCATCAGCTGCGACCGCGCAGTGGTCCTGCGGCGCCGACGCCATCGTGGCCGTCGTCGCAGGCCAGACCCCGATCGACCCGATCACCGCGTCGCACACCCCGTGCGCGACACAGGCGGTCGGCCTGCCCCAGCTCACCGACGCCGTCGGCCTTGCGCCGTCGGTCAACGCCAAGAGCGCGTACGCGATCGTCGACGCGCGACCCAGCACCGGCAGGCCGATCGAGCAGACGGTCGGCGGCATGGCCGGCGTTGAGGGCCTCACGCTGCAGACCGCCTCCGGCACGGTCGTCATCGGCGTCGCCGCCGCCCAGTCCGCCGCCACCGGATCGTGCAAGAACGGTACGCCCGTGCTCACCGGCACCAGCCAGGTGACGGGGCTGACCATCAACGGGCAGACGGTCACGCTCGATGGCCCGTTGACCACGCTCACCGACGCCATCAGCGGATCACCGCTGCAGGCGCTCATCACGGTCAAGCTCAACGAGCAGACCAGGGACGCCAACGGCCTGGTGCAACGCGCCGCCCACATCCGCGTCCTCAACGTCGCCGGCACCGCGCCGCTGGCCGAGGTCGTCATCGCCCAATCGCGCGTGTCGTCGTCCAGTGCCTGCGACCCCAACGCCACCGGCAACGCCGTCGAGCCGACGGTGCCGACGGTGCCGACGACCAGTGGCCTGCCCCAGGTCTGCCCGACGGGCTCCACGCTGGACCTGTCGCGCGGCCTCTGCGTCATCGCAGCCTCCGCCTCAGGCGGCCAAGGCCTGGTCATCGTCGGCGTGCCCTACAGCGGCCCCTCCGGCGGCACCGTCATCTCGCTGGCCAAGGCCCGCGCACGCTACCGCAGCCCCTGCCTCTCGGGCCCGGGCCCGAAGTACGTCACGGTCGGGACCAACAAGGCCGATCGCATCACCGGCACCAACCGGGCCGACCGGATCCTCGGCCTCGGCGGCTCGGACTCGATCGACGGCGGCCGTGAAGCGGACTGCCTCGATGGCGGCCTTGGCTCAGACAGCCTCGCCGGCGGCATCGGCAACGACCGTGCCTACGGCCAGTCGGGCAACGACCACCTCAACGGTGGCCCGGGCAACGACCGTCTCTGGGGCAACAACGGCAACGACACGATCAACGCCGCCTTCGGCCGCGATCACATCGATGCCGGCTCCGGAAACGACGCCATCAACATCGCCACCGCCGGCCGTCCGGCCACCGTCAACTGCGGCAGCGGCTTCGACAAGGTCCGCATCAACCGCAACGAGCGCAGCCACACCCGCAACTGCGAGAGGCGATACGTGCTCAACGATCGCTGATCGGCGACGCACGCGACCAACGCGGCGCACCTCGGCGGCCCCGACCGCCCAGCGCGGCGCCGCGTTGCTCGACGACTCATCGCACAGTCGGCCTGATTCTGTGCGTTAGCTGCGGTTTGGGTGACGTCAGACCTGCCGGTTCAGGAACAGCATGAGGAACACACCGAACGTCGACTTCTGCGCTGGTGTGCATCCCGACCGGGAGGGCCGAGCAGGTGTCACACGCGGCATCGCCCCCGCCGTCGCACGACCGAAGGCAGTCATGCCGCCCGCGCCCAGGGCAAGCTCACCTACGGCGATATGGGACGCGCGCTGCGAGTGCGCAAATGTCGCGAGCTGTCCAGCCTGTACATCGACACAGCCGCCAAGGAGGAGGCAGGCCGCGGCGCGCGCCTGGACTCCTCGGCTGATTCGCTGCAGCGGAACCGAAGGCGGACCATCCTTCGCGCGGCCCGTGGGAGCCGATGAATGCTCACTCTCCGAACCTCGGACCCGCGGCACGGGAGCGGCATTCAAGACACGTAGAGAACATGTCAGCGCACAACCGTCGTTCCAGCCAACGAGGTCGCGTCGGTAGAAGTGGTGTAGGAGCGCGCGCGGGTCGGAGCTAGTCCGACCACCGTGGCGCTCAAGCTCGTCGGGCTTTTCCACGAGTCCGATTTGAAGGAGCACCACGATGGCCGAAGGCCAGATGATGACCCCTGCCGATGTCGTCGCGAAGGCGATGGCCGGCGAACACGGCGACCTGCTCAAAGACGCGGTCGGGTTGGTCGTGCGCGAGTTGATGGAGGCCGAGGTCGCGGAGTTGACCGGCGCCGGCCGCGGCGAACGCTCGCCCGAGCGCGTGACCCAACTCAACGGCTATCGCGAACGCGGCTGGGAGACGCGGGTCGGTGAGATCGAGCTGGCGATCCCGAGAACGAGGTCAGGGCCGTCGTACTTCCCGTCGTTTCTGGAGCCGCGCCGGCGGTGTGAGCAGGCGATCGTGGCGGTGGTGATGGAGGCCTATGTCAATGGCGTCAGCACCCGCAAGGTCGACCGGTTGGTCGAGCAGCTCGGCATCCAGGGCATGAGCAAGGACCGCGTCAGCCGGCTGTGTCGCAACCTCGACGAACACGTCCAGGAGTTCCGCACCCGGCCGCTTGAGGGCGCCTACCCGTATCTCTGGTTGGACGCCAAACACGTCAAGGTCCGCGACCGCTCACGCGTCGTGTCCAAGGCGCTGGTCGTCGCCTACGCCGTCAATCAGGACGGCGTCCGGGAGGTGATCGGCATCGACATCGGCCAGGTCGAGTCCGAAGCGTTCTGGACGGAGTTCCTGCGCGAGCTCCGCGCCCGCGGCCTGGACGGCGTCCAACTGGTCATCTCAGACCACCACGAAGGACTGAAGCACGCGATCGCCCGCGTGCTCGACGCACCGTGGCAGCGCTGCACCGTCCACTTCGTGCGCAACATGCACGGCCACTGCCGACGCGACCAACGCGGCCTCGTCTCCGCGGCGCTGCGTGAGGTCTTCAACGCCACCGACGCCGAAGAGGCCCGCCGCCGCGCCGGCGAGGTCATCGTCCGCCTGGAGCCGATCGCGCCGAAAGTCGCCGAGCTCTTGGAAGCCGGTGAGGAAGACCTCACCGCCTTCTACCTGTTGCCCGCCGCGCACTGGACCAAGCTGCGCTCCACCAACCCGCTCGAACGCGTCAACCGCGAGATCGGCCGTCGCTCCGATGTCGTCGGGATCTTCCCCAACGACGCCTCCGCGCTGCGCCTCGCCGGCGCGCTGCTGATCGAGCAGAACGACGAGTGGCTGACCTGCCGCCGCTACCTCTCCGAAGAGTCCATGCAGCTCCTCTACGCCAGCCCGGTGCTCGAGGACTCTCCCTCTCAACTCGCCGAGGAGGCGCCGCTCCCCGCCGCAGCCTGAGCCGCTGCCGTCGTCCCCGACGAGCTACACCACATCACGCGACTTGACTGCCAACGAAAAAGACCTGCATTTGCAGGTCTTTTAGCGCGCCCGAAAGGATTCGAACCTTTGACCTTCGGTTCCGTAGCGGCCCGAGGCAGCTTCCGTTAGCTCACGTTGGATCAAGTAGGCCCATTTTAAGGGCTTTTCGATCCCGTTGCTTTGTCCGATTCGGGAACAATGTTCTCTGCTGGGACATTTAGAGAACACGTTTAGGAACAAGACTTAGCGTGCTAAGTCTTGCTGCTTGAGCTCCCTTTGACTAGCTCGTGGCGTCCTCACCGACGCAACTAAGCTCGCTACCGGCCTTGAACCTGTCGCGCACGCGTTCGTCCGTCAAGGTTGGCGCGCGGCCCGCCCGCGTCTCAGCCTTGGTGGTTGACAGCCGCGCATGTAGGGATGATGCACCGGCGGTCCTATGCCCACCAGCCGAAAAACTCCGTCATGGCGAACTTTCGCGCACGCGCACGCACTGTAGATCTCCTCGGCCGTCAGCAGATCGCGGGAATCCCGACGGCAATCAGCGAACTGTTCAAGAACGCGCATGACGCGTATGCCGAACGCGTCGACGTCGACTACCTACGCGACGAGGATCTGTTCGTCCTACGCGATGACGGCGTCGGAATGACCGGTAAAGCCTTTACCGATCGTTGGCTCGTCCTAGGAACGGAAAGCAAGGTACGAGGGCAGGCAAGCCGCCCGACTGCGCGAGACGGCTTCCTAGAGCGACCGGTACTCGGCGAAAAGGGGATCGGTCGTCTCGCGGTCGCGTCGATCGGACCAGCGTTGCTCGTACTCACCCGTCCGCTTACTGACGAGGAGGACCCGACGCCCGTGTACGCGGCGTTTCTGCACTGGGGTCTCTTCGAACTGCCCGCGATCAATCTCGATCAGATTGAGATACCCGTCGAACGGCTAGGCCCTGAGGTTCCAGACGGGGCTAGCATCCGTCGTCTCGTCCAGTCCTTCGCCAAGAATCTGGACGGCCTGACGGACGATGCCGACCGCGACTTGGTGAACAAGATCCGGAAGGACCTCGAGGGCTTTGCCGTCGATCCAAGTGCGCAGGAGCGCCGACTCGGCGGACCGTCGCTCGCGCGCGACGGTCACGGCACTCATTTCTACGTCAAGCCGACCGACGATTCCCTCGCGGCGGGTCTCGATCAAAAGCGCAATGACCGCGCGCCCGATCTAGTTGCGACGCTGATCGGCTTCAGCGCCACGATGTTGCCAGACAGTCCCGGTCCAACGATCGAGACCCACTTCCGCGATCACAACCGCGACGCCGCGGACGATCTACTCGGCCCGGGTGCCTTCTTTACAGCAGAAGAGTTCGAACAGGCAGATCATCGGATCGAGGGCAGGTTCAGGAACGATGGAACGTTCGAGGGCCAGGTAAGCATCTACGGGCGGGAGCCAATCGAATACCGGCTCGCCTGGCCCGGAGCAGACGGACGCGACCTCGACTGCGGCCCGTTTGGACTGAGTCTCGCGCTCGTCCAACCAGAAGAGGCGGAATCGCGGATGTCGAGCGCGGACCTCGTTGCGCTCCGCAGAAAGCTGACGAAACTCGGAGGCCTCTATGTGTACCGCGACGGCATCCGGATACTGCCGTACGGGCGCCCCGAGAACGACTGGCTCGAGATTGAGCAAGAGCGCAGCAAGCACGCGGGCCGTGCGTACCTATCGCACCGGCGAATGTTCGGCGAAGTGTCACTCGACGGCGAGGCCAATCGCGGCCTCGAGGAGAAGGCCGGGCGCGAAGGCTTCCGCGACAACCGCGCTTACCGCCAGCTTCGTGACTTGCTCCGCTACTTCTTCTACACGGGCATCGTGCCCGAGTTCTTCCAAGAGGGTGGAGTCCACTCGGAGGCGTTCCTCCGGACGAAGGAAGATCTTGAGAGAAAGGCACGCGCCCGACGTGAGCGAGCCGCACGTGCGCGAAAGGAGCGAGACCGTTACGGGGCACGATTGCAGCGGCTCATCGACAAGATCGATGCCGGCGACCCCGAAGTCGAGATCGAGCGCGTCATTTCGTCTCTGAGGTCCAGCGTCGCGGACGCTGATTCACCGGAAGACGTGATCGTCGCCGAACGTGACGCACACTCGTCGCTTGCGCGGATTGGCGCGGCATACCGCATCGACCGTCCTCGAGGGTTCGGCCTGGATAGCGACCTTCGCACCGCTTGGACGTACTACGAGGCGGCAGTCGAGGCGGTCAACACTAAGTTGCTACCGCGGGCCGCACGTGAAGTTAGCGATCTCGTTGTAGCTGAGTTTGCAAAGCGGAATGCTCCGCCTTCGTCAGCACAGCGGCTGCGCGCGTTGCTCGACGATGCTGCAACGAGAGCACGAGAGAATCTCGCAATCGAAGCGACCGCAGTCCGAGAGGCCGTGACCGAAGTCGAGGCCAATACTTCGCGACTCATCACCGCGGGGACGCAGGCGCTGGACGATGCAATCGAACGGTCAGTCGCCGGGCTGGTCATCGACGGTGTAAACGGTGACCTACCAGAACGCTTGGAAGGGGCCGAGCGGCCGATCTCGGAGGTTGCGACGAGGGAGATTGACAGCCTGGCGGCGCTCACTGCGCAGCTCCGCGCCGTGAGTAGCGTTCGCGACGCATCAGGGGTCACAGTGTCGGAACTGGAGGCGCTCGACGCTATCGAGGAGGAGCTCCTCACGCTCCGCGAGCGGGGAGCCGCCGAGCTTGAGCTTGCGCAGCTTGGAATGGGCATCCAAATCGTGGGCCACGAGTTCAACGCCTCAGTGGGTGCCGTCCGAAGCGCGCTCCGCCGGCTCAAGCCGTGGGCGGACAGGAATGAGGGGCTCCGGCAGCCCTACCAGGATCTCCGGACAGGATTCGAGCATCTCGAAGGGTATCTACGCCTTCTTGCACCGCTGCAACGCCGGCTGAACCGCCGACGCTCGCGGATACGTGGAAGCGAGATCGCCGACTACGTTCAGCAGCTGTTCGGAGCGCGCCTGATTGATGAGCGCGCCCCCCATAACAACATCGCGCTAGAGGTGACCTCTGCCTTCGCGACGCACGAAGTTGTCGGATACCGCTCAACGATCTACCCCACGTTCGTTGCCCTTGTGGACAACGCAATGTTCTGGGCGCGAGAAGGCGAACGTCCGCGGTGGATCCGGCTCGACGCAGAAGGCTCCGCTATGACAGTGAGCAACTCAGGGCCGCGTATCCGCGGCCAGGACCGCGAGCGGATATTCGAACTCGGGTTCTCCCGGAAACCAGGCGGCCAGGGCACAGGTCTGTACGTGGTGCGCGAGTCACTTCGGAGTCACGACTTTGCCATCGACGTTATCGACGTGGACGGGCGCAGCGCGTTTCGTATTCAACCCGACACCGGGGATCTTGACGATGTCTGAGTTCACCGAGCTGTGTCGCGGACCTGTTGAGCGTTTTCTCCAGTCTGTATTGGTGATCGACGACCAAGCGTTCTACGGTCACCCGATCGTGGTGTCCGATGTAGTCGCGCCTGACCCCGAGGCGCTAGAGGGCGCACTCGACGCCGGGGGAGAAACCAGTGAGGGCGATGAGGAGCCAACGCAGAGTTCTCAAGCGAGCCTTGATGCCGAAGTGCTCGTAGAGGAGTTTGCAAAGCGAGGTCTCGTTTGCGGGGTGATGCGCCCGGACCCACCCGATGACAAACACGTGGAGGTCGTCATGCCAGCGGCTGCGCGAACCGACATTGTCATCCTCGATTGGCACCTTGGTGACGACGGCGAACATGCACTCTCCATCCTCGCGAAACTCGCTGAGAGGCCGGGGCTGCGTCTGGTTGCCGTATACACGTACGACGACGCTCTCGACGAGGTAGCGCAGCGCGTGAAGGAACGACTCGGCGGTGTGACCACCGATCCGTTTCGAGTCGTGGCTAGCGACCTGGTGATCGAGATCTACGCGAAGTCGGGGTCGCAGCTTGATGGTTCTGCGACAGCGCGCATCAAGGACGAGGCCTCCCTCGCTCCCCAGTTGATCTCGGACTTCGGCCGTATGACGGCAGGGATCGTTCCGAGCGCGACAGTTGCGGTCATTGGCGCGATCAGGGCCTCTACACCGCGGGTTCTCGCTCTCCTAAGCTCGGACCTTGACCTAGGTTTCCTTGGCAACCGCATCCTCCTTCCAGATCCGGACGATTCAGCGGACCAGCTTCTCGACTTGGTCGGAGCCGAACTCCGGACCGTCGTCGAGGACGACGACCTAGTAGCTCAGGCCACAGGCTTTGACGTCGTCCGCGCGTACGTCACGGAGAACCAACCTCACGAGCTACCGGCCAGCATCGTGATCCGTGCCCTTGAGCACGGCACCGTCAAGCACGGATTCATGGAAGAGGTTTCCAAGACTGACGCATACCAGTCGATGAACAGGCCGAAGCTCGGTAACGAGAAGACCAGCATGACGCGGTTGTTCACGGGCGACGTGGATAGCGCGTATGCCGCAGACTCGCTGTTCGGACGAGCCATGTCCTTGCGAACCGATTCGGCGCGCATGCCGCGCCTGACTCTGGGGACGGTGGTCCGGCACGACGATGAATGGTGGGTGTGCGTCCAGCCCGTTTGTCACAGCGTGCGGATCGACGAGCCACGCGCCTTCCCACTCTTGCCGGCTAAGAAAGTGGGGCGCGATGCGAAGCAAGATCTTCTCCTCCATGTGGACGGCGCTGATCAAGCGCTGGCGATCAGCCTCGACCTCTACCGCGCGCGGCTCGTGGAGTTCGCGCCAGACACGCTCCTCCGCGCGGTCGCGGCAACGGCGAATGGGGACCGCATCGTGTTTGAAAGCGTCGGCGAAGGTGAATTCGAGTACGTCGCGCAACTGCGGCGTGATCACGCTCAACGCCTCGAAACAGACTTTGCTCATGGAGTAGGGCGAGTTGGGCTCGACGAGTCGGAGGTTCTTCGGCGTTGGCGCGAGAAACGGTGAACGAAGGCCCACTCAGTTCGCGCGTGCAAGGGCATCGATTCGCTTGCGGTCGCCGATCTGACTCTTGATGTCCAGCGCGCATAGCGGAAGTCCGCTATCTAAGGCTCTCGCGCACTCAGCCGACGGCCTCGAAAGCGCTTCCGTTCAGCTGCGAGCTCCTCCGCCGCCGTCAGTTCCCGTCACGGCCTCTCAGTGGGAAGCCATCCTGACGGAGGCTGACCTTCCATACGCAGCGTCTCAGCTCAACGCCCTGTATCGAGACTTCGCCACGGCCCGCGACGTGGAAGGGGTCGCGATCGCTCGCCAACTCCGCCCGCGGGCCACTCGGATCGTAGAACTCGCAACCGGGGTCCAGCGGATGATGTGGCAGATGCAGGCCTTCGCCCCGCATCGCCCGGGCGAGAGTTCGCTCACCGTCGTGGTGGCGGTCGCGGAACTCACGCGATGGTGTGATGAGCTGGCCGCTTGGATGCGCGGCGGCCTAAATGGGTCAGCTCCGGATGCTCTTCGGTTCCCAGCTCACGCGCGACACCCCGCGCCCGTCGACGACCCGGTGAGCATCGTATTTGGCGTTGCTCATCGAACGCTCGTTGACGCGAGCGGGCACGCAAGCGACGCGAGGCTGATCGCGCAGTACCGCTCTCGGTTGGACGAGCTTGCAACCGCTAGCGCTCGCGCCTGCTCGTCGATCACAGAGCGCTCAGTGGATGTGTTTGTTGTCCTCGGACCGCTGCTAGAGATCCTTAGCGTCGCGAGACCGCTGTCAGCATGGGCGATCGCGAACACTGCGTATTGGGCGCTTTGCGATCGAGCCGCATCCGACCCTCAAGATGTCGCAACCGCGCTCGCTTACCTGCGCAGCCAGGCACCGTCAAGACTTGCGTCGCAGCGGCGGTTGCGCACTACCGAGGCCGGGCGAGCCGCCGCAGACGCGGAGTCGGCCGCGCTCGCCGAGGTGTCGGCGTACCGCATCTTCGTAGAAGGGCAAGTCCGACCCTGGGCGTGGACGCTCCTCCAGCTCCACGGCGCGACCGGCAGCCCGCCGATGCTCCGCGAGTTGCGCGAACGATTGATCGCGGCCGGATTGCCCGTACCCGCTCAACTGGCATCGGTGGTGTTGCCTCATCTCCGCAATGCCGATGCCCACGAGCAGGCGCATATGAGTCCGCTCACGGGCGGAGTGGTGGTAGGCGAAGGCGTGGAGGTCCACCTTGAGGAGCTGAGAGTCGCGAGGTCGCGAGCCGAGGCGCAGATTGCGGGGCTCGAGCTCGCGCTCGCCAAGTCGCACCTCGAGCCAGTTGCAAGAGCGCACCGCATCCGCCCCGGCGCCGCTGAAACCACCGCCGAGGCGCTGTCGCAAGCCCGTCAGCGGTTTGGACATGCCGGGCTTCAGGTCTGGTCGTTTGACCGACAACGTCATACGTTGCGAGTGACGCTCGACGACTTGCACCCTCATCGTGCGAACCCGTGCTTTCTCGCGACGATGCAGGCATACAAGCTGCTGTCGGGAGTCACTCGCTTTCAGATATCGGTACGCGAGCGTGACGGAGTCGTCGCGGATCTCCCTTCGGCCGTCCTACGGGAGAACTTCCCGGTGTTTCACCAGGCAGTTGCGTGGTTCCCCGAACTTCCGCCAGAGACATTTCTCCCATGCCTTGCGTTCGCGCGGCTCTCAGTCGAGCTGCCGGGCCCTGCACTGAGAGCGACAGCGTGGTTGGCGTTCAATGACCTGCGGCATGCCATCGAGGACGCCGAGGCTTACTACGAGCAGTCAGACCTCGTCTTGCCCAACGAACGCATCGCGGCGGCTATGGGGTTGTTCGAGCGACGGGTCATCAACTACATCGCAGCGTGCGAGGCGACCCTCCGTGTGATGCCCGCCGGTGAGACGCAGCCTCTGGAGGCCGCACTCGCGCTCGCGGGTCATATTCGGATGCGGGTCACCGGCTTGGAACCAGCAAGCGACCTCACGCATCTGATCTCGCAGGTGCTGCGCGAACGCGACCGTCTGCCGGTGCCATCCGTCCTCCCGACTCTGGACCCGCGGACACTTCACGAGATCGAGCGGGCCGACGGCGTCGACCGGTAGCGACACGCGCCAGCCATGTTTGTTCGTCTACCCGACTCGTTCGCTGCATTCGACGTGGCTACGCACCACCCGATCGACCACCGAAGCGGCGGCCTCGTGCTCCCAAACGCGCACAACCGTCCAGCCGGCATCGCGCAGCCATCTGTCTTGCCTTGCGTCTCGCTCGCGGTTCTGGGCGATTTTCGCCGCCCAGAACTCGGCGTTGCCCTTCGGCCACGACATGTGCGTCGGACAGCCGTGCCAAAAGCAGCCGTCAATGAACACTGCGACGCGCTGCCGCGTAAATACGATGTCCGGACGTACCCGACCTTCCGGAAGATCCAGCCGGTGGTTAACGCGGTAGCGGAATCCGCGCGCATGCAACAGACGGCGAATGCGGATCTCAGGGGACGTATCCCGTCCGCGATTCGCGCGCATGGTCCGCGTTGCGTGCTCACTTGTCGGCACCGCCCGCGGGCGCGAGCTCATGCGGCTTCTCGCTCCTCAGTCTCGACTACCGCGTTCGCCTCAGATGCGTCGATAGCTGCAGCGATCGACCGCGCCACCGCAGCTGCGAGGTCCGGTGGCACAGCGTTGCCGACCTGCCGCCCGATGGCGGTCAAGGTTTGGTCCTCGGGAAGCACGAAGTCGTCAGGAAAACTCATCAAGCGCGCTGCTTCTCGGACGGTGATGGGGCGGTTCTGGCTGGGGTGCAAGTAGCGCCCCTTCTCCGGCTTGTAGAACTCGCACCGGATCGTGGTCGAGGGCTTGTCCCACCACAGGCGACCACCTGCGTCCGCGGTCCCGCTCGTCTTCTTCCGCCAGCATGGCGGCACCAGGTGGTTGAGACCCTCAGCATCCAGTGCCTTCTGCATCTGGAAGCGATCGCCGCCGTCTGCCGGCACAGCGGCATAGCGACGCACCATTTCCGGTTTGCTGTTCCGAGCGCGGTGCCATCGTTTGCCGTCTGGCTGGAGCGGAATCCCCTTCACGGCTTCCTTAAAGGTCACCCACGGTTGTTCGCCGAGCTTGAGGTTCGTCGGCGCGGCATGTGTCGGTGCAGGCCAGGCCACTTTGCCGATACGACTTCCGACGACGAACGCGCGCCGGCGGCGCTGTGGAACGCCGAAGTCCGCCGCGTTGAGAACCTTGTCCTCCACCTCGTAGCCAGCGACGATCGCTAGAGCCTTGAACGCCTCGTACTCCTTTGACTTGAGGAGTTGTGGAACGTTCTCCATCACGAACACAGAGGCGTCCACCAGCTCGAGCACGCGCAAGTATTCCGCCCAGAGCGCACGACTCTCGACCGTCTGGCGCGTTCGGTTCAGCGTCGAGAAGCCCTGGCACGGCGGACCGCCGACCAAGACGTGGGCCTTAGGAAGCTCCTTTACGTCTTCGATGGGCTCGTTGCGAACGTGGTCCTTGCCGAAGTTCTCGCCGTATGTGGCGGCAGCATCGGCGTCGAACTCGACTGCCGCGATCGGCGTAAACCGCTCGGTCTGGACAAGACCCTGGGTCATGCCGCCGCACCCGGCGAACACGTCCACGAACGTGTACTTCACCGGCTGCACCGTACCGGCCGCGCCGGCGTTTGACTCAGCTGCGGTCATCCCTCGACAAGCCTCCGTCCGAACTCCTGCTCGAGTCTCGTCCAGTCGTCATCGAATCGCTCATGACGAAGGACCGTTAGCAAGGCTCTCGCACGCGTCATTCCAACGTAGATGGGACCCGCCATCTCGCGTCGACCGAGGTAAGGCGCGTCCAGCAGAAGGACAGCATCGGCCTCGAGGCCTTTGAACGATGCGACTGTGCAGAACTGGATCTCGCGGCGTGATCGTCGTGTCGCGATGACTGGGCCGTCCACCAGCTGTGCGGGAACGCCCGGTGGCAGCCCTTCGGCCAACACCGAGTTCTCGCGGCGCGCGACCGACAGGATCGCGATGTCGGACACATCGATGCCTCCGTCGATCCACGTGCGGAGCTGAACGCCGACTTGTTTCCTCTGTTCGGCTTCGTCGCGGTATCGAACCCAGGTCGGCTCCGGGCCTTCGACCGGCAGGGTCTCCACAAGAGGACTGCTGGTAGCGATGGCCGTATCACGCGCGATCGGTGCGCTATTTCTACAGTTGATGGTGAGTCGCACGCGGAACCCGCGCTCGCCGACGCGCTGCACGACTTCCGTGTGGCTCGCTCCAAAGAGGTCCTGGACTGGGTCATAGAAGATGCGCCAGCGACCCTCCTGCCATCCGCCGCGCACCAATAGCTCAAGGAGCTCGGACGCGGGTCCTGTCAACAGGTCTTGAGCCTCGTCGACCACCAGCAGGTCCCATTCAGGCGGGTCGGTGAGTTCGGCCCAGCCTTCCATTGCGACGGTAGGGCGGAGCACGTCGAAGTACTCGTCAGTTGTCCTGGCAGGGCGAGGAGGCTCCGCGACACCGCTCTGCGAGATGAGCATTCCGCACAGCTCTTGGAATCCGAAGACATCAACTCCGGGGCGGTCGGCGAGCTGCTCGCGGAGTCGATCGCGGAGCGGATTTGATTGACATACGAAGAGCACTCGAACGCCGGCGGCCGCTGCTCGCTCAGCGTCTGCAATAGCCAGGAGGGTCTTCCCGGTTCCTGCTCCGCCGCGAACCATCACCCGCGGGTTGTCGTCGAAACCAGAGAAGTGGGCGACCTGCTCGGCGGTCAACCGCACGAGATCTCGTCCGACGCCCGACGCCGTGGCTCGGAGCGACATCGCGAGGTCGAAGTCAGGCGCGAGTGAGTCCACGACCCGTTGGATATCCGTTGGGGACAGTGGCCGGGGTGGCGCGCCCTTCATGCTCGCTAGCCGCCGGTGCCAATGGCCGACGACCCGCTCGACGTACGTGTCGAATCCGGCCCGGACGTCATCTGCGTGGTACACGAGGTCGGCGTCAACGTCCGCGCCACCTACGTCGAACACCACATCCGGGAAGCAGACCGCATGACCGACAGCGGTCGCGCGCACACAGTCAAGTTCGCCGCTCAGGTCTGCGTACAGCGCTGCGGCTGCGCCGGCCGCTTGGTCGATCGGGCTTTGCTTGAGCAGCTTTCCGTTCGTCGTCCAGCGCCGGCCCTGGCGGCGGATCGAGCCGCCCTTGACCTCGACGACGAAGACTCCTCCCGGGCCAATGAGTACGAAGTCCGCCTCCGCCCAGGGCTTTCGCCCGTGCCGGGCAATGCCAAGTGAGTGCATGGCAACCCATGCCTCCGAGAGCTCGGACTCGATTGCCGTGAACAGCCGCCGCTCGGCGCGACTCGGGGTGTCAGGCGCGCACTCGCGCGGAAGCATGCGCGCCATTGCGCATCACGCCCCGGCCAGGTCGGCGAAGTAGCCCACAGTACGCCGATCTGGCGTGCCAATCAGGAGGGCGCGATCGAGGAAGCAGTTCATGTGCTCGCACGATGTCTCAGGAAGGAGGGAACAGGCGTGGCAGGCCGCGAGGTTGAGTGCGTCGACGCCGGTCCCGGTGGACTCGATACAAACAGGATCCGACGAGCACCAGGTGGCTCTGCTCAGAGCCTCGGCGACCACATCGGCGAGGCGATCGGCCCGCGTCTGCGCGATCAGGCCGCCCAGGCTCCCTGCCGAATCCGACGTCGCGGTGTAGATCAGCAGGCCAGCGGCCTCATCACTCACGTACAAGCGCTCGCGAAGGGACGCCGCTGGATACCCCGCATCGAGACTCAGTTGCTCGATGACCGCGTGGGCCAGGGAGTGGACCAGCACGAACCTCGGTCGAAGGGGTTCGGGTTCAGGAAGGTTTCGCTCCGATGCGCGGCGCCGGTTGCTCGCGTCGAGCATCCGAACACGTTCCTGGACTTCGTCCAGGAACTCCCAGTGCTCCAGCCGTTCCCGACTGAGCTCGAGGAGGACTCCCTCACCGCGCACTTCGATCGCAGGCAGCCACGTCGCATCGGTCTTAGTCAGCGGCGCCAAGCGGTCGACGTCCCCTCGCTCTCCGGACTCAGGTTGAAGCCGTGTGAATCCGACGAGGGCTCGCACCTCGCGCAGTCGTGGGACCGCCACTGCGTGATCGAAATAGCTCGTGAGGCGCTCGGGAACAGGGAACGGCTCCGCGACGAACTGCTGCTTCTGATCGACTTCAGGCCGACCGGCGAGCAACGCGGCATGCTCCTGAAGTCTCGTGCTATCGGCGGGCGTGTCTTCGCCAGACTCCTCAGCTTGTCGCGCAAGAACCGCACGGATGAGCTCCTCCACGTCGTACTTATGAACCGCGAGCGCGGCGCCCATCCCAGTCAAGATGTTGCGAAGCGTCGTTACGTCGGACACTGAGCGCAACGTAAGCCAGTGCCGTTCGAGCAACTGGAATACGCCGTCAGACCACGGCGGGATGGAAAGCACACTTCGTACGGACGAGAACCACACGTTGGAGGCACCGCGCTGGAGCGTCCGGACGCTCGCACCGCAATCTTCCTGATCACCGAGCCAAGGCCGGCGGCCCTGGCACGAGGTGATCGCCGCGATCTTCCGCCGGTCGAACGCACCGTCCAGCGTCTCGCGGGCTCCGCATGAGCAACTCACCACGATGTCCCGCAGAGATGCGGATGCGCCCCTGGTGACGAGTTCGAGCCGGTGATCGCCTTCAGGGACGCGACCGCCGTGTGCCCATCGCGCATAAGGGAAATCGTCGATGTGCCCCGAATCGCAGGCGACGACGAATCGAGATGGCACAAGCGGTCGATCACAACGTGCACAGACGTTGCGGTCTCCATCGGCGAGCTTCCAATACCAATCCAATCGTCGGCACTCGGGGCAGGAGTGCATCAGTGGGAACCGGATGACGGGTAGACCTCGGGGAGCCGCAAAGTTCTCCGTCTGCGCTGGTGGCAGGTAGAGCGAGTGGACGTGGAGCTGACGCTCGAGCCGGCGTTCTGGGATCACATCGGCGTCAACGATGTCCCAGCGATCGATACCCGCGACCATGAACGACTCGTCGTCGACCGCGATCAGCGCTCCAGGACCGTACGTTGTGACTACCTGAGATCGCCGGACGCTTCCGAGGTTGGTCATCGACGCACCAACTCGAGGCGCGACTCAACGTCGACGTCTCTCAACGAAAAGAGCGTCGGATAGGCGCCGGATGAATCGTCGGAGTTCGCTGCGTCGACGAGGAGCGAACGGGTGGGCTTCTCCCAGTCGGAATAGACGAGATCACGGATCTCTAGGGCGCGCGCGCACCATAGGTCGATCACTCCGTCTAGCTCCTCCCTGGTTCGCGACGCCTCGTCGTTCGCCGCTGTCTCAACGCGGCTCACGATGGCATCTCTGATTGCCCGAACCTCAGCGACGTGATCGTTGACCGCTGACGCCCCGGCGTTGCCACCGAGGCCGCTGATCGTGAGACGGCTGACTGCGATGACCACCGCGTGCAGGGCTCGGTCTCGAGCACGCGACGAAAACGGCGTGACGCTCGTCGATTCGACCTGTCGATACAGCGCACCGTGGTAGTCGGCGAATGACTCGTAGTGAGAGCGATCCCGTGATCTGGCGCCGTTGTACAGCACCGTCACAAGCCCGGGATGTTTTCGACCGACGCGGCTTGTGGCCTGGATGTACTCCGAGGTCGACTGTGGTTGACCCATCACGGCCATCAGTCCGAGGCGGTCGATGTCCACACCAACCGAGATCATGTTCGTAGCCAGGACGACGTCGACGGCGTGCGGAACCGCACGTTCCATCAAGGCGAGGTGACGTGGTATGTCCCCCGAGTCGATACGGCTCGTCATCTCGATGATCGACTCAGAGTCGGTCGTGTCCCGAGCCTCACCTGAGGCGGCGATCAGGCGGAGTCGATCCACGACATCGTCTTGCACCTGCATGCGTGCGCCACCGAGTACGCGAAGGCTGTTGAAGTAGCCGAGCAACGTCCAGTACGCGTCGCGCACTTCATCCGACGCCGGAGTGTCCTTTGCTGCCTGGAGCAGCCGGGCGTACGTGCGGATCATGAGCGTCGCGTGACTGGCCGCTGGCGCAAGCAGCCCCACGTACATGCGGTCTCCGCGTTTTTCCGGCGCTGCCTCAACGGCGAAGTACGAATCGCGAGCATCGAGACCGGCCGGCGGAAACTGCGCCATTTGTTTGTTGAACAGAGCGCGCGTCTGTCCTGTCGCTCGACGGATTGTGGCTGTGCTCGCGATGACCTTTGGGCTAGGGCCTTCGTGGCGACAGAGTAGATCGACAGCAGTCTCGTAAAGGCCGGCGAGCGTCCCCAGCGGCCCTGAGATGAGATGGAGCTCGTCCTGGACGATCAGTGACGGAGGCGGCTCTGCCTCACCGAGGTTAAAGAGGCTTCGGCACTCATCACGCCACGGCATCGAGGCGAACTTGTCGGCCGTTGCGATTACGAGGGATGGGCGATAGTCGTAGAGGTCTTCGTCAATCAGATAGACCGGCAAGCCCTTGCTGAACTCACACCCTGCGCGGCGGCATCCGGTGACGAGCCGCGGCGGATAGTCGCCCATCCAGTAGTGCGTGCTGTCGAGGCGATGTCCGCACCAGGGACACGAAGAGAGCTGCTGAGGGTTGCCCTTGGCAGGCGCGGTGCCCTTAGCGAGTCGCTTGAGCGCGCGCTTGGCGTCGTCGCGCGTGTTCGGTGTGCCAGCTTGCCCGACCCAGAGCCCGATGGAGATCGGATCGTCACCTAGGTCATCACGGTCACGCCGGAGGTGCTCGCAGCAGCAGATCAACAACGTCGCTCGTGCGAACTGCTGGATGGTCAGCAGTCGTAGCGTGTACCGCATCAGCACGGTTACGCCGCCCGCTCCGGTTGTCAGCCTGCGGTAGAAGATCGCGAACGCAATCAGTCCGAGGTAGGCCTCCGTCTTACCGCCACCGGTCGGGAACCACAGGAGATCAGCAGTTTCACGGTCGGGGTGTTCCGGGTCCGCTGTCGACCGCAGGCACAGCAGAATGAAGGCCAGCTGGAACGGCCGCCAGGCATGCTTCTCGTCGAGCTCAAGCTCGCCGGAGCCGGACCGCAGCCACTCCGTACGCGCGCGCTGCTGCAGCATCGCGTCGTGCATGAGACGAAATGCCTCCAGCGCGCGCGAGTCTTCCTCGAGCAGCGCGACGCCATCGCGCATTCGACTCCGCGTCTCAGCACACTGCGCCAGGTGGCGTGCCGCCGTTCGCCGCAAGTCCTCCGACTCGAGCGCTTCGGCGTCGTCGCTCAGGCGTTGGATCCAGGCGCCGTAGTCATCGCAAAACTGCAGTAGCCCTCGGATCAGCTCCGCGCGAGGCATGCTGCCGACACGTGCCAGCGAGAAGACCGGAGCCTCGATTCCATCGTTGCTCTCGGCGACACGCACGCGGGCTTCCGGGATCACCGTCGTCGCGAGCTTCGTTTTGCGGTCGTGTGCGTCTCCCTCCCACTGCGCCGCGCACCCATGCCCGACTGCGAAGGCCTGCGCGTGGCGGTACAGCAGGTCGTAGCTCGCGAGGTCGTCGTCATCCAGTCCCGACGCAGCCGTGGACGGCCGTGCAACAAACGCGGGCGCGCCGAGCGCGTCCACCTCGATGCCGCATTGGAAGAGCGCGCTGAGGTCTCTGACGCGTGCGCCGCCGTCAGCGCCGTTGACGATTGCAAGAGTGACCGACGCGACGTGGTCGGCGAGCGGTCGCACGCGGACGAAGAGGCGCAGGACCCCAGGGACCAACCAATGGCGTGTGACACCGCCGTTGGCTACGTCGATGTCGACCGGCGAGATCTCAAGGGCCGAGCGCTTCCACCTTCCGGCGAGAAGATCCAGTCGATCGCGATCGGCCACCGCTCGTTCGGAGAGGGGCAGACCCTGGTCATCCAGCGGCAAGTACCGCGCGGCCGACGCGCGCACGTTGACGGTCCTCGCAACACTCGTATCCACGCTGAAGCTGAGCGCCAACGAGGACGGGTACCTCGTGGATGAGAGGGGCGTCGTTCGCTCTGGTGGGGCGAGCCCGTCTGCGTCGTCGTCCGGGAGGTCCCGCTCATCTTCTCCACCGACGTCTCCGGCGTCCTCTGGGTAGAGGACGCCGGCGAGGTAAGCGTCGAGCGGCGCGTCACGAATGATTTCGTCGTCGGCGTGTGGACCGACCAGGTCGCGAGCGAGATCGTCGACTAGATGTCGCCGTAGGTCGTAGTGGTCCGCAGGGCTAGTCATCTGATTCGCTCCAGACGGGTCGAGCCATCCCAATGAGTTCAGGAACGAGCCAGAACCCGCCAGCACCCAATCCCAGGCGCTCGGTCAAGCGTGGATCTCCGGCCGCCGTGCGAACTCGATCGACCCTGGCCCCGGTGATCCTTTGCGGCAAGTTGGACCCAAATGAGTCGAACGATGGCGACGTGCGGCCGATCACGGTATCTCGGTGAACGATGTCGAACGCACTATCCGACCGCACGAGTTCGACAGCCTCCCCGGTCTCAATGTCGGCGAGCCGACGCTGCGATTCAGCAGACATACCGGGAGCACCCTCTTCAAGTTCGTCTGAGGTGTCCCCGGAGCGCAGTTCGACGCCGAGCACGCCGCTGCCCTTCCAGGTCAGCAAGTGCCACCGCTGTCGTCGCTGAGTCAGGCGGCCGTTCGATGACGGTTCACGCTTCAGGCAGAGCGTTGCATTCCGCGCACGAGTCATAGCAACAAAGAGGATGCGTGCCTCATCGGGCTGGTCCTCCAGCGCGACGTCTGACGGCTCCAAGATCACACACGTTTCGTATTGGAGACCTTTTGATCGGTGGACTGTCGAGAGCACGGGCACCGATGGAACGCCGTCGAGGTCGACCGGCTCCAAACGTTCGACGCGGCTCCTCAGATCTCCGAGCCTGACTCGGCCGTCACGGTCCCCGGCTATTCGGCGCATCGCTCGCCAAGCGTCGGCGGCCTTATCCGCGGAAACGTCACCTGCCAGTTCCTCAAAGCGACGCCGGGTCAGCGCGTCATCATCGGCTCGCGAGAGCACTCGCGCGACCCACCGGGGGGCCGTTCGCGACGTTGCGCCATGACGTACACGGTGTTTCACTCCGATTGACGAGAGCCGATCCGCGAGAAGCAGGACCTCGCCGTTGTTGCGGCACAACACTCCGGTCGAGCCGGTCGTACGATGAAGGATTAGCGCGAGATCGTCGAAGCGGAGTTGTTCGCACTCGCGAAGGCGACGACGTAGCTCTACGTACGCCTCCGGATGGTCAAACTCCACCATTCCACGAAGGTCGAGCACCGGGGAGGCGCCGCTACGCCGGCTGCGGTGCTCGCCTGTCAACTCAACTCGCACGGCCTCCGGAAACGCGGCGCACATCGCTTCGACGCTGTCGGCCCGGGGACGCCTTGTGACGGACCTCGAGAACCCGTAGATACCTTGGGCGCTGTCACCGAGCGCCGTGAACCCGGAACCGACGTGGCGTATGAGCGCGTGGACGAACTCCTGCCGCAACTCCAAAAGGTCCTGAATCTCGTCGACGATCACGTGGCGAATCTCCGCGAGTTGGTTCCGCACCAGGCCGTTTTCGAGGATGTCGATCGCCCGACGCATCGTGGAATCGAAACCGACGGGAACGTCGCCATCGACGCGCGCCACGACGCGGCCCGCGAGGCCGTCAATCGTTGTAGGTCGGACGTGGACGTCGACGAGACAGGACACACGGCCCGCAAGCTCACGAACGACGTCGTTGGTGAAACTGAGGATCGCGATCTCGTCCGAACTCAGTCCGTCGTGATCGATGAGGCGCTCGACGCGGTGTACAAGTGTGTGTGTCTTTCCGGCGCCAGGACCAGCAACGACGATCAGCTGGGCCTCGGCGGGCGCGTTGACCACGCGTCGCTGCTGATCAGTCAAGGCCTCGCTGGCGTCTACGCCGTCCACAGATACTCAAACTCTCGGAACGCCAGCTGGGCGCCATGAACCACGAGGTTGTCGGCGACATCGACGACGAGACATTCGTCCTTGCCGCCGTTCTTTGGACCGCGAAGCCCGCGACCGATCATCTGTTGGTACTCGTTAGGGCTGTATGTGGGGCGGGCGATGTAGAGCGCCCTGATCGAAGGAGCATCGAATCCCTGTTTGAGCACTCCGAAGTTGGTGAGGGTCGATAGGCGCCCCTCTCGGAACTCCTTGATCAAGTGCCGGCGGACCGGCGTCGGCGTGTCGTTGCTCGAGATCGCGGCAGCGGTCCGACCGCGTCGCTCTAGGAGAGCCGCGATCGTTCGCGCATGGGCGACCGAGGCAGCGAACAACAACACCGGCCACTCAGGGTCGAGACCCATCACTGAGTCGACAAGCCGGTTCGTTCGGTCGAGATCTCCGCCAATCTTGTTAAGCACACTGGCCGGTAGCAGCCGCGTCTTCTCAATATCGCTCCGCTCCGACGCTGTCAGCGGTACCTCCTCCGAGCCGTCGAGGATCCGATGCTCGACACGCGCCAGAATGCCCCGGCGCTGGAGCAACGGAATCGACGCCTCCTCCTCGAAAGCGCCCTTGTCGAAACGCCGACGCCCGTAACGATTGACGAGTTGCTCGGTCTCAACCTCGCTCGTCCCACGAAACGGCGTTGCCGAGAGGCCGATCAGAGGAACCCGTTCTTTGCCGCGGTCCATCTCAAGCCAGCGCAGCACCTTGGAATGCATCGTCGAGATCGACGTGTGCGCTTCATCCACGACGACACACGACACACCTTCGCGGAGCCACTCGTAGTCCGCATCGTCGACGCACTCGACAAGCTTGTTGATGGTTGCCACCACGACCTGCGGACCTTCGTCCTCCCTCGACGCCGCTTGGGGATGGGTGCCCCAAAGTCGACTCACTCGTAGCGTCCGACGTGCTCCGGCCGAACGCCACACCTCGATCCAGCTTTGGACGGCTTGCTCGCAAAGCTCGTGAGTTTGGGCGATCCACAACACAGGCGATGAGAGCTCATCGCCAGCGATTGCTTCGGTGAGCGCCTGGACGGCAACGCGCGTCTTCCCGGCCCCGGTCGGAAGCGAAAGCAGGCCCCGCTGCCCGCCCTCGCCGCGAACCGCGGCGCGAATTGCATCCGCGGAGTGCCGCTGAAAATCGTGCAACTTCGGCAATGGCAATGGGCCATCTACCGTGACCTCTTTGGGAGGCGGACCCGCGTCCGAGAAACCGGCGTACTTCCGGTCCATGCCCAGGTCGGCCACGACGAAGCGCGCCGCAGGTTGACCACCCAACCACGATCCCGGCACTTGGAGGCCCCGTTCAACCAGCACATCCCTGAAGTGCTTGAGCGTTTCAATGCCGAAGACATTGAGCGCGAGGGAAGCCGTGCCGAAGTCGTCGAGTTCGCCGTCGCTCTCTTCGACTGCTTCGACTAGTTCGCGTGGGATACGAGACCTGATCGCCTCCGCGCCGATGAGCTCGAGGAGCTTCTCCTCGTCCGTCGACAGCCCGCGGACCTTTGACATTAGGGCTTCGACAGTGGCGTCGTGGGCGTTCTTCAGCACCCGTCCGATCTCAGCGTCGTCGAGAGGGACTCCGAGCCGCTCACATAGCCGCGAGACGACTGCGGCGTCATCTAGGCGCAAGGACCGATACGCCACTCCGTCACGAAGCTCGAAGTCCTTGGGCTCGCTGACGCTGCCAGCCTCGGTGTACAGCTCACGTGCGATGTCGCGGCAAGGCACGATCGTGATCACCTCGACGTCTGGGCCGACGACATGTCGAAGCAACGGAAACAGGTCGACGGCAAGCTCCCCCGGTCCGTCTTCGGTGATGACCAGTCGTGACGACACTGCATCGGCGACGGACGCCAAGCCCCACCTGGAGACGAGGAGATTGGCCAGCTCCTCGTCCCGGACGCGTACGAACGGCGTCCCGGTCCCTCGCAGAACCTTCGCGTCATCAATGGTTGGCGCGGCGCAGACGGCACCACGCGGAGCCAGCACGATCTCGTCGCGAACGATCGCGCGGATCTTCTCCGGCGGATCAGCGAGGACGGTCGCAAGGCGGGCATACGCGGGACCGAGGAGCTCGCCTCGCTCAATGTTGTCGACTGTCTGCAAGGCCCGGGCTGCGCGGTGCTCATCCAGCTCGGCAACTGTGTCGGGCAGCTTCAGTGCGAGCGCGGCGCCGCGAGGGAGCTCGGCGACCGGGAGAAGGTCTTCAAACTCCTTCAAGAGAGGAGAGATGCAGTCGCCGATGGGTTCGATCGCACCGGTCCGCGTTGGCGTCCGACCCAGGCCGCGCACTCGCCAAATCAGCGGGTGCTCAACCGAAAGGGGCGTACCTTTGCCGTCTTCTCGTACGAGCGTCCACGTGGGCAGCTCCGGCGTATTCGTAAGGAGTTCGTACGCGTATCGGGCGGCCGCATCCGGCTCAAGCGCATCGAGTACCCCTGAGGGTCCTGCGAACTCCGTAACGCGATCCAGCTTGTACTGAGATTCTCGCGAACGAGCCCCGTGCTCTTGCGCGCTCTTCACGGCATCCGTGGCCAACCGCTTTCGGTACTCCTCAACCCATGCCTCGTCCACCGAGCCGCCACCCGGCTTGGGACGATCCGTCGCGCCCAAAGCGCGAAGTACCGGCAGGTCACGCTGGTGGTAATCCGTGTCTACAAGCGCCACTCGATGCCCGGCGACGAAGTCGCCGACGCTCAGCAGGTCTCCGGGCAGCAGGACCGACGAGAGCCGTTCCCAGCCGCCGCCCACCGTCTTGACCCGTACGTCGTCAGCGTCGAGGCCGTGCTGTCCGATCACCAACTCTCTGACGCGGTCAACTGGTAGTTGGCTCGCGATCGCCCAGATCCGCGTCCAGTCTTTGACCAACTCGGACCCGACCGCGCGATCGATGAGACCGTCGAGGACGGTCTCCGCACTCACTACGGCGATCTGAAGCTCACCGAAGGCGTCCAGCGCTCCGGGCTCGGATAGGACCTCGGCAGCGACAATCGGAACGTCGACGTCGACCTCATCGACGGCCGGCAGAAATACAGCCCCTCGAGCCGGTGGCACGAGCTTCCCTTGATGCGTGGCAACGATGCGAGCGCGCAGCACTTCATCTCGGATCGGAGACCTGATGAGTTCAGCGGCCACCCGCACTGCTGCCGCAGAGCCCTCGTAGTCCCGCGGTGAGCGCACCAGCGCCTCGAGCCACGGGATCACAGCGCTCGGGACATTGCCTACCGGCTCAACGATCCGCGAGATCCGCGCCCGCCGTGTGTCCGATCGGTACGCGGATGGGTGGATCCAGTTTCGTGGTGCTCTCGGATGCTCGGCCCACATCGCGATCGCTTCGGGCGATACGCCATCTGGATGGAGCTGGATCTCCGACGGCAGCTGTAGCTCTCCGTCGAGGTCGGGCAGACTCGGCGCCCTGGAGAGCGCGGGGTACACCTCACGGACGAGATGAAGGTCAGCCCAGCCTCGCTTCTCTTTCTCGCGACCTGGCAGAAGGTCGAGCACGACACCAGGGTCGCCACCTGATGCCAAGCTCGGCAAACCCTCGACGAGAAGGGACACGATCTGATCGACGAGCTCCCGGTTGAACGGCCCCTCGATGACTCGCGTGCGATCCTCGTTCAGCTTCCACGGGGCGTTGAGCACTCCGCGCATGGTCGTCAGCTCCAGCGTCGGGAAGAACGCCCAGAACTCCCCTTCGGATCTGAGTTCACTGGCGGATATTGCCCATTGGACCGGGACCTCATCCCGGTCAGCCATCGTGCCGCCGTCATCCTTCACGCCTGGACTTGGGCGATGGGTCGTACCGAAGACGCGCCACTCGACCTCCGGTTGGCGCGCTCCCGGCTCTCGGAGAATCCAGCGATGCTCTTCGACGCGTTCTAGGCCGATCACCCGCTTACGGTCCTGAGTCTGATCGTCGAGCACGAGCTCGGACACGTGCTCGGAGAAGAGGAGAAACGGCTTCGGGAACAGCCGGATGTGTTCGCTAAGCCAGCTCGTGTCACGGGCCGGGTCCAACGGCATCTTGATGACCGTTGTCGCCCACTCCATCAGGTGAGCAAGGACTGGGTCCTCCCCTGCCGCGTCGCGAGGGTCGAGTGGGACGGCAATGCGCAGCGTGGCGACGCGACCCGCATCCCCAACGACACGACGGACGCGCTCGAGGTTGTAGTCCGTGTCAAACCGGAAGCTGCCGCTTCGCGAGTACACCGCGGGCCGCGTGGTGATGCCGAGGACTGACTTGAAGCCGAGCCCAAAGCGACCGATCTCGAGACCTGTCTTCGGCGAGCTGTGCGAGCCCAGGAGCGCGCCAACGCCGGCCTCGCTTACCGGCCGTCCTTCGTTTGCGCAGTACATCGCGTCAGCCGTGAGGACGACCTCGATTCGACCTCCCCCACCGATGAGCTCGTCCGCGCCGTTCTGGACGAGCTCAAACAGCTGGCGCCGGGCGTACCCGCCTTCGATCGCCGTGCGCTCGATGTTCGCGTCGGCGACAACGCGACGCTTGTCGATCTCGTACGTTCGTAGGCAGTCTCGGGAGTACTGGTCGATCGCCCGGCAAACCGGGGACTCCGTTCCCAACCATTCTGAGTCAGTCGCGCGTCGTGCCATTAGTCATCGGTTGCCATCACACCTATCGGCTTGCCATCGGCAGTCGCTTCCTGCCGCGTGAGCCGATCGTAGTGTTTGGTCGCCCAGACGTTTCGATTTCTGACAACGCGCCCAGTCCGCACGTGCGCGAGAGCCAACCGCCAGCCTCGTCCTTCCGCATCTCCAGTGGTCTTGGTCGGAGGCTAAATCAGCTGAGCCCGGTACTTGGTCGGCTCCAGCCTCAGGTCACCACCGTTCAGGGCACCGTCGCGCCACGCAACGGACTTCGCCGTGAAGCATTCCGTGACCACGAGCAGTGAGAACCGGTCGGCATGCCGCTCCGAGAACAAGCGTTGTCCCTCCGAGAGGAAGAACACGGGCGCGACGCCCGCTGTGCTCTTCACCTCGACGAAGCGTTCGCCACCGGGCCAGCTCACGTGAATGTCGTACCCCGGATTGCCATGCGACATCCGTTCAATCGTCGCTCCGGACCATCTGATCGCTGCGGCCTTGAGCGCCACTCCCATCCCGGCCTCATCGCTCGCGCTCGCGGCCTGCGCAGTCGGATAGGTGTTGCCGCTCGCCGCAGGAATCGGGATGGGCCCGAGAGCTGCTCCGTCAAGACCCGCGAGAAAGAGAATCCGGCGGTAGACGTCGTCAGATATGGGCCGTACGCTCGTGCCGCGGAATGCCGCGCCTTGCGCCGACCCCTCCCGCCTCGGGACGTCTTCGATGTACGACCCGTTCTCCTTGAACGGAAGCGGCTCGTCGAACGGCAAGAAATCTTCGACCGCTGCAACGTAGAGGCCGTCCACCGGCCCGCCCACCTCGCCAATCACTCCAACACCGATGTAGGCGTACGGCGGCTCGCCTTTCGGCGCCCCTCGGCGGCCGCGGTAATAGACGAACGGTTCGCCGGGAATGACGTGTGACCGGTACTGCGGCGGGAACTCGTACTGCCGACCGAGCACGTCCGCATAGCTGTGACCGTCAGCCGTTTGGAAGTTCTGTGTGAAGACGACGGGCATTCGTCGATAGTGCCACGCCTCCCATTGGTAACGCGCACTACAAGCCAGGCTTCCGACCCCCCTCGTCGGCGATACGAGTCGAGGCACGCCCTGGTCGACGAGACGCGAACGGTTCGACATCGTCGAGTGCAGCCGAGTCGCGAGCACCATAGGTGATAAGCAACTCCACGCCGTGTGCACGGTCGGCGAGGACGTACACCTGCTCACATCTCTTCCCTTCGACCCGCCAACGCTTCTGTCGCAGTCGTCCAGCTACCGCGACCGTCTGGCCCGCGTTGAGGCAAGCGGCGATGACCCGTGCCTGCGAGCCGGACGTCTCTACATCGACATACGTAGCGCCTCGTTCCTCGCCTTCGCGATCGACGCCGGGGATGGCAACGCGCAGAGTGCAGACCACGTTGCCGGAGCGGGTCGTGCGGAGTTTGGGGCTGACAGCGACGCGACCGATGATGACGACCGAGTTCATCGCGGGAGGCCTTCTAGCGCGCGGCCTCGGGGTCCGCCGGCGTGCGGACCGGGGCTCGCCCGTCCCGAGGAGCGCGGCTCCGGTCGCGGGGTGCTTGCGTCTGGGCGGCTGCTTTGTGGCATGAGGTGGTCTCCGATCTGAGTAACCGCCACGAGCACCTCGCCCGACACGACCACTCACCTCTACTACCGCCGTCGCACCCCGTCAGCACACGACTTGCCGTCGCCGACCTCTACTCGCCTGCCCAGCTCCCTCTCGCCGTCTCCGTCGCCCCGGCTTCGCGTACTCGCGTCCACCCTCGCCGTCGCCCTTCTTCTTTCTCCCGTTCCTCCTTCTCGCTCATCTCCTTCGCCGGCGTCCATCTCCGTCAGCTCTGCCTCAACTTCTTGTCTTCATCAGTCCGCCTCTCCACCGTCCTTGACCACCTCACCCTGCTCCGCTCGCCTGCCGTTGTCCCTTCCCAGGTCCCGCCCATCATTTCGAGGAACAACCACACATGTGAAATGTGTAGGTCGAGGAAGGGGGTCTCCGGTCGCGAAGCGGGCGGAGACCCCCTTCCTCGACCGTTTGGGCCCTTGAACTGGGAGTTTCGGGACAGCGGCGGGCGAGCGGCGGCGTGACACCGGAGATCCACACCCTTGGGCAAAAGCGTGGCGTCCGGGTCCCACACCCGTATGCGAACACGATCCGCGCGGGGTGTGGGCTCACGTCCCACACCCGCGCGAGCTTCGCTCAGAGGTCGATCGGTTGGACGAACTGGCGGTGGATCGGGAAGTCGACCGTGCGGTACGTGTCGTCGCTCGGCGTCCTCGGGACGAGCGAGAGGCGGTGGTCGCCGCCGGCGATTCGCTCGACGCTGGTGAACCCGACCTGGTTCCGGCTCGGGTACTCGGTCGGGGCGCCGTCGTCGAACCGGGTGTGTGCGGTGAGGGCGTGGTGGGCGTGCTCGACGATGTGCCGGACCTGGGCTTCGTTCTTGGTGATGAACAGAACTGCCGGCGGATCAGGGAAGCGCGCGAAGCGAGTGCGCCGCCAGCCGTCGTTGAGCAGCCAGTCGTAGCGCTCGAACTTGCTGGCCAGCTTGCTCGCGCGACCGGTGCGGTCGAACTCGATGAGCAGCGAGCCGGGATCGCCGTTGAGGTCGATGCCCGTGAGCTGGGCGTCAGGGTCGACGATGCCTTCCACGCTTCCGCCGGGTTCGAGCAAAGCGGACACCGGGAGCTCGCTCGCGGGGTCGGCGTCGTCGGGGCGCTTCTCCCGCGTTGGCAAGACGACGCTCGTGCGGTCGCCTTGCCAGGTGCACGGCAGACACTCGAGATAGGGCACGCGCCGGCAGCCCGCCTCCTCGGCGGCACGGTCAGCGATGCGGAGCATGAACAGGTTGAGCTCGAGGTCGTGTGCGGCGTAGGAGATCTCGTGGATCTCGTGGACGGTCCACTTCTCCACGCCGATGGCTTTGGCGCCCTTGACCGATAGCTCGTAGATCCACTGCAGGTTGCCGTGGAAGGGCGAGACCCTCGGGCGGAATCGGCGCGTGTGACCGGTGCGCTGCAGCTTCAGGATCCGCGCCTGCGCGCGCGTTGAGAAGTGGCCCCAGCAGAGCAGGGCGATCATCGGCGCGGTGAGGTAGCGATGCTCGGCGAGCTGACTTAGGAGCACGTGGTCGCGCGGCGTCAGTTGGATCGTCTCAAGAGGGTCGATCTCTTCGTCGAACTCCAGGCGGTTGGTGAGGCGATCGACGCTCCGGTCGATGCGGTCCCGCAGATCCTGCTGATGGGCGGACATCAGATCGCCTCCGGCCAGACGTCGTCGGCCTTGTCGAAGTCCTCGGCGAAGGCGGCCGCCAACCGCTCTGCCGCGTCCGCCCGTGGGACGTGGTGGAGGTAGCGCATCGTCGTCTTGATGTCGGCGTGGCCGAGGAACGCTTGGACGTCCTGCAACGGGAACGTGCGCGCCGCGATCGTGCCGAACGTGTGCCGGAGGTCGTGGAGCGTCATCGGGTTGTGCTCCTTCTCGCGGAGGTGCCCGAGGCCGGCGCCGTAGAGACCTCCGTAGAACGCGTCGCGCAGGCGACCGGTGTCGATGGGCATCCCGCCGAAGGTCGGGAAGACCAGCGCCATCGGGTCACGCTTGCCGGCGATACGCGCCACGCGCTCGAGCGCGTCGATCGCCGCGGGGATCAACGGGACGGCTCGGCCCTTCATGCCCTTCGGCGTCTTCTCGAACTGCGTGCCGCGCGACGAGGACGCGTTGGCGCGGACCACTCGGAGCGTCCGCCGCTTCACGTCGACGTTGCGCCAGCGCAACGCCCGGAGCTCTCCGGCGCGCAGCCCGGTGTAGGCGAGCACGCGGACCGCCTCCTGGTCGAGCGCGGCTCGCTGACGCATCAGGGACAGCGACCACTCGTCGACCTGGCCGTTGCGCATGATCGGCGCATCGCGGATCCCGAGCTGGCCGACGGCGGTCGCGACGAGCTCGACCTGCGACGGCTCGAGCACGTTGAAGTCCGGATCGATCTTCGGCGCCGGCGGGAGCGCAACTCGTGCGACCGGGTCGTCTTCGATCCAGCCCTCCTCCAGCGCGAACGCCCACGCCTGGTGGAAGCGCTGCATGACCTTGCGGACCTGGCTCTGCCCGAGCGGCCGGCCAGTCCGCGGCGACGGCTCGGTCTGCAATCGCAGCTGGTAGTCCTTGACCGCCTCCGTCGTGATCGTCGACGCCGGCGCGTCGGCATCGAACTCGGCCCGCACACGACGGACGAGGCTGCGGTAGTCGACCAGCGTTGACTCGGTCAGCGGGCCCTGCTTGTTGCCGATCGCCTCGGCGCGCGACAGCCAGCCGTCCAGCACCTGGCCGACGGTCTTCTCCGGCTCACCGCGGCGCCGGCTCGGGCGCGGCTTGGCGCGCTCCGCGGCGAGCAACGCGTCCAGCCGGTCAGCCGCCTCCTTCGGCGTCAGATACTCGGGCGACGGCTTGCTGCCGTTCGCCGCGCGGTAGATCGGTGTGCCGCGCGCGGTCTTCCTGCCGCTCTCGCGGGCCCACGCCGGACCGAGCGTGCGGCGGGTCTTCCCACCGTCGGCCTGGATGAACGACGCGACCCAGACGCGGCCGTTCCTTCGCTTCTCCACCACCAGGTGACCGGTGATGCGGACGGGCTGAAACTCCATGGCAGACGCTCCTTCAAACGATGGGCCGAGGCTTCGTGTGAGCTATCTGCCAGCCGCGCGTGTCGGATCGACGCGGTGGGACTACAGGCACCTAGAGAACATTGTTCCCGGGAATTCGTCAAGGCACCCGAACCCGGAAACGCGAAAAGCCCCGCAAAACGAGGCTTTTCGGAGCGCGCCCGAAAGGATTCGAACCTTTGACCTTCGGTTCCGTAGACCGACGCTCTATCCAGCTGAGCTACGGGCGCTTGGATGGAGCAGTGTAAAGGGCACGGCAAACAAACGTCGTGAGGTCAGCGGAAGTGGCCGGTGGCGGCTCGGGTGACCTGGGCGACGACCAGTTGCGGGATGCGGCGGCGGGAGCCGGCGAAGGCGTTCGCGAGCGCCTTGGAGACGGCGGCCTTGCCGTGGACGGCGGCGCCGTGGCCCATGAGCAGGTGCTCGGTGGAGAAGGTGCGGACCCCGGTGGGCGGCAACAGGCGGCGCATCGGGTGGACGCCGACGCCCTCGCCGGGGGCGATGAAGTCCTGCGCGCCGGACAAGGACTCCGGGACGATCAGGGCCTTCAGGGAGGGAATCCAGACGCCGACCTCCTTCCAGACGGGCAGCCGCACGACGGGGAACATCTCCATGCCCTCGACGCCGCCGTCGAATGGCGTCACCAGCAACGGCACCCCGTACTTCGCGGCGAGTGCGGCGCAGTCGCGCGGGTGGCGGTCCAGCAGCTGCAGGACGCCCGCGACCGGCGCACCGAGCTCCTCGAGGCGAGCGTCCAACTCGTCCAGCGCGGGCGGGTCGATCAGCCAGACGCCGTCGTCGACGACGACGGCGTGGCCGGCGCGGCGCATGAACTGCGGCGACGGGTGCTCCCAGGACAGGATGCCGGGAGCGGACGTGTCGAACCTCATGCGTCGAGAGTAACTTCGACGCCGTCCTTCGCAACGTCGAAGCAGAGCATTCCGGCGATGCCTGACGCCTCGGCCATCGGTGCCTCGTACGACCACGCACCATCGGCGATGCCGGCGACGTCCCAATAGGACGCGTAGCCCTTGTAGGCGCAGACCGTCTGCAGCCCCGACGCGGCCGGCGACACCAGCCCGGGCACGACGTCCGCCGACGGGACGTACCACCGCAGCGGCAGCGAGGTCTCCATCAACACCGAGGGCCGCGACGTGCGCGCCACCTCGACACCACCGGCGCGAACCACGACCGAGCGCGACGACGAGGTGACGTCGACCCGGTGGTAAGGATCACGAAGGTGCCCGAAGACCCGGGCGTCCTCCACCATCCACGCGTCGACGCGTGACTCATACAGCGCGCCGTGGCCGGCCAGCCACGACGCCTCCGGCAACGGGGACTCATACGCCCACAGCACGTCCTCCAACCCGGCCAGCGACCAGTACGACGCGTCGCCCTTGAACGGGCAGTGCGTGGACGACGACGTGGCCGTGAACAGCGACATGTCGTAGTCCTCCAGCGGCGCGTAGACCCGCGTCGCCAGGCCGGTCTCCCAGAGGTACCGCGCCCGCCGCGTGTCCAGCACGACGTCCTCCCCCACGAACGCCCGCAGCCGCCGCGGCTCCTCGGCGAAGAACAACCGATGCGCCGGCGCCCCGTCGAAGGAGAAGTTGAACTCGCCGCCCGGCGAACCGGACAGGGGACCCGTGCCGCGGGAGAGGCTCATGACATCCACGCTAGCGAGGCGCCACCGCGGGCCCACGAGCACCCGCGCGCGCACCGCCGCTCACGCGCGCACAGCCCCACCGGGCGCGCCGCGCGATGACCACCTAGTGACATGCGCCCGCCCAGCAAACTGGTACGTTCGTGCCATGTCGGCGGGCACGCTGGATCGGCGCCAACTCCTCATCGCGGGCGCGGCCGCCATGTCAGCGCTGGCCGTCCCCGCCCCGCTCCGGGCACTCGCCGCTGACCTGCTCCGCGACCAGAACCTCAGCGGCTTCGGGCCTGAGCTGGAATCGGTGACCGCGACCGAGGCGACGTTTTGGTGGCCGACCGACCTGCCCGCAGACACGACGCTCCGCATCGGGCCCGAAGGCAGGCCCAAGCAGAGCTTCACCGTCGAGAAGGACCAGACCGTCCACGTCGCCAAGGTGAAAGGCCTCACTCCCGGCGCGACCTACGAGTACGAGCTGGTCTCCGCCAACAAGACCCAGCCGACCAACATCGCCAACCCCGGCCGCTTCACGACCCTCACCCCGCCGAAGGGCGAGCGCATCGCGCGGATCGCCGTCCTCAACGACCTGCACATCGGCGAGCACTGCGCGGGGACGCTGACCAACCTCGGCGACCAGTCCATCCCGCCCTGCTTCAGCGACGACAACTACAGCGTGAAGATGGTCAGCGCGGCCGTCCGCGAGATCCGCAAGGCACGCCCCGACCTCGTCCTCGCCAACGGCGACCTCTCCGACCGCGGCCGGCCGGACGAGATCCGCACCGCACTCGCGATCCTCAAGCGCGCCAAGCGACCGGTCATCGTCACGCGAGGCAACCACGACCGCCTCTACGACGACTGCACGACCGACCGCGATTGCCTGAAGGCGCAGGCCTTCCCCGGCCGGTTCCCCCAGGGCCACCACGCGCTCACCACCGAGCAGGACGTCGGCGACCACCTCACCGTCGTCGGCCTGGACTCCTGCGACCCGGAGTCCGGCCACGGCGACCTCAACCACAACGGCCAGATCGAGTTCCTCGAGCAGGCCTTGGCCAAGGCAAAGCGCCGCAACCGCCGGGTCCTCCTGGCCTTCCACCACCCCGTCACCCCGGCGGCGATCACCACCGCCCTGCCGCCCATCTCCTTCGGCATCGAGTACCAGAACGGCGGGCAGGCGCTCGAGGAAGCCGTGAAGCACCAGGACCACATCGCCCTGGCCCTCCACGGCCACACCCACCGCAACTACCTCAGCTACTCCAAGGGCTGCGCGGCACCGTTCCTCGAGGCCGGCACCGTCAAGGAGTACCCCGGCAGCTGGACCCGCCTGGACATCCACACCGACGGCGTCATGCGCACCAGCCACCGCGTCAGCGAGCCCTACTGCCGCAGGTGGATCAGGACGACGGCAGGCGAGTACGACGGGCTCGCCCCCACCTACCTCCGCGGTCCGCTCGAGGCCCGCTGCTTCGTCCACCGCTACGACAGCGGTCAGGACGTGCCGGCGACGATCGACGGCCCGCTGGGCGCACCGTCGCTGCTCGGCTGAGCAGCCGCAGCCGCAGCCGCAGCCTCGGCCTCGGCCTCGGCCTCGGCCTCGTCCAGCACCGCCAAGAACGCCTTCACCACGGCAGGGTCGAACTGCGACCCCGCCCCGGCCCGCAGCTCCGCCATCGCGTCGCGCGGATCCATCGCCCGCCGGTAGGGCCGGGTCGACGTCATCGCGTGGTAGGCGTCGCACACGAAGACGATCCGCGCGCCCAGCGGGATCGCCTCGCCCGCCAGCCGGTCCGGATACCCCGTGCCGTCCCAGCGCTCATGCTCGTGCCGCACGATCGGCAGGACGTCGCGCAGGAAGTCGACCGGCTGCAGGATCTGCTCGCCGATGATCGTGTGGCGCTGGACGACCTCACGCTCACCGCGCGTCAGCGGCCCGCGCTTGTTGAGGATCTCCTCGGGTATCGCGATCTTGCCGATGTCGTGGAACACCGCGCCGTAGCGCAGGTCGCGCCGCTGCGCATCCGTCATCCCCAGGCGCGAGCCGACGGCGTCGGCCCAGTCGACGATCGAGCGGGCGTGCTCGGCGGTGTAGGAGTCCTTGGCCTCCAGGGCAGCAGCCAGCGCCTCGGCGGTGCCCAGGTAGGCGCGCTCCAGCGCCTCGTACAACAGCGCGCCCCGCAGGGCGGACCCGGTCAGGTCGGCCACGGTCTGCAGCAGCTGCGCGTCGTCCTCGTCGAAGGCGCCGACGGTCAGCTCCTCCAGGTTCAGCACGCCCCACAGCCGGTCGCCCACCCACACGGGCGCGACCAGCTCGGAGCGCACGTCGGCCGTGTGGCCGGTGCAGACGTATCCCGGCTCGGCGTAGACGTCGTCGATGAGCAACACGCGACGCTCGCGCAGGCAGCGGCCGATGACGCCCGCCTCGCGCGGCTGGGACCACTTCTCATCACCGAGGCGCAGGAACGCCTCGCCCCGCAGGGCCGCGCCCTCGACGTAGTCGTCCTCGCGGATGACGACGGCGGCGCAGAGGAAGAACCCGAAGGCCTGGTGCAGCTCCTCGCAGACCGCCTCGACGATCTCCGAGACCTCGGTCATCGCGGCCAGCCGTGTGCCGAGCTGGTTGGCCATCGCCAGCTGCCGGGTCCGGCGCTGCAGCCGCAGCGACCCGCTGTCCTCCCAGGAGCGGCGGGGACGGTCGATGCGCGTGTGCAGCGTGGCCGGCGAGGCCAGCGGGCGGAAGGACGGATCGACGTCGGAGACGCAGACCGCGTGGCCGCGTCCCTGCTCCTGCTTGCCGTACAGCAGCGCCCGATCCGCCGCCTCGACGAGGTCACGCGGCCCGCCGCCCGGTGACCGCTGCGCGACACCCGCCGTGGCGACCGTGCCGACGACCTCACCGAGGTCCAGCAGCGCCTCGTGGACACGCTCGATCGCGCGCGCCGCGAGCTCGTGCGCGTTGCGCTCCCCCGCGTCGACGGCCAGGATCGCGAACTCGTCACCGCCGTAGCGGGCGACCATGTCGTAGGGGCGCGTGGCGGTGTTCAGCGCATGGCCGACCCGGCGCAGCACCTCGTCGCCGACCAGGTGGCCGGCCTGCTCGTTGACCTGCTTGAAGTTGTCGAGATCGACGAGGATCAAGGACAGGGGACGCCCGGTGCGCTCGGCCCGCTCGACCTCGGCGTCGAGGATCTCCTCGAGGGCCGCCCGGTTCAGGCACCCGGTCAGCGCGTCGGTCCGTGCCGCCCGCGCCAACCCGGCCGCGGCGGACGCGTTGCGGCACGCGGCGGCGGCCAGCTCGGCGAACGCCTCCAAGAGCGCCAGGTCGCGCGCGCCCACGAAGCGGGGACGGTTGAAGCCGACCGACAGCACCCCCCGCAGCTCGCCGTCCCAGTGCATGGGGACCGCGATGCACGACTGCACCGCCGCGAACAGCGAGCCCGGCACCGGCTTGACGACGCGCTGGTAGTCGTTGGTCAGCAGCGAGCGGCCGGACTGCACGACGCGACCGGACAGGCCCGTGCCCGGGGTCAGCCGCTGCCCCACGGCGTCGGGCGGCAGGCCGACGGCGGCCTCGATCGTGATGCCCTCGTGGCTGCCGCGGTAGACGACGCCGTTGTCGCCGTCGAGGATCGCGCGCGCCTCGTGGCAGATCGCGCTCAGCACCGCCGGCAGGTCCAGCCCGCGCTCGTTCAGGGTCTTGCCCGCGCGGGCCAGCGACGCCTGCTCGGCGTGGCGCGCGGCCTGCTCCTCGGCCAGGCGCAGCTGCGCCAGCGCCGCACCGGCCGCGGCGCTGAAGCCCATCGCGACCTCCTCGGCGGGACCGTCCAGCCGGCCGACGGCACAGGCCAGCACGTGGTCGACCGCGTCGCGGGAGCGCAGGCCCAGCAGCAGGATGTCGTCCGTCTTGGGCCACCCCACCGCGCGGCCCAGCTGGGCGGCGGCGATGCCTCGCGCCCGCGCGTGCGGGTGACGCTGGTCGACCAGGTCGGCCAGCGGCGCGATCGCGTCCAGCGCGACCCGCGCGGCCGGCGGGTCCTGGTAGGGCGCGGCCGCGACGACGCGCGCGAAGCGCTCGCGGCGGTCGACGGCCAGCAGCACGATCTCCGTCGCGCCGAGCAGCTGGAAGGCCTCGTCGACCAGGAGCTGGTGGACCGACGACGGTCCGGGGGCGTCCAGGGCAGCGTCAAGCAGACGCGTGACCGCGTGGATGGCGTCGGCGGATGATCCAGGGGGCCGCTGGGACACGGGAGCTCTCCGCCTGCATCGGCAGGCGCGAGCGCGTCCTGTAGCCCCTATTTCAGGGTGATGACCTTGGTCGACCGCTTCGTGCCGACTTGGATCCGCAACGTCGCCTTCTTGCCCTTCAGCGCCTTCAGCTTCTTCTTGCCGGCCTTCGTGGCCTTCAGCTTCACCTGCAGCTTGCCGGCCTTCCTGGCCTTGCCGGTGCCGGTGGCGATCGTGGTGCCCTTGTAGACCAGGGTCAGCTTCACGGTCCCAGCGGCCGGGGCGGTGACGCTGACCGTCAGCCCGGTGGCCAGCTGGGACGCCTTCGCGGACGGCGCGACGGTGGCGGTGGGCGTCGTCGGCGGGGGCGGTGTCGAACCCGGCGTCGTCTGGGTCATCCCGGTTCCGGGTGCGGGCTGGGTCGTGGCGGGCGGCGTCGGCGTGCTCGTCACCGGCGGCGCGGGTGCCGGGAGGCTCATCGGGCCCAGCGACGGGTTCTTGCCCGTCGCGCTGACGATGACCGGGGGACTGGTGAGCGGGCAGTCGACGACCTGGTCGGTCGGCACGGCGGGGAAGTTGGGGATGCCCGCGACCTTGATGCCGCCGTCGTCCTGCCAGGCCATCTTCGTCCCGTCCTGGGAGAACGTGATGTCGAACGGGAAGCCGCTGGCCGGGAGGAAGCAGCTGTGCGGGTCGTCGTAGGTGCCGCCCGGGCCGTCGGTCGCGAACAGCGCGATCTTGCGCTCGAGGATGTTGCCGCTGCCGGTCTCGTACTTCTCGAACTCGATGCCCATCACCTTGCCGTTGGCGGCCATGTCGGTGCGGTTGGTGTCCAGGCCCGCCGCGGCGGTGTTCAGCCAGGGCGTGAAGTCGGACGGGTTCGTGTACGGCTGGGCCCCGGTGGCGTTCTGCGCGTCCACGCCGTTCTCCTGGGAGTTCGACGTGAGCAGGCGGTTGCCGGGCGCGACCGTCGGCCACAGCTCGCCGCTGATCTTGAACGGCGGGTTCAGCGCCTGCGTGTTGGACGGCAGGAGGAACGTGCCCTTGTTCAGCGTCCCGACGGGGTAGCCGTAGATGTACTGCGAGTAGCCGTAGACGATGTGCTTGGCGTCAGCGGTGAGGTCCAGCGACAGCGGGTAGGCGTAGCTGCCGTTGGAGCTGTCGGCCGTGAGCGGACCGACGTTGGCGCTGGAGCCGTCCGGGTTCCACAGCTGAAAGCCGGACGTGTTGGGGATGTTGCCCGGCTTGTTGCGCACGCCGACGACGTGGCCGTCGTCGGACTGGGCGGCGTCGAGCCACACCTGGTCCTGGAAGGTCGTGCTCAGCTGGCGCTTCTGCGCCCCGTCGGCTGACGCCACCCAGACCTGCCCGTTGTCGATGTAGGAGACGCTGAGCGCATGCGCGGGCGGGGTGATCGCAGCCGCAAGCGCGATCGCGCCAAGGGCCGCCTTGGTCAGGGGAAGCACCTCCTCAGTGTCCCCGCAGATGTGCGCGTCTGGGTCTCGGTTTGCTCTCACCGCGCGCGAGGCCGCTGTGGCTCTAGACTCCGCGAACCGCCGAGGACAGGTGGCCGAGTGGCTGAAGGCACTCGCCTGCTAAGCGAGTAACGGGCTGAATGCTCGTTCGAGGGTTCGAATCCCTCCCTGTCCGCT
>CAYUDT010000002.1:0-109934 GCA_964443695.1 uncultured Conexibacter sp. | reverse complement strand
GGTGCTCTTCGCGCCCGGCTACGACGACGACGCGCTGGAGATCCTCACCCAGAAGAAGAACATCCGCATCCTGGAGGACCAGGAGCGGCGCCTGCCGCACCTCGGCGAGCCCGAGGTCCGTCAGGTCATGGGCGGCCTGCTCGTCCAGGACCGGGACTCCGCGAAGGACGAGCGGACCACGATGGAGGTCGTCACCGAGCGCCAGCCGTCCGACGGCGAGTGGGACGACATGCTCTTCGCGTGGCGGATCGGCAAGCACGTGAAGTCCAACGCGATCGTGCTGGTCAAGAACCTCGCGACGATCGGCATCGGCGCCGGGCAGATGTCGCGCGTGGACTCCGTGCGGCTGTCCATCGAGAAGTGCCAGGACAAGAGCCTCATCAAGGGCGCCGTCCTGTCCTCCGACGCGTTCTTCCCGTTCGCCGACGGTCCCGAGCTGGCGATCGAGGCCGGCGTGACCGCCGTCATCCAGCCGGGTGGCTCGATGCGCGACGACGAGGTCGTCGCCGCGGCCAACGGCGACGGCATCTCGATGGTCATGACGGGCCGCCGCCACTTCCGCCACTAACGCGGCATCCGCACCGTCCAGGTCGAGTCGTCGGCGATGCGGACGGTGACGACGCGGCCCGGCGAGGCGAGGTAGCTCGCCCCCGCGGGGGTCAGCGCGACCACCGGGTTGCCCTTCGTCGTGCCGCCGTAGCCCGGGGTGCTGGTCGGGTCGGTCGCCGTCCCGAGCTTGACCCCGTACGGCGCCTTCGCGCCCGGGGCGCCCTTCGGCGGCGTCAGCAGGGTGTAGGTCGCGGCGCTGCAGGTCTCATACGGCTGCGCCGGGCAAGCCGCGCGCGGCATGAACAGCGCGCCGTCGGCGCCGCGCTGCGGCACGATGCCCCAGGCGTAGGAGGAGAGGTAGCCGTAGCCGAGCTCACAGCCCTCCAGCAGCGTGCGCGCGGCGTCGCGCTCGACGGAGTCGGTGCCGGGGCCGCAGTCCACGGTCGTGCCGCGCGCGACGGCGCTCTTGACGGCGTCGTCCCCGGCACCCAGGTCGAAGGTGCCGATGTGCTCCCCCGCGTTGAGGGTGTCGTCCCCGGCCCCGGCGTGGACCGTGTAGCCCTTGCCGTGGACGGCGATGTCGTTGCCCGTCGCGTTGCCGGTCACCGCACCGCCGGCGCCGCCGGTGTCGACGTCCTCGACGCCGGTGAGCACGTCGCGCTCGCGCGCCGCGCCCGCGCGCCCGGCCCTGAGGTCGATGTCGGTGCGGATGTCGCGGGACGTGTAGACGACCGAGTCGTGACCGCTGCCGCCGATGACCGTGTCGTTGCCGACCCGGCGCGGGCCGTCGGCTGCGTCGAGCGCGTCGTTGCCGCCGTTGCCGGACAGGCGGTCGCGGCCGGGGCCGCCGATGAGCTCGTCCTTGTAGGTGCCGCCGCTGAGCGCGTCGTCGCCGGCCTCGCCGCGGAGCGTGCCGTTGCCGCCCGCGCGGCCGATGAGGCTGACGCGGTCGTTGCCCGCACCGGCGAAGACGGACGTGCCCGCCAGCCGGGCGCTGCCGCGCCGGGTCACGCGCAGCGTGTCGGCGCGGTCGCCGAGGCGCGCGCTGACCCGCACGATGTCCAGCGTCCGGCAGCGGACGGTGTGGCGGTCGACCTTCTTGCAGTCCTTGGACCGGGTCGTGACCGGCGCTCGGAGATCCTTGATCTGCACGCTGCTGGAGGAGCGCACGGTCACGGAGACCTGGTTGGCCTCGCCCGGTGCAGCAACCAGCCGGATCGTGTCCGACGGGTCGGAGTCGGGGTAGGTGACGTCCTCGCGCTCGTCGTAGCCCCCGTCGTGGGGGTAGGAGGAGCTGATCGAGACGCGCATCGCCTGCGCGGGCTGGGGCGCAAGCACGCAGATGGCGACGAGGAGGGGTACGAGGCGGGCGATCTTCATGGCGGTCTGGGTGGGCAACGGGTCAGCGGCGGACGTGTTACGCGGTATGTACCTTGAGGAACCCATGAGCGAGACGCAGCGATTCAGCAGTGGCGGTCCCTTCGAGGACCTCGTCGGATACTCCCGCGCGGTGCGCAACGGCCCGTTCGTGTGGGTGTCGGGGTGCACGTCGGTCCGCGACGGGGTGGTGGTGGGAGACACGCCGGGCGAGCAGATGCGCATCGCGATCCAGAACGCCGTGGCGGGTCTGGAGATGGCCGGCGCGTCCGCCGCGGACGTCGTGCGCACCAGGATGTACGTCGTGGACGCCTCGCGCCATGTGGAGGTGGGGGCGGCCCACGCGGAGGTGTTCGGGGACGTCCGCCCGGCGACGGCGATGATCGAGGTCAAGGGCTTCATCGACCCCCGGATGCTGGTCGAGATCGAGGTCGACGCGTTCGTGCCAGACGGCACGTGAACGGAAATCCCAGCGTTGCTGGGACTTCTGCGGGCGAGCCGACATCCGTCCTGCGGAGTTGCTTTCCTGCTCAGTCCGTGCCGACCGCTGCCCGCCGACAGACCCACCCCTTGCGCGGGTGGCAGGCGGCCGCGCTGGAGCAGGCGGCGCGCGAGTGGCACGGCGGGTCGTTCCTCATCGCGGCGGCCCCCGGGGCCGGCAAGACCCGCCCGTCGATCGAGCTCGCCAACCGGCTGCTGACCGAGGGCGAGGTCAAGCGGGTGGTGCTCGTCTGCCCGACCGCGCCGCTGACCCGCCAGTGGGCGGCAGCTGCCGCGAAGCTGGGGCTGCACCTGCAGCCCGACGCCGAGACGCCGCGCCCGCCGCGCGACTTCCACGGCGTCTCGGTCACCTACGCCCGCGCGTCGCTGGCCGGGCTGAAGTGGTCGCGGTACGTCGGGCCGGACACGCTGGTCATCGCCGACGAGGCCCACCACCTCGGCGAGGACCTGGCGTGGGGCGAGGGCTTCCACGCGGCCTTCGGCGCGGCGAAGCGCTGGCTGCTGCTCTCGGGGACGCCGTTCCGCTCCGACGCTACCGCCATCCCGGGCGTGACCTACGACCGCGACGGCGTCGCGGTCGCCAACGTCACCTACTCCTACGCGGACGCGGTGCGCGACGGCATCTGCCGGCCGGTCAACTTCATCACCTACGACGGCACGCTGTCCTGGCGCTCCGGCGACGACGTCATCGAGGCGGGGTTCGAGACCGTCCTCACCGCGCGCGAGGCCTCGCGCCGGTACCGCACCGCGATCTCCACCGAGCTGCCGGACGGCCTGCCGCGCATCATCAAGGAGGCCGACGCGCGTCTGCAGAAGCTGCGCACCGAGGGCGGCCATCGGGAGGCGGGCGGCCTGGTCATCGCCGCCGACGGCGAGCATGCGCGCAAGATCGCCAAGCTGCTGCGCGAGGCCACCGGCAAGCCGCCGGTCGTGGTGCTCCACACCGAGGCCAACGCGCCCAAGAAGCTGGCCGACTTCGCGGAGTCCCGCGAGCCGTGGATCGTCGCGGTGAACATGGTCAGCGAGGGCGTCGACATCCCGCGCCTGCGCGTCGGTGTCTACGCGACGGCCGCCAAGACGCCGCTGATCTTCCGCCAGATCGTGGGGCGCTTCGTGCGCACGATCCCGGGCCGCTCGCCGGAGGGCTCCTGGCTGTACCTCCCGGCCGACCCGATCCTGCGCGACCACGCGGCCAACGTCGAGACGGAGCTGCGCCACGTCCTCAAGCGTACGGGCGTCGAGGAGGAAGGGCTGCTCGACGAGGTCCGCGAGCGCAAGGAGTCCGAGAAGGGCGAGGTGGTGGAGTGGGTGCCGCTCGCCGCCGACGTCGCGGTGGAGTCCCAGATGTCGCTGTTCGGCGGGGGCGGTGACGCTGCGGCCGCGCCGGTCCCGAAGGTCAAGCCCTACGTCCCGCCGACGCCGCCGCCCCCTCCGCCCGGAGCGTCCTCCGACGGTCCCGACGACGACGCCGGCACCGGCCTGGCCGCCTTCGAACGCCGCCAGCTCCTCCGCGACCGCCGCCACCGCCTGGTCTCCGACCTGCGCCGCAAGACCGGCCGCTCCCAGCAGGACATCAACGCCTCGGTCAACCGCGCCATCGGCGTCGCCCGGGTCGAGGACGCCACCATCGAGCAGCTCGAGCGCGCCTGCTCGCTGCTCCTCGACGAGCTCACCGGCGCCAAGTCGCGCAACCGGCGATAGCCGCCGGTCGCGAGTCATGGGACGAAGGCCGCGTCTAGCATGGCGGGGCCCCCGTAGCTCAATTGGCAGAGCACGCGCCTTTTAAGCGTTGAGGTTGTCGGTTCGAACCCGACCGGGGGTATTGGTCGAGCTACGATGCATCGCATGAGTGACGATCGCAGCGCCTACGAGGCGTTCGGCAGCACAACCGTCGGCCGGTCCCGGGCGGATTCCCGCAGCGTGTTCGGGCAGACGATGGGGCTCGTCGCGTTCACGGTCGCGTTCGCCGCGCTGGGCGCCTACCTCGGCAAGGACATCACCGGCATGGGCCGGTTCCTGGGGTTCGTCGTGGCGTTCGGCTGCCTGCTGGGCCTGAACGCGGCGGCGGCGCGCAGCGAGTCGCTGGCGATCACCCTGCTGTTCGTCGTCGGGCTCTGCCTGGGCCTGTCGATCGCGCCGGTCGTCAACTACTACCTCGAGGCGGACCCGGGCGTCGTCTACCAGGCCGCCGGCGCGACCGGCCTCTTCGTCGGTGGCCTCGGCGCCTACGGCTACGCGACGAGCAAGGACCTGTCCGGCCTGTACCGCTACGCCTTCTGGGCGCTCCTCGGCCTCATCGTCTTCGGCCTCGTCCTGCTGTTCGTCGCCATCCCCGGCGGCAACATCATCTACGCGGTCGCCGGCCTGGCGATCTTCGGCGTCTACACGGTCATCGACTTCAACCGCCTGCGCCGCTCCGGCATGGACCAGTCCGTCCTGCTGGCGGCCGGCATCTTCCTGGACATCATCAACATCTTCCAGTTCTTCCTGATGCTCTTCGGCGGCGGCAGCCGCGACTAGCGCCTTCGCGGTCCGGTCGACCTGGACCGCGTACACTCCGTGACCGCTACGCCCCCATGGTCTAGCGGTTATGACGCTCGCCTTTCACGCGAGAGATCGCGGGTTCGAACCCCGCTGGGGGTACTCGGGGAGCAGGAACTCCAAGGGTCGAGACCGACCCTTCGGTCACGTGGCAACAGCCACTCAACCTCGGCTCAACAGACCGTTGAGCGCGGCTTCAGGTTGGAGCCGCATCCTGTCTCCAACGTCAGCGGTGTTCCTGCCGCTACGTGCGACACCACATAGACCGGTCCCACCACGGACCGGTCGCCCTCCCGCCCCTGCACGGCCCGGCGCTCGTCCATACATACCCACCATCGGACGGTCGCCGGGCCGCGCTCCTTCTCGGGCAGACGGGAGCGTTCACACAACCTCGACACGGCAGCGCGTCGAACGGGTACGGTCGCGACCGATGCCCGAGCTGACGAACCCCGAGTCCGCGGAGCGCCTCGAGCACGACGCGCCCGACGAGTACCTCAAGCGGCGGGAGTTCCTGCAGCGGACGGCGTTGACCGCCGGGCTGGCCAGCGGCGCCGGCCTGCTGCTGCCCAGCGAGACCCTGGTGGCGGAGGCGGCCCGCAAGCAGCGCCGCCAGCCCCTGCCCGACCCGAAGAACATCCCCGTCGACACGATCGTCGTGCTGATGATGGAGAACCGGTCCTTCGACCACTACCTCGGCTGGCTGCCCAACGCCGACGGCCGGCAGGCGGGGCTGAGCTTCACCGACAAGCAGGGCAAGACCCACGAGTCCCGCCCGCTCGCGCCCGACTGGCAGGGCTGCGGGCACCCCGACCCCGACCACTCCTGGACCGGAGGGCGCACCCAGCTCAACGGCGGCAGGTGCGACGGCTTCCTGCGCAGCGGCGGCAACGACGAGTTCGCGATCTCCTACTACAAGGAGGGCGACCTCGGCTTCATCCAGGACGCGGCGAAGGCGTTCACGACCTACGACCGCTTCCACTGCAGCCTGATGGGGTCGACGTTCCCCAACCGGGAGTACATGCACGCGGGGGAGAGCTACGGGATGGTCGACAACGACATCCCGTTCGCGACCGGCGGCTTCCCGGACAACACGATCTTCAAGGCCCTCGGCGACAAGGGCATCGACAGCCGCTACTTCTTCACCGACATCCCGGTGTCGATCCTCTGGGGCGTTCCCGGCCTGGCCCGCGCCGGTCAGTTGACCGAGTTCTACGCGCGTGCGGCCAGCGGCACGCTGCCCAAGGTCTCCTTCGTGGATCCCAACTTCGGCGCGGCCGCCGGCGAGGGGCCGGGCTTCTCCGGTGACGAGCACCCGCACGGCGACGTCCGCACCGGCCAGGCCTGGATGGCCGACGTCGTCCACGCGTTCATGGAGTCGCCGCAGTGGGAGCGGGGCGCGCTGTTCATCACCTACGACGAGTGGGGCGGCTTCTTCGACCATGTCCGCCCGCCGCGCGTGCCCGACCAGCGCAACGCGAAGGACATCAACAAGGACTACGGGCTCATGGGGTTCCGGATCCCGACGATCGCGGTGTCGCCCTACGCCCGGCGCGGCCACGTGTCCCACACCGTCTACGGCTTCGAATCCATCCTGAAGTTCATCTGTTACCGCTTCGGGCTGAAGCCGCTGAACAAGCGCGTCCGCTACGCCAACAACATCGCGCGCAGCTTCGACTGGGAGAGCAAGCCCAAGCTGGACCTCCCCAGCCTGCCCAACCCGGTCGACGTCGTCAGCCAGCCCTGCCCGGGCAACGCCGACGGCGCGGCGACCCGGGAGAAGGACCACGACCTGATGGACCTCGTGACGTCCGGCTTCGCCGAGCGGGTCGGCTTCAGCTACGAGCCGCCGCCGGTGTCGGACATCTTCCGCGAGCCCTCGAAGGTCACGACCGCCTTCAAGCCGGCCGGGCAGGCGTGATGCACCGCAGGCTCGCGGCGGCGCTGGCCGTGCTCGCGCTGGGCGGCGCGGCGGTCGCCGAGGCCCGGACCTACAAGCTCTTCAAGGGCACCCCGAGAGCCGACCGCGTCGGCGGCACCTCCGGCAACGACCGCCTGTCCGGCCTGCAGGGCGACGACCGCCTCTACGGCCGCGGCGGCAGCGACGTCCTGAAGGGCGGCAGCGGCAAGGACCGGTTGGTCGGTGCGGCCGGGGACGACGACCTCTACGGCGGACCGGGCCGCGACAAGCTCAACGGCGGCACCGGGGCCGATGACCTCCGCGGCGAGGCCGGGGACGACTACATCCTGGGCGGTCCGGGGCTCGACGAGATCGACGGCGGGGACGGCAACGACACCATCGACGCCCGCGACGGCGAGCAGGACAGCATCGATTGCGGCCCCGGTGACAACGACGTCGCGCTGGTCGACGAGGAGGAGGAAGGCGTCTTCGACTGCGAGGACGTCCGCTTCCCCAGCCGATAACCGCCAGAATCCCTGGCGATGGCTGACGAACTCGGCGCGATCCGCGCCCTCGCCAACGCCGGGCTGTCGCTCGCGGAGAAGACGTCGTCGGGCCGCATGGGCCTGGCACGCGTCGCCGCGCTCGCCGACCCGGAGCTGATGCCGGCCCGCATGCGCGAGCAGGCCCGGAAGGACATCGCCGCCTGGTCGGAGCACACGCCGGACCCGATGAAGGCGGGCGACGTCGAGAAGATCCTGAAGTCCGCCTGGGGCGACCGGCCCAGCAAGGTCCTCGACGAGTTCGATCCCGAGCCGGTCGCCACGACCGTGACGTCGCAGGTCCACAAGGGGCAGCGGGACGGCACGACGGTGGCGATCAAGGTCCTGCGCCCGGGCCTGGCCGAGCTGATCCGCGCCGACCTCAAGGTCGCCGAGACGCTGGCCGCCCCGCTGAAGAACGCCCTGCCGCAGTCCGACCCGACCCGCATCATCCGCGAGACCTCCGAGCGTCTCCTCGACGAGCTCGACCTCGAGCACGAGGGTCAGGCCCAGCGCGCGCTGGGCCGGGCGCTGCGCGGCGTCGACGGCGTCAGCGTTCCCGCGCCCGACACCGAGCTGACCCACAGCACCGTCCTCGTGCGCGAGTGGGCCGAGGGGCGGACGCTCGCCGAAGGCGCCACCGTGCCCGATGCCGGCGCCGCCGCGCGCGACCTCATCACCGCGCTGGTCACCGGCGCCCGGAACGGCACGCTCCACGCCGACCCCGAGCCCGCGAACATCGTCGTCGCCGCGGATGGGACCCTGCAGCTCATCGACGCCGGGGCGGTGGCACGCATCCCGGCCGGCCGCGTGGCGCAGGCGGCCAAGGCGCTGGACGCCTTCCACGCCGGGGACGCGGACGCCCTGGGCGCCGCGCTCGCCGACCTCGGATGGCTGGCGGACACGGCCGCGGCGGCCGAGATCCTCGCGCACGGCCGCGACCTCGCCGCGCCGTTCCTCGACGGTCCGGCGAGGCTCGACGCGCAGATCGCCGCGCAGCAGGTCGAGCAGGCACTCGACCGCATCGCCGACATCGCGCCGCTGGCCGGCGCGATCTCCGTCGTCCCCGAGGACCTGTGGGCGCTGCGCGGCATCAACAGCGCGGCGCTGACGATCATCAAGCTCGGCGCGACGCACGACTGGCCCACGCTGCTGACCGACGCCCTCAACGCCTCGTGAGCGGCATCGACCGCCCGCGGGCGATCAGGGCGACCGTCCTGATGGCCGTCGTCCTCGCCCCGATCTTCGTGCTGCTCGCGGTCACGCTGGACAAGGCGTTCTTCGAGGACTGGGGCTGGCTGGCGGGTCCCGGAGTCTGGCTGGCCTGTGGGCTCCTCGTCGGCGTGGGCATCCTGAAGCTGCCCGCCGACCGGGTCGCGGCGGCCACGCTGCTGTCCGGGCTGCCGAGCCTGTTGTTCGTCGTCATCGGCCTCCACGACGTCGGTCCGCTGCTGAGCCTTCCGGCCTACGGCGCCCTGATCGGTCACATCCCGGTCAATTCCTGACACATCCGGGGAAGGATCGGCTGCGTTATATGGTCATGTTCGTCATGCGCAAGTTCATTCCGGTCGCCGTCGTCGCGGCCGCAGGCCTGTCCATCGCCACCCTGCCGGTCGCCCAGGGCGCCTCCACGGTCTCCGTCAAGGACGACTTCTTCTCCCCCAAGACCAAGACCGTCGGCAAGGGCACGTCGGTCAAGTGGGTCTGGAAGGGCAAGGCGCCGCACAACGTCACCGTCACGTCGGGCCCGGCGAAGTTCACCTCCAAGACCCAGACCTCGGGCAGCTTCACCAAGAAGCTCTCCAAGAAGGGCACCTACAAGATCGTCTGCACCATCCATCCCGGGATGGCGATGACCCTCAAGGTCAAGTAGCGCAGGACGTCGCGACAGCTGCGCTGGTCTCCGGCCTGACTCGGTGACCGGCGCTGTGCGCGGCCTTCACGTACGCCTTGGCCAGGTCGTCATAGACGCGGCGGGCCTCGGCCGTGCGAGCCTTGTCCACCTCGTAGTTCTGGTTGTAGACCGCCGCGCAGAACCGCCGGCGGGCGACCTTGAGCTCGCGCGGGAAGGAGAACCTGACCTTCCCGCCCGGCACGCTGGGCACCGCGCCGGTGCACAGACCCCGCTCATCGCGCGCGACGAGCTTCGGCTTGCGCTTCAGCGACCTGACCAGGCGCTGCACGTGGTCCCAGTCCACGTCGGCGCGGTAGGCGGCCTCTCCCGCAGCCGCACCCGCGCCAGGGGTGTTGGCCTGGTCGGCGAGCGAACAGACCCGCCGTTCGTAGGCGACGACGCGAGCAGGAACGTCATAGGTCAGCGCCAGGGGCACGCGCGGAGCGTACTGCCGTGGTCCGGGACCACGCCAGGGTCAGGCCGTCACCGGCACACCAGGCTGCGGCACGCGCACCCGCCGGTGGACGACGACCTTGCCGCCGTGACCCGGCGTCCACGCGACGCCGCGGAAGCGCCACGGCTCGTCCGGGGCGCTCGTCGGCTGCAGCTCGACGCGCTCCAGGAGCGTGCGCAGCACGACGTCCATCTCCATGTGCGCGAACGTCGCGCCGATGCAGCGACGGATGCCTCCACCGAACGGGATCCACGAGTACGTGTCGGGCAGCTTGCCGTAGAAGCGGTCCGGGTCGAAGACGTCGGGCCGCGGGAACAGCTCCGGGTCGAAGTGGGTCAGCGACGCGGCGAGGCCGATGCGCGTGCCGACGGGCAACCGGTAGCCGCCGAGCTCGAACGGCCTCTGGCGCACGCCGCGGCCGGCGAAGGCGATCACCGGGCGCTGGCGCTGCACCTCGCGGATGGTGGCGTCGCGCAGGGCCTTGCCCTCGCCGGCGTCGACCTCCTCGACCAGGCGCGCCAGGACGTCGGGGTGCCGGGTCAGCCGCTCGACGGCCCAGCTCAGCGTGTGGGCCGTCGTCTCGTGGCCGGCCGCGAGCATCGTCACGAGCTGGTCGCGGATCTCCGGGTTGGTCATCGGCGTGCCGTCGGTGTGCGTGGCCTGGACCATCATCGCCAGCACGTCGGCGCGGTCCTCGAGCGCCGGGTCGGCCTTGGCCTCGGCGATGAGCGCATCGAGCGTCCTGTCGATCTCCGCGCGCAGCTTCAGGAACCGGCCCCACGGCGAGCGCGGCCCGAGGTTCTTCTGCGCGACGACGAGCGTCGCCATCCGCGACCCGAGGTCCGTCCACGGCGGCAGCAGCTCCTCCAGCCGGGTCAGGTGCGCCCCGGACGCGCCGAAGACGGCGCGGAGGATCGCCCGCAGCGTGATCCGCTGGAACGGGTCGGCCGTGGTGATCTCCTGCCCGTCGGGCCAGGTGTCGAACTCGGCGGCGGCGATCTCGGCGATGAGCTCCTCGTAGGCCTGCATGCGCTGGCCCTTGAAGGGCGGGAGCAGGAGCTTGCGCTGCTCCATGTGCTCCTCCTCGTCGATGCCCAGCAACGAGTGGCGACCGAGGATCGTGCGCAGCGGCGACTGGGTGCCGGCGTGCAGGTGCTTGGGGTCGGCCTTGAAGGCCTGCTTGACCAGCTCAGGGTCGGAGACGATGACCAGCGGGCCGAGGCCGACCACGCGGATCGAGTACATCGGGCCGTACTTGCGCCGCGCGCGCTCCATGTAGGGACGCTGCCGGGCCATCAGCGCAAGCGTGTTCAGGGCCCGGCCGCCCCGCGGTCCGGGAGGCAGTCCATCGACGGTCGCGGCGCTCATGGTACGTCACAGTACCAAAACTGGCTGCGCAGCCAAACGGCGTGTCAACAAAAGCCGTGTCGGTTTGATCGCGCGGGGGGCGATCAAACCGACACGCTATGGGTGCAGCCAGGACGTGGGGTCGAGGACGGGCTCGGCGGGCGGCACGTGCGCGGCGCACTCCGCGTGCGTGGCGATGAACAGGTCGTCGGCGGCGGCCAGGGTCTGCAGCAGCGTGCGCAGCTGCGCGCGCTCGCCCTCGGCCATCCAGGTGTGCAGGACGAGCGCCGCGTGGCCGCCGGTGGCCCGCGCGCGATCGACCTCGGCCAGCAACGCGGTCAGCGCCGCGTCAGGTCCTCCCGCGTCGGGGCTGCCCACCGTCCTCGCCCGCAGCGCCTCGAACTGGGGCAGGACGTGGAAGACGTCGACGGCCGGCCAGACGAAGGGCAGCACCGCCACGTCCCCGCTCACGCCGCACGCCGAGCCCGCCGGGGAGCAGTGGGTCAGGCCGTGGTCGCCCAGCACCGCCAGGGTGTCGGCGCCGAGCAGCCCGCCCGGCGGCCGGAAGCCGGTCACGCCGAGGCCCAGCTCGCGCAGCGCGGCGACCCCGCGGGCGACGTTGGCCGCCTCGTCCTCGACGGTGTTCCACTCCTCATGGCACCACGCGTGGAACCCGACCTCGTGACCGGCACCCGCGATCGACGCCAGCGCCTCGGGGTACCGCTCCGCGTTGATGCCCTCGACGAAGAAGGTCGCCGTCAGGCCCGCGTCGGCCAGCTCCTCCAGCACGATCGGCAGCGTGGTGGTGATCGAGTAGTGCGGCGTGCGGTCGTCGGTCGCCCGCAGCCCCAGGGCGATCTCCGCCGCCTCCCCGAGGTTGTCGAAGGAGACCGAGACCGCCGCCCGCCTGCCGTCAGGCCACAAGCTCGGGGCTCCAGTCCTCGGGGTGCAGTCGGGCCTGCTCGGCGGCCCAGCGGAAGTGGTGGCGCGCGGACAGCAGCAGCAGGGGCCCGGTGGCCAGGCCGGCCAGCACGAAGCGCCGATGCTCGGGGCGCGTCTCCAGCACCGCGCTGCCCACGCCCGCGCAGCCCCAGGCCCAAAGCAGCGAGTTGTAGGCGAAGAGCTTGCTCGCGGGCAGTCCTTCGGCCTCGTCGAGCCACGGCAGCACGCCGCCGCGCAGCGACCACGGCCACTCCGTGAAGTGCACGACCATGCCCGCGACCGAGACGCCGGCGCTGAACGCCAGCGCCGGTTCGGTCGCGCGCGTCGGCCGGAGCGCCTGCGCCACGTTCAGCGGCACGAGCGTCAGCCAGACCTGGTTGGTGCGCCGCCGTCCCAGCCACGGCTCGAGGAAGACGCCGACGCCCGCGCGGCGCTCGAACCAGTGGTGGGCGCCGGTCCCCAGCGATGCCAGCGCGTTGAGCCACTTCGGCCTCATCGACGTCAAGGGTGCCACACGGCCGCGATCACGGGACAGAAACCTACCGACCGGCAGACAAGTACCGCCGGGTATGGTCGGCGGCGTGTACCCCGGCGCCCACGATCCGGCCCGTGTCGCCCTGAAGATGGCGACCTCGGGCGCGACCACCACGTTCGGCGAGCTCCACGCGCGGGCCTCGCAGCTGGCCCGCCTGTTCCGCGACGAGTGCGGACTGCAGCCGGGAGACCATCTCGCGCTGTGCCTGGAGAACGGGCCGCATTACCTGGAGGTCCTGTGGGGCGCGCTGTACGCCGGGCTGATGTACACCGCGTGCTCCTCGCGCCTGACCGAGGACGAGCTGGCGTACGTCGTCGACGACTGCGGCGCGCGGGTCCTGATCCTGTCCGCCAGGTACGCCGATCGCGGCGCGCTGACGGCCCCCGGCGTCGAGCGCCGCTTCAGCCTCGGCGGCGACATCGCCGGCTACGAGCCGCTCGCCGACGCCGCTGCCCGGCACGACGACAGCAGCTGGCCGGGAGACGTGATCGCCGGCCGCGACATGCTCTACTCCAGCGGCACGACCGGCCGGCCGAAGGGCATCCGCCCCAAGGAGCTGACCGCCCGGATCGACGAGCCGACGGTCCTCACGCCGGTGCTGCAAGGGCTCCTCGGCCTCAGAGAAGGATCGGTCTACCTGTCCCCGGCGCCGATGTACCACGCCGCCCCGCTGCGCTTCTGCATGGGCGTCCAGGGCCTCGGCGGCACCGTCGTGATGATGGAGCGCTTCGACGCCGCGCAGATGCTCGAGCTCATCGAGCGCGAGCGCGTCACCCACATCCAGCTCGTCCCCACCATGTTCGTGCGGCTGCTGCGGCTGCCCGAGGACGTGCGCGCCGCGGCGGACGTCTCCTCACTGCAGGCGGTCGTCCACGCCGCCGCGCCCTGCCCGCCGGCGGTCAAGCAGCAGATGATCGAGTGGTGGGGCCCACTGGTCCACGAGTACTACGCCTCGACGGAGGGCGTCGGCCTGACCTGGGTGACCGCGCAGGACTGGCTGACGCATCCGGGCACGGTGGGGCGGGCCGTCGTCGGGGTGCCCCACATCGTCGACGACGCGGGCCGCGAGCTGCCGGCCGGTGAGGACGGCTTCGTCTACTTCTCCGACGGGCCGGAGTTCGAGTACCACCGCGACTCCAAGAAGACCGCGGCCGCGTTCGACGCGCGCGGGTGGGCGACGTTCGGGGACATCGGCCACCTCGACGAGGAGGGCTACCTGTTCCTCACCGACCGCGCGTCCTACACGATCATCACCGGCGGGGTGAACGTCTACCCGCAGGAGACCGAGGACACGCTGATCAGCCATCCGAAGGTGGCCGACGCCGCGGTGTTCGGCATCCCCAACGAGGAGTTCGGCGAGGAGGTCAAGGCGGTGGTCCAGCCGCTGGAGATGCCCGACGATGCCGCGGCGCTCGAGGCCGAGCTCATCGCGTACTGCCGCTCGGCCCTGGCCGACGTCAAGTGCCCGCGCTCCATCGACTTCCGGGCCGAGCTGCCCCGGCACGAGACCGGCAAGCTCTACAAGCGGCTGCTCAAGGACGAGTACGCGCAGCGCTGAGCGCGTCGGCCGCGGCAGGCTCCTCGATCGCCAGCTGCTCGACGAGCGCCACGCCGTCGAGATGGTCCCCGGCCCGGGCGGTGGCGGCCAGCTGCACCCACAGCCGCGCGCAGTCGGCGTAGGCGTGGCCGGCCCGCTCCAGCGCCGCATCGTCCAGCAGCTGCGCGGCGTCGAGGAGGAACTCCGCCTGCAGCGAGCGGAACAGGGCGCCGCCCGTCCCGGCCTTGACGATGAGCAGCGACAGCCCGCCCAGCGCCTGCTCCAGGTCGTCCCCGAACGTCTCCGGCCAGCGCGGGTAGGCGTCGGCGAAGGCGGCCACGCCGGCCAGCCCGGTGGCACCCTTCAGCGTCCCCAGCCGCTCGCCGCCGTCGCGCATGTTGGCGTCGGTGACCGCCAGCGCGCGCTGCACCGTCTCGCGCGCGGGCGGCAGCTCCGACGGCCAGTCGTAGACGAAGACGCGGTGGTGGTTGGGACCGGGAAAGCCGCGGGAGTCTCTCGCGCGCGCGAGGGACGCCAGCGAGCACGGTTGCAGCTCCTCGCGGTCGTTGTCGGCGATGAACGCGACGCCCGCATCGAGGTCGTAGTCGACCACCACGATGTCGTGGCGGGTGTTGGTGAGCTTGACGCGCAGGTACTCCAGCTCGGCGATGTCGGCCCAGACCATGGGCGGGCGCCCGGCGTCGATCTGGGCGGCGACGTTGGCCCAGCCCTCGTCCGGGTCATCGGTGTCCCGCAGCGTCAGGCCCATGCCCAGCACGCTTGCGAGGTCCTCCTCCAACGTCCCCGTGCGGCCCACGAGGTACGCGGGCGTCGGTGACCCCGGCACCTCGACGTAGAGGAAGCCGACCCCGCCGCCCAGGCCGAACGCGAAGCCCTCGCTGAGCGGGCCGTTGCCGTAGTCGAGCCCGTGGAACTGCAGCAGGTCCCGGAAGGAGCCCGAGCCGCAGTGCCCGGCCAGCTGGTGCGGATAGGTGTCGCGGAGCATCTGCGCACCCACGCTAGTGCGCGACGTGCAGCTCGCTGAGGTACCACCAGTCGCCGGGGACGCCATCGTCCTCGCGGGGGCGCAGCGCGTCGCAGCCGGCGCGCAGGTCGGTGCAGCGGACGGCGCGCGCGACGACCTTCGTGTGCGGCTTCTTGGACCCCTTGCGCCGCTTGACCCTCACGCGCTCACGGACCGTGATCGCCAGCGGGGAGCGGTAGTAGAAGGAGAAGACGTTGCCGTCGCCGCGGGTGTCGATCTGGCGCTCCGGGCCATCGGCGAGCCAGCGGTCGCTGAGCAGCCGGCGCAGGGCCGTGGGATCGCGCTTGAGGTAGCGGTCCAGCCAGGCCAGCGTGTACCAGGTGCCGATGTCGAGCCCGCGCAGCGAGGCGCCGAAGGCGGGGTTGGGCAGGTAGGACCAGTCGGTGTGCGTGGCCCCGCGGAGGTTCAGCTGCGCGCTGTCGACGCCGGCCTTCACGTAGCGCTCGAAGCCGATGCCCTTGGCCGTCGGGTCGGGGTCCGCGCCGAACGGCGTGGCGGGCAGGCCGTAGTCCTGGCTGAAGCCCAGGCCCGGCACCTTCGGGACGGGCAGCGTGATGCCCTGGTCGGTGCCCGGGCCGGCGCGCAGGGTGTCCCACGCGACGGTGGCCCGCACGCTGTCGTCGCACTGCCCGATGACCGCCGGGCCGAGCGTGCCGTAGGAGTGGGCGGCCAGGGCGATCCGGTCGCGGTCCAGCGCGGCATGGAAGGGGTTGTAGGCGTCGGCCCTGCCCTCCGCGGCGCGTCGCTTCTGGTCGGCGACGGCGGACACGTCACCGGGCTCGGTCCGGCACGCCGTCTCGCGCACGACCGGCTCGAATGGCGCGGACGGTGTGGATCGCAGGAAGCGCAGCGCGTCCTCGGTGTTCTCCACGAAGGACGGCATCGACTGCGGCGCCGCGTTGCGCGTCGGGTCCGGGCCGGTGCCGAGCGTGTCGGAGTTGCCCTGGGACTGGATGTCGTAGGAGAGCACCTCATAGCCGTGGCGGGCCAGCGTCTGCGCGGCCCACCAGTACATCTCGTCGACGACCTGGACGGACCCCGGCGTGATCACGACCCCCGGCCGCGGCGTGCCCTCGTCGCCGTAGGTCCAGACGTGGCCGGACAGCAGCGCACCGGTCCGCGCGGTGAAGTGGACCGCCCTGACGTGCTCACCGGGGCGCTTGCCCCAGCCGTAGAGGCGGACGTCCCCGGCGCAGGCGTCGAGCTTGGTGGCGCACAGCGTCAGCGGGGTGCGCGACGGATCCGCGGCCAGCTGCGCGGCGAACGCGGCGACGCCCTGGGCCGTCGCCGTGCGCAGCAGCACCTGGTAGTCCGGCGTCAGGTACTCCCGCGAGCGCTCGAAGACCTTCAGGTAGTTCTGCATCTCGCGCTGCTGGTCGTACGCGCCCGCAGGCGCGACGAGCAGGACGAAGAACAGGGCGACGAGGCGCTTCATGTCACGGGTGCCGTTTCCACGAGGATCGCGGCCAGGGTCAGCGCGGCCGCCCCCAGCCCGAGTTCGACCGCCACCTGCGGCCCCCCGGCCGGCCGGTGGCGCAGGGCGCTCGTCGCGGCGGTCGCGGCGATCAGCAGCGCGAGGCCGAGCTTGGCCAGGACCAGCAGGCCGTAGTCCTCGCGCACCAGCGCGTCGAAGCTGCCGACGCGCAGGATGGCGTTGAGGACGCCGGTCAGGACCAGGGCGGCAAAGGCGAGCAGCGCCATCCGGCCGAAGGCGGCCGCCGACCGGGCGGTGTCGCCGTGGCGCAGGAAGACGTAGCCCAGCGTGGCCAGCCCGCCCAGCCACGCGCCCGCGGCGACGAGGTGGGCCGCGTCGACGGCGATCGAGCCGGTGCCGCCGTGGCTGTCGGCGTGGCCGCTCAGCGCCAGCGACAGCGCGACGCCCGCCAGCACGCCGCCGCGCATCAGCCGCTTGGGCTCGATGACCGCGGCGAGCAGCCACAGCCCGGCGCGCAGCAGCCAGCCCTGACCGGAGGCGGTGCCGGCCGTGTCGGCCACGGCGGCGGGCGTCAGCGCGTGCAGCAGTGACTGCCCGTCGGCCTCGACCCAGGTGACGGTCGCGCACAGGACGGAGACGGCCGCCCCGCCGAGGCAGAGCCCGCGCAGCAGCCCGGCCGGGAACGCGACGCCGGCGGCGGTGAGGACCAGCGGCCCGACCATCGCCAGCCCCAGCGCGAGGATGAACAGCAGGTGGTGCAGGCCGTGGGTCACGCCGACCGCGCCCTCACGACCGCCCTGCGTCGCCGCGAGCGCCAGCGACCCGGGCGCCGGGGCGGCGCCGCGCCGCACGTTGAATCCGAAGCGGCCCTTGAGGACGTGGCCGTCCTTGGACAGCACCCGGAAGCGCACGTCGACCCGCCCGGCGCGCAGCAGCCGGCGCGGTTTGAGGACCAGCAGCCGCCCGCCGGCGGCCTTCACCACCGACACGCCCGCGTCGCGTCTGGCGTTGCGGATCGCGATGCCGCCGCCCACGAGGTCGACCGGCTGGTTGAAGACGAGCTGCACGGCGTGGGGCGCCCGCGGCAGCACGGCCTCGGGCTCGGGGCGCAGGTCGGCCAGGTGGGTGTGCGCGTCGGCCGCAGCCGGGGTCAGCAGCAGCGCGACCATCACGATCCACAGCCGCCGCACCGGCCGGCGCTACTTGTAGGTGCGCTTCGCCGTCGCCGTGACGGCGCCGCTCGCACCCGTGACGGTCGCCTTGAACGTCACGACGAGCTTGCCCTTGGCCTTCTTCACCGCGCTGCGGCCCTTGTCGCCGAGCTTCAGCGTCACCGTCTGCGCATCACCGGAGGACAGCGTCGTCGAGGTCCGCGCCAGCGTCACCGTCCTGTCCTTGATCCTGGCCGTCGCCTTGACGACGGCCTTCGCGCCGGACTCGCCCTTCAGCTTCACGACGAGCTTGTGGCTGTCCTTGACCTTCCCCAGGCCGGCCTTGGCCGCGGTCAGCGTCGCGCCCGCGCCGTCGGCGCCGGGGCGGGGCACCGGCGTGCCCTCGCCCGAGACGGTCAGCGTGCCGGTCATGTCCGGGTGGACCGAGCAGATGAAGCCGTAGCTGCCGGTCGTCAGGTACTCCGTGTTGGCGACCGTGCTCTCGCCGCCGGGATCGGTCAGCGGCGAGGCGAACAGCGGCGCCCCGTCCTTGGAGTCGTTGGACGTGACGTCGTGGATGACCGAGTCGCCGTTCTTGAAGGTGAGCTTCTCGCCCTGGGCGATGGTCACCTGTGGATTGGCGAACTTCTTGCCGCTGGACGCGGAGATCTGCTGATCGGCAGATGCCGGGACAGCGAGCAGCAGCGCGACGACGACCGACCCCAGAACGGTTCGCATGTGACAAACCTAACGGGCCGGGGCACGTTAATGGTACGTTGGCGTTCAGGAGGGGTCCTGTGGTCGTTCGTCGCACAAGTGCGGGTGTCGTTGTCGTTGCCGTCCTCGCCGTCTCCGGCGCGGGCGCCTTTGCGTCGTCCAAGACGCGGACGGTGCGCGCCACCGATTCGGTCTACACGCCGAAGAAGCTCACGGTGAAGTCGGGCACGAAGGTCGTCTGGAGGTTCGACGGCAACCTGCCCCACAACGTCGAGGTCGACCGCGGGCCGGAGCTCTTCAGCTCCAGCATCACGCGCAAGGGCACGTTCACCCACCGGATGAAGGCCCGTGGCACCTACAAGATCGTGTGCACGCTGCACACGAACATGACCATGAAGGTGATCGTCAAATGAGGCGTCTCGGTCTGGCTCTCGTCGTCGCGTCGCTGGCCTGCAGCGCCAGCGCGTTCGCGGACGACGCACACGACGGCAACACGCCGACCCGTCCGCTGACCAAGCTCGGCAAGCTCCTCGCGGACTCGATGCAGCCGGCGCAGACGCCGACGCCCGACCAGCCCGACAAGGACCGCTCGGCGCCGAAGAACGAGCCGCCCGGCACCCTGAAGACCTACCACTTCTGGTACGGGCCCTACACCATCGGGGCGGGCTCCGACGCGCAGCACGTCGACCTCGGCCTGCCCCTCGACAACGGCTTCATGATCACCGTCGAGCCGCGGCTGCGGAACATGGACATGTCGACCCCGTCGATGCTCACGGGCCACATCCACCACGCGCACTGGTTCGTCGGCAACAACAGCGGCCTGGAGTGGATCTTCGGCAACGGCGATGAGGGCACGCGGGCCAGCTTCAGCGTGATGAACGCGTTCGACCCGGTGACCGACTACGGCCAGTTCATCGGCAAGGACGACAAGCAGGTGATGGTCTACATGCTCCACAACCGCACCGACAAGGAGCAGAAGTGGTGGGTGGACCTCGAGGTGCAGTTCCTGTTCGGCACCGAGGCGCAGCTCAACTCGCCCGAGCTGAAGGCCAAGCGCGGCGGCAAGGAGTTCCGCGACGTCAAGAGCGTCCTCAACGGGTCGACGTTCGACGTCCCGCGTGACCCCGACGGGCCCGGCGAGTGGAACACCACGCAGCCGACGACGCTGAAGGGCGCCGGCCTCATCACCGACCTGCAGCCGTCCAGCGACTGGAAGCACGTCCTGGGGCTGGACCGGATCAGCTCGATGGGCTTCGGCACGCCCGCGAACACCGCCTATCCGCAGGAGTGGGTGGCCCCGCAGGACGGCACGCTCATGGAGATCGGGACGCACATGCACCCGGGCTCCACGCACGGCATCCTCGAGAACATGGGCAACCCGTCCAATCCCTGCCCCAACGACGGCAAGGGCACCGGCGGCACCCTGCTGTTGCGCAGCGACACGATCAACATGCACGTGCCGTTCAGCGACGACTACCAGATCGAGATCAGCCAGCCGGGCTGGCGGGTGCCCGTGCACAAGGGCGACCACCTGCGCTACACCGCCTTCTACGCCAACCGTGACAACGCCTGGCCGGGCGCGATGAACGTCACCGGCATCGGCATCGACTACCGGCGCAAGCCGTCCCCGACGGAGCGCTGCACCGTCTACCGCGTCGGCCCGCCGCTGCGCGTCAAGGACATCCGCGACATCCCGGGCCGGGGCGTCGTCGCGGCCGACGGGTCCGGCACCGCGGTGCCCTCGACGATGAGCTTCGAGGGCGGCTGGCCGGCCGACACCGCGCAGGGTCGCGCCTACGCGGCGGCCCAGCGCGCGGCGGCCAAGAAGAAGCGGCGCGCCGAGGTCCGGGCGGCGAAGAAGGGCCGCGTGGTCAAGAAGGCCAGGAAGAAGGCGAAGGTCAAGGACGTCGGCGACCTGATCATCCCGATCACCGACGGCCTGCCCAACCGGGCCTGGCACCACGCCAACTCGCCGGTCTGCGGCGAGCAGTACGGCGGGCGCCCGTGTGACCGTCCCGAGGGCAAGCGCCCCGCGGCGGCCGATGCGTCCACCGTCCAGATCGTCAACTTCCTCTACAAGCCCGGCGACCTCAGCCTCACGGGTGCCGACGGCGCGCCGCCGCGGGTCCGCGAGGGCCAGTCGCTGCGCTTCGTCAACGTCGATGGCGGGCTGCTCGTGCGCCACTCCGTGACCACCTGCGCGTGGCCGTGCAACGGTCCCTACGTGACCAACTACCCCAAGCCCGACGGCGTCTATGAGTCCGGCACGTTCGGCGTGGATCCGCTCGGCGACGGCATGGTCATCCAGCAGGCGGAGACCCCGAAGGACCTCAAGGTGGGCAAGTACGCCTACTTCTGCCGCATCCATCCGTGGATGCGTGGCGCGTTCGAAGTGGTCAAGTAGCAGTACCGAAAACCGGTGCGACGCTGTGTCGCCTCTCGCGCCGAAAAAAGAATTTCTGGGACGAGCGTCCTAACTCTTGACAGCGCGTCTGCTGAGCGGTTGTATCCCCGTTCGCGAGGCCGTCTGACTCCGGGGGGAGTCAGAAAAGGCGGCCCGGGGTTCATTCAATGGTTCAGGGAGGCACGTGGTCATGACGGCCATTTCCAAGCGCTCCGCGCTCGCGTTCTTCGCGTGCGTGGCAACGCTGTTCATGTCGGCGGCACCGGCACACGCCGGACTGCTCGGCAAGATCGTGCAGACGACCACCAGCACGGTCGGCAGCACGGTCAGCACGGTCACGTCCACCGCCACCGCGGCGGGCACCGGCAGCGTCACCAACACGCTGACCACGGCCACGACCGGCGTGCAGACCACTGTCGGCACTGCTGTCGGCGGCGTCACCACCACGGTGGCTCCCGTCACGCAGCCCGTCGTCTCGACGGCCACCGCCGGCACGAACACCGCGACCTCGATCATCCAGCCCGTCACCTCGGCGGTCGGCAGCGTCGTCGCCGACACCACGACCGCGACGTCCACCGCGGTCGACACGGTCCTGGCCCCGGTCCTCAACACCGGCACGGTCCAGCAGCTCAACGTGATCCCGGCCGACTACGACCCGATCACCCCGATCGGGCAGCTGCTCGGCGGCACCGCCGGCCTGGGCAACGTCCTGCAGGGCGTCACCTGCAAGCCGCTCACCGAGGTGTCCGGCCTGCTCAACGAGAGCCCCATCGTCTCCGGCCTCACCAGCCTCGCCTGCAACGCGGGCATCCTGGACTACAAGTTCTTCACGCAGTTCAAGAAGGCCGACGGGTCGATGATCACCCGCTCCTTCACCGCGCAGCTCGGCGTGCCGACGCTGCTCGACGTCGATGAGGACGCGACCCCCGACTTCATCGGCACCCTCACCTTCACCGGGCTGAACGCCGTCGGCCTGACGGTCGAGCGCGTCAGCGGCGAGGCCGCCGACGAGCCCGTCTCGATCGAGGCCGTCATCTCCGACCCGCAAGGCGGCCTCCTCGGCCGTCGCCAGCTGGCCGTCGGCTACGACGCCCGCGACGACCGCGCGCCGGGCCGCTTCGTGCTCAGCACCCCGCTGGACACGATCCTCCATCCCGCCCCGACGGTCACCGCCTCGCTGGCCCAGACCGACCGCGGCGAGAAGATCGCGCTGCTGGCCGGTGCCTTCGACGGCACGCCCGCGGCGCGCGTCGACCCCGCCGAGCTGCGCCTGCACTACGACCGCTCGCCCGACAGCGCGACGATCACCGCCAACATCGGCCAGGCCGTCTCCATCAACACGACGACCAACCGTCCCGGCCCGGCGCAGATCACCGGCCGGATCGTCAGCGGCGCCGACCAGACCCGCTTCAACGCCAACATCACCGACCTGCCGTCGTCGCTGTCGCTGAGCGCCAACACCGGCGGCAACCTCAGCGCGACCTACGGCGCCTCGGCCCCCGTCTCGCGCATCGACGGCTCCTTCGAGCAGCTGCACGGCACGACGCTGGAGCAGAAGGCGATCCTCGACCTGCGCAACGTCCCGACCGGGCTGTCCCTGTCGCAGGACGACGAGGGCGGCCAGGTGCACACCACCGGCGGCCCGCTCGGGCTGGCCAAGGTCGGCTTCGCCAACGGCGAGCCGCAGTTCCTGACCGACGACGCCTACGCGTACCTGAAGTCCGACGCGTCCGGCTTCCAGTCGACCGCGATCCAGATCCCCGGCATCGAGGACGCCGTCTTCTCGCTCGGTGACGTGCCGCGCATCAGCGCGACGCTGCAGTCGACGAAGTTCCGCGTCCGCGCCGTCGACCCGCAGCGCACGATCGACGCGCTCGTCGACAAGCTGCCCCATCAGCTCGACCTGACGTTCGACCTCGCCGGCGGCGTCGTCGACTACGACGGCCACGGCTCCGGGATCGACCGCATCACGCTGGCCGCCGACCAGACCTCGCCGTTCTTCGGCCGCGCGACGAAGGTCCGTGGCACCATCGAGGGCATCCCCGCCCGGACGACGGTGTCCTTCAGCGCCGACCCGTCCGACGGTGGCGTGGAGGTCAGCCCGGACCCGATCGGCAAGATCGAGCTGCTCGCCTCCAACGGCCCCGAGACGCTCGTGCCGGGTGCCGGCCAGGGCGCGATCTACCAGGACGTCACCGGTGGTGACTACCTGATCTCGGCCCGCGTGCTGCAGCTGCGGAAGATCGGCTTCCGCACGACGCCGAACCTCGGCCTGCAGGCGATCACCGCCGGTGGCCCGTTCACGCTGTCGGCCCAGACCGACACGCTCAAGGCGGACGGCGAGATCCTCGACCTGCCGCAGGACACGACGCTCGGCCTGACGACCGGCGGCACGACCTCGGTCAGCTTCGTCGGCAAGAACGGCAACGGCGACAACGTCGGCATCGAGCACCTGAACCTCCGTGCCGAGTCGATCGGTGGCACGCTGTTCGGGCGCGCCTCGCGCGTCGAGGCCCGCATCGACGGCATCCCCTCGCCGGAGACCCTGTCGCTGACCCAGGCCGGTGGCGGCATCGCCGTCGAGGCCGCGTCCTCGATCGACAAGATCCGCCTGGCCGCCGCCAGCCGTGCGATCGACTTCGACGCCGATCAGCCGGCCGGCGCCAACCAGGCGATCCACTACGTCGACAACTCCGCGGAGTTCGTCGCCTCGGCCCGTGTCCTCGGCTTCAAGAAGGTCGCCGCGAACATCTCCGACACCTTCTCGGTGTACGCCGAGACGCAGGGCGGCGTCCTGAACGCCGACCTGGCGACCGACGACCTGGCCGCGCAGGCCACGGTCGACGCGCTGCCGGCGAAGACCACGATCAGCGGCAACCTCGGCTCCGGCCAGGTCACCTTCAAGGGCCGCAACTCCGATGACAGCGACGCGCCGATCAACGCCGTCGACGTCACCGCGCAGAGCACCAACGCGCTCTTCGGCCGCGCGAAGGACTTCGACATCCACGTCGGCGACATCCCCGCCGACCTGACCGTCGACTTCGCCGACAACGGCGAGGGCGTCGGCGTCACCGCCGACCGGGCCGTCGGCCTCGTCGAGCTCGGCGCCTCCAGCGAGGCCATCACCGACCGCGCGGCGCTGCTGCCGGCGGGCAACGAGATGGGCGTCCGCTACGAGGACCGGGCGGCGCAGCCGTTCGTCATCGGGGCGCGCGTGCGCCAGTTCAAGAAGGCGCGCGTGCAGACGGGGATGCCGATCGCGATCTCCACGGAGACCGAGTCGGGCCCGTTCGACGTGCAGTTCGCGACGGACGACCTCAGCGCCCACGCGCGCATCGAGGACCTGCCGTCGCAGCTGAACGCGTCGCTGAACCTCGACGCCGGCAAGCTCATCGTCAACAACAGCGCCGAGCTGAACCGCGTCCTCGTCGACGCGACCAGCACCAACGCGCTGTTCGGCCGCGCCACGAACGTCCACGCTGACGTCCGCGGCATCCCGGCGGCGTTCACCGTCGACTTCGCCCAGAACGGCGACGGCGTCGGCGTCTCCACCGACGACCCGATCCAGTCGATCGAGGTCGCCGCGGGCAACCACGCGTTCGACGCGACGACCGACCTGCCGGCCAACAACGAGCAGGGCGTGATCTTCAAGGACAACAGCGGTGGGGACTACGTCCTCGGCGCCCGCGTCCGCAAGCTGAAGACCGCGCGCGTCTCCACCGGCACGCCGATCACGATCAAGACCGAGACCGAGGGCGGTCCGTTCACGCTGGACGTCGACACCGACGACCTGCAGGCGGACGGCCGCATCGAGGACCTGCCCGAGACGCTCAACGCGTCGCTGAACCTCGACCAGGGCAAGCTCGTCGTCAACAACTCCGCGGCCCTGGCCCGGATCCTCGTCAACGCCCACAGCACCTCCCCGCTGTTCGGCCGCGCCAAGTACGTGCACGCCGACATCAAGGGCATCCCGGCCGCGTTCACGGTCGACTTCGCCGAGAACGGCGACGGCGTGGGCGTCTCCACCGACGACCCGATCGACTCGATCGAGGTGGCTGCGGCCAACCGCGCGATCGACCTCGGCACCGACCTGCCGCCGACCGGTGAGCAGGGCATCAACTACACCGACGTGTCCGGCGGCGACTACGCCATCGGCGCGCGCGTGCTGAAGCTCAAGAAGGCGCGCCTGGTCGCCTCGACGCCGCTGCGGCTCAGCGTCGAGACCGCCGGTGGCCCGTTCACGCTCCACGCCAACACCGACGACCTGACGGGCAACGCGGTCATCCACGACCTGCCCGCCAAGCTCGACGCGTCGATCGACCTGGACGCCGGCAAGCTCACGGTCAACGGCCGTGACGCGGACGGCAACCTGCAGCGCATCGACAGCGTGCACGTCGACCTGCAGTCGGCGACGCCGGTGTTCGGCAACGCGACGAACATCGTCGCCAACATCACCGACATCCCCGGTGACATGGACCTCGACATCGCCCAGGACGCCGCGGGCGTGCGCCTCGACGCGCACGACAACCCGATCGGCCAGCTGGAGATCGCCGCGTCCGACCACCCGATCGACCTGGCGACGGCGCTGCCGGCCGGCATGGGCGCGACCTACCACGACAACCCCGGCGACTTCCTGCTCGCCGCGCGCGTCAACCAGCTGAAGCTGGTCAACGTCTCGCTCAGCGACAACATCAACCTGGTCCTCAAGACCGCGGGCGGCCCGTTCGACATCGACGTCGACACGGCCGACCTCGACGCGACCGGCTACCTGCACGATCTCCCGGACTCCGTGGACATCGGCCTCGACCCGGACTCGGGCGAGGTGCACTACGCCGGCAGCGCCGCGATCGAGGACGTCTACCTGGCCGTCGCCAGCCCGGAGCCGTTCTTCGCGAACGCCCGCCGGTTCAGCCTGGCGATCAAGCACCTCGTGAAGGACGTGTCGATCAACCTGGCCGCCAGCGGCACGGGCGGCGGCATCGTCAACAACACCCCGGACCCGATCGAGAGCATCCAGCTGCTCGCCTCGTCGGACCCGGCGCCGCAGCCGTTCCCGGCCTCGATCGCCGACGGTGAGCAGGGTGCCGTCTACCACGACAACGCGGGTGACTTCCTGCTGGCCGCGCGCCTGCTGGATCTCCGCTCGCTCACGTTCGGCCTGGCCGGCGACTCCATCGGCCTGAACGCCAACCTGCGTTCCACCCCGTTCTCCATCGACCTCGATGCCTCGGGTGTCAACGCGACCGCGCGCATCGAGGACCTGCCCGCCAAGACGTCGCTGAACTTCGACCTGGCCAACGGCCACTTCGGGTACACCGGCAAGGACCAGGACGACACCCCGGTGGGCCTGGACTCGATCACGTTCGGCGCGCACGCACCGGCGTCCGCTCCGCTGTTCGGCGCGGCCACCAAGCTCGCCGGCAAGATCCTCAACGTCCCGCCGACCATCGACGTCGGGTTCGACCAGGACAGCGGTGCCGCCACCATCACCACCGACGGTGGCGCGATCGGGGAGCTGTCGTTCCTCGCGTCCAACGACGACAACGCGGACTTCCGCACCAACCAGGGCATCACGTTCCGCGACGTGACGCCGTCGGGCGGCGACCGGGAGTTCAACCTGTCGGCGAAGGTCCTGGGCCTGTCGCACCTCACCGCCGGCCTGCAGGGCCTCGGTGGCGACGACCCGGAGACCCCGGAGGTCGAGAGCGGCAGCATCCTGCTCGACGCCAAGACCGCCGGTGGTCGCTTCGACCTCGACATCGCCTCCGACGCGTTCAGCGCGACGGGCGTGATCGACCAGCTGCCGCCGGTCGCTCGCGTCGAGGCCAACCTCGGTGACGGCCAGGTGTCGTTCAACGGCTCCGCCGGCATCGACCAGCTGCAGCTGTCGGCCTTCTCCAACGATGCGCTGTTCGGTCGCGCCGACCACCTCGACGTCGACATCCACGGGCTGCCGCAGAGCGTGACGCTCGGCATCGCGCAGTCCGACGACCCCGCCGCGGCCGGTGGCACCGGCGCCTCGCTGGTCGCCACCGATGCGGACGGCAACCCGGTCACGATCACCTCGGTCGAGGTGGCCGCCTGGAACGCGTCCTCGGGCAAGCAGGTCCCCGCCGCGGGTGACCAGGGCGTCGTGTACGTCGACAAGGACGACGACGGCGACGAGACCAACGGCAACGGCGGCGACTTCGCCATCGGCGCCCGCATCCTGCAGCTGCAGTCGCTGGTGGCCGACTTCGGCGACGCGCTGACGCTGCAGACCAAGACCGCGGGCGGCCCGTTCCGCGCCCACATCGACACCGCTGCCTTCGGCGGCGACGTCGCGATCCTCGACCTGCCCAGCGAGTTCAACCTGACGGCCAACCTCGCCGACACGGCGGTCGAGGTGTCGCCCGGCAACTCCGTCGACCCGGGCACGATCAGCTACTCGGGCAACGCGACGATCGGTCAGCTGACCGCCGACGTGACCTCCGAGGAGCCGTTGATCGGCGACGCCAACGCGTTCAAGATCAACCTCGAGGGCCTGCCGGCCGCTGCCGCCATCGGCGTGGCGCCGGACTCGGGCAAGCTGTCGCTGAACGCCGGTGGCGGTCAGATCAGCAAGGTCGAGCTGTTCGCCAAGGACGCGGCCTCGTCGTTCCCGACGGTTCCGGGCCCGGCGACCGGTGACGGCGCCTTCCTGGACGACACCGACGGGCACTTCCGCCTGGCGGCGCGGATCTTCGACCTGCAGCTGGTGGAGGTCACCCTCGACCCGATCGCGCTGCACACCAAGGTCGGCTCCTCGCGTCCGTTCAACGCGGACATCAAGCTGGCCCCGGCGGCGGACGCCGAGCCCGGCACGCAGCCGATCCACGCGACGATGGGCATCATCAACCTGCCCGCCGAGCTGACGGTCGGCATCGCCGACCTGCCCTCCACGGTGCCGGATCCGGAGAACCCGGGCCAGTTCCTGTCGGGCGGCTCCAAGCTGTCGCTGCAGTCCACGGCCAACGTGTCGCAGGTGACGATCAACGCCGACGGCCTGGAGCTGCTGCCCGGTGCCGAGGGCGTCGGCGCGGACCTGCGTGGCGTCCCGAAGACGTTCAGCCTGACGCTGCCCGACACGGAGGTCGTGACCGGGCAGCCGCTGGCGACCCTGGCGGTCGACCCGGGCCAGCAGATCGACGAGCTGCGCCTCGCGGCCGGCGGTGTGCACCTGACCGACGCGGGGATGACCTCGGGCGGTAGCACCGACCAGTTCATCTACCACGGTGACGAGGCCAACTTCGGCGTCGGCGTGAAGCTGACCGGCGTCAAGGGCCTGTCGATGAACCTCGACCCGATCAACCTCGCGATCGACCAGAACGCGACGACGACCAAGCCGATCAACATCGACGCGTCGCTGCCGCAGACCGACGACAACGGCAACCCGATCGCGCCCTCGGTGATCACCGGCCTGCTCAACAAGCCGACCGGCCACACCGAGGTCGGGGTGACGCTGCCCGTGGATGGGGCGACGACGCCGCAGCCGACGACGCTGAACCTGCGCAACGGCGCCGTGGGCACCCCGGTGTCCCCCGGCAACGCCAACCAGACGATGGCGTCGCTGACGCTGAACCTGACGAACCTGGGTGACATCCCGTCGGCGAGCTTCTCGCTGACGAAGGTGCCCCAGATCCTGAAGGCCTGCCTGGCGACCGACGGGTCGTGCATCCGCACCGACTCGGCGCACTCCACGACCAACCTGGGCACGTCCAACCCGAGCGGCAACTGCACGGGCAGCCAGACGGCGGGCAACTTCCCCACGGGGATGTCGCCGGCGGCGTTCCGCCCCTACAACCCGCAGACCTCGCTGTACTTCGACGATCAGAACACGTCGACGTTCAGCGACGGCGTCAACAGCGCCAACAACCGCAACATCAACAACATGATCACGATGAACGCCAACATCGGTCTCGCGACCGGTCCGGTGATCATCAACAACATGCGCTTCCACAACATCTCGCTGGACTTCGCCGACTCCGGTACGAGCTTCACGTTCAAGCCGATCGTGTCGATCAGCGCAGGTCAGGTGCCGCGCATCTATCTGTACATCGATTCCCAGAAGTACCCGTTCGTCCTCAACGACGTCCGGGTGCCGCCGAGCATCCCGAAGCTCGTCATGGGCAACGACAGCAACCCGGCCCGGGCCTTCAAGCGGATCGCCTGGATCACCGGCGCGGTGCGCGGCTCGGTCCTGGGTTGCGGCGTCAGCCAGAACATCACCACCGTCGCCCAGAACAGCCTGGACTGCGGTGGTGCCAAGCAGTTGGACATCAGCACCTCGCTGGGCACGTTGAACGCGTTCAACCTGCCGCTGTTCGGTGACGTCCTGAACATCTGCGGCGGCTCGGTCCCGACGTCCTAGCCGTACCGCCCGACCTGCCGCGACCCTGAACGCGGCACTCTCCGACGCCGCGGGCCCGAAACGGCCTGCGGCGTCGGCATTTCGGCGATCGGGTATACCGACGGAGTGCGTCTGGTCCTCGCCTGCGTGATCGCTGCGCTGCTGGTCTCCGCGACGGCCGTCGCCGACGGTCGCTGCGGGCCGAACACCTGCCGCGCTGACGTCAGCGTGTCCGGCCACGCCGAGCCGCAGCCGATCCGCGTCGGCGACGTGTCGGAGTACAAGATCACCGCGCAGAACAACGGGCCGGACGGCGCGCTGAGGATCGACCTGCAGGTCGACGTGCCGGCGGGCCTGCAGTTCGTCGACGTGCAGCACTTCGGCGGCAACTCGTGCACCGTGTCCGGGACGTTCGTGCAGTGCGACCTCGGCGACTTCGCCAGCCAGCAGCAGGCGGTCGTGCGGATCAAGGTCAAGGGCGTCAAGGAGGGCACGTTCATCGCCAAGGCCAAGGTCTACGCGTCCGACGTCGACGACCCCAACGGCGGCAACGGGCAGGTGTCGGCGACGCTGCTGGTCAACGGCAAGGGCGGCACGTCGGGCGCCGGCGTCACGGGGCCCTCCTCCGCGGGCGGTCACATCGCGCTGAACGATCCGCAGCGCATCACGCGGTCCGGTGGCGTCGGGATGACCGTCGTCCCCGGAACCTCCGGGACGATGCAGGCGTGGGGCCGCGTCTACATCGGCCGGCGGGTGGTGTCGCTGGTCGGGGTGCGCCGTGCGGGCGTGAGCGCCGGCTCCTCGCAGCGGGTCTTCCTGGGCACCACGCGGGCCGCCCTCTCACGCATCCGCGCCGCCGTCCGGGGCGGGCACCGGCTGCGCACCGTGGTGTGGGCGCGCACCGGCACCGAGACGCTGCGGCGTCAGCTCTACGTCCGCGGCTGAACACGGTGTGCCCCGGCTCCGCCAGGTGGCGCGGTTTCCATTCGACACCGTATGGTCGATGGGAGAGGATCGGCGCATGTCCCATTCCCGCCTGCCCTTCGCCGGGGCCCACTGGGTCGACAGCGTCGCCCTCCACGCCTTCACCAACCCCGACGGGACGGCCCTCCGCTTCGAGGGCGAGACCATCACGTGGTCGCAGCTGAACGGGCAGGTCCGCCGCCTGGCGTCGGCGCTGGCCGGCCGCGGGGTGGCGAAGGGCGATCGTGTCGCGATCCTGATGACCAACCGGCCGGAGTTCGTCGTCATGACGATCGCGGCCAACGCTCTGGGCGCCATCGCGGTGCCGATCAACTTCCGCCTGGCGCCCGGTGAGGTCGCCTACGTGCTGGAGGACAGCGGGTCCAAGCTGCTGTTCACCGACACGCTGCTGAAGCAGCTCGCGGTCGCCTCCGCCGGGCCGGTGCCGGTCATCACGGTGGGGGAGGACTACGCCGATCTCGTCGCGTCCGGCCACGCCGATGACGTGCCCGAGGTCGACATCAACGAGCGCGACGTCGCGCTGATCATGTACACGTCGGGCACCACGGGCCGGCCCAAGGGCGCGATGCTCAGCCACCTCAACCTGCTCATGCAGACGATCACGTCGATCCGCACGGCGCGGGCGTTCGGCGAGGACGGCGTGTCGCTGTGCAACGTCCCGCTGTTCCACATCGCGGGCATCGGCGGCATGCCGCCGTCGATCCTCATCGGCACCCCTACGGTGATCATGCCCACTGGGCTGTTCGAGGCGCAGTCGACGCTGGACATCGTCGAGAGCGAGGGCATCACCGGCCTGTTCCTGGTGCCCGCGCAGTGGCAGGTGCTCTGCGAGCACCCCGAGGCGACGAAGAAGTCGGCGACGCTGCGGACGATCTCCTGGGGCGCGGCGCCGGCGACCGTCTCGCTGTTGGAGAAGATGTCGGCGACCTTCCCGCACTGCGAGATCATCAGCGTGTTCGGCCAGACCGAGATGTCGCCGGTGACGACGCACCTGCCGCCCGAGGAGGCGATCCGCAAGATCGGTTCGGTCGGCAAGCCGGTCCCGACGATCGCGGTCCGCATCGTCGACGACGAGATGAACGACGTCGCTCCGGGCGAGGTCGGTGAGATCGTCTACCGCGGCCCGACGCTGATGGCCGGCTACTGGAACAAGCCCGAGGAGACGGCCGCGGCGTTCCACGGCGGCTGGTTCCACTCCGGCGACCTGGTCCGCGCCGACGACGAGGGCTTCATCTACGTCGTCGACCGCAAGAAGGACATGATCATCAGCGGCGGCGAGAACATCTACTGCGCCGAGGTCGAGAACGCGATCGCGGGGCACCCCGAGGTCATCGACGTCGCGGTCATCGGCGCCAAGCACGAGCGCTGGGGCGAGACGCCCATCGCCGTCGTGGTGCCCGCCGACGCCGACGCGCCGCCGACGATCGAGGACATCAACGCGTTCATCGTGGACAAGCTCGCGTCCTACAAGAAGCCCACGGGGGTCGTCGTCCTGCCCGAGCTGCCGCGCAACGCGGCCGGCAAGGTCCTCAAGCACCAGCTGCGCGCCGAGTACGGCGACAGCATCATCCAACCCGCCTGACCCCGTGTGCAGTGGTTGGGCGGTGGGCCCAACTGGTGCACGCAGGTGAAGTGGCGGGCGGTCGGGGAGGACCGTGTGTGCACGCATTGGGCGGTGGGCCCAACTGGTGCACACGCGATCCGCCTCACCGTGACGCAGACAAAGGGTGGAGGCGTCTCCACCCTTTGGGACCCTGACGCAGCCGCGCGTCCGCAGCACGATGGGTGCCCTGATGGGAGGACGTGTGCTGCGGGGCCTGATCCTGCTCCTGTCGGTCCTGGCGGTGACCGCCGGGCCGGCCGGAGCGACGTTGCCGACCGGCAACGTGATCGTCAACGGCGACGCGGAGGACGGCAACGCCACGGCGGACTACTTCGTCACCCGGACCCCGTCGGGCTGGACGCCGTCGCCGAGCGGCATCACCGAGGTCGCCTACGACGCGGTTCCACCGATGCCCAAGCTCAGCGGCGGCGCGGGCAACACCGCGTACTTCATCGGCGGCAACGGGTCCACCACGCGCGAGATGACGCAGGTCATCGACCTGTCGGCGGGCGCCGCCGAGCTGGACGGCGGCAAGGTCTACGCGACGCTGAGCGGGGAGCTCGGGGGTTGGGACAGCCAGCCCGACCGCGCGATCGTCACGGCGGCGTTCCGGGACGCGAGCGACCAGACGATCCGGACGGTGACGCTGCCGACCGTCACCAGCAGCGACCGGGCCGGCGTCACCAAGCTGCTGGCCCGGAGCACGACCGAGCTGGTGCCCGCAGGCACCCGCAGCGTGCGGATGACGGTGCAGTTCCTGTTCGTCACCAGCGGCGGGCACACCTACAACGACGCGTCGGCGGACAACCTCGCGCTCGTGCTCACCGACGGCGCCGACCAGCTGATCCTCAACCCCGGCGCGGAGATCGGCCAGGCGGGCAGCGACGCCTCCACGCGCTTCGCGCCGCCGCTGTGGATCTCGACGGTCGGCGCCACGCAGCACGCCTACGCCGGCGCCGGCTACCCCGACAGCACGGTCAGCGACGCCATCGGCGGAGGCGGCGCGTTCTTCGCCGGCGGGTCGGCCAACCCGGTCTCGACGATGGTGCAGCAGATCTCCCTGCGACCGGCCGATTTCACCGCCATCGCGGGCGGCAACGCGCAGGCCACGCTGTCGGCGCACCTCGGCGGATACGCCGCCGAGCAGGACCACGCCAACGTCTCCCTGCAGTGGTGGCAGCGCGGGACACCCGGTGGGGACGACCACATCCTCACGACCGTGGCCCTGCCCACCGTCACCCCGGCGGACAGGGGCAACATCACGACGCTGCTGCCGCGCAGCGTCACCGCGTCGATCCCGGCCGCGACCGACTACGGCATGCTCCAGGTCGAGCTGGTCCGCCAGCCCGCCGTCGACTCGCTGGCCTACAACGACGCCTACGTCGACAACCTCGCGCTGACCATCACGTCGGCGCCCGACACGCAGGTGGACAGCGGGCCGCAGGGACCCACCACCGACAGCACGCCGTCGTGGACGTTCAGCTCGGGCACCGGCACGAGCTTCGAGTGCCGGATCGACCTCGGCGCGTTCGCCGCCTGCACCGGCGGGGACACGTTCGGGCCCTTGGCGGACGGGCCGCACACCTTCGAGGTCCGGGCCTCCGACGCGACGCAGACCGACCCGACGCCCGCGCGCGTCGATTTCGAGGTCGACACGGTGCCCGCCGTGACCGCGATCCAGACCGACCCCGTTTCCGGGGCGCACCCGACGCAGGTCGCGCTGCTCGTCAGCGCCTCGGACCCCGAGCCCTCCCCGGGGGTGGGGCCCGGCTTCCAGATCCGCTGCGTGCTGGACCCCGCATCGGCCCCCGCGACCTACGACGACCTGCCGCTGACGCCCTGCCCGTTCCTGATGGGCGGCACCGTCACGACGGCCGGCGCGCACCAGATCTACGCGGCGACCCGGGACACGGCAGGCAACGTCTCCGACGTGGTGGCGCGGACGATCTACGTCGACGGCGACGCGCCCGTGGCGTCCATCGACGTCACTCCCGCCGGCGGGACGTCCACGACGTCGGTGACGCTCACGGCGTCCGCGACCGACGCGCTGTCCGGCGTCGCGGAGCTGCGCTGCGTGCTCGACCCGGCGTCCACCCCGGCGTCGTTCGCCGACCTGCCGGTGTCGTGCGCCTACGCCACCGCCACTGCTGTCAGCGCACCCGGGCCGCACACCCTGTTCGCGGCGGCACGCGACGGCGCGGGCAACGCGAGCACCGTGGTGTCGCAGGCCATCGCGATCACGCCGCTGCCGGACACGACGATCGACAGCGGCCCGACCGGGACGACGGCCAACACCACGCCGACGTTCACGTTCTCCTCCGACGACGCCGCCGCCACGTTCACGTGCGCCCTCGACGGCGAGGCCGCGACCACGTGCACGTCGCCGTTCACCACGCCGCCGCTGCCCGACGGCCCGCACACGCTCACGGTCACCGCGGTGAACGCGACGGGCAGCGACCCGACGCCTGCGTCGCGCTCCTTCACCGTCGACACCACCGCGCCGGAGACGACGCCGCCGGCGACGAAGATCAACCTCGTCCCGGTCGGCGGCGCGGCCCCCGGCGACAGCACCTACTTCGACCGCGTCACGCTGCTGGTCAGCGCCGACGACGCCGACGGCAGCGGGGTGCAGGAGACCCGCTGCGCGCTGGACCCGCCGTCCCCGCCGGCCTCGTTCGCGGACCTGCCGGCGTCCTGCCCGTTCCTCGCGCTCGCCGACGTGGCCGGGCTGGGCGCGCACACGCTGTATGCGGCGGCCCGGGACAAGGCCGGCAACACCGGTCCGCTGGTGACCCGGACCTTCACGATCGTCGCGGCGCCTGCGCCTGCGCCCACGCCGCCGCTGAACGTCCAGCCGCGCGTGCAGCTCGTCGAGGCGCCCTCCCGGGCGGTCCTGGGTGACAGCGTGACGATGTACGCGGGCGGCGGTGAGATCTCCGCGAACACGAACTTCGGCTGGGATCTCACCGGCGACGGTCAGACCGACCTGACGTGCACGGGCATGCCGGGAGTGTCCTTCACGGCGCAGCAACCGGGGCAGACCAACGTCACGGTCAGCGCCTCAGGCGGGTTGGGCGGAGCAGCAGTGCAAGCGCTCAACACCGGGGGGAGCCGTCGCGCGGCGTTCCGCCAACGCGGCGCGACGCTCACCTCCCTGGCCCTGGCCAACGTCGCCCAGTGCCTGCCCCCGCGGCCCGGCCAGAAGGACCACTTCGAGGAGCTCAACCCCTGCTACCGGACGCAGTTCACGAGCACCGAGGCGAAGGCGGTCGGCGCGTTCTTCGTACGCGGCTGCCTGAAGCAGGGGCATTCGCTGAGCGACGTCCCGGCCGCCGAGCGCGGCGCGGTGAAGGCGGCGCTGGACGACTGGCTGCGGCGCGACAACCACGCGTCGACGACGATCGGCGGCAACCCACTCGTGCCGGGCGGGTCGACGAAGCGCACCTACTCCGACACCGACTACGAGCAGGCGTCGAAGGCGATGACCTGGTTCATCGGCGAGTTCGCCGAGATCGAGGGCACGCAGTTCCAGGCGCGGGCCGGCCACAAGATCGTGGTCTTCCCCCAGTTGGCGCGCGTGATCACCAGCGGGGCGGACCTCAGCGTCGGGGAGATCGCGCTGGACGGCCCGGCGGCGTTCTCGCTGAACCTCAGCCCCAAGCGCGGCGAGGTCGTCCTCGGCAACTTCAAGGTCGTGTCGCGCAAGCTCTTCTACAACGGCACCACGCAGGACTCGCGGACGGCCATCGCGGGGTTGCGGTTCAACGGCGTGATGGGCGTCACGATCCGCCACGGCGGCACGTCGCTGGACGGGTCGGTCGAACTGCCGCGCCCCGGGTTCAGCCTGGCCAACGGGCCCGACGGTGCCGACGTGCACCTCGACGTCAGGCGCATCGGCGACGTCTTCACCGGTCTCTACCGGCTCGACTTCGTCGGCACGACGATCGGGCCGTTCGCGAGCGAGTTCCTCGGCCTGGGCGCGAGAAACATCAGGCTGCAGATCACCGACCTGAAGACGCTCAAGGTCAGCGGGACGGTGTGCCTGCCGGACCCGCTGGGCTGCATGGACCTTGCCGCGACGTTCGTCGACGGCGTCTTCAACGAGGCCCGCGTCTTCGTGAACCTGCCCGGCAAGGGCATCCCGCTCTCGGCGGGCGTGTTCCTCAACGGGTTCGGCGGCTTCTTCGGGCTGGACCCGACGCGGATGGGCGGTGAGGCGCGCGTCACCGCGCTGGAGATCTTCAACATCACCGGCAAGATCGTCGTGGCCTTCCCGTCCAAGGCGCAGCCCTACAGGCTGGGCCCGGCGGACCTCGACGTGCCCGCCAACCTGTACCGCACCTACACCGCGCTGACCGTCGGGGCGTCCGGCAAGGCGGCGCTGCAGCTGCCGTTCGGCCTGGGCAGCGTCGACTTCGCCTACGCGTACTTCCTGTACCGCGCGCCCGCCTACGTCGCGCTGGGCGGCGGGGTGGACGTCAACAAGTTCGGCGTGCACCTCTGGGGTGGTGTCAACGGCGAGTTCAACGCGGAGAACGGCCGCTTCAACCTGTTCGGCAACATCAACGCGTCGCTCTTCGACATCGTCACGGCGGGCGCCATCGCCGGCGTGTCCTCCGGTGGCGCCGGTGGCTGCGTCGACGTCGGGCCCGTCAACATCGGCGGTGGCGTGCAGTGGCGGCGGGGCGGGGCCGAGCTGTTCCTCTGGCCGTTCGACGGGTGCAAGTGGTCGCGCTTCACGCAGGACAACGTCGTCGGTGAGCCGTCGGAGTTCCGGGCCGCGGGCGGCGCCCGGACGCTGGTGGTCAAGAAGGGCGACCCCGACCCGGCCGTCCAGATCTCCTCGGCGTCGGGCGCGCCGGGCGTCCAAATCACCGGTCCCGGCGTCGACGTCGCCAGCGCGGCCGGCGCGGGCGTGCAGGGCACCGAGAAGGTGCGCATCCTGCGCTCCGAGCAACTGCACATGACGACGGTCGGCATCGTCGACGCGGCACCGGGGACGTACACTCTCGCGCCGCTGGCGGACTCGCCGCCGTTCACCTCGGTGCTGCACGCCGCGGACCCGCCCGACGCGCGGGTGTCGGCGACGGTGACCGGGTCGGGGGTGCAGCGGACGCTGACCTATGACGTGCTCGACCGGCCCGGGCAGTCGGTCACGTTCCTCGACGCCGGCGAGGGTGGCGTCAAGGAGATCAGGACCATCAGCGGCGGCGGCAGGGGCTCGTTCCGCTTCCGGCCGGTGCCCGGTGCGGGCAGGCACCAGGTCATCGCGCGCTTCACGCTGAACGGGTTGCCCGCCGAGCGCCGCACGGTGGCCCGCTTCACCCCACCGTCGCCACTGCTGCCGGCGCTGCGCGGGCTGAAGGTCCGGCGGGTGTCGGCGAAGGTCGCGCAGCTGTCCTGGCGCACGGTGTCCGGCGCGTCGTCCTACCGGGTTGCGCTGGCGCTCGGCAACGGTGGGCGGCTGCGGCGGACGGTGCGCAGGACGTCGTTGCGGGCGTCGGCGGCGGGGCTGGCCTACGGGGCGGTCGTGCGGGTCACCCCGCAGGCGCCGATGCTCGAGGGCCGCCCCTCGACCGCCAAGCTGAAGACGACCAAGCTGCCCCGCCCGGAGCGCTTCGCCAAGCTCGCCTGAGGGACCGAACCGGCTTGTTGCCCCCGGACCGGCGGCAGGAAAACCGGATCGACCGATGGGAACTCTCGTTTCGGTCTCATGTTCGGCGGGCGGGTGCCAGGGCGGGCATACGATCCGGCCATGTCCGCCCGACGTGTCGTCGTCCTCTGCATCGCGGCCTGCTTGGCCGCCTCGGGGTCCACCGCCCAGGCCGCGCCCAAGCCGCCGAAGGTCCCCAAGATCAAGACGCGGATCGCGAAGGTGCAGATCGACGTGAGCGGCTTCGTCGAGACCAAGGTGCTGCACGACACGGCGTCGGACTGCTTCCCCGGCGAGCACTGGGTCCAGACCAACCGCTACGAGTTCGACACGGGCAGGTTCGTGAACGTCTCGATGCGGCGCATCACCGGCGACGGCTTCGATCCGATCGTCACGTCGCCGTTCTCGATCTCCGGCGGGACGGCGAGCGTCGAGGGAAAGATCACCGAGTACCGCACGACCAACTACTGCAACAGCACGCCGGGCCCCGTGAAGCCGTCGCCCACCTGCTCCTCGACGTCGGGCCGGACATCGATCTCCATGCAGGAGGCGCCGCTGGTCGGGACCGGCAACGACGACGACCCGACGCCGCTGACGAGCAATCCGCTGATGATCGCGATCAAGCGTGTCGGCGGCGGGCGCGACCACGACGGCTGCATCGGCCCCGGCGGCGCCAACACCGGCGCAACGGCGAACGAGACGACGGCCATCACGACGTCGATCGCCCCCGGCGTGAGCGTCGTCGTGCCCTCCGGTGTCAGCGTCCTGAAGATGTTCAACATCCGCCCGAGGCAGACCATCAGGCGGACGATCAGCATCACCGGCACCTGCGCAAAGGCCAACGTCTCGCCGCACCCGGGCAGCAGCGGGCCGTCGGGCGCGCCGCAACCGGCCGCCGACAGCGACTGCACGCTGGGCGGCAAGGTCACCTACACGATCCGCCCCCGCCCGAAGTACTAGGCAGGGGCGGACCGGCGGGTCAGCGCAGGTCGGGGGCGTCGAGCTCGTCCAGGGCGGCCCAGGCGTCCGCGGCGGTGGCGAAGGTGCCCAGGACGGCGGGCTCGTAGCCGATGGCCGTGACGGTGTAGCGGCCGTGCGCGACGTGCAGGTCGATGGGGGTGACGGGCAGCTGCACGCGCTCGTCGGGGCGGTCGATGGCGAGGGACATTCCGGTTCCTTTCGGTGGCTCAGGAGCCCCTCTCCTTCCTCACCGAACACTATGTTCGATCTTCGGCCGAAGCTCTGTGACCTCGCTCACAGAACACCGGGCGCGTGACGGCGACACGAACGGCGGACGCCGGTTAGGGTGGCGCGCGATGAGCACCGCCCCGGGTCCGCCACTCACCGACGCTGCCGTCCGGATCGTGCTGCTCGGCAGCGGCGAGCTGGGCCGCGAGGTCGCCATCGAGGCGATGCGCCTGGGCTGCGAGGTCGTGGCGGTGGACCGCTACGCCGATGCCCCGGCCATGCAGGTCGCCCACCGTAGCCACGTGATCGCGATGACCGACGCGGCGGCGCTGCGCGAGGTTCTGGAGGCGGAGCGCGCGCGGCCCTGCGCGGCCCTGCACGTTCTGCCGGAGATCGAGGCGATCGCGACGCCGGAGCTCATCGCGCTGGAGGCCGAGGGGCTGACGGTCATCCCGACCGCGCGCGCCGCGCGGCTGACGATGGACCGCGAGGGCATCCGCACACTGGCCGCGGAGGAGCTCGGGCTGCCGACGTCCCCCTACCGCTTCTGCGACACCGAGGACGAGGTCGCGCAGGCGGTCGCCGAGCTGGGCGCGCCGTGCGTCATCAAGCCGGTGATGTCCTCCAGCGGCAAGGGGCAGACGATCATCCGCGACGCCGACGACGTCGCGCGGGCGTGGACCTACTCCCAGGAGGGCAGCCGCACCGGCGCCGGCCGGGTCATCGTCGAGGGCTTCGTGTCCTTCGACTACGAGATCACGCTCCTGACCGTCCGCCACGCCGGCGGCACGTCGTTCTGCGCGCCGATCGGGCACGTCCAGGAGGACGGCGACTACCGCGAGAGCTGGCAGCCGCACCCGATGGCACCGGCGGTGCTGCAGCGCGCGCAAGAGGTCGCGCGGAGCATCACCGAGGCGTTGGGCGGGCGGGGGCTGTTCGGCGTGGAGCTGTTCGTGGCCGGGGACGAGGTGCTGTTCAGCGAGGTGTCACCCCGCCCCCACGACACGGGGATGGTGACGATGGCCTCGCAGGCGCTCAGCGAGTTCGCGCTGCACGTGCGCGCGGTGCTCGGCCTGCCCGTGCCCGAGGGCGTCGTGCCGGTGCTGGCGCCGGCCGCGTCGGCGGTGTGCCTGGCGACGGAGGACCTCGAGCGCCCGGTCGTCTCCGGCCTGGCCGAGGCGATGGCGGTCGACCCGTCCGTGGATGTCCGCGTCTTCGGCAAGCCCGACGCGCGTCCCGGTCGGCGCATGGGCGTGGCGCTCGCCCGCGGCGCCGACACCGACGAGGCCCGCGACCGGGCCCGGACGGCGGCCGCGGCGCTGCGCGTCGGCTGACCGCGGCGCCGCGCGACAGACACGCCGGCGTCAAGCGGCGGGGCGCCGAGCAGGACCACATCGGCGGGGACACGCAGTATGCGTGCGTTACGCTCGAACGGTGAGCCTCGTGGCCATCGTCCACCTGCTGCGTCGCCATCGGCGCCGGCTGGCGGCGCTGGTGGTCACCGCACTGGTGGCGGGAGCGGTCGCGGCGCATCACATCGGCATGGATGACATGCAGATGGCCATGGGCGACGCCACGATGATGGTGTGCCTGGCGGTGCTTCCGGCGGTCGCGATGGGCGCGGTCGCTGCGCTGCGCGCACGAGGTCCGCGGCTTGGTTGTTCGCTGATGCTGCCGGTTCCGCCCGGCCCCAGGCGCCTGCCGGCGCCAGTGCCCCGGGCGCGTGCAGGGCCGACGGCGACCGTGGTGTTGCGGCGGTGAGAGCGGCGACGGCGCACGCACGTGCGCCGTCTCCTGACACCCACACCGCAACACGATGGAGAAGAACACCATGAACAAGAGCATCAGGGTGCCGCTCGCGGCTGCCGCTGTGATCGCGCTGGTCGCTGTCGCAGCCGGCTGCGGCGGCTCCGAAGACCCGGCATCGTCCGCCGCGGCGGGCAACGCCACCGACCGCGCGTTCATCGCGGCGATGATTCCCCACCACGAGTCCGCCGTCGCAATGGCGCAGGTCGCCCAGGACGAGGCGACGGGCGCGTTCGTCAAGGACCTCGCCGCGTCCATCATCCGGACGCAGCGGGCCGAGATCGCGAAGATGCGTCAGATCGACCGCGAGCTTGCGGACGCCGGCGTGAGCGCGGGCGACCTCGGCATGTCCGGCCATGCGATGGGCATGGACACGGGCGCCGACGCCCTCGAGGGCGCCATGCCGTTCGACCGGGCGTTCATGCGCGCGATGGTGCCCCACCACGAGGGGGCGATCGCGATGGCCAGGCGAGAGCTCGCGAAAGGGCAGGACGACACGTTGCGCCAGATCGCCCAGGCGATCGTCGCAGCCCAGGAGCGGGAGGTCGCCCAGATGAACGAGCAGCTCGGAGAGGACGCCGGCTCGACCATGGAGGAGATGCACTCCGGCCACGGCTGAGCCGTGGCGGCGCGCACGCAGGACGCGGCCCGGACCGGACGGCCGGGCCGCCCTGCACCAGCAGCGGCCGCACGACGACGCCGCCTGGGGTGAGTGGGCACGCTCGGGCTCGAACCGAGGACCTTCCGCTTGTAAGGCGGACGCTCTGACCAGCTGAGCTACGCGCCCGGCGGGCAGAGGATGGCAGGCCGGGGGACCCGGTGTCAGACCGAGGCGCCGAGGGTGCCGACCAGCCGGCCGATGTGACCGGGGTCCAGCGCGCGGTCGACGACGGCGCGCAGGCGCAGCCCGGCGCCGGCCTGGGCGGGGTCGGAGGAGACCAGCATGACCTGCGGCGCGCTGACGTCCGGGCCGCCGGGGAGCGTGTCGCCGACCAGGACGACGTCCGGGCGGTGGGCGTCCACGGCGTGGGAGGCGGCGTTGCGATCGACGGCGACGGCGACGAGGTCGACGGACGGCTCGGCCAGGAGCGCGCCGACCAGACGCGCGCGGTAGTCACCATCGTCGTCCGCGTAGACGACGCGGGTGCGGAGGGAGTCCAGAGCGACGGGCATGGTCAGAACATCGGCGGCCTGGCGCGTTGGCGATATCCCCCGACCGGACACAGATGGGTGGGCGATCGGAGGACTCGACGGGCTGTCAGCGGGGGAGGACCCGCCGGCCGACGTGCTCCTCGGGCGTCGCGGGCTGCAGGTTCTGCGCCACCGGCAGCCCGAGGTCGGCGGCCGAGCCGACGATGCCGTCGGCCACGCGCTCGGCCACCGCGGCGATCGTCAGCGAGGGGTTGACGCCCAGCGATGTCGGGATGATCGAGGAGCCCGTGCAGAACAGGCCCTCATAGCCGTGGACCGCGCCCCGGTCGTCGACCACGCCGAGGTCCGCGGACTCGGCCATGCGGCAGCCGCCGAGCGGGTGGGCGCAGTAGGCGCCCTGCGTCTCGGTCAGGCGCATGAAGCGGCCCAGCCGCTTGTTGGTGGCGATGCCCTTGATCGCCGCGTCGGCGGCCTCGCGGATGCGGATCGACTGGTCGCTCATCGCGTAGTTGAACGTGCCGAACTGGATCGGCCCGCCGCCGAACTGCACGGCGCCGCCTCCGGTCGGGGAGGGCGAGAGGAAGACGCCGTCGTTGGTGTCCTCCACCATGGCCAGCAGCTCGATGCGGTGCGTCCAGTTGGCCATCGCCCGCTTCTTCTGCACGCCCCACCAGGACGGGTCGCCCTCGGGGTCGCGGCCGTCGTCGTAGAGCAGGTTGGTCAGCGACGACAGGAAGATCTCCTGCAGCGTGAAGCGCTCGCCGTCCTTGCGCCCGACCCACCAGTCGTAGGACATCGTCGTGATCGGCTTGCCCTTGTGGAAGTCGGCGTAGCCCGGCAGGCCCAGGACGTCGCGCACCCGCGCCGGGTCGAACTCGATCGCGGCCACATGGTCGCCGTTGGAGCCGAGGTGCTTGCCGAGCTCCGGCGACAGCGCCGGCAGCGCGGCCTGGGAGCGCATCAGCAGCGGGGCGTCGCCCATCGCACCGGTTGCCAGCACGAGCGCCTTGCACTCGATCTCCAGGCTGCCCGTCGAGCCGCGCGTCTCCGGGTCGATGCGGTTGGCGTAGACGACGTAGCGGTAGGGGCGCGCGCTGGACTGCCGGATGCCCTCGACCTCGACGAGCGGCCGGACCACGACGCCTCGCGCCTCGGCGGCCGCGAGGTAGTTGGTGATCAGCGAGTTCTTCGCGCCGAAGATGCAGCCGGTGTGGCACCACTTGGCGTCGACGCAGCGGTCCGGGTTGATGGCCAGCGGGACGCGGTCGCAGGTGTGCCCGGCCTCGTCCAGCGCTGCCGCCCAGAGCCCGCCGGACTTGGAGACCTGCGACCACGTCGGGCGCTTGACGCGCAGGCCCCGCTCCACGCGCGCGTAGTACGGGTCGAGCGTCGCGCGTGAGATCGCCCGCGGCCACATCCGCCGGTCGGGTCCGTCACCGGGACGCCTGTCGCGCCGCTCGAACGTCTCGCGCGGGGCGCGCAGCGACGCCGCGAGATAGAGGTTGGACCCGCCGCCGACGAGGTTGGCCGCGACGACCTGCATGCCCTGGCCCTGGATCAGCCGGTAGGACGCCGACAGGTGGTCGACGTGCATCGACTGCTTGAAGTCGGTGTGGCCCTTGCGCTCGCCGCGCTCCAGCACGACGATCGACCGCGGGTCCGCCCCGGCGGCGACGTAGGCCTCGGCCAGGCGGTAGGCGGTGATCGACCCGCCGAAGCCCGAGCCGCAGATGACGACGTCGAAGCGCTCGCTCATCGCAGGTTCCCGTTGCGTGTGCGCTCCCGGGCCAGGCGCCGGCGGTAGGAGGCGTTGCGGTACCCGCGCGGTGCGGCGCCGGGGACGCCCATGACCCGGTACCCGGGGGCATGGGCCGGGTCCTGCTGCACGGAGGCGACACCGCAGAAGGCCGCGAAGGCGACGGCGGCCGTGGCCTCCCAGATGAGGCGGGTCGGGTTGTCGTAGGCGCAGCCGGCGATCATCACCCGCTCGCGTCCGGCCCGGTCGAGGTCGAGGAAGCCGGCGCCGCCCTTCACCGCGAGGTCCGCGAGGAAGACGGGCGCCAGCGCGCTGAAGCCGATCTTCGGGTGGTTGGCCAAGGCGAGGGCGTCGCACTCGACGGCGCCCGGGTCGGGGTCGAGACCGAGGATCGCCTGCGGGTGGACCGGTGCGCCGGACACGGTGGCGGAGACCTTGCGTCCCGGGATGAGCGTGTCGAAGACCGCCTGCAGGGTGCCGTCGGTCAGCGGCGGGTCGCCGGCCCGGGCCAGGGGGACGTCGCGGGCCAACGGCCACGCAGCCGCGATCGCCGTGGCGAGGCCGGTGGCTGCCGCGCGCTCCAGCAGCGCGCGCCTCGTGATGTCCCCCTGCGTCGACAAAACGTTTGCGTTCACGTTACCATCAGCATCATGCGGAGGGTCGCGGCAGGGATCGCCACGCTGGTGCTGCTCGGTGCGGCAGCGGCGCCGGCACGAGCAGGTCAGGCGCCGACGGGCTGGGGCGGCGACGCTGCGTTCGCGTGCACGCTGCAGCAGGCCGGCTTCGGTGCGACGGTCCCGGACATGAAGGCCGACCCGTTCTGCATCGAGTTCGACAAGACCCGGCAGAACATCACCCAGCTCGGCCTCGTCGACTTCCTCCTGCAGGAGCCCGCGCGCGTCGCGGCGGCGGGCCCGAAGTGCAAGTACTTCCAGGTCGACCACTGGCGCGGCTCGATCGTCCAGGACAACGGCGCGACGAAGACCTACGAGTTCACCGGGCACTACTTCTTCGACAAGTCCCGCGGCGAGGGCGGCGTCTACGTCGAGGGCTTCAACATCAACGGGCGGACGTTCGACCCGTCCTCGCTGCCGGGCATCCCGCGCGAGTACTCGCGCTACATGGGCCCGGGCACCGGCGGCTTCCGGACGCGCAACGCGATGATGCTCGACCCGCTGTGCGCCTTGAAGTACCGTCGCCGCTGAGTGCGCCTCGGCGTCGTCATCCCCGTCCACGGCTTCGCGCCGTACCTCGCCGAGACGCTGGACGGCGTGTTCGCCAACCGGCCCGACCGGGTCGTCCTCGTCGATGACGGCTCGCCGCTGCCCCACGAGGCACCTGGGGACGTGGAGCTGCTGCGCCGCGACGAGGCGGGTGGCCCGGCGACCGCGCGCGCCGCGGGCGCGGCGCTGCTTGCCGACGACGTCGACCTCATCGCGCTGTGCGACGCCGATGACACCTGGGCGCCCGGGCACCTCGATGCGCTGCGCGGTGCCCTCTGTGGCACGCCGGGCGCCGGCTGGGCCTTCAGCCGCGCCACGATCGTCGGTCCTGACAACCGCGAGACGGGCGAGCGGTGGGACCGGCCGCCGGCCGGCCTGCTCGGCACGGCCGAGCTCTACGCGGCCAACCCCGTGCCGACCTCGTCGGTGGTGCTGCGGCGCGGCGCGCTGGAGGCGGCCGGGGGCTTCGCGGCCCCGGTGCACACCGCCGAGGACTGGGACCTGTGGCTGCGGCTCTGCGAAGCAGGCCACCCCGCGCTCTGCGTCGAGGGCCCGCCCATCCGCTACCGCCGCCATCCGGGTGGCCTCACCGCCGACGTCGCGCGCCTGGCCACCGACCAGCGCACGGTCCACGAGGCCCACGCCTCCCAGGTCGATCCGGAGGTCGCAGCCGCCGCCATCTCCGCCGACCGGCGCGCGCTGAGGCGCGAGCTGTTGCGCCGCCGCCTGCGCCGCCTGCGCCCCTGACCGAGCGCGCCAGGTGGTGGGCCCGGGTGACGCTCAGCGTCGCTGAGTCCCGCCACCCCCGTAGGATCGCGGCGGTGAGCGACGCACGCGCGATGCGACGCGGCGCGCTGGTGGTGGCGCTGCCGCTGGTGCTGCTGCTCGGCTGGCAGCTGCTGAAGCCGCGCGACATCGTGCTGGGCACCAATGGCGCGGGCTCGCAGGGCCCGGTGCTCGCGGTGGCACCCGGCCAACCGCTGTGCCTGCAGCTCGTCCTCGCGCCGGGCACCGAGCGCGTCCGCCTTCAGGCGCTGGGAGACGCCACGCTCACCGCGCAGGCGGGACGCCAGCCGGCCCGGCCCGCGGTCGTGTCGCCCGCCGACGGTGGGCAGCGCAACTTCGACATCCCGGTGTCGCGCGTCCGCGGCTGGCAGCCGCAGCGCGTCTGCGTCCTGACCTCGGGGACGCTGACGTTCGCGGGCCGGCCGGGCCGTCAGCCGCTGCGCCCGGCGCCGACGCTGGGCGGGGTCGCGCAGGACGCACGGGTCAACGTGACCTACCTGCCCCGGGTCGGTGCGCGGCGCTCGCTGCTTTCGTCCTTCGGGGACATCGCCGACCGCGCCGCGCTGTTTCGCCCGGGCCTGGTGGGGCCCTGGACCTTCTGGCTGATCCTGCTGGCGCTGCCGCTGCTCGGCGGGGCCGCGCTGGTGGCGCTGATCCGCTGCGCGGGCGACGTCGGGCTCGCGGCGCGCAGGCCGTGGCTGGTCGCCGCCCTCGTCGCCTTCTGCGCGAGTGCGACGTGGGCACTGGTCGAGCCCGCGCTGAACGCGCCCGACGAGACCGACCACGTCACCTACGCGCAGTCGCTGGCCTTCCGCGGCCGGCCGCCGGACACCAGGCCGTCGTCGCGACGGCCCTACTCGACCGAGCTGCAGGCCGCCTTCGAGCAGGTGCAGCTGGCCGGGCAGATCGCCCAACGATCGGGGCGCCCGCCGTTCAACCCGGCCGACGACATGCTCGGTCGCGCCCGGCACGATGACGGGGGCGGCTACTCCACGGGCGCGCCCTACCAGCCGGTCGGCTACGCGGCCTACGTCGTGCCACAGCTCGTCGCGGCCAAGGCGTCATTCTGGACACGCCTGACGCTGATGCGGCTGACCAGCGCGCTGCTGGGTGCGCTGGCGGCGGCAGCCGTGGTGCTGCTCGTGCTCGAGCTGCTGCCGCGCCCGCGCTGGCCCGCGCTCCTGGCCGGCCTGCTCTACGCGTTGCAGCCGATGGTCTCGTTCATGGCCGGCGTGGTGTCCAACGACGTCGCGGTGACCGCCGCGTCGGCGGCGACGCTGGCGCTGCTGACCCGCACGGTGCAACGCGGCCTGACGATGCGGCGCGCGGTCGGCCTGGCGGCGCTGCTGGTGGCGGCACCGCTGGCCAAGGGCTCAGGCCTGTTCCTGTGGCTGCCCGCCGCGCTGGTGCTGGTGACGCTGTGGCGCAGGGGCGACGCCGCGCCGCGGGCGTTGGCTGCCCTGGCTGCGACGGTCGCGGCGCTGGCAGTCGTCTGGGTCGGTGTCTCGGCGGCCTACGACCACCCCGCCAGCCCGACGACACCCGCGCGGCTGTCCGCCGTGGGCAAGCAGTTCCCGCCCGCGCCCGGCGACACGCTCGGGTCGCCGACCCGCGCGCTGGACCATCCGGTCGCGTACGCCACCTGGCTGTGGGAGCTGTTCCTCCCGCCGGCCCCCGGCATGGAGGACCTGCGTCCGGCGGAGTCCTCGCACCCCGGATTCGTCAGCTACGTCGAGAAGGCGTGGGCATCGTTCGGTCAGGCGGTGGTGCAGTTCCCGACCTGGGTGTACGCGGTGATCCTGCTGGCGATGCTCGGCTGCGCGGCCGGCGCCCTGAACGCGCTGCGGCGCGAGCGCCGCTACGCGCGGGCCCACGCCGCGCCGCTGGTCATCCTGGCGCTCGCCGGGCTGGCGTTGTGCCTGGCGGTGGAGGCGGTGTTCTTCCCGGTGCAGCCCGGTGCCTCCGTCGTCGGTGCCTTCGGCCGCTACTACCTGCCGGTCGCGCCGATCGCCGCGACCATCGCGGCCGGCGCGACGTTCGCGTTCGGGCGCGCCCGCGCTCCCGCCATCGCGGGCGGTCTGCTCACCGCGATGGCCGGCCTCTGGGCCGCGTCGGTCCTGCTGGCCCTCAGCGCCTTCTACGCCTGAGCTCGCGGTTGGGGACGCGGCGCCCCAGCTCGAAGGCCCAGACCGCGGGGCCGTCCAGCACGCCCTTGGCGAACCCGTCGCGGTCGCCGCGCACGCCCGCGGCGAGGCCGGCCCCGAAGCGGCGGACGCCCCACAGGATCAGGCCCGGCCAGCGGCGCGGCGGCATCGACCCGGGGTGCTCGGACTGCAGCCAGCCCGCGCCCGTGCCGTGGCGGAAGCGGTTGCCCAGCACGCCGCGGACGGTGTCGCGCGATGCGTGCCTGACCGCGGCGTCGCCCCGGACGAGCAACTGAAAGCCGGCCGCCCGCGCGCGGAAGCAGAGGTCGGCGTCGCCACCGGAGCGGACGTCCTCCCGGAAGCCGCCCAGCGTCTCGAAGACCGACCGCCGCACCGCGGCGTTGGCGGTCTGGGCGAACGCCCACTCGCCGCGGCCGTCAACGACGGTCGTGTGCGACAGCGCCGCCGACGCGTGCGCGTAGCGCACGGCCAGGCCGGCGCCGTCCGCGGGCAGCGTGTCGATGATGCCGCCCGCGATGACGCCGACGTCGTCGGGGATCGGGTCGCCGCCGAGCAGCGCGTCGAGCAGCCCGGCAGGTGCCTCCACGTCGGCGTCGAGGAACACGATCCACGGCGCCACGCCGCGCGCGGCGCCCGCGTTGCGCGCGTGGTAGGAGGTGTGCACGTCGGCGGCGACGACGGCGCCGGCGGCCCCGACGCCGCGGTTGTCCACCACCGTCAGCGTGTCGCCGTCGCGCAGCGTCAACCGCCCGAACCGCGTGACGACCTCTTCTACACGCGCGCGCGTGCCCGCGACGGGGATGACGATGTCCGCAGCGGGGCGCACGACGCCCAACATTAGAACCGAGACGCGAGTGAGACCGCCACGCGTCACCTCTGTCCGTCGGCGGCCGTTCCCAGCGCCATGAACACCAAGCGCTGGCTTCGGGCGGTGGCAGCGGGCGTGGTCCTGGCTGCAGCCGCCACACCATCCCTCGCCCACGCCGCTGTCCAGGTCGGCTCGTCCGGCTGGGAGTGGGGCAACCCGCTGCCGCAGGGCAACACCATCCGCTCGATGTCCTTCGCGGGGCCGACCGGCTTCGCCGCCGGCGACTTCGGCACGCTGCTGAAGACCACCGACGGCGGCGCCACCTGGAGCGGCCTGCAGGTCGGCTCCTTCCAGTCCTTCACGACGGTGCAGGCGCTCAGCGCCACCACCGTCATCGCCGGCGGTGGCTGCGTGGCCCGGCGCTCCGACGACGGCGGCAAGACGTTCACGCGCATGCCGTTCACGCCGAAGGAGACGAAGTGCCCGCAGCCGCTGGTCGGCCTGAGCTTCGTCGACCCGAAGACGGGCTGGCTGCTGCTCGGTGATGGCACGGTCACCCAGACCACCGACGGCGGCGCGACCTACAGCCCGCGCGTCGCGGTGCCCGGCACCGCTGCGGCCGGCGGCAAGGCGACGCCGACCGACATCAGCTTCATCACCCCGACCAACGGCTTTGCGATCAGCTCCGAGGGCAAGATCTACGCCTCGACGGACGCGGGGCAGAGCTGGAAGGTCGTCTCCGACACGCAGCGCCAGATCAACGACATCCAGTTCGTCGACGCGACCAACGGCTTTGCGGTCGGCAACCAGGGCATCTTCCTGCGCACCAAGGACGGCGGCCAGACGTGGGCGGCCAAGGATGTCGGCGCGGGCAACCAGAACCTGACCTCCATCCGCTGCGCCGACGCGAACCTCTGCGTCATGGCCACCCAGAAGGGCGACCAGCTGGTGCGCACCACCGACGCGGGCGACACGTCGACGCTCGTGAGCCCCTCGACCGATCCGATCTACGCGGCGGCGTTCGCCTCGCCGACGCAGCTCGCCGCCGCGGGTGCCAACGGCTCCAGCGTCGTGTCAGTCGACGGCGGCGTGAACTTCACGCCGGTCGGCGGTCGGCTGCAGGGCAAGTACTTCGGGGTCCGCGCCGGTGGGGTCGCCGGGTCGGCCTACGCGCCGGGCGACAACGGCCACCTGGCCGTGACGACCGACGCGGGCAAGACCTGGAAGCGCGCCAACGTCGCCACGTCGGAGGATGTCGCCGACGTCTCCTTCCCGTCGGCCGGCACCGGTTACGCGCTGGACACCGACGGCGGCGTCTTCAAGACCACCAACGGCGGCACCTCGTGGAGCACGCTGGACACGGGCACGACCAACCGCGCCTCCGCGATCCTGGCCACGAGCGACGACAACGTCCTGACGGTCGGACCGGTCAGCGTCCGCCGCTCCACCGATGGCGGCGGCACCTTCGTGCGCAACGCCTCCAAGGCGATCACCGCCTACCCGCTCAATGGCATCGACCGCGCGGGCAGCGCGCTGTTCGTCTGGGGCGAGCAGGACATCGCGGTCTCCAAGGACAGTGGCAAGACCTGGACGAAGGTCCTCAAGCCGGGCACCTACAAGAGGGTCAAGGGCAAGCTCGTCAACAGGCTGGTCGTCGAGCAGGTCGACTTCACCTCGGCGTCGCAGGGCTTCCTGCGCGACTCCTACGGCCGCATCTTCCGCACCGCCAACGGCGGCAGGACGTGGACGCAGCTGCTGGGCGTCGGCACCGACGATGCGGTCGGCATGGCGTTCTCCTCGGCCAAGAAGGGCTACCTGGTCATCCGCCGCTTCGGCGACGCGGCCAAGGACGCGGGCTACCTGCTGCGCACCGACGACGGCGGCGACACCTGGCACCCGCAGTTCGTGATCAACAGCCCGATCCAGTCGCTGGGCATCGCCGCCCCCGGTGGCGACGCCGACTACCTGCTCGGCGGCGACAGCGCGCTGCTGTCCTCCACCAAGGGCGGCGACGCCGGCGCGGACTCCGAGATCACCCTCAACAAGGTCAAGAAGCTGAAGAAGCCGGGCAAGGTCACCATCAGCGGCAAGCTCGCGCCGGGCGTGTCCAACCAGCGCGTCACGGTGAGCTACCTGCGTGCCGGCTGGAGCTATGAGTGGGACCACGTCACGGTCGACACCGCCGGCAACGGCTCCTTCACCACGACCTGGACCGTGCCCCGCGGCACGAGCCGCTTCGTCGTCCAGTGGGCGGGCGACTTCAAGAGCGCCGGCGACGGCTCCAAGGCGCTCGACGTGGTGGTCGCCAAGAAGAAGTAGGAGGCCAACCGATCCGGCGCGCCGGCGACGCCTCGCCGGTAACGTCGCACCCGGGAATGACGAGGCCCCGCCACTTCTGGCGAGGCCTCGCGGGTCCTGGGTTGCGGCCCGGCCGGGGAGCTCGATGATCCGGCCGGGCCTTCCCCAAGCGTGGGGTGGGGTCCTACTGACCGCTACAACCGGGGGCAGACCGCAGAGTTGCGCTTCGGATGCCATACTTCCGCCTCCCAACCGGGAACCGTTTCTCGGGGGCGTAGCTCAGTTGGTTAGAGCGCCGGCCTGTCACGCCGGAGGTCGCGGGTTCGAGTCCCGTCGCTCCCGTCTCTTAGAAGCCCTGCAATCGCGGGACTTCTGTCGTTTCGGAGTGTTTGCCGGGCGGCGCGAAATGGCCGCGGGTACCACTCGCGGGTACCAAACGCGGTGCGTTTCAGCGGTCGCCGTGGCGCAGGACGTCGAGGGTGTGGATGACGTCGGAGCGGACGAAGCGGCGGTGGCGTCCGAGCTTCAGCGACGGCAGGACGCCGCGGCGGGCGTAGTCCTCGACGGTGGACTTGCGCATGCCCAGGAGGTCGGCGAGTTGCTCGGCGGTGAGCAGCTCGTTGAGGGGGTCGTGGTCGCCGGTGTCGGTCACAGGCCCATGTCCAGGTGGTCGTCGAGGAACGGCGTGGCGTGGTGGGGGCGGTCCAGGCCGGGCCCGTCGGGTGCTCGGGTCAGGCGCGGCTCGACGTGGCCTGCGGCGTCGTCGTCGAGCCGGTCACGCCTACGGAGTTCGTCGGCGAGTGCGGCGTAGCGGAGGGCTTGGTCGAGGTGGTTGTCGATCCAGGCGCCGTCGAGGAGGTCGGCGTGGTCGATGCCTGCCAGGTGGTTGGCCTGGCGCTCGCGGAGCCGGTGGTGATCCTCGATGGCGCGCGCGACGCGGTTGTCGCGTGCGGCGCGGTCGCTGCGGCGATGCCACGGGGTCTGGTCGCGGTCGCGTTCGGCACCGCGCAGGCGGGCGGCGGCTTGGGCGGTCCAGCGGTCGAGGTCGTAGGTGTTGGCGGCCTCGTCGCCGATACGGCGCTCGGGTATCGGGTCGGCTTGGAACTGCCGGCGGAGTGCGTCGCGCTCACGCTCGAGATCGGCGCGGTCGGCCTGGCTGAGCTGGTCGATCGCCATCGTCTTGATGTGCGTGCGGAACAGCAGCGCGTTGATGGCGTCGAGTTGCGCGTCGGCATGGTCGGGCAGGTCGGGGGTGTCGCCGAGCTCTGGTGCGGCGATGGAGAAGCGCGCTTGTTGGCGGTGGCGCGTGAGGGCGGTGTAGCCCCACTCGCGATGGAGCTCCTCAGAGCCGAGGACGAAGGACCGGTCGACGGTGGCGCCCTGGGCGCGGTGGGCGGTGATCGCATAGCCGTGATCGAGATGGCCGGCGCGCAGGTAGTCGTCGCCCAGCTCCGCGGTCGTGCCGGTGTCGAGAGCGACCTGCAGCGAGCGATGCTCGCGATCGATGGCGCGGACGGTGCCACGCTGTCCGTTGAGGATGCCGAGGTGGCGGTCGTTGCGGCAGCCGATGACGCGGTCGCCGACGGCGAACCCGCGGCCGGCCGCGATCAGCTCGTCGGGGCCGAGGGTGCCGTTGGCCTGGAGCAGTTCGCGGGCGCGCTGGTTGAGGTCGCGGACGTCGGCGCGGCGGGCGGCGATCATCAGCCGGTCGCCGTCGGCACGTGACCAGTCGTTGACCAGCGCCGCACGGACCTCCTGGGCGGACGGGGCGACGGTGATCTGGCCGTGGTCGCGGTAGGCCCTTGCCCAGCGCTCGACCTCGCCGTCGCGTAGTGCGGTCAGCGCGTCGCGGTCCCAGGCCTGCTCCTGGCGGCGGACCTCGGTCAGCGCGATCGCCTCCGGGCGGCTTGCGAGGGCGTGGAAGGCGCCGCCGGCCTGGATCTCGGGGAGCTGGCGGTCGTCGCCGACGAGGACGAGCTTGGCCTCGGCGCGCTCTGCCGCTTCGGCGAGCTGTGCGATGGCGCGGGTGCCGACCATCCCGGCCTCGTCGATCACGAGCACGCTGCCATGCGGCAGCTCGTGGCCGCTCTGGAGGTCGTAGGTGAGCTTGGCGATCGTGCTCGATGAGATCGCGGCCTGGTCCTCGAGTTCCAGCGCGGCGCGGGCCGATAGCGCGCAGCCGATGACCTGCGTGCCGTCGGTCTCCCATGCCTCGCGAGCTGCATCCAGCGCGAACGTCTTGCCTGCGCCGGCCGGGGCTCGCACGACCGTGATGCGATCGCCGCGCCGGGTGAGGTCCCAGACCATCTCGTGCTGCTCCTGGCTCAGGCTGCGGTCGGCGAGCGCGGCCGACAGCGCCGCCTGCGAGGCGACGGCGACGTTGGCATCGTCGCTGCGGTCGGCGCGAGCGATCAGGTCGGCTTCGATGTCCAGCAGCTCGCGTGTGCTGTAGCGGCGTTCGGTCGCACCGCCGGGGCCAGCGCGGTCTTCGACCCGGAAGACCTCTCGCCCGGCAAGCATCGTGTCGGCGATCTGCTCCAGCTCGCCGGCCCGCGCGCCACGCGGTTGCGCTTGGGCCAGCTCCTGAAGCAACTCCGCGCGACCGAACGTGCTCGCCTGCTCGGTCAGTTGCTGCTCATCGATGCCGGTCGGCAGCGGCACGGCGCGATCGTGCGTGGCCAGGCGGCTGACGGTCGTCGGGTCCAGGCCATGCTCGGCGGCACGTGCACGCCACAACTCGCGCAGGCGATCGGCGCCGGGTTCGTCCTTGGCGCGCCGCGCTTCCAGCGCGGCGACCTGCGCCGAGTGGGCGGAGCGTCCGCCGTGCTGCGCCATGTGCTCGAGGATCTCCGCGCGCCGCTGCGAGAAGTGCTCGATCACCTCGCGCGTCACGCCGTTGATGTCGGCCACGCCGTGCTCGACCGGCTTCCAGCTCACGCCCAGTCGCTCGGTCAGCTCGGTGCGCAGCGCGGCTTGGTAGAGGTAGCCGGCGGTCTTCGCGTGCCGGTAGAGGTGCCGGGCGTCGAGCGCGGTCCAGCGGTCGTCGGGGCCCTGCGTGAGGTTGCCCGCCACGACGTGTGTGTGCAGCAATGGGTCGCCGGCCCGCGATGCTCGATGGGTGAACGCGGCGGCGACGAAGCCGCGACCGTCGACCTACGTCTTGCCGCCCGCACCGCGGCGCGCCCAACATGCCTCGCGTTCCAGGTAGCCGAGCGCGTCCTCGACGGCGGCATCGTGACCGGCGCGCAGCTCGCTCGCCAGTTCTGCGTCGGCGATGCCCCAGAGCACGCTGACCGACTTCGGGGCGCGGAAGGTCAGGTCGAACCCTGCGATGGCACCCTCGCGCGGCGGTTGGCGCAGCCCGGCACCACCGAGCAGCTCAGCGAACTGATCGGCGTCAACCTCGCCCTCCAGGCCGAGGGACGCGGCACCCGTTCCGGCCCACCGGCCGGGCGCCTCGCCCTGGCCGGCGTAGTAGTCATCGCGGCCGCGCGCGACCTGGTCGGTGTAGTACCGAGCCGCCTGAGGACCGGCCGCGATCTTCCCAAGAGACAACACGCGTCTGGCCCTTAGGCGCGCCAGGGCCGCGTCTTCCACTCCGCAATCTTCCGGTGCGTCGCTTGTCTTGGTCGGCGACGGCGAGATTCTGTGCGATGTCTGACCGCGCGGCAGCGCCGCGCTGGATGCCGTCCGCTCAGACCGCGTCTGAGCTACGCGGCGCGAGTACCCGCGCGAAGCGCATCGGCGGCGACAACCGCCACGTCGGTCCCGTCAGCCGCGGCACGCTGCTCAAGCTCACGCAACGTCTCCGCATCGACCGACACATACAACCGGACCTCGGTCCCCGCCTCGGGACGGTCGACGCTCAGCGTCTCGACATCGTCGAGCAGACCGTCGAGCTCCTCAGAGGTGATCTCGTCGTCGCGATCCATACCTACATCATGCTCCTCTACCGGTCACGTTGGTAGCGCCCGATCTGCGCAGCGCTCGCCTCCCACGCCGTGCGCACATGCCACGTCGCGTCATCCAGCCGATCCGGGTTCAGCACCACCGTCAACACCCGACCACCGTGCGTCGGCCCGATCATCAACACCGACCCCTCGACCCGCGGGCGCGGATTGCGAATCACGACGCGATCGCCGTCGTTGACCTGACGGATCTCCTCCGCTGAGATCCCCCGCACACCGAGCTTGGCGACGGTCGTCTCGGTGAACAACAAGACGGCGATCAGCACCAGCTCACGGTATCCACCCGTCCGGTCGCGGGCCGCTCGCGGCGGCGTGCAAATCTGTGGAGGAGAAGCGAGTGTGGAGCGTGTGGGTGGTGGTGCGACCCAGACGTTCGCAAGGCGGGTCTCTTGCGGCGCGGTGACGATTGTTGCTACGCGCCCGGTGGGCGCCCGGTGAGGTAGCGGCGGGCGAAGGCTCGGCGTTGCTCGTCGGTGTCAAGTTGGAAGGTGCTCTGGGGTGTGAGCAGGAACGAGAGACCGAGGCGTGCACCGATCTCGGCGGTTTCGACGATGTTGCTCCGTGCGTCGCCCGCGGTGCGTGCCTCAGCAGCGATGAAGTCTCGGACGGCGGCGATGAGCGGTCCTCCGTTCGTCGTGAGAAACGGCAAGGTGACGTCGGGTTCGCTCGTGAGCATCCGGGCGAAGAACGGGTCGTCGCGGATGCTGCGGTGGCACACGGTGAAGCCTTCGACCAGACGTTGGTCGACCGTTGGCAGATGCCCGACCGCGTTGGCGACTGCGCCGAAGAATCCGCGGGCCCAGCGCAGGAGCGTGGCGGTGACGAGCTCCTCTTTCGTGGGGTAGCGGCGGTAGACGGTGGCGCGGTGGACGCCGGCGCGCTTGGCCACTTCGGCGATGCTCGTACGACGGATGCCGAATTCGGTGAACTCGGCCAGCGCAGCGTCAAGGATCGCCGTCGTCGAGTCGTCTGGTGTGGCGTCGGTGGTCGCCGTCGCGATCAGGTGCTCGAGCATCCTCAGGCAGCCGCGGCGAGGAGTTGTCGCTTGGTCGCCCGGGCCGATGGCCACTGCTGCAGCGAGTACGGCAGTCGCGGCCAGGCGGTGCGGATCACCGTGGCCAGGGCGCCGAACTCGGCGCGGTCGCGGTCGCGCAGGCGCCAGCCGAGCACCTCGCGCGCGGTCGCGGGCATGAGCGCGCGCGTCAGCAACTTGCCCTCGTGTGTGAGCGGTGAGCTCAACAGGTGCCAGACCGGTGCCGGCATTCGCCCCGGTTTGAGCTCTGCGGGGTTGTCGAGGGTGTCGGCGAGGTAGTGGGCCATCGCGGTGGGTTGCATGACCTCACTGGTCAGGTGCTGCCAGTAGTCCTGGAAGTCCGGCCAGGTCTCGGGCATCGCCCGGTCGGAGATGCCGTAGCGGCGGTACCAGAGCTTCGAGTCTTCGTACAGATCGATCTTCTCCTCTTCGGAGAGCCGGTGGTCGAAGACGTCGATCATCCGCATCATCGTGAAGGTGAAGATCGCGTGCGAGGCGTAATAGAGCTCCGGCGATAGCGCGTGATACCGAGCGCCATCCGCGTCGACGCCCTTGACGTGGCGGTGGTAGTCGCGCACGCGCCCCGGCATCTCGGGGTCGTAGATCGTGGCCATGATCTTCGGGACCGAACGCGCGAAGCGCCCGACAGGGTCCTCGAAGGCGACCGAGTGCTGCTCGATCCCCGCAGACACCCCGGGAAGCATGTTCAGCATCAGCGTCGTCGTCGGCACCATCAGGTAGATCCGCCAGTCGCCCGCGTGACGCCACAGCAGTCCGTGGGGGTCGACTGCAGGAGCCGCGTGCGCCGCCGCGTGCGGTGGGCGTGCTGATCGAGTAACGCTCATGATGCGACAGAGTACACAGAATTGTCGCAACGTTTCACGGTCAACTCGTGGAGTTCCACATGCTCGAACCTCGCATCGTCCTTCTTGGCGCCACCGGCTACACCGGCCGGTTGACCGCCACCGCGCTTGCTCAGCGCGATCTGCATCCCACTCTTGCCGGGCGCGACGTCGCCGCCGTCTCGGCGTTGGCCGCCGAGCTCGGGGACCTCCCAGTCGCGTACGCCGACGTCTCTGACCCTGCCTCAATACGCGCCCTCGTGTCACAGGGCGATGTGCTCGTCAGCACCGTCGGTCCGTTCACCCGCTGGGGCGCGGCCGCCGTCGAGGCCGCGCTCGCGGCCGGCGCGCACTACGTGGATTCGACCGGTGAGCCGGCCTTCGTGCGCCGCGTCTTCGAGCGGTACGACAGCCCCGCCCGTGATGCCGGCATCGCGATGCTGCCTGCGTTCGGCTACGACTACGTCCCGGGCAACCTCGCCGCCGGTCTTGCGCTCGCCGACGCCGGCGCCGAGGCAACGTCGGTCACCGTCGGCTACTTCACGACCGGACCGCTGCGGATCAGCCGCGGCACGCTCCTGTCGGGCACCCTGGCGATGCTCGAACCCGGCTACACCTGGCGCGGTGGGACGCTCGTCACCGAAGCGCCGGGCCTGCGTGCCCTGCGACACCCGACTGGCAACGCGGCCTCGCGGAGGTCGCTGTCGTTCAGCGGCAGCGAGCAGCTCTCTTTGCCACGCATCCACCCGCAGTTGCGTGACGTGCATGTCGGGATCGGCTGGCTCGGCTCTGCCACCCCGGCGGCGGCGGTCGCCTCGCGCGCGACGGCTGGGCTCCTACGCCTCCCGGGTGCACGCGACCTCGGGCGTACGGCCGTCAACCGGATCTTGCGAAGCCCGGGCACAGGCCCGGGCGCTGAGCACAACGCAGCGGCAGGGATCACGATCACCGCGCACGCACACGACTCGGGCGGCAATGAGCTCGCGCGCGTCCAACTCGACGGCCCAAGCATCTACCCGTTCACCGCGCAGGCGCTCGCCTGGTGCGCCGAACGGCTGGCCACCGAGCCCACGCGCACCACGGGCGCGCTCGGTCCACTCGAAGCGTTTGGCCTTGCGGAACTTGAAGCCGGATGCGCAGCGATCGGACTCTGCCGAGTCACGGCATGACACGTTCCAGTTCGGAGGTGCCCTGCGCAGATGGGTCGCGACGCTCGCTTCCTCGCGATCTACACGTGGGCGTGCTCGTTGTGGCCGTGCTCGCCGGCAAGAGCCTTGGTGAGGCGGACCGCGTCGGTGCGCCGTGACCGCGCGTGGAGGTAGCGCTCGGTCGTGGTGATCTTCGAGTGGCCCATGAAGTCCTTGACGGCGACCGGGTCGAACTCGCGGATGACGAGGCTGCCGAAGCTGTGGCGCAGGTCGTGGAAACGGAGCGGTCGGAGCTCCGCCGCGTCCTGAGCGCGCCGGTAGCGACGGCGTACCGCCGACGGATCGAGGTATTCGCCCACCGGGTTGCAGAAGACGAGGTCGTCGCGGCCCACGAAGCGCTCGCGCTCGGCCAGGCGCGCGAGGACGCCGGCGGGTTGGTCGGCGACCGGGACGGCGCGCCACTTGCGCGACTTGGGGGAGGTCAGCTGACCGGCCGACCAGCTCGCCTCGACGATGAGCTTGGCGTCGGTGAGGTGGACGTTGCGCCAGCGCAAGGCCAGAAGCTCTCCGAGTCGCAGCCCGGTGAAGGCTGCGACGACGTACAGCGCCGCGTCCTGCTCGTCGGCCCGGGCGCGCTCCGCGCGTTCCTCGTCGGTGACGGCGGGACGGCGTGGGTCGCGGTGGAGCCCGGAACTGGCGGCGCGGGCCAGCGCCATGACCTCCTCGGGTTCGTAGAACTCGATCGGCTTGTCGTCGGGCTCGCGGCGCTTGTCTGTGGCCCGGGCCGGGTTCACAGTCAGCCCGATCGACTCGTCACGCAGCGCGTGCTCGAAGACCGACGAGATGACCTGGCGGTGCTTGTTGATCGTGCGTGCACCCATCGTCGGCTCGGCATCCAACCGCGCGAGGAAACGCGTGACGTCGCTGGTGGTGATCGAGATCACCGGCCGGTGCCCGAACGCGCGCATGATCCGCGCGGCCGGCTTGCGCCCGCGCTTCTTCGCGACCGCGTCAACCGACGCGAGGTAGTACCGGTAGTCGGCCATCGTCGACGGCTTGGCGCCCTCGATGCGCTCGAGGTGGTGGAGCCACCGATCCGCGGCATCGGAGAACGTCACCGTCCGGTCGACCGGCACGACGCCGACCTGCTCCTCGTGCGCGGCGATCTCCGCCGCCAGCGCGACGATCGCCGCGTGCTCGTCCAGCACTCCATCCGGTATGCGGCCGCGCCGACGCTTCCACCCGTCGCCATCGGCGACGACCCACGCCGGCCCGAGCCGGCGCTTGACTTGCCGCCCGGTGCGGTCACGCCACTTGCCGTAGTACACCGGGCCGCGGTCCCGCTCGACGACGAACACCGCACCGGCGGAGGGTCGAGATGAACCGTTCATGGCCGAAACGTTAGGCCGGAGATCGGATGCCGCGGGTACCACACGGGTACCAAATCAACCTGATCCAGCCTGATCTTGCCGTTCAAAAGCCCGCAAAATGGGCGCAAAATGCGGCGAAACTCCCATAACCCGTTTATCTGTCACGCCGGAGGTCGCGGGTTCGAGTCCCGTCGCTCCCGTCACTAGAAGCCCTGCACCTGCGGGGCTTCTGTCGTTCCGGGGCTCGTCCTGTGGCGAGAGACTTCTGGCAGCGTTCGGGAGGCGCTGGGCGGACGCACCGATTAGCGTGATCGCGATGAACCGGATGCAGGCGTAATGGTGTCGGCCATCGATCCGCGCGCCCAGCTCGGCCGGGAGCGGCTGGCACGTATCGTGCTGCCGTGCCACGTCGTCATCGTCGTCCTCGGCCTTGCGGCGCTGATGGCGCCGGCGTGCAGTCGGGCCCAGGAGCGCGTGCGCTACGAGCCCTCAGCCGCCTCGCTGGAGAGACACGCGCTCCCCCCATGGTGGAAGGACGGCAAGTTCGGGGTGTTCATCCACTGGGGCGTGTACGCGGTCCCCGCGTTCGCACCCCTCGGCGCCCGCCCGTTCGAGCTCTCGTCCAACTGCGCCGGGTACGCCGAGTGGTACTGGTTCGTGCAGCAGATCCCTGCCTGCAAGGCGTGGAGCCACCACCTGCAGACCTACGGCCAGGGGGTCGTCTACGACGACTTCATCCCTCGCTTCCGTGCCGAGCGCTTCGACCCCGACGCATGGGTCAGGCTCTTCGCCGAGGCGGGGGCGCGGTACTTCGTCCTCACGGCCAAGCACCACGACGGATTCTCGCTCTGGTGCTCTGCGACGACCCAGCGGGACGCATGCGCCATGGGTCCGAGGCGCGACCTCGTGGGCGACCTCGTCGCTGCGGCCCGCCGCCACGGCGACGCGGTCCGGCCCGGGCTCTACTACTCGATCCCCGAGTGGTTCAACCCGGCGTCCCGACCCGGCTCGGCGACGGACGGCACCGGCGCAAACGCACCGCTGTTCTCGTCGGTGCTTCCGGCTCGCAACGCCTACACGCAGCTCCCGGTGCCGTACACCGGCTACATGCCGATCGACGACTACGCCTCCGGTCAGGTGCGCCCCCAGCTCCGGGAGCTCATCGACCGCTACCACCCGTCGGTGCTCTGGTGCGACATCGGCGGCGCCGAGGGGTACTTCCGCTCGAACGACACGATCGCCCACTACTTCAACCAGGCCGAGGCGACCAACCCGGACGGCGTGGTCGTCGACGATCGCTGCGGCGACGGCACGACGCACCGCGACTACACGACCTCGGAGTACGCGACGACCTACCCCCGTCCGCCGTTCGAGGCGACGCGCGGCATGGGCACGTCCTTCGGCTACAACGCCCAGGAATCGGACGGCTCCTACCTCAGCGCCGACCAACTCATCGCGACCCTCGTGAGCACCGTCGCCCACGGTGGCAACCTCCTGTTGAACGTGGGCCCGCGAGCGGACGGGACGATCCCGGAGCCCATGGCCGACCGCCTCCGCGCGATCGGCGACTGGTTGGCGATCAACGGGGAGGCGATCTACGCGACCAGCACCTGGCGACAGCCCGAGGCGGGGGACCTGCGCTTCACCGTCGGCCGGGCCGGTTACCTGTACGTCACCGCGCTGACGTGGCCCGGCCGCGAGCTGACGATCGACGCTCCGGTCACGCTCGGCAGCCGCGCGCGGGTCGTGCTGCTGGGCTCCGACGAGCGGCCGCTACCCGTCCGGCGCGACGGCTCGAAGCTCGTCGTCACCCTCCCCGGCCCCGATCGGGACGCCGCCACTCGCAGCCGCGGCGCCTACACGTTGCGCATCGGACCGCGCCTGCACCCTGCCGGGTTGGCCGCTCGGCGGCGGGGCTCGCGCTCGCGAGGCCTTACCGTCGCCGGCAGGCTCGCGCTCCCTGCCGGCGTCACCGCAGCGATGGGCTGCCGCGGGACCATCAGGATCACCGCGATGACAGCGGGGCGCAGGACGGCCACCCTCGGCCGGGCTGCGCTGTCTCGCAACTGCCGCTTCCGGGTGACCGTCGCCGGGGTCGCACCGACGACGCGGGTCGTCGCACGGTTCAGCGGCAACCCGGCGCTGCTCCCGCGTGCATCCCGGGTGCGGTGACGTTCGGGTCGTCGTCGTTGACGGCAGGGTGTTTGGGTAGCCGTCCAGGGCGAGGGCTTTGACGCATCCTCAAGACGGCGCCTGCCCCATACGCCTGTTGCCAGCGGCGTTAGCTCGTCTGCTACTCGTTCCGCTACTTCGGAAGCACCACAACCACACGCTGCTGCTCGCGTGCCCGGCCTCGCGGATATACCCAAGAAGCCAGTGGCTCTCGAGGTCGCGGCTGGTGGTCGCCCTAGCAACGTCGGTGGCGGTCATGTACGAGGCCGGGTGGCCCCACCGCCAGCCCGACGGATCGCAGGAGACGATGAAGCGCCGCCGCGGTCGGCGAGCGACGGGCGCATTCGCCCGCTGGTAGGCAGCGCCTCTGGCATCACTTCCCTGGAAGCACGGGTCTTCCCCTCGACCGGCCGACGAGCGCCGCGACCGGCACCGGGCTCGGAGGAGGGGCGAGCAACGCTACGGCAGCGGCGAGCCGTCCTCCTGCACCCGCTGCAGCGTCAGCGATGCGTTGAGGTGGCCGCTGCACACGTCGTGGCCGAGGCTCGAGGTGCGGTCGACGTGCCAGTCGCGGTCGATGGACAACGTGAACGAGCGCTGCGCGAAGAAGCTCAGCGGGAGGGAATCGCTCGCGAGGTCCGAACCGGCTTGGCGCCGGCAGTTCGGCCCGAGGGTGCTGTAGGTGCCGTCCTGAGCGCCGACGTCGGCGGAGTACTGGAAGTCGGGAACGCCGAGGTCGTCCCAGTAGACGACGAGGCGGCTCCTGTCACCGGGCGGCGGGTACATGGTCACCGCCGGCCCGGGCCATGTCCGCGGGCCGACGGGATGGGTATGCCCGCCGTCGTCGTCGGTGCGCCAGGTCCAGGGATTCTCGGTGGTGGTCTCCGCGGCGGCTTCGATCTCGCCGTAGGGCCCGTCGTCGGTGACCGACCCATCGGGCGGTCCGCTGCTCGGCGCGAAGCTCCACGCGTACTGCACCGGCTCGACCTGGTCGATGCGGGAGCCGTTGGGATTCGTGCGCGTGCCCGAGACCGTCTGCGTCGCCGAGCCTCCGATGATCCGGTAGTAGTACGGCGGGCCGGCGGGTTTGCCGGTCGCGCTCCACGACCGCTCGGCCACGCCGGCGGGTGAGGTCGCGCGCACCGTGACGCCAGCGGCAACGGTGTTCTGGTCGACGTCCTGCGTCGCGGTCAACCGGACCGTGATGGGGGCGCCGGGCGCGGAGGCGCCGGGCAGGCCGCTCTGGGTCCCGGCCGTCTGCTGCTGCAGCGTCCAACGACCGGACGTCGTCCCACCGCTCTGCCGCGCCTGCACCTCTCCGGTGAACTGGGTGCTGTCGCCCTTGCCGAGTCCGCTCGCGCCGGTCTCCGGGCTGAGTTTCAGCGCCGCGCAGGCGTTCGGCGTCTGCCAGTTCGTCTCTGCCGTCTTGAGGCTCTTGAACGCGCCGTCGACGTTGTCGGCGAGCAGTTGGGTGAGTTGGTCGCGGAGCTTCGGGTCGTTGGCGACGACGGCGACATCGGCGGCGCTGACGCCTCGGCTGCGGGCAGTGATCGTCGCCTGACCCGGGCTGCGGGTACCGGTCCGCCCGTCGATCGTGCCGGACGCTGTGAGCTTGAACTCGACCTGCCAGTCGGGGTGGATCAGGCCGCCGAGCAGCTTGGCCTCGTAGGACATGTTGAGCGTCGCCGTGCCCGTGTACTCCGCGCTCGTGAGCGTGGCGCCGTCATCGACCTTGCCCTTGAGGGTCGTCTCGCCCTGGTAGCGGACGCTCTGGTCGATGAAGGCGACGCCGAACCCTGGACGGGTCTGGTGCACGCGGTTGGCGAACGAGTCCTTCCGCCGGCGCTCGATGTCGCCCGTCGCGGTCGGGCACTTGGCCTGACCGGTGATCTCGTGGGAGACGGGCATGCGGATCGTGAACGACCCGCCCGCGCCGGTCTTGTCGAACATCCCCAGATCGAGCGTCACCGACGTCGTCCCGTCGGCCTCCTGGCGCCCCTCGGCCTCGACGGTGCCCTTGGCGCCCGTCGCATCGTCGGTGACGGTGCCTTCGGCCCGCGACGAGGTGCTGCCGTCCGCGTCCTGCGTCGTCTGCGACCGTCCCGGGCGGAAGTTCGTCGCGCGCAGCCCGGCCGGCCCCGGAAGTCCGGGGAGCTTCGTGCGGATCCGGCGCAGAACCTTGTAGGCGGGCGTCTGGGTCGGGCGCGCGCGCTTGGGCGTGAGGCGGGTGACGATCGGGCTGCCGATCGTGAGGCCGATCCCGAAGCTCGCCACGCGCGCGGCGGAGATCGGCTTGCCGGTTGGCTTCGCGAGGAGCTTCGACGGCGAGATGCACGTCTTGCGGCTCCGCACGACGAGCGTGCTCTGCGTCGCCTTGCAGGTGACCTTCCGCTTCGGCTTCTTGACGGCTGCGGAGCCGACACCGCCGGCGAGGAACGCGGGGAGCACGAGGGCGAGCAGCACGACGGCGACGACACGGCGCATGGACTCCCACGCTTGCGCAGCGCTGCTGTCTTCGCATCGGTGTTTCCACGGGGGTGTCGCCGCGGACCGGGCGGCCAGGTCCGACGACGCACCTGGCGTGACGGCAGAGCCTGCCCGCGGCGGGCAGGACGCAACGACGGTGCCAGGCGGGTGACGCCGGGCCGTTGCCGATGGGCTGGACGGCGCGCGAAATTCGATGTAACGTCAGTCCAGTGAATACATCGGTCCCGCGCCAGTACCGCATGCAGGCTCGCGCCTCCGCGCAGGAGGCGACACGTGAGCGCATCCTGCAGGCGGCGCAGGAGCTGTTCGAGGCCGGCTGGTACGACGACGTCACCTTGCGCGCGGTGGCCGCTCGGGCCGAGGTGTCGTTGCAGACCGTCGTCAACCACTTCGGTGGCAAGGACGCGCTGTTCACCGAGGCGCTGCAGCGCTTCTCCGAGCAGCGCCGCCGGCAGCGGGAGGCCGAGGTCGATGACGTGGCCGGCGCGGTGCGGCTGCTCGTGGCCGACTACGAACGCGTCGGTGACGCGAACATCCGTGCCCTGGCGCTCGAGCATCGGGTCGCGCCGTTGGCCGCGGCCCTGGCCGGCGGCCGCGCCAGCCACCGGGAGTGGTGCGGGCGGACCTTCGCGGGAGCCGTCGAGGGGTTGCGCGGCGGGGATCGCGCGCGACGCCTGGCACAGCTGCAGTCCGCGACCGACGTGCTGATGTGGAAGCTGCTGCGCCGCGATCACGGGCTCTCGCGGGCGCAGACCGAGAAGGCGATGCTCGAGCTCGTGCAGGCGCTCTATCCGAGGAGGACGTGATGGCCCGGTACTTGATGTGCGTGTGGGACGGCGGCGGATGCGTGCCTCCGGTGCTGGACGTGGCGTCGGCCCTGGTCGGCGCCGGACATGACGTCCGCGTGATGGCCGACGCGGTCCTGAAGCCCGACGTGGCGGCAGCGGGCGCGCGGCACGTCGCGTGGGCGTCGGCGCCGCAGCGGATCGACCGCACGCCCGCGTCGGAGTTCATCCGCGACTGGGAGCCCAGGACGCCGCTCGGGGGTCTCGGGCGCGTGCGCGACAGGCTCGTGACGGGCCCGGCCGAGCGCTTCGCCGCCGACGTCAGGGCCGAGCTCGATCGCGAGCCGGCAGACGTCGTCGTGCCCGAGCTCCTGCTGCTCGGCGCCTGCGTCGGCGCCCAGGCGGCGGGGGTACCGGTCGCCGTCCTCAGCACGACCGTGCATGTCCTGCCGACGCCAGGGGTCCCGCCGTTCGGACTGGGGTTCGTCCCGGCCGCCGGCCCGCTCGGGCGGGTGCGCGACGAGGTCTTCGGGCGCGTCGGCGCAGCGATCTGGAACCGCGGGCTGCCCGACCTCAACCGGGCACGGGCCGCCCACGGGTTGCCGGCTCTCCGCGACGTCTTCGACCAGCTGCGCCTGGCCGACCGCGTCCTGGTGCTTTCGGCAGCGTCGTTGGACTTCGCCGCCGGGCGTACGCCGGCGCACGTCGTCCACTGCGGGCCGCGCGTCAACGACCCCGCCTGGGCGGCGCCCCTGGATCTGGCGCCCGGCGAAGGCCCGCTGGTCCTCGTGGCGATGAGCTCCACCAACCAGGATCACGCGGGGACGCTCGCCCGCATCATGGCGGCGCTGGGCGGCCTGCCGGTCCGCGCGGTGCTGACGACCGGGCCGGAGGTCGACCCCGGGCAGTTCGACGCGCCGGCGAACGTCACCCTGGTGCGGAGCGCCCCGCACTCGGTCCTCCTGCCCCACGCAGCCGTCGCCATCACCCACTGCGGACACGGGACGGCATGCAAGGCGCTCGCCGCGGGCGTGCCACAGGTCTGCATCCCGGTCAGCCGCGACCAGCCCGACGTCGCTGCCCGCGTCGTCGCCGTGGACGCCGGGATCCGCCTGCGCCCCTCCGCTTCCCCCCGCCGCATCGCTCGCGCGGTCACCCGCGTCCTGGAGGATCCGCGCTACCGCCTCGCCGCGGAGCGTCAGGCCGCGGCCATCGCCCGCGAGACCGCGAGTGACATCGCGGTGTCCCAGCTGCACCTGCTCGCCGAGCCCGACGTGCGAGGCGCCGAGCCCCTCGTCGAGCGCTGAGGTCGCGCGGGTCTTCGCCGCGCCCGGCGGTGACGGTCAGCGGGGCGGGACTCGGCCACCGGCCGCGGCACGGCGTGTCTGCCAGGGCCAGCGGCCGTCGAGCTCGACGTCGAGCGTGAAGCTGAGGAAGGTCCTGACCGCCACGATCACGGCCAGGACACCGACGCTCGCGAAGCTCGGGTCTACCGCGACCGTGCGCACGATGTCCGCCGCGACGAGGAACTCCAGGCCCAGGAGGATCGCCTGTCCGACGTCCTGACGAAACCCCTTGAGGCCGTCCGTCCGGACGGATCGATCCAGACGCCGCCGCGCCGCCAGCGCGATCGCGACGAGCAGCCCGGCCACGATCACCAGCACGCCGACGGCGTCGATCACCTTCGCCGCAGCTTCGACGACGTCGCTGAAACGCGCGTCGGTCATGCCGGAAGCGTCAGGCCCTGCGACGCCCGGGCCCGGCGATGAACAGCACGGCGGAGACGATGACGTTGGCGATCACGATGCGCACTGCTTTCCCGTTCCCGGGGGGTTGAACCCTGCACCGATGCCGGCGATCGCCGGTCTGCCCGCGAGCTGCGCCGGTCAAGTGCAAGGGCAGGCGCGACGATAGGACGGCCATGCGGCTGTTTCGCGCACCCCCGGCCCCGCCGAAGAGACTCGAGTACACGTATCTCGTGGACGTGGCCGGTGCGCAGATGGCGCGCGTGGTGGTCGTCGCAACCGACAACCGGGTGCTGCGCCACCTGCACACCAGGGCCCTGAAGGAGCACCTCGCCGCGATGCAGACCCGCTGGGGCGGGACCCCGCGGCTGGAGGGCACCGACGTCCTCGGCGTGGAGTTCGACGGTCGCTCGGACGCGCGGATGCGGCAGACGCTGCTGGCCGACGTGGCGATGACCTCGCCGCTGGACGCCGGCAGGGTGCGGCTGTCCGACGAGCAGCGGCTGACAGGGCTGCGCGGGCTCAGCACGTGGCTCGGGCTCGGCGAGGTGTGGGGCGACCGGGTGCTCGAAGCGCGCGCGGCGGTCGTCGCCTCGCAGCGACGGTCGACCTCAAAGCTGAGCCTCAAGCGCCCCGAGGACGACGCTCCCGAGGACATCGTGCGCCTGCAGTTGCGTGTGGGCTACGTCGACGGCTGGGCGCTGCCCGACCCCGACGCCGTCGACCGCGGCATCAACCTCCTCGCCGTCCGCCGCGCCGAGCTCGACCTCGACGCCGAGTTGCGGTCTGAGCGCGAGCAGGCGCAGGCCGTCGCCGCCGAGCGCGCCATCGACCGCGCGCTGGAGTGGCTCTCCCAGGAACATGAGCGCGCGGTGCGGCGCTCCGGCCCGGCGCTCTGAACCAACGCCGCGGCCATCCCCCGCGCCGGCGCTCGTTGGACCGGGAATCGCTGAATCGTCGCTGGGCGCCGTCTTCGTGGACAATGGGGGAGATGCGTCGCACCCTGTCCTTTCTTGCGCTCAGCCTGCTGATCACCGCCACCGCCGACGCGTCCGTCGTCGGGCCCTCGCCCGTCCCGGGCGTCACGCGGCCGGCGGTCCTCATCGGCAACAACTGGGAGGGGACGACGGACATCGTCGACCCCGAGACCTTCGAGCGGCTGGATCGCATCAATGTCATCCCCGACCGTGAGGTCCGCCAGCAGGAGATCTTCTTCCGCCCCGACAAGGGCGCCTTCTTCCTGGCCGTCCGGGCGCTGATCGGCGAGGGCCACGACCAGTTCAACGATGACGTCTTCTCCTCCAACGACGGCAGGACGATCTACGTCTCGCGCCCGTCGTTCGCGGACGTCGTCGCAATCGACCTCGCGACGAAGAAGATCGTCTGGCGGGCGCCGGTGGACGGGTACCGCTCCGACCACATGGCGATCAACCGCGCCGGGACGCGGCTGCTGGTCAGCGCCTCGACCGGCAACGTCGTCCACGAGCTCGACACCGCGACGGGCAACCGCGTCGGCGTCTACGAGTCCGGCGACTCCCCGCACGAGAGCGTCTACTCCAGGGACGAGTCGACGATCTTCCATGCGTCGATCGGCCGGGTCTACAGCCCCGTCGACGACCCGAAGGAGGCCAGCGACGCGGTGGCCGGCGGCGAGTTCTTCCAGGTCATGGACGCCAAGAGCCACAAGGTCCTCAAGCGGATCGACATGGGCCAGAAGATGGCCGAGGCCGGCTATCCCGGTTACTCCTCCGCGGTCCGGCCGATGGCGCTCTCGCCGGATGAGAAGTTCGTCTACTTCCAGCTGAGCTTCTTCTTCGGCTTCGTCGAGTACGACCTCGTCAATGACAAGGTCACCCGGGTCGCGATGCTGCCGATCCCGGAGAAGACCAAGCAGATCCCGAAGGTGCAGTACGTCCTGAACTCCGCGCACCACGGCCTGGCGCTGGACCCGAGCGGCAAGCGCTTCTGCGTGGCCGGGACGATGTCCGACTACGGCGCGATCGTGGACCGCAGCACCTTCGCCGTGCACCTCCTGCCCAAGGACATCTCCAAGCCCTACTGGTCGACCAACAGCGCGGACGGCAAGTACTGCTACATCTCCGCCTCCGGGGCCAACGAGGTCGTGGTCGTCTCCTACGAAACCGGCGACGAGGTCACGCGCTTCCCCGTCGGCTACCACCCGCAGCGGGTGCGCAACGGCGTCGTCACTGTGGCCCAGTACCCGCAGGGCAAGCACGGCGAGCCGTTCAAGCTCATCGCCGCCCGCCGCGTGACGGTCAAGAGCGCGCAGACCGCGGTGCGCTGCGGCCTGGCCGGCGCGGTGAGGCTCGACCTCGTCCGCTGCCGCGTGCGGCTGACCCGTGGCGGCAAGCTCATCGGCGTCGGCGAGCGCGCGGTGCCCAAGGGCGCCAAGACCATCAACGTGCGCGTCGCGCTCACCGCTGCGGGCCGGCGCGCGCTGAAGGCCCATCCCAAGGGCATCAAGGCCGCCTTGGCCGTCCGCGGTGTCGACTCCGTCGGCCGTGTCGCCCGGATCAGCAGGACCATCCAGGTCCGCGCCGCGCGCTGACCCCGCGCGCGCTTCTTGGCTGCACCGGCCCGCCGCGAGAACTCCCAGCCTTGGAGTTCTCGGAGTCAGAGAGCGCAGGTATGTCCCATTGCTGGGCTGTCCGGTCTGTCTCTCGCGACGCGCCGGAGTGTCGCTTCGGGGATCTCCACGGTCCGCCCGCGTCGACGGGCACGTGTGTGGACTCGTGTCGCACCGCTGCGACAGCAGTCCACGCACGTCACGACCGCGGTGCGACGCGCGCCGCCGGCGACGAGGTGCGTGCACTGATTGGGCGTGGAGCCCAACGAATGCACGCACGGGAGGCATCCGGCGGGCGTGTGCATCGGTTGGGCAGATAGCCAAACCCGTGCACACACGGAGTCCCGTCACATCTCCCGCGGGGTGGCAACGTCTGTGCGCGCGCTGGACCGCGTGCTGTTTGTCGCGGTTTTCCGCGAGACGTGCTCCGGTCCGTCGTGGCCGGCGACGCGCGGTCCGGGCGCGGTGTGTGGATTTCACGTGTCTCTGCGACGTCGGATCGACACACCGCCGGCAACGTGTGCCCCTGTGCCTGCCCGACGTCCAAGCAGGCGGGTTTGAGAACTCCGGCCGGTGCTTTCACGGCGACGCGGGAGTTCTCGGCGCTCGGGCGCTGCGCTCCTTGCGCCACCCAAGCGGTGACGACGCGGCACTTCCGCTTCGCCCGGACGCGAGAGCCCGGCGTCGGTTCGAGCGTGAAACGCTCACCCCGCGGCGGATGTGACTCTCTGGGGCACGCACCTCGTCGCCGGCGGCGCGCGTCGCGTCGTGGTCGTGACGCGCGTGGACTGCTGTCGCAGCGGTGCGACACGAATCCACACACGTGCCGGCGCTGAGAGCGACCCGCTGACGTGCGTGGACTGCTGTCGCAGCGGTGCGACACGAGTCCACACACGTGACCGTGGGCGCGGGCGGACTGTTGAGATCCCCGAGGCCTGACGATCTCGCGCCGAAACGGCCGGCGCGGGGAGCTCAGATCGTCCAGTAGCCGTCGGTGCCGACCGGCGTCTCGGAGGCTCCGCCGCGGACCAGTTGCACGCGGGCCTCGTCGCGCCCGACGCCGAGGATCGCGGCGACCTCGGCGGTGGCCAGCGGGGCGTCGGCCCAGTCGAGCAGCTCGGCGATCGACTCCGGCTGCTCGCGGCGGGTCAGCTCGGGGGCGAGGTTGGCGATGGCGGTCTCGTAGGCCTCGAACGGCATGAAGCCCGGGACGTACGCGGTCTGCGCGTCGTCGATGCGCCGGATCTCATACGACGGGCACGTGTAGCGGCGCCCCTCCTCCCAATCGGCGAGCTTGTGGTCCAGCGCCAGGGCCTCTCGGGCGGGGTTGCGGGCGTCGCGCATGTCCTGCTCGAGGACCTCGTCGACCTTCGGGTCGTTGGCCACCCAGCCGTGGATCTCGGCGGGCTCCAAGCCACTGTCGCGGATCGCATCGTCGATGAGCGTCGGGTCGTCCAGCAGCCGCGGGCCGCCCATGGTGCGGACGCGCAGCGCGCGCAGGATCCGCTTCTCGTGCTCGGGTGCGTGCAGGCGCGCGGCGACGACCGCGGCGGCCGAGGGGCGGGTGGCGGCCAGGCCGTCGCGCAGCGTCGTGTCGATCGGCATGCCGTGCTGGGAGGCCAGGCGGGTGTAGCCGGCCTGGATCATCTGCGGCGTCAGCCCCTTCTTGGCGTACTCCTCGCGGCTGGACGACAGCACGACCATGCGCGGCTGCCACTCGATCTGGTCCCCGAAGAGCCACTCCAGCCGCCGGCGGACGGGCTCGGCGCTGAAGGCGAAGGGGCAGTTGGGGTCGGTGAACTCGTCGATGCGAAGGAGGGGAGCTGCTGGCATACCTCCACTATTGCAAAGTCAACTATCTGGCCAGGTGAGACAGGACGTCGCACCGGCTCAGAAGTTTTCGGAGACGATGTCGAGAAGCGCGGGTCGGCTTCGCTCAAGAGATGAAGGGCCACGAATGGCGCGGCCCACCACCCCAGGAGAACCACGATGCCCAAGTACCTGATCCTCAAGCACTACCGCGGCGGACCGGAGGCCCATCACCCCTTCCCGCCGATGGACCAGTGGGCTCCGGAGGACGTCGAGGCGCACATCGCCTTCCAGCGCCACGTCGCGGACGTCCTGCGCGAGAGCGGCGAGTACGTGGGCGCGGAGGCGCTCACGCAGAAGCAGACGTGGGTCCGCTACGGCGGTCCCGACGCGGCGCCCGTCACCACCGACGGCCCGCACCCAGAGACCAGCGACCTCATCGCCGGCTGGTTCATGGTCGACGTCGAGTCCTTCGAGCGGGCGCTGGAGATCGCGGCCTTCGTCTCCTCCGAGCCCGGTCCGCGCGGCGAGCCGATGTACGAGTGGCTCGACGTCCGCGAGGTCATGACGGGCCTGCCCGACGACCAGTGCCACGACTGACCCCCACACCGCTGGACGAGGGTGCGCTGCGGGCCCTCGTCCCTCGCGTCCTGGCGACCCTCGTCCGCCGGGGCGAGGACTTCGACGCCGCCGAGGATGCGCTGCAGGAGGCGCTGATCGAGGCGCTGCGCGTCTGGCCCGAGCGGATGCCCGACGACCCGCGCGCGTGGCTGACGGCGGTGGCCACGCGCCGGCTCGTCGACGCGCGCCGCAACGAGGCGTCGCGCCGGGCCCGCGAGGACGTCGTCCACGCCGAGCCCCCGGCGCCGCCGAACACCGAGGTGGGCGACGACACCCTGTTCGTCCTGTTCTGCTGCTGCCACCCTGACCTGGCGCCGGCGTCGCAGGTCGCCCTGACGCTGCGCGCTGTCGGCGGCCTGACGACGCGCGAGATCGCCGACGCGTTCTACGTGCCCGAGGCGACCATGGCGCAGCGGATCAGCCGCGCCAAGCGGGCGCTGCAGGGCCGGCGCCTGGACCGGCCGGGCGACCTGGCCGTGGTGCTGCGGGTGCTCTACCTCATCTACACGACCGGCCACTCCGACCGGGTGGACCTGGCCGTCGAGGCGATCCGGCTGGCGCGGCAGCTCACGCTGGCCACGCCGGAACCCGAGGCGCGTGGGCTGCTGGCGCTGATGTTGCTCAACCACGCGCGGCGGGCCGCCCGCTTCGACGACGCGGGGCGGATCGTGACGCTGGACCGCCAGGACCGCAGCCTGTGGGACACGCGCGAGATCGCCGAGGGTGCGCGCGTGCTCCAGTCTGCACTCGCGCTCCAGCGGCCCGGCCGCTACCAGATCGAGGCGTCGATCGCTGCCCTCCACGACGACGCGGCGAACGCCGCGGAGACCGACTGGCTGCAGATCCTCGCGTGGTACGACGACCTCGTCGCGCTGACCGACGAGCCCGTGCGCCAGGACCCCGCGGCGGTGCTCGGGCGCGCCGTCGCGGTGGGCCACGTCCTCGGCGCCGACGCCGGCCTGCGCGAGACCGACCGCCTGCGCGAGGTCATCGGCGACCGCCACCGCTGGCACGCGGTGCGCGGGCACCTGCACGAGCTCGGCGGCGACCACGTGGCCGCCGCCGGCGCCGACGCCGAGGCCGCCGGCCTGGCCAACAACGCGGCCGAGCGCGACCACCTGGTGCGGCAGGCCGCGCGGGCGCGGCGGCGCTGACCGATCGTCACCGCGACCGCCGCCGCACCGGCGCGCTGAGGCGTGCCGGCAGCACGGGGACCCAGGCGCGCACACCGCCGGCAGCGCCGAGGCGCTCGCAGCGGACCGGACCGGCGACGGCGCGGAGCCGCTCGCGCCGCAGCGCGCGGTCCAGCGCCGGGGTGGCCAGGTCCTCCAGGCTGCGCAGCGCGACCGTCACGGTGAGCAGGGCCGGCGGCACCTCGAGGGTGTCGTCCCCGGGCCCGACGACGAAGGCGTGCTCATGGGCCGCGAAGCCGGCCAGGACCAGGACCTGCCCACTGCCGGGGTGCGCACCTGCCAGCCACGCTCCCTGCAGGGTGGCGGCCCGGGTGATCTGGCCGCCCTGGACCACGACCTCGGCACGGGCAGGGATGCGATCGGTGAGGAGCATCGACCCCTATGAGTCGCGAGCCGCGACGCTGTGACAACGGCGTGGTCAACCGATAGGGCGGCCCCGTGCGTCGTACCCGACGGCCCGGTAGCTCAGGTGGGGACGCGCGTCGAAGACGGCCAGGAACGCCCCGTCGGGGCTGACCGGCGCGCGGGCGACCTGGTCGTCGACGGAGATGCGCACGCTGACGATGTCCTGCGACGCCCGGCCGTAGACGACGTAGCGCTTGGGGGTGGTCTCACGGAAGGGGTGGATGTCGACGAAGCTGAGCCCGCTGCGCTTGCGGGTCCCGCAGACCAGCGCCGTGCGGGCGCCGTAGCGGCGGAAGACGCCGCCCTCCACGACGCCGAGGCTGGTGCCGCGCAGCTGGCCGACGACGGCGCACTCCTGACCGCCCGGCCGGTCGACGATGCCGATGGCCCAAGGGCGGTCGAAGGCCGGGTCCGGGGCCGTGGCCGCGATGCCCACGCGGAGTTTGCCGAGCTTGACGCCGCGGGGGATGTTGCTGCCGGGCTCGACGGGGTCACCGGTGGAGATGAGCTGCGTGGCGGTGGCGCCGACTGCGACCGCGCCCCCGACGAGCAGGGCCAGCCCACCAGCACGCCAGCGCCGCCGCCGGGCCGGGCGTGACGCCCGCTGCTCGGCGGCGATCTCGCGCTCGGCCATCGCGCGCAGCTCATCGCGGAACGGCTCGAGCGGGGGCGGCAGCTGCTGTCCGGGCGTCCGGCTCACACCAGCTCCTCAACGTCGCCCTGCTGGAGAGCTCGCGCCAACGTCCGCAGGCCGCGCGAGACGCGGGCGCGCGCGAGGGCGTTGCTGACGCCCTGGTGCGCCGCGATCTCCGCATAGCCGGCCTCGTCGACGACGCGCATGCGGACGGCCTCGCGCTGGTCGTCGGGCAGCCGGTCGATGGCCTCGGCCAACCGCGGCCGCAACGTGTCCAGCTCGGCGAGGTCCTCCAGGCGCTCCAGCGCCGCGTCGTCGAGCGCGGGCCGGGTGAGCTGCAGGCGGCTCAGCGCGGCGCGCTCGACGTCGCCGCGACGCCAGTACGCGCTGAGCTGGCTGCGGGCGATGGCGAACAGCCAGCCCTGCTCCTCCTCGGGCGTGCGCCCACGGAAGGTGGTGCGCTGCTCGAAGGCGATCGCGAACACCTCCGCATGCAGCTCGTAGGCCAGCTCGGTGTCGAGCAACCGCCGGGCCAGGAAGCGGATGACCCGCTCGGCGTAGGCCTCGTAGAAGTGCACGAACGCGTCGGCGCTGGTGCGCGACGCGCACAGCAGGGCGTCCGACCCCCGTGATCGACGAAGCGGAAGCTCCATTGCCGGAGACCGAGTCTAGAGGCGGGATGGGTCGGGACGCTCACCACCGCTTGCAGTGCGCGCTCCCCTCGGCGCGCGTCGTCACCCGAGCAGCCGAACAACGCGCCTTTGCCCTGAACCGACACACCGTGCCGGCCGAGCAGCAGGCCGACTCGGTCATCGAGGGAGCCTTCGCGGGGCACCGCCGGCGGGGTCGGAATATCAGGGTTGTCACGCTGGCGCGACCAGCCTCCCACCCCTAATCTCGTCGCGTGATGACAGGGGACGTCGTGGGGACGGCCGTCAGCGAAAGGGCGCGAGGGGCCTGACATGGGGTGGTTCGGCCGGCGCAGGATCGAGGGCGTCAAGCGCGGGGGCTACCGGCGCCCTCGCGCCGAGAGCGCCCCGCCCGGGTGGATCGCGGCGCAGGCGGTCGTCGGCAGCTGCGAGTTCGAGCGGACCAACACCCGCATCGGCACGAGCCAGGGCAACCAGGCGCGCGTGTTCCGGACGTGTGCGACCTACGTCGTCCTCGACGAGGACGGAGCGCCGCTGGAGGTCACCGCGAAGGGCAAGTTCCGCAGGGGCGACCTGCCGCAGATCGGTGAGCGCCTGGTCATCGCCTACGACCCGGCGGAGCCGACCGAGGCGGTCATCCTCACCTCCGAGGAGGAGTACGCCGACGAGCTGAAAGCGTGGGTGCACGACATGGTCCACCACGGCGCCGAGGCGCCGTGCGAGATCCTCGGAGCCACGCCCACCGGGCGGGTCTCGCGCCCCGCGCCGCCACCGGTGCGCCAGACGCTGACCAAGCGCGCTGCGCGCGCGCTGATGGAGCAGGCGCTGGCAGCCCAGCCCAACCCGGCGCCGGAGATGATCCTGCGCCTGCGCGCGCAGCCGCAGGGATGGGAGCCGTTCGAGCTGACGGTGGCGCTGTGGGACCGGGACATCGGCTTCACGCCCGGGTTGCGCGGCATGTTGCTGTTCGACCCGGCCGACCTGACCCGGGGCTATCCGATCTTCCCGACGGTCGAGCAGCGCGCCGTGGCCGGTGCGGAGGCGGTGGCGGTCGCGCGGGACGCGATCGTGGCGGCGTTCGCATGACGCTCCGCTGGGTGATGGTGACCGTCGCCGCGCTGGCGCTGGCGGCGCCCGCGTCGGCCGATCCCCCGGTCGATCCGGCGGGGCTGCTGGCCGGCGTCAACGCCCGGCGTGCCGCCGACGGCATGCCCGCCCTGGTCGGTGACGCCGCGATGGACCAGGGCTGCCTGAACCACGTCAACTACGGGCTGCTTAACGGCAACGGCCTGGGGTTCCCGGACGACCCGCACAACGAGATCCCCGGAAAGCCCGGATACACCGAGCTGGGGCAGAAGGCGGCGGGTCGCTCGGTCCTCGGCTACGGGCTGCTCAACGGCGGCAAGCCGTTCTTCCACTCGCCCGGCCACCTCTTCCACTTCCTCTCTCCCTTCCCGCTGAAGGCCGGGGTGGCCGAGCGGACGGAAGGCACCTTCACGCTGGGCTGTGCGTGGTTCGCCAACGCCGACGCCGATGACGTCGAGCAGCGCCGGCCGGCGTCGGACCCGCCGCGGCAGTGGAGCGTGCCGTACGACGGGCAGACAGGCGTGCCCATCTACGAGGCGCACTTCGACGCGCCGCCGACCAACTACTTCGAGGCGGGGTTCACGACGGACCCCGGCGGACCGGTGCTGGGCGGTCCGGTCCTGCAGCTCTACCAGGAGGACGTGGGGACGACGCGGCTCGACGACCTCTGCCAGAGCGTGCTGCTGGCGCCCGGACGCCAACCCGTCACTGCGACGCCCCTGCGGCGCGGGCAGCTGGTGGTGAAGGACCCGTTGATCGCCTCCGCGGTCTACACGCAGGTGTCGACGTTCACGAACGAGCCCGGCTGCCAGGGCGCCGTCTCGCGGACAGGATCGGCGTCGTTCACGACCGCTGCGCCACGGCGCGCCGACGACGTCCTGAGCATCGGGGATCCGTTCCAGGACACCGACGGTCACTGGAAGGTCAAGGTCGGGGTGGGCGACGAGCTGTCGTTCTTCACCCGCGGCAACGGCTCGATCCTGCTGACCTTCGACATGGGCGACCCGCAGTACTACGGCACCTACCGCGACGCCTTCTGGCAGCAGGGCGGCATGACGCTGACGCTGGACTACGGTCCGGTCGGGCAGACGCTCACCGTCCAGGCCATCCCGGACGCGCTGGCGTTCGGAGCGACGTGCTACGGCCCCCAGCGCGGGGTCAAGCGCGTCTTCACGCATACGGCGAGCGGCATCGCCGCGGCGACCGCGCAGACGGTGGTCGCGAGCGGTACCGACCCGTGCACCGCCGCGCCCGACGTCACCTCGCGCAGTCCCGCAGCCGGTGGTCCCGGCACCGAGGTCCGCCTGACCGGGACCGCCCTGACCGGCGCGACGCGCGTGCGCTTCGGTGGCGGGGACGCGACCCGCTGGCGCGCCGACGGCGCCGACCTGATCGTAACCGTCCCCAACGCCGCGAGCGACGGCCCGATCCGCGTCGACACGCCCTACGGCACCGACAGCAGCGATGCGTTCGACGTGACCGCCGACGACGTCGCGCCGGTCACGCCGCTGCTGGCCGGACCCTCGGGCTCGGCGGGGCCGACCGCAACGTTCGTCTTCGACCTCGAGCCGGGGTCGACGGCGGCGTGCAGCCTCGACGGTGGGGCGCCCGCGCCGTGCGCGTCGCCGGTGACCTACGACGGGCTCGGCACAGGACCGCACACCTTCGCCGTCCGGGCGACCGACCCCGCCGGCAACACCCAGGCCGCACCGACATCTCGGGGTTGGACCGTGGGCCTGCCGAGCGCCGACGTGGACGGCCCGCCGCCACCGCAGGACAGCACTCCTGCAGCGGCGCCGACGACGACGCCCGCCACGGCACAACCGACAACGCCCACGATGGCGCCGGCCGCCCGGCCACCCCGCGAGGTGGTCCTGTTGCGCTCCGGATCGCTGCGCCTCGTGCGCGAGCTGCGCCGCAACGGCCGGCGCGTGACCCTGGGCACGCTGCGTGCCGACCGCTCTGCGCGCGCCGAGTTGACCGTCCATGCCGGGCGTCGCCGTCTGTTGCGCCTCGCGCGGCGCCTGCGGGCCGGTCAGGCGGTGCCGGTGGTCGTCACGCTGCCCAAGGCGCAGGCCCGCCGTGGCTCGGTGACTCTGACCGTCCGGCTCGGCCGCGCGCGGGCAAAGGTCGTCGTACGACGCTGACGTATCCACGGGACGTGGCCAGGTCCTGTGACGCGATCGATCGCGCGGCGCCGGCGTTCAGGCCACTGCGGCGATGGCCTCGGTGATCGGCGTGTCGCCAGCGTTGAGGTAGAGCGTCAGCCCGATCGTGGCCGGCGTGCCGAGCACCGCGGCCAGGACCGCGGCGACGTCGTCGCGGGTCACCTCGCCGCGGTGGGGGTCGGTCGTCAGCGTGACCCTGCCGGTGCCGGCGTCGTCGGTGAGGCGGCCGGGCCGGACGATGGTCCAGTCGCGGTCGGACGCCGCGAGCGCAGCGTCGGCCTCGGCCTTGGCGCGCAGGTAGACGCTGAACGTGTCGTCCCCGTCCGGCGGGCTCTCGGTGCCGACGGCGGAGACCATGACGTAGCGCGTGATGCCGGCCGCCTCTGCCGCGTTGATGAGCTTCGTCGCGCCGTCGCGGTCCATGGTGACCTTGCGCTCGCTGCCGCTCCCCGGTCCCGCGCCGGCGGCGAAGACGACGGCGTCCGCGCCGTCGATGTCCGCCGCGATCTCGCCGGGCGTCAGCGCCTCGAGGTCGCAGACGACGGCCTCTCCGCCGTCCGCCGCCACGTCGTCGGCGTGGTCGGGGTTGCGGATCAGGCCGCGGACGGTGTGGCCGTCGGCGGACAGCAGGCGGGTGAGACGGCGGCCGATCTGGCCGTGCGCTCCGGCGATCGCGATCTCCATGCCTCCACATTGGCAGGATGGGACCGTGCGCGAGGGGGAGGTCACCCGACGGCGGTTGATGGCGCTCGGTGCCGCGGCGGGCGCAGGGCTGCTCGTGCGGACGCGCGGCGCGGGCGCGGCGGGGTTCGCGGACACCCCCGCTGGGTGGGGCGGCGCGTGGGCCTGCTCAGGTGTCGCCAACCTACGTGTCAGCGGCGGTGTCGCGGTGCTGGAGGCCGGGACCGACGTCTTCCCGGCCGACCCGCGGCCGGTCGCCTTCCTGGTCGACCGGCGGTTTCGCGACGGCAGCGTGCGGGCCGTGATCGCGCAGGCCGGCTCCGCGGTGGGCGTGGTGCTGCGGCGCGTCGGCCCGACCGATCACTACGCGGCCGTGTACGACGGGGTGACCCTGACGATCCTGCGCCGCAGCGGGACGTCGCTGGTGACGCTGGCGCAGACCGCGGTGGTCGGCGGGGCGGCCGTCATCGAGCTGTCGGCGGTGGGTGCTGCGCCGACGGCGCTGGTGGCGACCCTCACGTCGACGAGCGGGGCGGTCTTCACGGTGCGCGCGCAGGACGCCCATGGCCCGCTGCAGCGGGCCGGCGACCCCGGTGTCCTCGGCCAGGCCCGGACGCTGTTCCCCAGCGCGGGACCGTCGGTGTTCCCGGCGCTGGGCAACGTCCACCTGCTGCCCTACGGCGTGCAGGAGGGCGAGGCGTTCCTGCAGACCCCGGTCGGGGCGCAGGTGCTGCAGACGATCCGGCGCGACTCGACGGTCGCGTTCCACGACGTCACGGTGAGCACGAAGGAGGCCCCGGCGGTGACGCCCGCATCGGTGCTGGCCGCGACGACCGGCGTGCCGCGCACCGGTGGCGCGCGACTGCACGTCGCGGCCGACCTGCCGGCGCGGGTGGTCATCGAGGTGTCCTCCACACCCGGCTTCGAGCGTCCGCGGCGGGTGGCATCCGGGTCCACCGGCGCCTTCGACGCGTTCACCGCCAACGTGCGCGGGCTGGCGCCGGGGTCGCGGGTGCACTGGCGGGCCACGCTGCAACGGGCGGGGTCGAGCACCGTCGGGCCGGTGCGGAGCTTCACCGTCCTGCCGGGCCCCAACGACCCGCGTCCGGTGACGCTGGCGGTGGGCGCGTGCGCCTCGCAGTTCGGTCCGCTGTTCGACGACCTGGCCCGCGCCGACCCCGACGTGTTCGTGTGGCAGGGCGACCTGAACTACCCCGACACCGTCGGGCCGCTGGCCCAGACGGCGTCCGGCTACGCCGGCATCTGGCGCGACTTCCTGGCCAACCCACGGCTGGCCCGCGTCTTCGCGCGGTCCGCGTTCGCGGCGATGCGCGACGACCACGACTACGCCACGCAGGACTCCAACGCGCTGACGATCCCGCGGACCCCGTGGGGTGTCGGTCCCTGGGACGCGCTGATGGGGACGGGCGTCGGCTACCGCTTCAGCGCGGGTGTGGCCGACGTCTGGGTGCTGGACCAGCGGCGCTTCAAGTCCGACCCGGCCGCGCCCGACGACGCGGCCAAGACGCTGCTCGGGGCGCGCCAGAAGGCGTGGCTGCTCGACGGGCTGCGGTCGTCGCGGGCGCCGTTCAAGATCGTCTGCTCCCCGTGCACGGTCTTCATGCGCGCCAACGCGCGCGACGGCAACTGGGCGGCGGGCTTCACCCACGAGCGCGACGAGCTGCTCCGGGTCATCGACGCCGAGGTCAGCGGCCGCGTCGTCTTCCTCACGGGCGACACGCACCTGACCGGCGTCTTCGAGGACGGCGCGCGCTTCGAGGCCCGCGCGTGCCCGATGGGCATCCCCGTCCCCAACGACATCACGATCTCCGACCCGCAGGCCGCGTCGAAGCTCCGCGACCGGCCCGGCGTCCTCTACGCCGACGAGCGCTGCCACTACGCGCTGGTGCGCGTGCGCGGCGAGGGCGACACCGCGACGCTGGACCTCGAGCTGCGGCGTGAGGACGGCGCCGCGCCCTACCGCCGGAGGTTCACGCAGCCCCTGCCGGCGGTGGAGCTCGGTTTGCGGATCGAGGCGCACGACGTCCGGGTCGGCCTCGACCGCCCCGGCCTCGTGCGCGTGCGCGCGATGCTGGACCGCCGGCGCGTCCTCGACCGGGTCGTCCGCTTCGAGCGCGCCGGCGCCCGCCGCCTGCGGCTCCGGCTGCCGCAACGCCGGCATGGCCGGCTCACCGTCACCGCCCGCTTCCGCAGCACCACCGGCCGGACGGTCCTGAAGGTGGCGCGGCGCACCCTGGGTCGCTAGGTCGACGGCGTCGATGCGGCCCCGCACGTCGTCGCGGGTCGTCCGGCCGTGTGTCGGGTGCCGCGCGGACGTGCTGGCAGGAATCGACACACCTGCGGTGGGCGTGCCGGGACGGTGCGGGGGTACCTGTCACGACGCTCCCCGCGGTCCTCTCGATCGAGAGGACCAGGCCCGGCGGCCCCTAGGCCCGGATGCCGTCGAGCAGCAGCTCGATCGCGCCTTCGGCGAAGCGCTCGTCGTCGAACAGCTCGCGCGACCCGGCCAGCGACTCCGCCATGCCGGTGATGGAGACGTAGAGCAGCCGCGGGTCGAGCTTGCGGAACGTCCCCGCCCTGACGCCCTCCTGCACCAGCGCGGTGTAGAACGGCACCATCATCTCGGCGAAGGACGTGGCGACGGTGCCGTCGTCGCGGAGCTGCTCCGACAGCTGCCGGCTGTACGGGAACGACGCGAAGTTGCCCAGCATCGCGCGGACGTTGCGACGCAGCTTCTCCTCGGGCTCGAGGTCGGCGGCGGCCAGCCGCTCGAGGTCGGCCCGGACGGTCGAGCGGATGCGGTCCACCAGCGCCTCGAGCATCTCGGTCTTGCCACCGAAGCAGTAGCGCACCATCCCCGTCTGCACACCGGCGCGCTCGCACACCTGGCTGAGCGACGGCTCGGCCCCGGTGCGCTCGACCAGCAGCTCGTGGGTGGCCTGCAGCAGCTTCTCGCGGGTGGCGTCCGCGCCTTTCAGCTCATAGGTGCCCGACGGAAATGCCACACCGCAAATTTACACGGTCGTGTAGTTTGCCTGCATGATCGTGCAAACCGAGGGCGGTCCCGCATGCCGGCCCTAGGGACGAACGTCGACCGCAGCTCCGAGGGGTTCCAGCGCAACCGCGCCGGGATGCTCGAGAAGCTGCAGGAGCTCGACGAGCTGTTCGCCATCGTCCGCGGCGGCGGTGGCGAGCGCGCCGTCCGGCGCAACCACGACCGCGGCAAGCTGCTGCCGCGTGAGCGCGTCGAGCTGCTCGTCGACCGTGACACCGCGTTCCTGGAGCTCAGCCCGTTCGCCGCCCACGGCACCGACTTCCACCTCGGCGCGTCCGTGCTCACGGGCATCGGCGTCGTGGAGGGCGTCGAGTGCATGATCACCGCGCCCGACCAGACGGTGAAGGGCGGCACGGCCAACCCGTACACCGTCAAGAAGTCGCTGCGCGCGTTCGACATCGCCGAGGAGAACCGGCTGCCGATGATCGGCCTGGTCGAGTCCGGCGGCGCGGACCTGCCGACGCAGGCGGAGATCTTCGTCCCCGGTGGCGAGAGCTTCCGCCGCCCGACCCAGCTGTCGCGCCAGAAGGTGCCGATCATCAGCGTCGTCTTCGGCAACGCGACCGCCGGTGGCGCCTACCAGCCGGGCATGTCCGACTACAACATCTTCATCAAGGACCGCTCCAAGGTCTTCCTCGGCGGCCCGCCGCTGGTGAAGATGGCGACGGGGGAGGAGTCCGACGACGAGTCGCTCGGCGGCGCGGAGATGCACTCGCGCGTGTCGGGGCTCAGCGACTACCTCGCGCTCGACGAGCCGGACGCGCTGCGCCTGGCGCGTCAGGTCGTCCGGCGGCTGAACTGGCGCAAGCACGGCCCCGGCCCGTCGCAGCTTCCGGTCGTCGAGCCGCTGCATCCCATCGACGACCTCGCCGGCATCGCCTCGATCGACCTGAAGGAGCCTTTCGACATGCGCGAGGTCATCGCGCGGCTCGTCGACGGCTCGGAGTACGACGAGTTCAAGCCGTCCTACGGCACCTCGATGACGACCGGGTTCGCCTCGCTGCACGGCTACCCCATCGGCATCGTCGCCAACACCCAGGGCGTCATCTTCAGCGAAGAGGCCAACAAGGCCACGCAGTTCATCCAGCTCTGCAACCAGGTCGACACGCCGATCCTGTTCCTCCACAACGTGACCGGCTACATGGTCGGCAAGGAGTACGAGCAGCGCGGCATCATCAAGCACGGCTCGCAGATGATCAACGCGGTCTCCAACTCGACCGTGCCACACCTGTCGGTCATCTGCGGCGGCTCCTACGGTGCCGGCAACTACGGCATGTCCGGCCGCGCCTACCGTCCGCGCTTCATGTTCGCCTGGCCCAACGCGAAGGTCGCGGTCATGGGCGGCGAGCAGCTGGCCGGTGTCATCTCGATCGTCCAGCGCGGCTCGGCGGCGGCGAAGGGCATCGAGTACGATGAGGACGCCGACAAGCAGCTCCGCGCGTACATCGAGAACGAGATCGAGGGCCAGTCGCTGGCCCTGCCGATGTCCGGCCGGCTCTACGACGACGGCATCATCGACCCTCGCGACACGCGCACCGTCCTGGGCATCGCGCTCTCCTCGATCCACAGCCAGGAGGTGAACGGCACGATGGAGTGGGGCGTGTTCCGGCCGTGATGCGCCGTCTGCTGATCGCCAACCGTGGCGAGATCGCGCGCCGCATCATCCGCACCGCGCGGGAGATGGGCATCGCGACGGTGGCCGTGTACTCCGACGTCGACGCCGACGCGCCGTTCGTCCGCGAGGCCGACCTCGCGGTGCGCCTCGGCGGCGCGACGCCGGCGGAGTCCTACCTGCGGGGCGACGCGATCATCGACGCGGCGCGCCGGACGCAGGCCGACGCGATCCACCCCGGTTACGGCTTCCTCGCCGAGAACGCCGGCTTCGCCCGCGCGTGCGCCGACGCGGGCATCACGTTCGTCGGCCCCACGCCGGAGGCCATCGACGCGATGGGCTCCAAGCTCGCCGCGAAGCGGCAGCTCGAGCAGGCCGGGGTGCCGGTGCTGCCGGAGGGCACCGAGGAGTTCCCGCTCATCATCAAGCCCAGCGCGGGCGGTGGCGGCAAGGGCATGCGCGTCGTGCGCCGGCCCGAGGACCTCGACGCCGCGATCGAGGCGTCGCGCCGCGAGGCGGCGTCCTCCTTCGGCGACGACACCCTGCTGTTCGAGCGGTTCGTCGAGACCGGGCGCCACGTGGAGATCCAGATCCTCGGGGACACCCACGGCAACGTCGTGTCCCTGGGCGAGCGCGAGTGCTCCATCCAGCGCCGCCACCAGAAGGTGCTGGAGGAGTCGCCGTCGGTCGCGGTCGACGCCGCGTTGCGCAAGCGCATGGGCGACGCCGCGGTGGCGGCCGGCAAGGCGATCGGCTACGTCGGGGCGGGCACCGTCGAGTTCCTGCTCGGCGACGACGGGGAGTTCTACTTCCTGGAGGTCAACACCCGGCTGCAGGTCGAGCACCCGGTCACCGAGGAGGTCCTGCTGCTGGACCTCGTCCGCTGCCAGCTGGAGATCGCCGACGGCGGCCGCGTCCCCGACGTGCCCGAGCCGTTCGGCCACGCCATCGAGGTGCGCCTCTACGCCGAGGACCCCGCCGCCGACTTCCTGCCCCAGACGGGCACGCTGTCGTGGCTGGACCTCGGCGACGAGGTCCGCGTGGACACCGGCGTGGAGTCCGGCTCGGAGATCTCCATCCACTACGACCCGATGATCGCCAAGGTCATCGCCCACGCCGAGACGCGGGCCGAGGCCGCGCGGGTGCTGGCGGCTGCGTTGCGGCGGGCCGAGATCGACGGCCTCCGGACCAACCGTGACTTCCTCGTGCGCCTGCTGGAGGACGCGGCGTTCCTGGCGGGGGACTTCGACACGCACTACCTCGACCGGCCGGAGTCGTCGGCCCTGCTCCAGCCGCTCGTCGAGGACGTCACGCTGCACGCCCAGGCGGCGGCGATCGCATCCGCCGCCGCGCGCCGGGCCACGGCGACGGTGCAGGCGACCATCCCGGCGGGCTGGCGCAACAACCCGATCGGCCTGCCGACGGTGGAGTACGCGCACGGGGACGACACGCTGCTCGTCGCCTACCCCGCGCCGGACCTCACCGTGCTGCACGCAGACGCCGAGCGCGTCGACCTCGAGGCCGATGGGGTGCGCCGGACCTTCGGCGTGCGCCGCCACGGCGACCGGGTCAGCGTCTCCGGCCCGGACGGCCAGGTCGACCTCGTCGAGCTGCCCCGTCACCCCGACCCAGCCGATCAGGTCGCGGCGGGATCGTTGCTGGCGCCGATGCCCGGCAAGGTCATCCGGGTGGATGCCGCGGTGGGCGACGTCGTCACGGCCGGCCGGCCGCTGCTGGTCCTGGAGGCGATGAAGATGGAGCACGAGATCGTCGCGCCGACCGACGGCACGGTCTCCGCGCTGCCGCTCAAGGTCGGCGACCAGGTCGACGCGGGCGCGCTGCTGGCGGCGATCGACGAGCCCGCGGATGACTGAGCAGGTCACCGTCGGCTGCTGGGCGGGGTTCTGGGGCGACAGCCCCCGGGCCGCCGCCCAGGTGCTGCGGGGCGCGCCGATCGACTACCTGGTCGGCGACCACCTGGCCGAGGTGACGATGGCGCTGCTCGTCCGCGCGCAGATGAAGGACCCCGGCGCGGGCTTCGTGCCCGACGTCCCCCGCGCCCTCGGCCCGCTGCTCGGCGAGCTGCACGCGCGGAGGGTGAAGGTCATCACCAACGGCGGCGGGCTGAACCCGGCGGGCTGCGCGGCAGCGCTGCGGGCGGCCGTCGCCGACGCGGGCGTGCCGCTGAAGGTCGCCTGCGTGGAGGGCGACGACGTGCGCGCGCTGATCGGCGCCGGCGCGGTCGACATGTTCACGGGCGAGCCGGTTCCCGAGCACCCGCTGACCGTCAACGCCTACCTGGGCGCCCGGCCGATCGCGGCCGCGCTGGACGCCGGTGCCGACATCGTCGTCACCGGCCGCTGCGCCGACTCGGCCCTGGTGCTCGGCCCGCTGCTGCACGAGTTCGGGTGGGGCGACGGCGACCACGACCTCCTCGCCGCGGGCTCGCTGGTCGGCCACCTCGTCGAGTGCGGGCCACAGGCGCTGGGCGGACTCTTCACCGACTGGGAGCAGGTGCCCGGCTGGGACGACATGGGCTACCCGGTCGCCGAGTGCTTCCCTGACGGCACGGCCGTCATCACCAAGCCGCCCGGCACCGGCGGCCTCGTGACCCCGGCGACCGTCGGCGAGCAGCGGCTCTACGAGATCGGCGACCCCGGCGCCTACGTCCTGCCGGACGTCGTCTGCGACTTCCGCGACGTGACGCTCACGCAGGAGGGGCCGGACCGCGTGCGCGTGACCGGCGCCAGGGGCAGCGGGCCCACCCCGACCTACAAGGCGACGATGACCGCGCCGGACGGCATGCGCTTCATGGCGGGTGCGTCCTTCCACGGCATCGACGCCCGCGGGCGTGCCCAGCGCGCCGGTGAGGCCGCGATCGCCCGTGCGGGCCGCATCGCTGCCGAGGAGGGCCACGACCCGTACACCTTCACCTCCGTGGAGGTCATCGGCGGCGACGACGCCGTGTTCGTCAACATCGCGGCACGCCACCCCCGGCCCGAGCCGCTTGCGCTGCTCGGCCGCGAGCTCATCTCGCTGGGCCTCGTCGCCCAGGGCATGGCCGGCTACATGGCTGCCCGGCCGCACCCCCAACCGCTGGTCCGCCTGTTCCACGTCCTCGTCGACAAGGCCACCGTGCCGGTCACGGTGACGCTGGAGGACGGCAAGCCCACGCCCGTCGCCATCGCGCCCGGCGACGACCGTCCGCTCCGAACCCCACCGCTCCCGGAGCCCGTGGTGGGCCTCGGTGACGGTGAGCGTCACCCATCCCCACCACCCCCCGGCGGTCGGGCGGTGGCGCTGCGCGAGATCGCCTACGCGCGCAGTGGCGACAAGGGCAACGACGTCAACATCGGCCTCATCGCCCGCAGGCCCGAGTACGTGGAGGTCCTCAGGACCCAGGTCACCGCCGCCCGCGTGCGCGAGCTGTTCGGCGACCGCATCGAGGGCGACGTCACCCGCTGGGAGCTGCCCGGCCTCGACGCGATCAACATCCTCATCGGCGACGTCCTCGGCGGACGCGGTGGGCTGTCGTCGCTGCGCATGGACCCGCAGGGCAAGTCCTACGGCGCGATGCTGCTGGCCCTCCCGGTCGCCGTTCCGTGACCGGCTAGGGAAGTCCCCCAATGACCCAGGGGGTGCGGCGGAGCACCCTCGGGCCATGTCCAACGCACGCTTCCTCCTCGCCACCTGGGACGGCGGCGGCCATGCCGCCCCGATGCTGTCGATCGCCCTCGCCCTGACCCGCAAGGGCCACGACGTCCGGGTCCTGGCCGACCCCTGCTTCGCCGACGACGTCGCCGCCGTCGGCGCGCGCTTCGTGCCCTGGCGTCACGCGCCGCACACCGATGCGCGGGGCCGGTCCTCCGACGTCCTGACGCGCGAGCGCGCGGCCGCGTCTCCCAAGGGCCAGGTCGAGGCCGTGCGCGACGGCCTCATCTGCGGGCCCGCGGCGGACTTCGCCCGCGACACGCTCGACGAGCTCAGGCGCGAGCCGGCGGACGTCGTCGCCGCCGACCACATGCTGCCGGGCGTGCTCGTCGCCGCCGAGGCGGCCGGCGTCCCCCGCGCGGCCATCGCGATGTCGTTCCTCGCCATTCCCAGCTGGGGCGTCCCGCCGATGGGCCGCGGCCTGCGGACCGACCGGCGCGTCGACCGCCTCCTCGCCTGGCCGCTGGCCAAGCTTGCCGCCCGGCTGTGGGGCGAGGGGCTGCCGGCGATCAACCGCGCCCGGACCGACCTGCAGCTCGACCCGCTCCTCGACCCGGTCGACATGTTCACCCGGCATGACCGCGTGCTCATCGCCTCCAGCGCGGCGGTCGAGTTCCCCAGCTACCGCCCGCCGCAGCACGTCCGCTTCGTGGGCCCGCGCATCGACGACCCGGTGTGGGCCGACGCGTGGGCGCCTCCGCCCGGCGATGGCCCGCTGGTCCTCGCCTCGCTGAGCACGGCCACCATGGAGGCCGCGACCGCCACGCTGAACCGCATCGCACAGGCGCTCGGGGCCACCCCGGCCCGGGGACTGGTCACGACCGGCCCGCACGTCGACCCCGAGGCCATCAGCGCGCCGCCCAACGTGGACGTCCGGCGCAGCGCGCCGCACGCGACGGTGCTCGCGCACGCGCGGGCCGTCATCACCCACGCCGGCCACGGCACCGCGCTGAAGGCGCTGGCCGCCGGTGTCCCGCTGGTGTGCGTCCCGCTCGGTCGCGACCAGCACGACGTCGCGGCGCGCATCGCCCAGCGGGGTGCGGGTATCACGGTCGACCACACGTCGTCCCCGGACCGGATACGGCAGGCGCTCCAGCGGGTTCTCGACGACCCGCGCTACACCGCCGCGGCCCGCGAGGTCGCGGCTGCCATCGCCGCGGAGACGCGGAGCGACCGCGCCGTGGACGAGCTGGAGTCTCTGGCCGGTGTCGACCACCGTTCCGGCACGGTCGCGCTCGCGGGCGCCGTCGGCTGAGGGGCGACGGTCCGCGCGCTACTCCGTGACGTGCCCCGCGGCCGCCCAGGCGGCGGCGCGGGAGCGCGGGCGGCCGATCATCGCGGCCTTGCCGTCGTCGAGGATCGGGCGCTGCAGCAGCGCAAAGTGCTCGGCCAGCGTGGCGACGACGGTCTCCAGGTCGGCCCCGTCGAGGTCGAGCCCGAGCTTCTTGTAGTTGGCGTCCCGCCGGACGAGTGCGTCGACCGGGTCACCGACGAGGCGTGATGCGAGCGAGCGCAGCTCCTCCTCGTCCAGGCGCTCGGCCTTCAGCAGGTACTTGCGGACCGTGACCTCGTGGCCGGCCGCCTCCAGCGCGTCGAGCGCGTGCACGGAGGTCGAGCAGTTGGGGTTGTGCAGCAGCGTGAGCATCAAGCGGGACAATATGGACGTGGTCCTCCGTGAAGCCGACTGGCGTGCGCAGGCGCGGGCACATGCCGCGCAGGTCGACGCGTGGACGGCCGACCACCTGCGGCGCCGGCGCGACGAGGTCAAGCACCCGGTCGAGGACTTCCTGTTCACCTACTACTCCCACCGCCCTGCCCAGCTGCGGCGCTGGCACCCCGGGGCCGGCGTCGTCCTGGAGAACGGCGAGCCGCGCAAGGGCTACGTGCGGACCGCCGAGGGCAGCACCGCAGATGTCGACGGCTTCCTGGCGGCCCGGGGCGGAGGTGTCGAGAAGATCGGCCAGATCCTGGTCAACACCGCCCGGCGCCCGGCGCTCACGGCCTGCTTCGGGCTGCACGAGTGGGCGATGGTCTACCGGGGCGCCCGCCGGCATGAGGCCTACCCGCTGCGGCTGGGGCAGGACGGCACCGACGCGCACGTCGAGGCGTCCAAGCTGCGCTGCACCCACATCGACGCCTTCCGCTTCTTCACCGAAGCGGCCCGCCCGCGCAACGCGCAGCAGCTCACCCGCGAGACCCAGGCCGACGTCGAGCAGCCCGGGTGCCTGCACGCGACGATGGACCTGTACAAGTGGTGCTACAAGCTCGAGCCGCTCACGCCCTCGCACCTGACGGCCCGCGCGTTCGCCCTCGCGCGCGACGTCCGGCAGCTGGACATGCAGGCCTCGCCCTACGACCTCGGCGCGCTGGGCCTCGCGCCCGTGAAGATCGAGACCCCGGCCGGCCGCGCCGAGTACGTGCGGCGCCAGAAGGGGCTCGCCGCACGCGGGCAGGTGCTGCGCGGCGAGCTCATCGCGCTGTTGCGGTCACACCTGCTGTTGAGACCAACTTGAGTGCACCGCGTCCCGGCGCCGCAGCTAGGCTCGCCGTCATGCGAGTCCCTGTTGTCATCGCCCTGACGGCGCTGTTCGGTCTCGGCAGCGCCGCCACCGCCGGCGCGACCACGGCGCTGCAGGTCAGCAAGGCCGGCAGCGACGCCGGCAACTGCCAGGCGTCGCCGTGTGCCACGTTCGGGTACGCGATCACGCAGAGCCGCCTGGTCGGCGACCTGGTGACCATCCACGCCGGCCCGGGGACCTACGTGGAGGACCTCGCGCTCAACGGGGCCGACAGCGGCCTGTCCATCGTCGGGGCCGGCAGCGGCGCCGACCCGGGCACGGCGACGATCATCCAGGGGGTTGCCAACGCCGACCCGGCCATCGGCACGACGTCGATGGCCAGCCTGGGCCTCTCGCACCTGCGCGTGACGACGACGCCCGCGGACACCAGCGACGCGCTGTTGGGGCAGACCAGCGTCGTCCTCGACGACGTCGCCGTCGCCGTCGCCGGCACCGGCGCCGGGATCCACGAGGCGGAGGTCACCATGGCCGGCGGTTCGGTGACGCTCACCAACACCGCCTCCAGCGGGTTCGGGGTCTACTCCGACGGGGGTCTGTCGTTGACCGACACGCCGGTCGTGAGTGCCGGCCTCGGCTTTGGGATCTACGCCACCGCCGGCACCCTGACCCTGCTGCGCAGCCCGGTCACGCTGAGCAGCACCACGGGTAGCGGCTTCGGCGTCTACCTCTCCGGCGCGGGCTCGGTGTCGGTGACCGACTCCGCGGTGAGCGTCGCCGGCACGGGCTTCGGGGTGTACGCCAGCTCCGGACCCATCACCGTCGCCAACAGCCCGGTGACGGTGAGCAACAGCGCAGGTTCGGGCTTCGGGGTGTACGCCAGCGGCGCCTCGGCGAAGGTCAGCGATTCGCCCGTCGTCGTCAAGGGCGGCGGCTACGGGGTGTACGCCAGCAGCACGGCGTCGGTGACCAGGAGCCCGATCACGCTCGACAACACCAGCACCAGCGGCTTCGGCATCTACGCCAGCACCGGACCGGTCACCGTGGACGCGTCACCGCTGCTCCTGCGCGGGCTCGGCTACGGCGTCTACGCCGGCAGCGGCTCCGTGAAGCTCACCAACAGCGCGGTCACCCTGGACAACCCGGCTTCGTCCGGCACCGGTGTGCAGTCGGGGTCGTCGGCCGTCGTGGAGTTGACCGGGTCACCGGTCGACGTGGCCGGCACCGGCAACGGCGTGTACGCCGGCACGAGCGCCACCCTGACGGGCAGCCCGGTCACGCAGCGCGGCACCGGCGGCTCGGCCATGGGCGTGTTCGCGACCAACGGCGGCGCGGCGCTGACCGACTCGCCGGTCCTCGTCAAGAGCACCGGAGCCGGCGTCTACGCCGCCAACGGCCCGATCACGGCGCTGCGCAGCCCGGTCACCGCTGACAACGCGGCGGGCACCGTCGGCGCGCTGTACGCCGGTGGGCCGAACACCAGCATCACCGCGACCGACTCGAAGCTGCTGTTCGGGGGCAGCAGCGGTTCAGCGGTCATCGCCCCGTCGGGGGCGGTCACCCTGACCACCAGCCCCGTCACGGTCACCAACGCGGGCGGCTCGGCCGCCGGGGTGTTGAGCAGCGGCAACCCGGTGACCGTGGACCGCTCGGACATCGAGGTGCGCAGCAGCGGCGCGGCGGTGCAGGTGAACAACGGCACGATGGCGTTGAGCCGGTCGGCGATCACGATGACCAATGCCGCCGGCACCCTGGCCGCGATCTACGGGTCGGCGACGCGCGTCTCGCTGTCGGGCGTGACGGTGAGCGGCGCCTGGCACGGCCCGACGCTGCAGAACCTCGGGTCGACGACGGTCACCGACAGCACGCTGTCCTCCGGCGCCGGCACCACCAACCCGCTGGTCGTCGCGATGGATGGCGGCGGCGCCGGACGTGAGCTTCGCGTCGTGCGCAGCACCCTGCGCATGGCCAACCCGGCGCAACGGATCATCCAGGCGCAGGGCGCCAACGTTCTCGTGGACTCCTCGCTGCTGCTCGGCGGCGCGGGTGCGGTGCTCGACGTCGGCAGCGGCACCGCGCGGGCGCTCACCGTGATCAGCTCCACGGTGGATGCCGGAAGCCCGGGCGTGCGCGACGCCGGACCCGGCGTCAAGGCGCAGGCAGCCAACGCCGCCAACACCTTCGCCGTGGCCAACGTCCTGGGCTCGATCCTGGTCGAGCCACCGGCCGCCGACCGCGGGGGAGCCAGCGGCAGCGCCACCGTCAACTGCTCCACCACCGAGGTGCCGAGCACGACGCAGGCACCCAGCGGCGCCGCGGGCGCCATCAACTGCGCGGCGGGCTCCAAGGGCAACACGAGCACCGCGGCGCTCGCCGCCATCTTCGCGGCGCCGGGGTCCGACTACGCGCCCAACCCGTCCTTCAGCGGCGTCGACAGCGTGGCGGAGTCCGCCGTGACGCTGCCCGGCGGCGCGGCGTCGTCCGCCCAGGACGTCAACGGCAACCCGCGCGTCCTGAACGCGGTCGGCACCTGCGCGCCGGGCACGCGTGACAAGGGCGCGGTGGAGCTGACCGGCCACGCAGGCGTGGTGCCGGCGCCGGTCATCACCGGTCCAGCGGCGGTCGCCCCGGGCGTGACCGCGAGCTTCGGCGGAGCAGGGGCGCCGAACCTCAGCTGGGCCGCATCGGACGGCGCCACGGGCACCGGAGCGTCGTTCACGCACGCGTTCGGCGCGCCCGGCACCTACACGGTGACGCTGACCGGCACCGGTGCCGCGGCATGCGTCGCTGCGACCACGGCGACCGTCACGGTGGGCGTGCCGCCGGCCCCGCCCGCCGGCGCCCCGGTCATCACCAACCTGAAGCTCTCGCCGACGTCCTTCGTCGCGGCGCGCACCGGGCCCACCGCCGTGGCCGCCGCCAGGAAGAAGGTCTACGGCACGGTCGTCAGCTACACCGACAGCGCGGCGGCCAGGACCACGTTCTCGGTCAGCTACACGGTCACCGGGCGCAGGAAGGGCAAGAGCTGCGCCAAGCAGACCAAGGCCAACAGGAAGGCCAAGCCCTGCAAGCTGACCGTCACGGTCGGCAGCTTCACCCGGACCGACAAGGTCGGCGCGAACAGGTTCCGGTTCACCGGACGCCTCGGCAAGAAGCGCCTGGCCAGGCGAACCTACAAGCTGACCGCCACGCCGAAGACCACGGTCATCGGCAAGCCGGTCAGGGCGACGTTCAAGGTGAAGGGCTAGCCAGCCAGCGACGGATGAGCGCCCCGGCCAGGGCGCGCCGCGGCGGCACCATGAGCTCGCGCGACTCCATCACCGCGCGCAGCTCGTCGCGGGTGAACAGCCGGATCTCGGCGAGGTCGTCCTGGGCGACGGCGGCGCCGACGTCCTCGCACCGCCCCGCGTAGCCGAACAGGAGCTGATGGGGCATCGGCCACGGCTGCGAGCCGATGGGGTCCAGCGCCGACACCGTCACCCCGGTCTCCTCGACGGTCTCGCGGTGGCCCGCGTCCTCCGGCGTCTCGCCCGGCTCGACGAACCCGGCGATGACCGAGAAGAACGTCGGCGGCCACTGCGGGCTGCGGCCGAGCAGGCAGCGCTCGCCGTCGTGGATCAGCACCTGCACCACCGGGTCGGTACGCGGGTAGTGCTCACCGCCGCAGGCAGCGCACCGGCGCACGTGGCCACCGTCGGCGGCGGCGGACGCGACGCCGCAGCGCGAGCAGAAGCCGTGCGTGGCGTGCCAGTTGGCGACGCCGACGAGGAACGCGGTCAGCGAGGCGTCGAGCTCGTCGAGCCGCGGCAGCGCGAGCATCACCGGCGCGAGCTCCTCGACGTCGTCGTCGATCACCCCGAACAGCGGCGCGCCGTCCTCCAGCCCGAGGAAGATCGCGTCCTCCAGCGCGCCGTCCACGGGCAGCCGCGCCAGCCGGCGGCCGCCCGAGTCGGGGTCCAGCAGCACGCCGCGCCTGCCACACAGCAGGGTGCGGGCCTCGTCGGCGTCCCACGCGGCCGCAAGCCCCGCGGCGTCGGTGCGCAGGTGCGCCGCGCGATCGAACGCCATCAGGAGGCGTAGTGCTTGCGGGTGTCCTTGAGCAGCGACCCCAGCAGCAACCTGTTGACCGGTCCGCCCGCCTTGCCGACCACCGTCGGCTCACCGGCCAGCGTCCAGGTGAAGGTGCACGAGCGCTCGCCGGTCGGCTCGACGACGTAGTCCTCGGCGAAGCGCTTGAACAGCGGCGAGGAGGACTCCAGGACGTAGAAGGCCATCCGCCGGCCCTCCTCCCAGATGAAGAACTCCTCGTGGAGGATGTTCGTGCCCTTGAGCGCGTTGGCGGTGCGGGTCGTGCCGACGCCGAACGGCCGCGGCGAGGTCCACTCGATCGAGTCGAGGATGCGACACCAACGCAGCGGGTTGTCCTCGCAGAGGTCGGCCCACACCGAGGACGCCGGGCGGGCGACGTTGAACGTCTCGCTCAGGCGCAACGGCGCGGTGGTGAAGAACGAGTCGTCGACCGGTCCACCCTTGAAGAACTTCGGCATGGCCGAAGACACTAACCGGAAGACGGAAGACCGACCGACGTATCTTGTCGTCTTGACAAGAAAAGTTGTCGGTGACAACCTGTCGCCATGCTCGACGTCGCCGTCATCGAGGACCCAGCCGTTGCGGGCGCCTCCCTGGACCCCGTCCGGGCGCGGCTGCTTGCGGCACTCGCCACGCCGGGGTCGGCCAGCACGCTGGCGCCACAGGTCGGGTTGACGCGGCAGAAGGTCAACTACCACCTGCGCCTGCTGGAGTACCACGGGCTCGTGGAATTGGTCGAGGAGCGCCGCAAGGGCAACTGCACCGAGCGCGTGCTGCAGGCCACCGCCGGCGCCTACGTCATCTCCCCGGCCGCGCTGCCCGCGGTCGCTCCGGATCCCTCGCGTACGCCGGACCAGCGTTCGGCACGCTGGTTGCTCGGCGTCGCCAGCCGGCTGGTGGCCGAGGTCGGCGAGCTCATCACGCGGGCCGAGGGCAAGCCCCTGGCGACGTTGGGCGTCGACGGCGAGATCCGCTTCGCTTCCGCCCGCAGCCGGGCTGCCTTCGCCGCGGAGTTGGCTGACGCCGTCAACGGTCTGGTCGCCAAGTACCACGAGGCCGACGCGCCCCGCGGGCGCGATCACCGCCTGATCATCGCCCTGCACCCCACACCCACATCAGACACCGAGGAGTCCCGGCCATGAGCCGTCCGTTCGAGATCACCCGCGAGGTGACCCTGCCCGCCAGCCCCGACGACGTCTGGAGCGCGATCACCACCGGCACCGACGCCTGGCAGTTTCCCGGCGGCTTCCCGGAGCCCGGAGACGGCAGCCCGACCACGGTCTGGGAGCCGCCGCACCATGTCGCCCTGCGCGTGGAGGCGCCGGACGGCACCTTCAACGCGCTGGAGTACGTCATCGAGGCGCGCGATGGCGGCCAGGCCCTGGTGCGCTATGTCCACAGCGGCATCCTGTCCGACGACTGGGAGGACCAGTACGACGCCGTCGGCCCCCACACCGACTTCTACCTCCACACCCTGGGTCAGTACCTCGCGCACTTCAACGCCCGTCCCGTCACCTACGTCGGCCAGCCTTCAGCCGGGATCCAGGGCCCCGAAACCGCGGGCGGGCCGGACGCGATGACGACGCTCCGCACCGCGCTCGGTCTGACCGACGACGTCCGCGTCGGCGACCGCGTCACCGCCACGCTGGACGACGCAGGGTCGATCGACGGCGAGGTCGACTACGCCACCGACGCCTTCCTCGGCGTCCGCACCGACGCGGGGCTCTACCGCTTCTTCGGGCGCAACCACTTCGGGGGCGTCGTCGGGATGAGCGCCCACCTCTTCGACGACCGGGTCGACGCGGCCCAGCGCGAGGCCCAGCTGCAGGCCTGGCTCAACCGCATCTACGGCTCGTCGCACACCACGTCGACGGCAAGCCGGTCATAACGTCCTTCGGCCAGGTCGGCGGCGCGGATCACGACCGCGTAGAAGCTGTCCGCGCCGTCGGGGTTCGCAGCGTCCCAGTGCGCGTCGTGGTGCAGCAGCAGGAGCAGCCGCCAATCGCCCACACGGGGGTGTGCCGCGCCGGCGACCGTGGTCGCCACGACGCCACGGTCAGAACACGAGTCGTCCTGGCGAGGTCCGTGCGCGCCGGACGCCGTCCTTGCTCGTCGCGGTGACGGTCACGCTCAGCCGCTTGCCGCGGTCGGCGAGCTTGACGGTGTAGTTCACCTTCGTCGCGCGCCTGATCGCGCGCCCGTTGCGGCGCCACTGGTAGGTCACCTTGGCGGCGTTCCTGATGAGCGTCGCGGCCTTGACGCGCGTGCCCACCCGCAGCGGCTTGGAGCCCTTACCGTCGGCCCGCGACACCGAGGGCGAGCGGGTGAACGATGGTGAGACGGACTTGAACACCGGCGCGGGCGCGGCGGTCGTCGTGGCGGCCGTCTTCTCGGTGGCCGGCCCGCGGAATGCCTGCACCGTGTAGGTGATCGGCAGCGGGTTGCCGCTGACGGTGACCCCGTTGACGGTCACCGTCAGCGACGCGTCGGAGGACATCAGCCCGGCAGGCACCGCGACGTTCCACTTCAGCGTCTGGCCGCTGCCGAAGCCCGGGTCCAGCGGGGTGACGGCGGACACGGCCAGCGGCTGCCCGCCGGCCGAGACGGCCACCGTCGCGTTGGCGATGTCGACCGAGGACGCCGGGTCGCCGTCCACGTTGAGCGACCAGTCCTTGAAGACCCAGTCCCACGGCACGTAGCCGGCGGGCGGCCAGGACGACACGCGCCCGCTGACCGACGGGCCGCTGCGCCCGAAGACGTACAGCGCATTGGTCTTCGTGGTCGACCCCGAGCCCATCGTCTGCGCAGGCTGGTTGAGCACCCAGCGCCGGTGGCCGAGGTTGCTGACGCCGTCGTCGGCCACGAACCCGACCATGGCGTCCGCGCCGAACTTGCCGAGGAAGAGGTTGGACTGCGCAGCCGCGTCGTGGCCCTCCTGGGTCCAGCACTTCCAGGACGGCGGCGGGTCGTGGCTGAGGTCGTCGTTGGCCAGCATGATCAGCGCCGCCGCGAGCGCCTTGTGGTTCAGCGCCGGGTCGAACTCCACGGGCGCGAGGCCGGCGAAGTCGCGCAGCGTGTTGACCGCATGCCTGGTCGCCGTCAGCGACGCGTCGCTCTCGGTGCCGAGGGTGCAGGTGTCGACCGCGCCGGTCCAGCCCGATGCCACCGAGAGGTCCGACCCGACGGCGGCGAACGCCGCCGCCGCGTCGGCGCGGTCGGCCGGCTTGGCGGTCGCGACGGTGGGGAGGACGGCGAGCAGGGCCAGGGACAGGGAAACGATGCGCAGACGCACACGGGGAGCATGAGGCACGGCGCCGAAAAGCGCGAACACGACACGCCCGTCCATGATTGAATCCGTTTCATGTCTTCTACCGAGCAGGTCCAGACGGCCTACGAAACGATCGTCGTCAGCCGTGACGGCGCCATCGCGACGGTGCAGCTCAACCGCCCCGACGCGCTCAACGCCGTCACGCTCGAGATGGGCCGCGAGATGACCCAGGCGTTCACCGACATCGCCGCGGACAGCTCGATCCGCGCGGTGATCCTGACCGGCGCGGGCCGCGGCTTCTCCAGCGGCGCCGACCTGAAGGCCGCGCGCGACACGCCGCTGCTGCCCTCCGGCAAGCCGGACCTGGGCTGGACGCTGCGCGAGATCTACAACCCGCTCGTGCTGCTCATGCGCGAGATCCCGCAGCCGATCGTCTCGGCCGTCAACGGCGTCGCGGCCGGCATCGGCTGCTCCTTCGCGCTGGCCGCCGACTACGTCGTCGCCGCCCGCGCCGCATCGTTCCTGCTGGCCTTCCGCAACGTCGCGCTCGTGCCCGACGGCGGTGCCTCGGTCCTGGTGCCCGCGCGCGCCGGCCTGTCACGCGGCCTGGAGATGGCGCTGCTCGCCGAGCAGGTCAAGGCCGAGGACGCCGCGCAGTGGGGCCTGTGCAACGAGCTCGTCGAGAACGAGGACCTGCTGTCCCGGGCCAACGAGGTCGCCGGGCGCCTGGCCGCCGGCCCGCCCGTCGCGCAGGCGGCGATCAAGCAGCTGCTCAACGGCTCGGTGCTGGAGAACCTCCGTCAGGCGCTGGACGCCGAGGCCGCCGCGCAGACCCTGCGCAGCGACTCCGACGAGGTCGTCGAGGCCATCACGGCGTTCCTGCAGAAGCGGACGCCGAGCTACCCGTAGGCATCGAGCAGGCAGATCCCCACGGAAAGCCGTGGGGATCTATCCGTTCGGTGCCGCGACGCTGCGCACGGCCCGCAGGAGATACGGGCCGAGCGTCGTCGCGAACGTCGCGGTGATGTGGGTGCTGTCCTTGCGGACCAGCACCCCACCGACGACGGGGAAGCAGCGCCGCCGGTCGCACATGTACCGGGTCAGGTCCAGGACGCGGTAGCGGCGGGAGCGCAGCTCACGCGCCGCCCGCGCCAGCAGGTCGGGCCGCAGGTCCCACGCGCGCGGCTGCGCGCAGCGCACGCCGGCGTTGCGCCGGGCTTCGCGCGTGACGCAGCCGAAGACCGACTTCGCCGACAGCGGCGTGTCACGGATGACGTAGACGTGCCTGACGCTGCGCGGCAGCTTGCGCAGCGCGGCGCGGTAGCCGGCGCGGCGGTTGCCGACGACGGGCGCCGAGCCCAGCGCCGACAGGTAGACGGTGTGCACCCCGGGATGCGTCAGCAGCCAGCGCCGCACGGCGCGCTGGTGGCGGTCGCAGCTGCGCGACAGGGCGGCGCTGGCGAGCTTGATGTGGTTGGTGGTGTACGGGCAGCCGGAGCGGGCCAGCGAGACGCCGTGGAAGCCCTGCGCCTGGGCGACGACGTCCAGCGCCCCGCGCCAGTGGGTGGCGTGGCTGTCGCCGATGAGCGCGACGCCGGCCGGCTTGCGCACCACGCCGAAGTGGCAGGGCAGGAGGTCGGCCAGCCCTTGCTGGGGCAGGCACGGGGTGTTGGGCAGCAGCGCCGCCCCGTAGGGCGTGGGCGTGACGCTGCGCTCCAGCGCGCGGTTGCGGCAGCGCCGCCGTGGGTCACGCGACGCGGCGCCGAAGCAGCGCGGCCCGCTGACCAGGACGGTGGTGGTGTCCGCGGGCGCCGCCAGCGCGGTGGCGCCGTCGCGCATCTGCCAGCGCAGCGGTCCGAGCGGCAGGTGGGCGTCGGCCGGGCTGAACCAGGCCGACACCCGGGTCCCGTCGACGGAGGCGTAGTTCAGTCGCGAGAGCTGCTCGGGAGGTCCGTACGGCGCGCCGAAGGGGTCGAGCCGCTGGTAGCGCAGCGCGCCGTCGGCGACGACGCAGACCGACGAGCGTGGCGCGGTCTGCGCGCCCCAGGCGAACGTCGCGCAGAGGCGCCCGTCGCTGACCACCGGCGCGGCCAGCGTCGCCCGCAGGTGCAGCAGCGTGCCGTCCTGGGTGAGCGTCACGTCCGCGCGCGCCGCAGCCGGGAGCACCAGCAGGACGAGGAGCACGGCCTGCGCGGCTCGGGCCGCGCGCCTCACCGCAGCGCCTTGTCGATGCGGCGCAGCAGGTACGGCCCGAGCGTCTCGCTGAAGATGTCGTTCATGTGCTCGGTGTCCTTGTGGACGAGCACGCCACCGACGACCGGCATGCAGTACCGCGACCCGCAGAAGTAGTCGGTCATGTCGATCAGCCGGACGCCCTTGCGGTTGCTGCGCCGGGCCGCGAGCGCCTGCGGGTCGGTGGGGACCGAGTCGCTGCGCGGCCGCGCGCAGACGCTCGCCAGGTTCTTGCGGTCACGGAAGGCCCGCGTCACGCACGGGCCGGAGCGGTCGCCGACCTTCGGCGTGTCCCTGATGACGATCACGCGGCGGACGCTGCGGGGCAGCCGCTTCCACATCTTCAGGTAGCCGTTGATCTTGGCCTGCGTCTTCTCGACGCCGTTGGTGACCACCGCGGCGTTGTGGTTGGACACGAAGATCGTGCGGATCTCCGGATGGCGCTGAAGCCAGCGCAGCACCGCCTGGTTGTGGCGGTTGCAGGCGTTGGAGACGCGGTCGCGGATCTTCACCTTCGACGCGGTGAACGGGCAGCCCGCCCGCGTGAGCGACAGGCCCAGCCAGCCGTGGGCCGATGCGACGATGTTCAGGGCGCCGCGCCAGTGGGCGGCGTGGCTGTCGCCGATCAGCGCGACCGTGCGCGGCTTGGTGTCCGGCGGGGGTGAGCGGAAGCGGCAGACCTGCGGGTCCTGGCGGCCGGGCAGCAGCAGGCAGAAGGCGTTGAACCCCAGCAGCGCCTCGTCGGGCGTCGGCACGACCAGCCGCGCCAGTTGCGGGTTGGTGCAGCCCTTGCCGGCGCGGGCGGCGGCCCCGAAGCACGCTGGTACGCGCAGCAGGTCGACGTGGGCGGGAGCGGGCCCGCCGTTGGGGTACTTGTCGACGCACGTCTGGACGCAGTCGCCCGCGACCGTCGTCGTCCACTGCGTCTCGACCTGCCAGGAGAACCGGCCCAGCGACAGGCCCAGCGCAGACGGCGGGACGGTGATCGAGAAGGACTGCTTGTCCAACCGCTCGACCGCGGCGGGCACCTCGTGCAGCCGGTAGACGTGGCCGAAGGGGTCCAGTCGCGTGTAGCGCAGCTGCGGCTCGCCCTTCTTGGTGGCCTGCAGGCACACGCGCGCGCGGGCGGTCTTCAGCTGCCCGTAGAAGAACTTGATGCAGACCGAGCGGTGCGAGGACGCGTCGAGGTTCCTCGGCTCCCACGTGCCCGCGGTGCGGACCGCGAGGACCATGTCCGTCGCAGCCTGCCCGAAGCGCACGCCGATGATGTCCAGCGGGCTGCCGGGAGTGTCCTTGGCGTCCTCGTGGGCGGCCGGGCGCAGCAGGTCGCTCAGTGAGTCAGCCGACGCACCACTGGGCACGAGCACGCTGCCGAAGGCCAGAACGGCCAACGCGCCCCGGAGGGCGCGTCGCAACGGCAATGCAGCGGACACCGGCCTCAGGGTACCGGTGCCCGCCGCGGTTCGGCTCAGTGCGCCAGGGCCGGGGCGGTCCCCGGAGCCACCGCCGGAACGCCCGGCCGGAGGAGCACTGCCGAGATCACCGCACCGGCGGCGAAGATGCCGGCGCTCCACCAGAACGCGGTGGTGTAGCCGTGGATGGTCGCGTCGGCGACGAGCTGCGGCGTGGGGCGCACGCCGGCGAGCCGGTCGCTGATCGCGCTCGTCGCCAGCGTGCTCAGCAACGCGGTGCCGATGGAGCCGCCGATCTGCTGCGCGGTGTTGACCATCGCCGAGGCGACGCCCGCGTCCCGGGCCTCGACGCCCAGCGTGGCGGACGCCATGGCCGGGGCGAAGATGAGGCCGAAGCCGACGCCCATGAACAGCAGCGAGGGCAGGACGTGGGTGGCGTACGCGGATTCGACGCCGATGCCGGTCAGCAGCATCATCGCCACGGATGCGAGCGCCATGCCCGAGACGATCAGCGGCTTGGGGCCGGTCTTCGGCAGCACCTTCGTGCTCACCGTCGTGGCGGTCGCCATGATCGCGGCGGTCATCGGCAGGAACGCCAGGCCGGTCCGCACGGGCGAGTAGCCCAGCGTCGTCTGCAGGTAGTAGGTGAGGAACAGGAAGATGCCGAAGATGCCGGCACCGGCGATGGCGACGGCGGCATAGGAGCCGCCGCGGTTGCGGTCCAGCACGACGCGCAGCGGCAGCAACGGGTGGCTGCTGCGGCGCTGGATGGCGACGAACGCGGCGAGCAGCGCGACGCCGCCGGCCAGCATCGCGACGGTGACAGGGGCGCCCCAGCCGTCGGTCTCGGCGGAGGTCAGGCCGTAGACGATGCCGAACAGGCCGGCCGAGGCCGCGATCGTGCCGGGCAGGTCCAGGCGCGGGCGGACGGCCGGCCGCTGGTTGACCAGCAACACGAAGGCGCCGGCGGCGGCAGGCACCGCGAACAGCAGGTTCACGTACATCGACCAGCGCCAGGAGAGGTAGTCGGTGAGGATGCCGCCGAGCAGCAGGCCGATGGCCGAGCCGGCACCGGCGATGGCGCCGAAGATGCCGAACGCCTTGCCGCGCTCGGCCGGGTTGGTGAACGTCGTGGTCAGCAGCGACAGCGCGGCCGGGGCCAGCAGGGCGCCGAAGGCACCCTGCAGGGCACGGGCGGCGACGAGGACCTCGAAGCTCTGCGCCGCACCACCGATCGCGGAGACGGTGGCGAAGCCGAGCAGGCCGCCGATGAACGTCCACTTGCGGCCGAAGAGGTCCGACACGCGGCCGCCGAGCAGCAGCAGGCTGCCGAAGGCCAGGGAGTAGGCGGTGACGATCCACTGGCGCTGGTCGTCGGAGAAGTCGAGGGCGCGCTGCGCCGAGGGCAGCGCGATGTTCGTGATGGTGGCGTCGAGGACGACCATCAGCTGGGCGATGGCGATGACCCCGAGGATCACCCAGCGGCGGCTGTGGTGGGGGTCGGTGTGGGTGGAAGGCATGTGGTGGGTGGCTCCGGCAGGTCGGAAGATCGTTTGTGGAGACAACATCTCCACTTAGCTTGTCCGCAAGGTAGCACAAGCGGAGAGAACTTCTCCACTTTCCTTCTATGATGTGCGTCACACATGGCCGACGACCCCTCCCAGACGAAGCCCAAGCTGCGCGCCGATGCGGAGCGCAACCGCCAGCGCCTGCTGAGCGCGGCGATGGAGGTCTTCGCCGAGCGCGGCATCGACGTCACGCTCGACGACATCGCGCGGCACGCCGGCGTGGGGGTGGGGACCGCCTACCGCCGCTTCGCCAACAAGGACGAGCTGATCGACGCGCTCTTCGAGCAGCGCATCGAGGCCATGGCCGCCGTGGCCGAGGAGGCGGCCCAGGCGCCGACCGGATGGGACGGCCTGGTGCTGTTCCTGAACGCCGCGATGGAGATGCAGGTCGCCGACCGCGGGCTGGCGCAGGTGATGTTCAGCGTCAACCAGGCCCAGCATCGCGTGGCCAAGGCGCGCGCCAGGATCGCGCCGCGGGTGGGTCGCCTGGTGGCCCGCGCGCAGGAGGAGGGCTCGGTCCGCGCCGACCTCGATCCGCTGGACATCCCGGTGATCAACCTGATGGTCGGGATCGTCGTCGACCTCGGACGTTCGTCCGCTCCGGATTTGTGGCAGCGGATCCTGGGCATCGTCCTCGACGGCCTCCGAGCGGAGCGTTCCGCGCCCACGCCCCTTCCCGTCAGGTCACTGACACCGGAGACCTGGGAGGCGTCGCTGATGACCTGGCGACCGCGCTGAATCCATCGGACATCCCGTGACAATGTCCGCGTCTCCCGGGATACTTCGATCATCTAATGGCAGCAGGCGGACCCGTGACCAGCCTCCACGTGCTCATCGTGGAGGACGAGACCTTGCACCAAGCCATCACCACCCGACTGCTCGTGGCCGCCGGTCACCTGGCAACGGTGGCCGGCAACGGGCAGCAGATGCTCGACACCCTCGAGGCCGAAGCCTTCGACCTCATCCTGCTGGACCTCGACATGCCGGTGCTCGACGGCCTGTCGGCCCTGCGCCAGGCCCAGGACCGCTGGCCGGGCCGGCTGCCGCCGGTCGTCGTGGTGTCGTCGACGCCGCTGGAGGACTCGACGCCCAGCGCCACCGCGGCAGGGGCGGCCATGGTGTTCCAGAAGCCGTTCTCGCGCGAGAAGCTCGCGGCGATCACCGCCAGTTTGAGCCTCGACGCTCGTTCGTGATGACATAGCTCGAACCGTTCCGCGGAGCAGGATGCTCCGTTCCCGATGGAACGGTCCGGAAAAAGGAGTCGTGGGTCCCCGTGACGACCCTGCAGGAATCGCATCGGCTGGTGCATCAGCACCTGCGCCGCTTGCGTGACGGGCATGAGTTCACCTCGAACAACGACGTGCTGCTGCTGTCGTGGCTCTGGGCCCACGGCGCGACAGGTCCCACGGAGTTGGCTGCGGCGCTGGGTCTCACCGCCGGCGGCGTCACCACCGTCCTCGGGCGGCTGGAGGAGCGCGGGCTCATCCAGCGTGAGGCCTCCAGCAACGACCGCCGCCGCCAGAGCGTCGAGCTCTCGGCCCTCGGGCACGCCGTCCTCGAACGCTGACGGCGCGGCAGTAGGCTGCCGCCATGCGGCGGACGCTGGTGATGGTGGCGGGTGCGACGCTGCTCCTCGCGGGCTGCGGCGATACCGAGAAGGACGCGAAGGGCTACCCGGCCGACGCCCGGAAGCGCTTCGTCGACACCTGCGCCGGGGTCATCACCGGACAGCAGGACACGACCAAGGCCGCCGCGCAGTGCGACTGCACCTTCACGCGGATCGAGGGCGTGATCACCTACGCGCGCTACCAGGAGCTCGACAAGGCGCTCTCGGACGGCGACAGGCTCGACCCCCAGCTCGAGAAGACCCTGCGCGACGCGATCTCCGGGTGTGCGCCAAGCTAGGGGGCACGCATGCTGGCCACCGTCCTCGCCATCGCCGCCGCGGCGTCACCCACCTACGCCGGGTGCCCGGTGTTCCCGGCCGACAACGCCTGGAACACCGACATCAGCCGGCGGGCGGTCGACCCCTCCAGCGACGCCTACGTGCGCTCGATCGGCCTCGGCGACCACCTGCACCCGGACTTCGGCAGCGGCCGCTACGGCGACTACGGCATCCCCGTCAAGGTGGTGTCCAAGAAGCAGCGCAAGGTGCCCATCACCTACACCGCCTACGGCGACGAGTCCGACAAGGGCCCGTTCCCGATCCCGCTGAGCGGCGTGCACGTCGAGGGCGGGTCGGGCAGCGACGGCGACCGTCACGTCCTCGTCGTCCAGCGGGGCACGTGCCGGCTCTTCGAGCTGTACCGCGCGTTCCGCCGCGGCAAGGGCTGGGCCGCCGACTCCGGCGCGAGGTACGACCTGCGCTCCAACCGGCTGCGCCCCGCGGGGTGGACGTCCGCCGACGCGGCCGGGCTGCCGATCTTCCCCGGCCTGGCCCGGCCCGACGAGGCCGACCGCACGATCCGCCATGCGCTGCGGTTCACGGTCAACCGCACGCGCAGGGCCTACGTCGCGCCCGCCCGCCACTACGCGTCGGACTCCAGCGACCCCAAGCTGCCGCCCATGGGCCAGCGCTTCCGCCTCAAGGCCTCGTTCAGCCTCGACGGCTACACCGGGCAGGCCCGCGTGATCCTCCAGGCGTTGAAGACCTACGGGATGATCCTCGCCGACAACGGCAGCGACTGGTACATCAGCGGCACGGCCGACCGCCGCTGGGACGACGACGAGCTCGATCAGCTCAAGAAGGTGCCCGGCAGCGCCTTCGAGGCCGTCAGGCCGTAAGCGCGTCGAGCACCCGCGGGAAGACCTCGCGGGCGCTGTCGCGCCCCAGCCAGACGTCGGCGTGGCCGTAGCGCGGCAGGTCGAGGTGCTGGTGGACCCCGGGCGCGTAGGCGTTGAAGTGCGCGTAGGACCGCAGCTGCCCGGCCGGGAGGAACACGCGGTTGTTCGTGCCGCACGCGAAGGTCGTCCGCGGCATCGGCCGCTTGGGCGTCCCCACGTAGGACGACGGCAGCGGGCTGTCCGGAAGCTCCGCGAACGGCACGAGGTGCCCGGCGCGCTCGGACCGGTATATCTGCCGGAAGAAGCGGATCGGCACGTAGCCGAACTCGCGGGACAGGAAGTGGTGGACGTCCTGCTCCAGCAACGCGTGCTGCCACAGCAGGTCCGGGCCGGTGCCGTAGGAGAACTGCGTGAGTTGGCAGGCGGCGTCGTCGCAGTCGCGGCCGCGGAAGGCCCGGGCCATCAGCGCGATCGACCGCGCGTAGGCGTGCGGGGCGCGGTTGCCCCACTGGGAGTCCAGGTAGGGCGTCGTCGCCCGCAGCCCCGGCAGCAGCGCGGCAGTCTTGAGCCGGCTGCGCAGCGGCACCGTCGGGTGCAGCGTCACCGCGTTGGCGAAGAAGTGGGTCACCTGCGGCAGCAGTCCCGCCACCAGCGCGATCGTGTACGAGCTCGCGCCCTGGCAGTGGGCGACGACCCGGATGCCCTGCGCGCCGGTCTCCTCGGCGACCTTGGCGATCGCCGCCGGATGGTCGTAGGCGGCGGCCTCGTCCAGGCACCAGCGGCGCGGGTGGTCGTCGATCGATGCGCGCCAGCCCTGCACCCAGACGTCGTAGCCGGCGTCGAGCAGCGCGTCGGCGATCGTCGTCCGCATCGGCGCCCCGTAGAACAGGTTGGGCCGGCTGGCCGCGCCGTGCACCAGGACGACGGGGCCGCGGTCGGCGGCGGCGCCGGGGCGGCGCAGGTGGTGCAGGGTCAGCCGCTCGCCGCCGGCCCAGTAGGTGACCAGCCGGCGCTGCAGCCCGTTGCGCAGCGGCACGTCGCGCCAGTCGAGGTCGTCGGGGAAGTCCGGCCGGGTGTCGCCGGGCTCGCCGCGGACGTACGCGTCGACCGTGCCCTTGATGAACTGCCGCACGAAGCGGACCTTGCGGCCCTGCATGCCGCCCATCATCCGCACGAAGCCCAGCGGGCTGAGGGTCAACACGCCGGTGGCGATCACGTCAGCGGCGCGCTCGTCCGCCGGCTCGGGCACCCACCCGCGGAAGACCCGGACGAACAGCGTCGACATGTCGGTGCGCGTGTCGAAGCCGCTGTCGTCCTCGACGAGCTTGAAGCCGCTGATGGTCACGACGTCGCCCGCGCCGGTGCGGCACCTCAGCCGGTAGCGCATCTTGGCGTGCCGGGTGTCGGGCTCACCGACGAACAACTGCAGCGTGCCCTCGACGACGTGCATCGGCGGGCCCAGCTCCGGCAGCTCGACGACGCCCGACGCCCGCAGCGGGGTGGCCGGGTCCGCCTCGAGGTCCGCGACGCGGTCGAGCTCCAGGTGCAGCCGCAGCGTCATCCGTCGTCCCGCGCGCCGGCCCTCCACGAGCGCCTGGTTGTGGTCGCGCTCGGTGAAGCTCACCCAGCCGGACATGACCTCGTCGAAGCGGACGTCACGCACCGAGCGCCGCCTCCATCGCCGTGGAGAAGTGCTCGGCCAGGGCCATGATCGTCAGCGACGGGTTGGCGCCCACCGGCCCGGGCATGACGCTGCCGTCGGCGACGAACAGGCCGGGATGGTTGAAGACCTGGCCGTTGGGGTCGACCACGCCGGTGCTCCAGTCCTCGCCCATGCCGGCGCCGCCGAGCGGGTGCACGGTCATCGTCCGCATCTTGCGCAGCCCGCGGCCGTCCAGGTACTCGCCGCCCAGCGCCCGGGTCACCGCGCCCGCGACGCGGTCGATCTCGTCGAAGTGCGCCTGCGACGGCTCCAGCGACCAGGTGCAGTCCAGCTCACCGCCGCGCAGGTGCAGGCGCCCGTCGGGGACGTCACGCCCCATCGCCAGCAGCGGCAGCATGTGCGCGCTGGCCCGCGCGTCGCCGATGAGCTGGCGCGCCTCGCCGCCCAGGCGCGTGTCGACGCGGCCGTGCAGGCGTTCGTTGATGCGCTCCAGCCCGCGCCCGACCGCGAAGCGCAGCGCGTTGCCGGGCAGCGACTGCAGGTGCCACATCCATTCCGCCCAGTCGGGCGAGCCGGCGTCCTGCAGCAACAGCTCGCGGCCGGAGCCGCTCTCGTCGTCGCGCAGCCGCAACGTGGTCGTGATGACCGGCCCGTAGGAGGGACGCAGTGCGTCCCTGGTCTTCAGCGCGAACGCGAGCATGTCGCCGTTGGGGCTGAACCCGAGGCCCAGGCGGGGGCTGAGGTCCGGCATCACCGCCCGGGCGCCGAGCAGCAGGCGCGCGGTGCCGAAGACACCGGCGGCCAGGACCAGGACCTTGGCGCGGACGGTCACGCGGGTGCGGGTGACGTCGTCGTCGAAGAGGTGGGGCAGGCGCTCGTCGCGCAGGTGCGGGCGGTAGGTGTAGTCGACCTCCCAGCCCTCGCGGACGGGGCGGATCGCGGTGACCTCGCTGCCGCAGCGGATCGTCGCGCCCTTCGCCGCCGCGACCGCGAGGTAGGTGTGGTCCATCGTGTTCTTGGCGCCGTCGTTGCAGCCGGTGTCGCAGCGGCCGCAGAGGTTGCAGGTCAGCCGCGTGTGCTCCTCGTAGAGCGTTCTGGCCTTGCTGGGCACGGTCCTGCGCTCCGTGGGCGAGGAGGAGAAGGACACGGCCAGCGGTGGGTGCTCGACGGTGCCGCGGCCCAGCGACCGGGCGGCCCGCGCGAACGCGTCGGCCTTGGGCGTCTGCTCGGCGAACGGGTAGGGCGTCGCGCCGAGCATGGACTCGGCCTTGCGGTAGCCGTCCTCCAGCGCGGCGTGGTCGAGGGGCCAGTTCTCGCGGCCGCCGTCGTCCAGCCGCTCGCGCACGAACGTGTCCTTGTCCTTGCGCAGCAGGACGTTGGCGTAGATCAGCGAGCCGCCGCCCAGCCCGGCGGCGCCCAGCGCGGTGAAGCCGGAGAAGGTCTGCAGGTCGAACAGTCCGGTGGCGCCCTCCTCCGGCTCCCAGAACCCGCGGTCGTGCAGGTCGCCGGGCGTGCGCGGGAACGACCCCGGGGGCCAGGCGCGACCGCGCTCCAGGACCAGGACCTTCGCGCCCGCCTGTGCCAGGCGGCAGGCGCTGACCGAGCCGCCGAAGCCGGAGCCGACGACGATCGCGTCGAGCGTCTCAGCCACGCGTGACCCGCCACGTCACAGGACGGCGCGGGTCGGGCACGTAGCTGCAGTACGTGCCGGTGCGCACCGTGGTGTCCAGCTCGTGGCCGAGCGCCGGATCCAGCTCGGAGATGCGCTTGATGATCGTCCGGATCGCGCGGGTCGCGTTGACGCGGGCGCGCTCGGCATGGGAGCCGGTCTCGCGGTCGCGTCCGCCCAGGCCGACGGCGCCCGCCAGCTCCTGGGCCAGGAAGTCGAGCTCCTCGCGGGCGCGGGCGGCGCGCTCGATGTCGTTGAACTCGTCGGCCTCCTCGATCTGCTCGCGGAGCTCCTCGATGCGCGCGCGGTACTGGCGCTTGGCCTCGCCGTCGAGCGCCGGCCCCGACCCGCCGCTGCCCCCGACGTTCAGCCCGTCCTCGAACGTGGTGGACCCGGAGGCCACCCCGCCGTTGACGAGGTCGATCGCGTGGATCTCGACGCCGGGCGCGGCGAGCAGCGTGGCCAGGTGGTTCAGCCCGCGGGTGTGCTTGACGCGGATCGTGCGGCCGTTGAGCGAGAGCGCCCAGACCTCGCCCTCGTGGCGCAGCTCGCCGACGCCGTCCGCGGTCCCGGGCGCGGGGACCGGGGGCGGGGCCGCCGCCACGGGCGGCGTCGCTGCCTCCGCGGCGGCGTCCCGGGCCCGCTCGGCGATGTGCGGCATCGCCAGCTCCTCGGCCAGGCGCTGGGCGCGGCGCAGGCGGTCGGCCGCCCGCGGGTCGCCCGCCGCGGCGAGGGCCTGGCCCTCGTCCAGCGCGATCCGGGCCAGGTAGGGCGCGGCGTTCATCCGCTGCGCCTCGATCCGCGCGACGTTGAAGTGGTCCAGGGCGGCGTCGACGTCGCCCCGCAACGCCGCGAGCTGGCCCAGGTGCCGGGTCAGCGGGCCCGCGTAGGTGCCCTGAGCGGTGGCCAGGTGGCGGCCGGCGAACGGCAGCAGCAGCTCCTCCAGCTCCGCGCCGCGCTCGCGGTCGCCCAGCCACAGGCAGGTCTCGGCCAGGAAGCCGAGGCAGATCATCCGCGTGTGGTCGTGGGGTATTGCGGCGAAGCCGCTGGCCGCCAGCAGCCCCAGTGCGGCGGAGGCGCGGGTGTCGCGGCCGGTCTCGGCGTAGCCCAGCGCCTGCGCGCAGCGCCACGCGGGGACGCCCGGGAACATCGTGGCCGCCGCGTCGAGCTCGGCGTCCAGCTCGCCGATGCGGCCCTGCGTCCAGCGGGTGGTCAGCCGCTGCGCGGCGTGGACGATCGCGGCGACCGTCCCCGGCACCGACGTCCCCACCTGCAGCGCCTCGGCGGCGCGCTCCTCATAGACGTCCCAGTTGCCCTCGATCGCCGCCAGCAGCGCCCGGTGGGACGGCACCAGCCACAGCACGCGCGGCTGCTGCATCCGGCCGATCAGCCGCTCGAGGGCGTCGATGTCGGCGACCACGCCGGGGCCGTCACCGACCTCCAGGCCCGCCGGGATGCGGTGCAGCAGCGCGTAGGTGGTCCACTCCAGCTCGCCGGTCCGCTGGGCCAGGCCCTGCAGCTCGGCGATGTTCGTGACGCGCTGCTCCAGCCGGTCGGGCCGGTTGAGCCCGATCGAGGCGTGGATGAGGACGAACCCCCGCGTGCTCTCGTCGCCCAGCGCGTCGGAGATCGCCAGCGCCTCCTCGGCGGTCGCCAGCCGGCGCTCGTGGTCGGGCGTCCAGGAGAGCGCCGAGCTCAGCCGCGACAGCAGCCGGGCGCGCAGGCCGGGGTCGCGCTCGCCGAGGCGCTCCAGCGCCTCCTCCAGCAGCGCGATGCCCTCCTCGTCGGTGGTCGGCGTCATGCCCCACACCGCCAGGCCGAGCGCCGCCCGCCCCAGGGCGACGGCGTCGCCGGCGTCGCGCGCGACGTCCGCGCACTCCAGCAGCGCCGCCCGGGCGCCGGGCGTGTCACCCGCGCGCACGCGCGCGTGGGCGAGCGAGATGAGCAGCTCGGCGCGCCGGGCGTCGTCCAGCGCGACGAGCCCCAACGCACCGAGGGCGCGCTGGAAGTGGTCGGCCGCCTCCTCGTAGGCGGTCTGGCCGAGGGCGCGGTGCCCGGCCCGGGTGGCGTAGTCGATCGCCTTGTCCATCCCGGCCAACGGCGCAGCCGCCAGGTAGTGGTGGGCCAGCTCGGCCAGGCGGCGCTCGACCGCGTCGCCGTAGAGGAGCTCAAGCGCCTGGCCGACCTCGGCGTGGACGCGGGCGCGCTCGGTCTCGCCGAGGTCGTCGTAGAGCGCTTCGCGGAACAGCGTGTGGGCGAAGCGGTAGCGCCCGATCTCCTCGCGGTCGGCGA
>CAYUDT010000001.1:238159-260891 GCA_964443695.1 uncultured Conexibacter sp. | reverse complement strand
GGTCGACGGCGTGCCCGCGCCGGCCGACGCGACGCTCGCGGTGGCGGGCGTCCGGCCGCTGCCGTCGCCGTCGGCCGACGCGGGTGCGTCCTCGCCGGGGGCGCCCCCGGCGGGCGCGCCCCCGCTGGGCGGCGGGTCGTCGTCGGGTTGCTCGTCGAACGCGCGCCGGACGACATCGTCGCCGCCCGGCCCGCCGCCGAGCGGGTCGTGGCGGCGGCGGTGGGCCAAGGCCAGGTCGGCGGCCCGGCGGATGTGGTCCCCGGTGACCTCGGTCGTCCCGTCCAGCGCCGCGAGGGCGCGGGCGGCCTTGGCGGTGACGAGGTCCCCGCGGACGCCGTCGAGTCCGAGCGCGGCGCACGCGCCGGTGATGCGGCGCAGCTCGCGATCCGGCAGGACGACCGAGCCGAGCAACGCGCGGGCCGCCGCGATGCGCGCGCGCAGCGTGTCCTCCTCGGCGGCGTGCCGCGCGGCGAACGCCGCCGGATCGGCCTCGTAGGCCAGGCGGCGGCGGACGATCTCCGCGCGCGCCGCCGGGTCCTGCGGCGTCGTGACCGAGACGCCCAGGCCGAAGCGGTCCAGCAGCTGCGGGCGCAGCTCGCCCTCCTCGGGGTTCATCGTCCCGACGAGCAGGAAGCGGGCGGAGTGCGAGATCGAGACCGCCTCGCGCTCGACCCGCGCGACCCCCGCGGCGGCGGCGTCGAGCAGCGCGTCGACCAGGTGGTCGGGCAGCAGGTTGACCTCGTCGACGTATAGGACGCCCTGATGGGCGCGGGCCAGCAGGCCGGGCTCGAAGGCGTGCTCGCCGTCCAGCGCGCGGGCCAGGTCCAGCGACCCGACCAGGCGATCGAGCGTTGTCCCCAGCGGCAGCTCGACGAGGGGCGCGGGCACCTCGGCGATCTCGGCGTCCGCGGCCACGACCCCGCTCGGCGCGAGGTCGCCGGGCGCGAACGCGAAGCCCGCGCCGACGGCGGCGGGCACCGCGGGCAGCAGCGGCGCGAGCGCCCGGACAGCGGTGGACTTGGCCGTGCCGCGCTCACCGCGCACCAGCACGCCACCGACGGCCGGGGACACCGCGTTGACCAGCAGCGCCTCGACCAGCGCCTCCTGCCCGACGATCGCGCTCAGCGGGAAGGCGCTCACGCCGACGCCTCCTCGAGCTCACCCTCGAGTGCGAGGTAACGGTCGCGGATCGCGGCGAGCGTCGCCTCCTCCGGCGCCGACCACATGCCGCGGTCGGCTGCCTCCAGCAGCTTCTCGGCGATGCCGCGTGCCGCCCACGGGTTGGACCGCGACATGAACGCCGCGACGTCCTCGTCGAGCAGGTAGCGCGCGGCGATCTGCTCGTACATCCAGTCCTCGGCCGAGCCCGCGGTGGCGTCGTAGCCGAAGAGGTAGTCGACGGTGGCCGACAGCTCCACCGCGCCCTTGTAGCCGTGGCGGATCATCGACGCGATCCAGCGCGGGTTGGCGACGCGGGCGCGAAAGACGCGGCGGGTCTCCTCGGCCAGCGTGCGGGCGACGGCGCGCGACGGATCGGAGCTGTCGCCCAGGTAGGCCGCCGGATCGCGACCGGTCAACGCCCGGACCGTCGCGATCATGCCGCCGTGGTACTGGTAGTAGTCGTCGGAGTCGAGGATGTCGTGCTCGCGGCTGTCGACGTTCTTCACCGCGACCTCGATGCGCGCGTAGCAGTCGCGCATCGCCTCGCCGGCCGGGGCGCCGTCCAGCCCGCGCCCGTAGGCGTAGCCGCCCCAGGCCTCATAGACGGCGGCGAGGTCGTCGTCGTCGCGCCAGTCGCGGGTGTCGAGCAGCTGCAGCAAGCCCGCCCCGTAGGTGCCGGGCTTGGAGCCGTAGACCCGCGTCGTCGCCCGGCGCCAGGCGGCGTCGGCGCCGACGGAGGCCGCCAGCCGCTCGGCGTCGGCCCGGGCGTGGGCGGCGACGAAGTTGTCGGCGTCGGCCTCGTCCAGCGCGGCGACGAGGCCGACGGCGTCGTCGATGAGCTGCACGAGGTGGGGAAAGGCATCCCGGAAGAAGCCGGAGATGCGGACCGTCACGTCGATGCGCGGGCGGCCCAGCTCCTCCAGCCCGATGACCTCGACCCCGGTGACGCGCCTGGTCTCCGGATGCCAGACCGGCCGCACGCCGAGCAGCGCGAAGATCTCGGCGATGTCGTCGCCCTGCGTGCGCATCGCGGCGGTGCCCCAGGCCACGAGGCCGACCATCTTCGGGACCTCGCCCGTCTCGGCCCGATGCTTGTCCAGCAACGCGTCGGCCAGCCGCACCCCGACCTCCCAGGACAGCTGCGAGGGCAGCGCCCGTGGGTCGACGGAGTAGAAGTTGCGCCCGGTGGGCAGCACGTCGACGCGGCCGCGGGTGGGAGCACCGGACGGCCCGGCCTCCACGAAGCGGCCGTTCAGCGCGGCGACGACGGACGTCAGCTCGTCGGTCGTGCGCAGGATGCGGGGGACGACCTCGTCGCAGGCGAACCGCAGCGCCGTGTCGACGCCGGCGTGCGCGACGCCGAGCACACGCTCGGTGACGCCGTCGACGAACCGCCAGCCTTCGGCGGCCAGCGCGTCGAGCAGCGCCATGTGCGCGTCCTCCAGCCGGTCGACGAGGTCGCCGTTGGACGACGCCGGCCCGCGAAAGCGCGTGGTCAGCGTCTGCGGAACGTGCCCGGCCGGGGCGCCTGCCGCGGCCACCAGCGCCGGCTCGTCCAACCCGTAGGCCGCACCGACCGCGCGCCGCAGGCCGGGGACGTCGTCGTCGCCGAGGCGCAGCATGGCCGACGTCAGCCCCCGCAGCTGCGGCCCCGCGGGCGGGCGGCCGAGGACGTGCAGGCCGTCCTTGATCTGGATGTCCTTCACCTCGCAGAGGTAGCCGTCGATGTGCTCGACCAGCTCGCCGACGTCCTCCGGGCGCTCGTGGATGTCCAGGTCGGACTGCAGGTTCGCCCGCTCGATCGCGTCCCAGATCTGCGCGGCCAGACCGGGCAGCTTCACCGGGTCCAGCACCTCCAGCCGCGCGTACTCGTCCAGCAGCGACTCGAGCTCGGCGATCTCGTCGTAGCTGTCGGCGCGCATCATCGGCGGCACGAGATGGTCGACGATCAGCGCATGGGCACGGCGCTTGGCCTGCACGCCCTCGCCGGGATCGTTGACGACGAACGGGTATACCAGCGGCGTGTCGCCCAGCGCCGCGTCGGGCGCGCAGGTCGCCGACAGCGCGAGCATCTTGCCGGGCAGCCACTCCAGCGTTCCGTGCTTGCCCAGATGGACGATCGCGTCGGCGTTCCAGACGCGCGTGACCCAGAAGTAGCAGGCGAGGTAGTGGTGGGTCGGGGGCAGCTCGGGATCGTGGTAGATCCCGACGGGGTCCTCGCCGTAGCCGCGCGGCGGCTGGATCGCGACGACGACGTTGCCGAGGTCCAGGCCGGCGATGACGAAGTCGTCCCCGTCCAGGTAGCGGTCACCGGGCGGCGGGCCCCAGTGCTCCTCCATGTCGCTGCGCAGGTCCTCCGGCAGCGTCGCGTACCACTCCAGGTACCGCGCGACCGGCAGCTTCAGCGGGGCGGCGGCCAGCTGCTCCTCGGTGAGGAACTCCGGATCGTGCCCGCCGGAGGCGATGAGCGCGTGCATCAGCGCGTCGCCGTCGCTGAAGTCATGCCGGAAGGACATGCCGTCCTGGCGCAGCGCGTCGAGCAGCGTCAGCGCGGACGCCGGCGTGTCCAGCCCGACGGCCATGCCGACCTTCGCGTGCTTGGTCGGGAAGCTCGTCAGCAGCAGGGCGACCCGCCGGTGCTCGGCGGGGAGGAAGCGCAGCCGCGCGTGCTTGGCCGCCAGGCCGGCGACGCGCGCACAGCGCTCGGGGTCGCCGACGTAGCGGGCGACGTCGTCCCCGTCGCGCTCCTTGAAGGAGATGACGCCGGCCAGCAGGCGCCCGTCGAACTCCGGGATCGCCACCTGGGTCGCGGCGTCCAGCGGAGTCAGGCCGGAGTCCGATGCCTCCCAGGCCTCGCGCGAGACCGTCGCGCAGACGGCCTGCAGGACCGGGACGTCGAGCTCCTTCAGGGCACCGGCGTCCCACTCGGCCTCGTGGGCCGCGCCGCTGCCGCCGGTGGCAAGCATCGTCGTGATGACCGCGTCCACCTTGCCCTTCAGCAGCTCCAGGGCCGGGACGCCGCCGTCGGCCTGCGGGCGCAGGCTGTAGCTCCAGACCGGCAGGGCGTTGGCGCCGGCGGCCTCGATCGCCTCGACGAGCGTGTCGACGAACGCGGTATTCCCGGTCAGGTGGTGGCTGCGGTAGAAGCAGATGCCGACGGTGGGCCGGCGGTCGTCGCGCGGCAGCTCGTAGACGCCGAGGTCGGCGACCTCGTGGGGCTCCGCGAAGCCGAAGCCCTCCAGCAGGAAGGTGTCGGCCAGGAAGCGCAGCATCTGCTCGACGTTGTCGACGTCACCGTGGCGCAGGTACTCGCCGACCTGCGCGACCGCACCGGCGGGGGCGGTCGACAGCGCGGTCATCTCGGCGTCCGGCTCGGCCTCGCCGCCGAGAGCGATGAGGACGGCGTTCTGCTCCTGGCACCTGGCCACGAACGCGTCGAGATGCTCGGGCCAGCCGCGGCGGCCGCCGAGGATGCGCAGGACGACGACCCGGGCCTGGTCGAGATGCGTGTCGAGATCGACGCGGTTGGCGTTGGCCCAGCGCACCTCCGGGAAGCCTTCGGGCAGCCGCTCCACCGCGGTCGCGGTGGCGAGGATCTCGGTGTCGGCGGTTGTCACGAAACGGAGCACGGCAGGTCCTTTGCGATCAGCGCGCGGAGGCGATCGGTGTCGAGGTGGTCGGCGACGAGGTCGCCGAGGCGGTCCAGATGGGTCTCGCGGGCCTGCGCGAACGGGGCGGTGCCGGGGACGAAGCGGCGGCCGACGGCCTGGGCGACCTGGGTCAGGTACCTGCGGCGGAAGCCGTCGTCCTCCAGCACGCCGTGGCGCGACGTGCCGGAGACGTGTCCGACGACGCAGCCCTCGTCCGCGAAGAACGGCGTGCCACCGTCGCGCGTGATCCGCCCGTGGCGGATCTCGTAGCCGACGTCGTGGCGCCGCAGCACCTTGTCCGCCGCAAAGCGGGTGCTGATCGGCAGCAGGCCCAGTCCGGGGACGGCGCCGCGCCGGGACTCGACGTCGTCGTCGATGTGCCGGCCGAGCAGCTGGTAGCCGCCGCAGATGCCGAGGATCGGCCCGGTGCGTTCAAGCAACGCCGCGTCGAGGCGCTCGGCGCGCAACAGCTCGAGATCCTCGACGGTCGCCTTCGTGCCGGGGACGATCACGAGGTCGGCCCGCTCGATGTCGGCGGCGGAGCGGGTGAAGCGGACCCGGACCCCGGGCTCGGCGGCCAGGGCGTCGGCGTCGGTGAAGTTGCTGATCCACCGGAGCCGGAGGACGGCGACGTCGAGGGTGTCGCCGGTGGTCGGGGTCTCGGCGCGGCGGCCCTCCAGCGCGAGCGAGTCCTCGACATCCAGCCAGGCGCCGTCGAGGTAGGGCAGGACGCCGAAGGTCGGGCGGCTGGTCCGCTGCTCGAGCATGTCGATGCCCGGCTGCAGGATGCCGAGGTCGCCGCGGAACTTGTTGATGACGTACCCCGCGATCAGCGCCTGGTCGGCCTCGTCCAGCAGCGCGAGCGTGCCGTAGAGCGACGCGAAGACGCCGCCGCGGTCGATGTCGGCGACCAGCAGCGTGGGGAGGCCGCCCTCCTGCGCCAGCCACATGTTCGTCAGGTCGGCGTGGCGGAGGTTGATCTCGGCGGGGCTGCCGGCTCCCTCGCAGATCACGACGTCGTACCTGGCGCGCAGATCGGCCAGCGCCGCCGCGACGACCGGCCGGAGCTCGTGCTTGAGCGACTGATAGCTGCCGGCCGTGGCGTCGGCGTAGGGCCTGCCGTTGACGATGATCTGGCTGTGGCCGGCACCGGACGGCTTGATGAGGATCGGGTTCATCGCGGCCTCGGGCTCCAGGCCCGCGGCCGCTGCCTGCACCGCCTGGGCGCGGCCGATCTCCGCACCGCCCGGGGTGACGACGGAGTTCAGCGCCATGTTCTGCGCCTTGAACGGCGCGACGCTCACGCCCTGGCGTCGCAGCCAGCGGCAGATGCCGGCGGTGACGACCGACTTGCCGGCGTCGGAGTGGGTGCCCGCGACGAGCAGCGCGCCCTTCACGCCCGGCTCCGGGCCGCCGAACGGGCAATTGCCCACGGATTTCCGTGGGCAATTGCCTGTTCGGCGCGGCGGTGACGGGCGATGGCGGCTGCGGCGGCCGCTGCAGCGCCGACTCTCACCGAGAGCCGGGCGGCGTGCCCGATGGTGGCGGCGGTGGGGGCAGGGCCACTGCCGAGGCGTGGCCGGTGCTCGGTGACGCCGCCGTAGGAGAGCGGCCCGCCGAGCGTGACGCCGAGGGCACCGGCGAACGCGGCCTCGACCCGGCCGGCGTTGGGGGACGGGTGCCTGGCGCCATCCGTGCGCGCCGTGCTCAGCGTCCGCGCCGGGTGTCCCCCCGCGACCACGGTCAGCGCCGCTGTCGCGCGGGCGACCGGCCAGTTGAGGACGTCGTCGATCCGCGCGGCCGCCCAGCCGAAGTCGCGGTAGCGGTCGTTGCGGTGGCCGACCATCGCGTCGAGCGTGTTGGCGGCCCGGTACCCGACGACGCCCGCCGGTCCGGCCAGGGCACCCCACAACAGCGGACCGACGACTGCGTCGGCGGTGTTCTCGGCCAGCGACTCGACGGTGGCGCGGGCGATGCCGGCCGCGTCGAGCCGCTCGGGGTCACGCCCGCACAGCGACGGGACGAGCCGGCGCGCGGTCTCGAGGTCGCCGTGTTCGAGGGCCGTGCCGATGCGGCGCCCGATGCGCGTCAACGAGCGCCCGCCCAAGGACGCGTAAAGGGTGACGGCCAGCACCGGCCCCCGTCCGAGGCGCCGCGCCGCGAGCTCGGCGGCGGTCGCCGCGCCGGCCACGAGCCCGGTCGCGTACAGGGCGCCGCGGGTCCGCGACGGCGCGTACGCAGCCCGCTCGGCGGCGAGGGCGAGATGCCCGAACCCGGCGACCGGATGCAGGCGCCGCGGGTCGCCGAGGACGACGTCCGCCGCATAGCCGACGGGCACGGCCAGCCCGCTCACTGCTCGCCCCCCGCGTGTCGGTTTGATCGGTCCTCGCGCGATGAGATCGACACGCCAGGGGCGTTGACCCGCTTGACCGTCCAGCGGCCGTCGTGGGCGTGCAGCTCGGTGAGCGACAGCGGGGCGACGTCGACCTGCCAGAACGCCTCGAGGGGCGCGCGGAGGGCGCGCACGACGCAGGCCTTGATCACGCCGCCGTGCGTGATGACGGTGGTCGCGCCGTCGCGGGTGGCCTGCGTGTCCAGCCAGGCGGCGACCCGGGCCGCGAACGTCGTCAGCGATTCGCCGCCGTGGGGCGCGGCACCGGCGTCGGTCATCCAGGCGCCGAGGTCGACGTCGGCCGCGGTCCGGCCGGTCCACGTCCCGAAGTCGCACTCGGCGACGTCGGCCACCACCTCGGCGACCGTCAGACCGGCCGCCTCCGCGGTCTGGCGGCAGCGCAGCGACGGGGAGACGGCGACGCCGTAGCCGCGCGGCACGCGCAGCGTCCCGGCAGCGCGAAGCCCCGCGTCGTCGAGCGGCTCATCACCGGGGAACGCGAACTCGCGCGTTGCCGCGGTCGGTGCGTGGCGCACCAGCAGGAGGGTCCGCACGGAGCGGATCAGGTCCGGGGTGGGACCCGAAAGGCGACTATGGCGCGCTGCACGTGCAAGAGACCTCCATCGGGATCTGGCGTCCCGGGAACCGAGGGTTCGCGATGGCTGAGTTCCTGACTCCCGGCCTTCAGAGAAGACCGGTCACAGTGGCGCGACCGTCCCGGATTCCCACCGGGTTCCTCACGCCATCGCGCTGACGGTCGCATCCTACCGCGCGCCACGCCGTGGTCTATCGTCGCCGCCCGTGAGCGACCCCGACCGCCTGCACCGACCGCCCACACCCGCCGGTTTCGATGCCTCGCGAGCGGCCGAGCGGGCCGCCGATCCGGCCGGCTGGCGCTACCCCGACGCGGCGCGGGAGGCGGTCCACCGGGTCATCGCCGAGCGCCGCGACATCCGTCGCTTCCGGCCGGACCCCGTGCCGGCGGACGTCCTGGAGCGCGTTCTCAGCGCCGCGCACCGCGCACCGAGCGTCGGGCTGATGCAGCCCTGGCGCTTCATCGTGATCGAGGACGACGCCACCCGCATCGGCGTCAAGCGCCTGGCCCAGCGCGAGCGCCTGCGCCAGGCCGACCGCTTCCCCGAGCGCGCCGCGCACTTCCTCGACCAGAAGGTCGAGGGCGTCGTCGAGGCGCCGCTGGGCATCTGCGTCTGCTGCGACCACGGGCGGCCGGATGTCGAGGTGTTGGGGCGGGGCACGATCCCCGAGACCGACGTCTACAGCACCGCGTGCGCGATCGAGAACCTCTGGCTGGCGGCGCGCGCCGAGGGTCTCGGCGTGGGCTGGGTGAGCTTCTACCGGCCCGACGACATGCGCGGGCTGCTCGGCATCCCGGCCGCCGCCGACCCGATCGCCTACCTCTGCCTGGGCTGGCCCGACGAGCGACCGGTGCGGCCGGGCCTGGAGTCCGCGGGCTGGTCCTCGCGCGCGCCGCTGCAGGACGTCGTGATGCGCGAGCGCTGGACGGCGCCGTCGCTGGCACCGGTCGACCGCGCGCAACTGCCGGACCGCGCCGCGGCGATCGCCGCCCGCGACCGCTCCGACCGGCTCGTCAAGCCGGCCGGCAGCCTGGGGGCGCTGGAGTCGCTGGTCGAGCGCTGGGCGGCCTGCACCGGCGCGGCGCCGCCGTCGCAGCTGCGCGCGGCGGTGCTCGTCCTCGCCGGGGACCACGGCCACGTCGCCCGCGGCACCTCGCTGTTCGATCCCGAGGTCTCTGCGCAGGTGGCGGCCGCGGCCGCCCGGGGGGACAGCGCGGTCGGCGTCCTCGCCGCGCGCGACGGGCACGCGCTCGTCGTCGCCGACGTCGGGCTGCGCGGGGCGACGCCCGACGGCGTCCGTGACCTGAAGGTCCGTGCCGGCACCGGCGACCTCACCGTCGGCCCTGCCCTGACCGCGGAGGAGGTGACCGCGGCGATGCAGGTCGGCACCGGCCTCGTCGCCGAGCACGCCGGCGTGGACTGCCTGGTCCTCGGCGAGATCGGCATCGGCAACACCACCACGACCGCCGCGCTGGTGGGCGCGTTGACCGGTGCGGACGCGTCGGTGACCGTCGGCCGCGGGACCGGGATGGATGCCGCGGGCCTGGAGCGCAAGCGCGCCGTCGTGGACGGGGCGCTCGACCTGCACGGCCGCCCGCTGCCGGCGTTGGAGGCGCTGGCGAAGGTCGGCGGGCTGGAGTTCTGCGCGCTGGCCGGCGCGATCCTCGAGGCGGGCCGGCGCCGCCTGCCCGTCGTCCTCGACGGCTACGCCGTGACGACCGCGGCGCTCGCGGCCGCGCAGCTGGCACCGGAGGTCGTCGAGGTGCTGTTCGCCGGCCACCGCTCGGCCGAGCCCGGGCACGCGCTGGCGCTGGTCGACCTCGGCCTCGAGCCGCTGCTGGACCTGCGGCTGCGGCTGGGGGAGGCCTCCGGCGCGCTGCTGGCCCTGCCGGTCATCGCCGCCGCCGGCGCGCTGCACCGCGAGATGGCGACCTTCGCCGAGGCCGGTGTGAAACCCGCGCCCCAAGGCGTGTCGGTTTGATCGGCCGTGGCGCGATCAGATCGACACGCCATCAGTGCGGCGGCGGCGCCTGAGCAGGTAGGAGTCCATGACCCAGCCGCGGCGCTCGCGGGCCTCGGCGCGGGCGGCCTCGATGGAGTCGAAGGTGGTCGCGTCAGCGGGGCCGGCGATGAGGATCTGCTCGGCGCCGTCAGAGACGTAGGCGCCCCAGTAGATGTCGCCGTCGACCTCGACGTCGCGGTAGGCGCCCTGCGCGTCGAGCATCACGACCACGTCGTCGACGCCCGCGGGCCAGCCGTTCTCGCGCAGCAGCCTGCCGGGGGTGATCTGCACCGCGCCGCCGACCTGGTTGAGCCCGATCCGGTGCTCGGCGGCCAGCGCCTGGATGGCGCTGATGCCGGGGATGACCTCGAAGTCGAGATCGGCGCCACGGGCGATGAGCGTGTCGAGGACGGCGACCGTGGAGTCGTAGAACGCCGGGTCGCCCCAGACCAGGAACCCGCCGAGCCGGCCGTCGTCCAGCGACGCGTCCAGCGCCGCCTGCCAGAGGTCGGCGCGCCCCTCGCGCCAGGCGTCGACGGCCTCGCGGTAGGCCGGCGTGGTGCGGTCGCGGACGGCGTCCTCGACGGTCACGACCTTGTCGGGCCGGTCGACGTAGAGATCGATGATCTCCCGGCGGATGTCGGCCAGCTCGTCGTGCGCGCCGGGCTTGGCGATGACGAACAGCACGTCGCACGCGTTCATCGCGTTGATGGCCTGGACGGTGAGGTGCTCGGGGTCGCCACTGCCGATCCCGATGACGAGGACGTGCTTCATGGGGCGCCGGATCGTAGCCCTGTGCCGGTAGCTTCCGGCCGCACGTGCTGACCGACCTCCGTGCCGCCCTGGGCTTCCTGACCCGTCTTCCGGTGGGCTTCGTCGCGCTCGACGCCCGGCGCCTGGCCCGCGCGTCGGTGTGGTTCCCGGCCGTCGGGCTGGTGGTCGGCGGGCTTGCCGCCGGCGTCCACGAAGCAGCCCGGCAGGCAGGGGTGGAGCACTCCGCCGCGGTGCTGCTGGCGGTGGCCGCGACGATGTTCCTGACGGGCGGCTTCCACGAGGACGGGCTGGCCGACGTGGCCGACGGGTTCGGCGCGCACGTCACCCGCGAGGGGCGGCTGGAGATCATGCGCGACTCGCGCGTCGGCACGTTCGGTGCGCTGGCCGTGGCGTTCTGCGTCGTCGCGCCGGTGGTGTTCCTCGCACCGGTCGACGGGGGCGACTTCGCCGCTGCCGCCGTCTGCGGACATGTGCTCGGCCGCTGGTCGGCACTGCCGCAGACCTGGGTGGTCGGGCCCGCCGAGCCGGCGTCGAAGGCGGCACTGCTGCAGGTCGGGACCGTGCACACGCTGGCCGCGACCGCGCTGGCCATCGCCATCACCGTTGCCGTCGCGGGACCGACGTCGGCGGCGATCGGCGCGGCGACCGCCGTCGTCGTCACCACGGCCGGGGCGCTGACCGCGCGGGGCGTCATCGGCGGCGTCACCGGTGACACGCTCGGCGCGGTGAACAAGCTCGTCGAGCTGAGCGTCTACCTCGCGCTGGCGACCCACCTCAGCTGAGCTCGATCACCGCCGGCTGCAGCACCTCCGGATCGTGGCCGGGCAGCACCCGCACGCCGGCGTCCCGCAGCTCGCGGACCCGCGCGACCGACGCGGACTGCGCGGCGTGGTCGTCGGCGAACAGCGGAAGCCGCTCGTCCTCCAGGGTCGAGGCGAAGTGGATGACGTCGCCGCAGATGAGCACCTGGTCGGCGACGAGCACGAGCTGGTTGCCCGGGGTGTGGCCGGGGAGCAGCAACAGCCGTATCGAGCCGTCTCCCAGCAGGTCGGCGTCGCCGTCGACAAGCTCCGGGTCCTGGAGCGTCGCGTAGTCGCGGGGCTGGAAGAAGTTGCGCGCCGCAGCATCGGCGTCCTGCGCGGCGGCCCACTCGCGGCGTTGCAGGTAGATCGGGACGCCTGCCGGCAGCGACGAGAGGCCGCCGGCGTGGTCGAAGTGCAGGTGGGTCAGGACGACCTTCGTGACTGTCGTGAGGTCGAGTTGCGCGGCCAGCGGCTCCGGCTCGAACCGGAACGCGTCCAACCCGTAGGACGACGGGTCGGCGGCCAGGCCGGTGTCGATCAGCACCCGCTCGGTCGGGGTCTCCACGAGGTAGGCCGGCAGCGGGAAGCGCAGGGTCTGGTCCATCGGCGCGTCACGCCGCCAGATGCCCGCCGCGGAGGACAGCCACCCGGTGTTCAGGAGCGTCAGCTTCATGCCCGGGACGCTAGGTGGTGAGCTGGTGGGATATGCGACCGGTGCGATACAAGATGCGACATGCAGATCGGCCTCGTCGTGCCACCCGGATGCTTTGACTCCGGCTTCGTCGCGCTGCGCGACGTGTTCGCCACCGCCGAGCGCGTGCGGCCCCTGGTCGACCGCGCGATCGCGCCGATCACCGTGCACACGATCGGCTCGTCGTCACGTGTCACGACCGGCGGCGGCCTGACGCTGACGCCGGACCGCACCGCGACCGATGACGCCTACGACGGCCTTGACGTGCTGGTCGTCGCGGGGCTGGGCCACAGCACGCCGGCGGCGCTGACCGATGCGCTGGGCACCCGGCCCGTGCGGCGCCTGCGGGGCTGGTTGTCGGAGGCGGGCGCGATCGACCTGGCCGCCGCCTGCACCGGCACGTTCCTCGCGGCCGACGCCCGGCTGCTCGACGGTCACACCGCCACGACGACGTGGTGGCTGGCGCAGGACTTCCGCCGCCGCTACCCCGACGTCGGCCTGGACATGTCGCGGATGGTCGTCCACAGCGGTCCGGCCACGACGGCCGGCGCCGCGTTCGCGCACATCGACCTCGGCATGGCGATCGTCTCGCGGATCAGCCCGCAGCTCGCCGATGCCGTCGCCCGTTACCTGCTCATCGACGAGCGCCCGGCGCTCAGCGTGCAGGCCGCGGCCGGGCACCTCGCGCAGGCCGACGCGCTGATCTCCGACCTCGAGCACTGGCTGCGCGACCACCTGCACGAGGAGTTCACGCTGGACGAGGCCGCCCGGGCGATCGGCACGACGCGGCGGACGCTGGAGCGCCGCTGCAGGGAGCGGACCGGCGCGACCCCGCACGACCTCATCAAGCGCCTGCGCGTCGAGCGCGCCCAGCACCTCAGGCGCACCACGACGCTCAGCTACGACCAGATCGCCCCGCTGGTCGGCTACCGCCACGGCACGACGCTCCGCGCCCTGCTGCGCTCCCGGTCATGATTGGCCGGGCATGACCGACCTGACCCCGCAGGAGACCCCGCGCGACCGGCGCTACGACGGCTTTCGCGTGCTGGCCGCGCTGTTCGCGACGATGTGGATCGTCGACATCGTCGACGTGCTCGACAACCACGGGCTCGAGGAGCACGGCATCCGCCCACGCGACCTCGAGGGGCTGCAGGGCGTCCTCTTCGCGCCGTTCCTGCACGCCGATCTCGGCCACATCGTCGGCAACAGCGTCCCGTTCCTCATCTTCGGGACGGTCATCGCGCTGAGCGGCGCCGCCCGCATCATCTCTGTGACGCTCATCGCGGGGTTCATCAGCGGAATGGGGACCTGGCTGGTCGCGCCGTCCAACTCGCTGCACATCGGCATGAGCGGGGTGATCTTCGGCTACGGCACCTACCTCATCAGCCGCGGCGTCTTCGAGAAGTCGCTGTTGCACCTGCTGGTCGGCGCGGTCATCGGGGCGATGTACGGCGGTGTCCTCCTCGGCGGTCTGGAGCCGCAGTACGGCATCAGCTGGCAGGGGCACCTGTTCGGTGCCGTCGGCGGCATCGTCGCCGCGTGGTTCCTGGCCGAGCGGCACGAGGAGCAGCGCGCTCGCCGCAGGGCCCAGCAGTAGCCTGCCGCTGATGGATCCGCACCCCGAGCACGAGGGCCGCGTCACCCCGGGGCCGTATTCGTCGAGCCTCGGCTTCCGCTTCGTGCACGCCGACGAGCACGGCGCGACCATGGAGGCCGACCCGGGGCCCGAGCACCTCAACGGCGGCGGCATCGTCCACGGCGGGTACCTCAGCTCGCTGCTGGACAGCACCACCGGCTGGGCGGTCCACGCGCGGGTGCCGAAGGGCACGGCCGCGCCGCACGTCCAGATCAGCGTGCAGTTCATCCGCGCCGCCGTGGCGGGGCAGACGCTGGTCTGCACGGCGCGATGCTTCAGCGCCGGCCGGCGGGTCGCCTCCGCGGAGGGGGAGATCCACCAGGGCGACCGCCTCATCGCCCGCGCGGTCACCAGCCACGCGGTGCTGACCCGCTAGGCGCCCTGGCACCGCGGCCGTCGCGCAGCAGCGGTCGAAGCGGTCCTCCGCGTTCGGGGATACTCCGCGCGATGCCCGTTGATCCCACTGGTGCCGACCTCAAGCGCTTCCTCGCGGAGGACCCCGGCGGTCCCGTCGTCATGCTCAACCTCCTGAAGTTCAAGGAGGACGGCGGCCGCGACAGCTACGCGACGTACTCCCGCGAGATCCTGCCGTTCCTCGAGCTCGTCGGCGGCCACGTCATCTACTACGGCGACACCTCCACGACCCTGGTCGCACCCGGCGAGCACGACTGGGACGCGGTGCTCGTCGTGCAGTACCCCAGCCGTCAGGCCTTCAGCGACATGGTCGCCAACCCCGACTACCAGCAGATCACGGGTTACCGCACCCAGGCACTGACGAACGCCGTGCTGCAGGCGACCACGCCCAGACGTCCCTAGTCGGCTGCGACCGGAGCGTCCGACAACGACGCTTCGATCAAAGTTGACAACTTCATCAACATTGCCGTACCGTGCGTGGCATGAAGCTGCGCAAGACCGCCGACGGGCTGATCGCCCACGACCCTGAGCGCGACCGCTGGGTCGTGCTGCCCGGTGAGGACGACCTGCTGGAGTTCCTCGCCGACGGTGAGGCCGGCCGCCGCCGCGCGGCCGCCGTCATCGCCGACCCGGAGGCGAAGACCGCCGACCCCGCCGACGCCGTCCTGCCGTTCCGCCCGCGCTCCATCCGCGCCTTCATGCTCTGGGAGTCGCACGTCATCGCCTCCAGCCGCATGCTCGTCAAGAACTTCTTCCCCGAGCGCGCCTGGCAGGTGGTCAGCACGTTCGAGCGCGTGACCGGCCGGACGTTCCCAAAGCTCAGGCCCAACGACCGCTTCCGCAGCGCGCCGATGTTCTACGTCGCCAACCACACCGCCGTGCTCGCCGACGGCCAGGACATGTGGTGGCCCAAGCACACCCAGGCCCTGGACTTCGAGCTCGAGCTGGCCTGCGTCCTGGCCAGGCCTCTGGTCGACGCGACGCCCGAGGAGGCGCTGGACGCCGTCGGCGGCTGGTTCATCCTCAACGACTGGAGCGCGCGCGACGTGCAGGCCGACGACGCCCGGCACAACGTCTTCGGCCCGGTCGTGAAGTCGAAGTCCTTCGCCAACTCGATCGGCCACGACGTCGTGACGCCCGACGCGCTGCCCGACTGGACGCGGGCCACGGGCCGCGTCCGCGTCGACGGCGAGCAGTGGTGCGAGGGCAGCACCGCCGGCCCGCAGCACACCCTCGGCGCGATGCTGGCCTACGCCTCCGCGGGGGAGCGCCTGGACGCGGGCGACGTCATCTCCACCGGCACGATGCCCGGGTGCTGCGGGCTGGAGCTGGACCGCTTCCCGCAGCTGGGCCAGACGATCGAGCTGGAGATCGACGGCATCGGCACGCTGTCCAACCGCATCAGCGCCGAGGCGCAGCCGGTCTAGCGGGGCGACGATGGACTGCGACGTCCTCATCTGCGGCCTCGGCCCGGTCGGCCAACTGCTCGCACTGCTGCTCGAGCGGCACGGTGTGAGCACCATCGCCGTCGACCAGGCGGTCGGGCCGTACCCGCTGCCGCGGGCGGCGGTGACCGACGACGAGGTGCTGCGCATCTTCCAGTCCGTCGGCCTGGCCGACGCGATCCTCGCCGACGCGCAGGTGATGGACGGCGTCAGCTTCGTCACCGCCGCCGGGCGCCGCATCACCGTGCTGGACACCATGACCGGTGCCGTCGGGCACCCGCCGCTGGTGTCGCTGCACCAGCCCACGATGGAGCGGACGATGGTGGCCGCGCTCGCCGATCGCGGCATCGAGCTGCGCTGGTCCACGGTGCTGGAGTCCTTCGACCAGCACGCGTCCGGTGTCACCGCCTACACGCGCCCGGTCGGGGGCGGCCGCTCCGAACCGATCACCGCGCGCTACCTCGTCGGCTGCGACGGGGCGTCCAGCGCGGTCCGCGCGCGGCTGCAGATCCCGTTCGCCGGTTCGACGTTCGCGCAGCGCTGGCTGGTGGTCGACGCGCAGGTCGACCGGCCGCTGGCCCAGGTGCCACACCCGCACTTCGTCGGCCACGCCGAAAGGCCGATCGTGACGCTGCCGATGAGCCCCGGCCGCCACCGCTGGGAGTGGATGATCCATCCCGGCGAGGACGAGGCAGCCTTCCTGGACCCGGCCGCGATCGACCGTCGCATCGCCGCGTGGACCTCGCCGGGCGAGCGCGTCGCCGTCGAGCGGGCGGTCATCTACACCTTCCACGCGCGTGCCGCCGCGCGCTGGCGCTCCGGCCGCGTCTTCCTGGCCGGCGACGCCGCCCACGTGATGCCGCCGTTCGCGGGACAAGGCTTCAGCAGCGGCGCCCGCGATGCGCAGAACCTGGCCTGGAAGCTCGCCGCCGTCCTGGACGGCGCGCCCGTGAACCTGCTCGACAGCTACGAGCAGGAGCGGCGCCCGCACGTCACCGCCATGCAGAACGTCGCGGTCCGCTGGGGTGGCGTCGTCCAGACGACCCAGCCGCGCAAGGCCCGCCTGCGCGACGGCGTGATGAGCCGCTTCGACGGGTCCAAGGCGTTCGACCTGCTGCGCAAGAACGCCAAGCCGCTGCCGACCTACGGGCACGGCGTGTTCGCCCGCCGGCCGCACGTGCTGCCGCCGCGCCGCACCGTCGGGAGCCTGTTCCCCCAGCCCCGCCTCGACGGCACGCTGCTGGACGACCTGCTGCCGCCCGGCTGGGCGACGGTCACCGCCGAGCATGACCCGGACGGCTGGCTGGCTCGGCGCGGGCTGACGTGGGCGATCCTGCGTCCCGACCGCTTCGTCTTCGCCTGCGGCGCGACCGACGACGAGCTGCGCGCCGCCGAGCACGCCCGTGACGCCGTGCTCGGCCCGGCCCTGGTGACGGCATGATCGGCGTCCTCGGAGCGACCGGCCGCATCGGCCGGCACGTCGTCGCCGGTCTGGCCGACGCTGCCCGGCCGTTGTCGCGCGCCACCGGCGTCGACCTCGACGACCCGCGGACCCTGACCGGCAGGCTCGACGGCTGCCACACGCTGTTCCTGCTGACGTCCCACGGGCCCGACCAGGACCTGCACGAGGCCGCCGCCCTGAACGCCGCGCTCACGGTCGGCGTGCAGCCCGTCGTCAAGCTCTCCGGCGGCGCGCCGTCGCTGGGTCCCAACGGGGTGACCAGCACGGCGGTGGCCCACTGGCGCAGCGAGCGTCAGATCGAGGCCAGCGGCCTGGGCTTCACGTTCCTGCGCAGCGCGTTCCTCATGCAGAACCTGCGCGAGCAGATCCAGGGCCGGCTGCTGGTGGCGCCGATGGGGCAGGGGCCGATCGCGATGGTCGACGCCCGCGACGTCGCCGACTGCGCCGTCGCCGCGCTCACCCATCCGCAGGCGCACGCCCAGCGTGCCTACCAGCTCACCGGCGAGGTCACGACCTACAAGCAGGCCGCCGCCGCGCTGGGCGTCCGCTACGTGAACCTGCCGCCGCGGCTCGCCGCGAGGGCCGTGGCCCGGCGCATGAGCCCGTGGGACGCCGACCACGCGCTGCGCATGAGCGCCTACTTCCGCAACGGCGGCGACACCACCCACACCCGTCACGTGGCCGAGATCACCGGCCGCAGCCCCCGCACCCTCGACACCTTCGCCAAGGAGCAGTAACCCATGGTCACCCGCATCGGGCACATCGCCCTCAACGTCATCGACCTCGACGCCGCCGTCGACTTCCAGCAGCAGGTCATCGGCCTGGTCGAGACCGAGCGCACCGCCGGCGTCTCCTACCTGACCTGCAACGAGCGCCACCATGAGCTGCTGCTCGTGCAGTCGCCCGCGCGCGGGTACGACCACATCGCCCTCGAGGTGGCCGACGCCGCCGCGCTGGAGCAGGCGAAGGTCAGGGTCCCACAGGCCGGCGGCACCGTCCTCGGCGACATCTACGACGGGGAGCCGGGCATCGACCGCGCGCTGAAGGTCGCCGACCCGGAGGGTCACGTCTACAAGCTGTTCTGCGGGATGGAGGCCGTCGAGGCGCCATCCGATCCCACCCGCCCGCTGAAGTTCGAGCACGTCTCCGTGAAGGCCCGTCGCCCCAAGCGCGTCGAGCGCTTCCTCGCCGACGGCCTCGGGTTCCGCTTCAGCGACCGGATGGGCATGTTCGCGTCCTGGTGGCACTGCGACAGCGACCACCACGGCATGGCGATCGTCTGGGCGCCGAAGGCCGAGCTGTCCCATTACGCCTACGCGTGGGACGGCTTCGACGCGCTGGGCCGCGTCGCCGACCGCCTGAAGGCCGCGCGCGCCCGCAAGCCGATCTGGGGTCCCAGCCGCCACGGGCCGGGCAACAACCACTTCCTCTACCTGCTCGATGAGGACGGCGCGATGATCGAGAACTGCTCCGAGCTCGCCCAGATGCCGCCGCACGGCGACTACGTCGCGCGCAAGTGGCCGATCAACCCCGGCACCATCAACCAGTGGGGCGGGCCGCCGCCGCTGAAGTTCATCAGGGCCGGCTACCCGATCGCCCCGGCCACGCCGGGCCGTCCCGCGTGGGCGATGCGCCCGGACCGGTCGGCGACGGCGCCCGGCGCCGTCGCGTCCGGCGGCTAACGTGGCGGACGTGGCCACGGAGACCCCAGCCCCCGGCCGCCGGGAACGGCGCCGCGCCGAGACCAACCGGCGCCTGCTCGAGGCCGCCCGCGACCTGTTCGCCGAGCAGGGCGTCGACAACACGCGCATCAACGAGATCACCGACCGCGCCGACGTCGGGTTCGGCTCCTTCTACAACTACTTCGCCGACAAGGACGCGATCGTCGAGGCCGTCCTCAGCGCGATGACCGAGGAGCACGGCGCGGCGGTGGACCGGCTCACCGCGGGCGTCGCCGACCCGGCCGAGGTCATGGCCATCGCCCACCGCCACTTCGTCCGGCTGGCGATCGCCGAGCCGACCTGGGGGCGGCTGGTCCTGCGCCTGGACCTGACCCACCACGTGCTGGCCCGTGCGCTGGGCCATCGTGCGGCGCGGGACATTCAGGCCGGTGTCGACGCAGGACGCTTCCGCGTGACCGACCCGGCGCTGACCCTCAACGCGATGGGCGGGGCGCTGCTGGGGACGATGCAGGCCGTGCTCGAGGGAGGCGTCGCGCCCGAGGGGGCCGACAGCAACCACGCCGCGATGGTCCTGCGGATGCTCGGTGTCTCCTACGCCGACGCCGAGCGCATCGCGTCCAGGCCGCTGCCCGACGGGGCGTAGGCGGGCGTCCGCTCATACCAGCGCTCGACGGTCTCCAGCTGGGCCGCGAGCGAGAGCAGCAGCGCCTCGGAGTTGGCCGGGCCGAGCAGCTGCGCGCCGAGCGGGCGACCGTCCTGCGTCAGGCCCGCGGGGACGTTGACCCCCGGCCAGCCGAGGACGTTCCACGGCCAGGCGAACGGGCAGGCCCCGACCGCGACGCGATCGGTGGCGTACCCGCCCAGCCCGTCCAGCGCGCCGATCGGCAGCGGCGGCTGCGCGGTGGTGGGGGCCAGGACGACGTCGGCGCCGTTGAAGACCGCGCCGATCTGGCGGTGCAGGAGCTGCTCGGCCGCCCGAGCCGCCGGCAACAGCGGCTTCAGCAGCAGCCCGTTGCGCATGTTCTCCTTGGTGCGGTGGTCGAGCACCTCGAAGTCGGCGACCCGGCCCTTGTACTCGCGCAGGGCACCGAGGCCGCGGGGGAGGAAGCTCAGCCCGACCAGGCCGTAGCGCGGTTCGGAGCGGACGACCTCGTGGCCGAGCCCGCGCAGCACGTCGGCCAGGCGCTCGACCGCGGCCCGCACCTCGGGGTGCAGCCGGGTCGGGACGCCGCTGAAGGCGTTGCGCAGCGACAGCGCGATGCGCAGCTTCCCGGGCTCGCGCGCCGCTGCCGTGGCGAACGGCTCCTCCGGGCGCGGAGGCTGGTGGACGTCCCCGGTGTGGTTGCCGGTCACGACGTCGAGCAGGTACGCGGCGTCGGCGACCGTGCGCGTCAGGGGTCCGAAGCAGGTAAGGCCCTGGAAGGCCTCGGGGTCGGGCCAGGTGCTGATCCGCCCGCGCTGCGGCTTGACGCCGACCAGGTGCGACCACGCCGCCGGGATGCGCACGGAGCCCGCGCCGTCGGACCCGATCGCGGCAGGCACCAGTCCGGCGGCGACCGCGGCGGCCGCTCCGCCCGACGAGCCGCCGGGGGTGTGCTCCAGCGACCAGGGGTTGCGGGTCTGGCCGAACGCCGGGCCCTCGGCCATCGGCCACTGCCCGAGCTCCGGCGTCGTCGTCTTGCCGACGATGACCGCGCCGGCCTCGCGCAGCCGGCGCACCATCTCGGCGTCCTTGGTGACGACGGGCCAGTCGCCCTCGCACCCGAACGGCGTGCACTCGCCGCTGAGGTCGACGTCGTCCTTGATCGCGATCGGCACGCCCAACAGCGCGCCGCGTTCACCCGCGGCGCGCCGGGCGTCGGCCGCGGCGGCCTCCTCGCGCGCCTTGTCGTGGCGCACGCAGCGGAAGGCGTTGAGCGTGGGCTGCGCGGCGTCGATGCGCGCCAGTGCCCGCTCGATGAGCGCGATCGAGGTGGTCTCGCCGGCGTCCAGCGCGGCGACGTGGGCGAGCAGCCCGCTGAAGGGATCAGGTGTCATGCGCAGGGTGGCGTCGGGGACCGAACTGGACAAATGTACAGTACGGCGGAGCGGACGCCTACTGGGTGCGCACGCCGTCGAGCACCAGCGCGGCCAGCTCGTCGTACGCGGCGGCGTCGGCCAGGCCCGTCGCGGCCCGGACCTCGCCGCGCTGGATGCGCACCATCGTGGCCGCGACCGTGTCGGCGACGAACGCGGCATGGACGTCGCGGAAGGCGCCGGCGGCGACACCGTCGGCGATCAGCGCGCGCACCCGCGCCGCGGCGATCTCGGTGTTGCGCCGGTAGACCTCGCGGGCCGCGGGGTGGCCGACCAGGTCGGTCATGAACGCTTCCGACGCCGGCCTGAGCGCGTCCGCGACGGCAGCGAGGTAGGCGGCGATCCTGCGGGCCACGTCCGGCTCGGCCGCGGTACGGGCCTCCACGAACGCCGTCGCCGTCCGGAAGAAGCGCTTGGCCGCCGTGGCGACGAGCTGCTCCTTGGAGGGGCCGAGCGCGTAGAGCGTGGACTTCGAGCAGCGCAGGCGCGCCGCGATGTCGGCCAGCTTCAGGTCGCGCAGGCCCGCGGCCAGGAACAGCTGCACGAGCTCGTCGAGGAGCTCCTCATGGCGGGGGGTGGCCAGCGGCAAGACCTGGTGAGAGTACCACGGGACGCTCTTTGGTACTGTCCGCCGCATGCCCGCTGAACGCCTGCTGCCCTCCCACGAAGCCGAGGACATCGTCGCGATGGCCCGCGACGTCGCCCTCAGCGAGCTCGCGCCGCGCGTCGCGCGGGCCGAGGCCGACGAGGCGTTCCCGCGCGAGGTCTTCACCAAGCTCGGTGAGCTGGGCCTGCTGGCCATGCCCTACCCCGAGGAGGTCGGGGGCGGCGGCCTGCCCTATGAGGTCTACCTGCAGGCGCTGGAGGAGCTGGGCGGCGCGTGGGCGTCCGTCGGCGTCGGCGTCTCGGTGCACGTGATGTCCTGCTGGCCGCTGGCGACGTTCGGCTCCGCCGAGCAGCAGGAGCGCTGGCTGCCGGACATGCTCGGCGGCACGTTGCTGGGCGGGTACTGCCTGTCCGAGAGCGACGCGGGGTCCGACCCGGGTGCCATGCGCGCCCGTGCCCGCCGCGACGGAGACGTCTTCCGCGTCAGCGGCTCCAAGGCGTGGGTGACCCACGGCGGCGAGGCCGACTTCTACACGCTGTTCGCGCGCACCGGGGACGGGTCGCGCGGCATCAGCTGCTTCCTGTCCCCGGGGCAGGCCGACGGTCTGTCGCCTCAGCCGCCGGAGCACAAGATGGGCCTGACCGGCTCGACCACCGCGACCCTCGACTACGACGATGTGGCGCTGGACGCGGACCGTCTCGTCGGCGAGGAGGGTCAGGGCCTGGGCATCGCGCTGCAGGCGCTGGACAGCGGCCGGCTCGGCATCGCCGCCGTCGCGGTCGGGCTGGCGCAGAAGTGCCTGGACTGCGCCGTCGAGTACGCCAAGGAGCGCGAGACGTTCGGCAAGCCGATCATCGAGCACCAGGGCCTGGGCTTCCTGCTGGCCGACATGGCGGCCGCCGTGGAGACCGCGCGGGCCGCGATGCTCGAGGCGGCGCGCCGGCGCGACCGCGGGCTGCCGTTCGCCCGGCAGGCCTCCATCGCCAAGCTCGTCGCGACCGACGCCGCGATGCAGGTGTCGACCGACGCGGTGCAGGTCCTCGGCGGCGCCGGCTACACCAAGGACTTCCCGGTCGAGCGGATGATGCGCGAGGCGAAGGTCATGCAGATCTTCGAGGGCACCAACCAGATCCAGCGCATGGTCATCGCGCGCCACCTCGCGCGAGCGGCGTAAAAGGCGTGTCGGTTTCATCGGCCCCCGCGCGATGAGATCGACACGCCATAGGGCGCGACGGCGAGCAGGCCGCGCTCGGCGGCGCATGGTCATCGCGCGCCACCTCGCGCGGGCGGCGTAAAAGGCGTGTCGGTTTCATCGGCCCCCGCGCGATGAGATCGACACGC
>CAYUDT010000001.1:0-238059 GCA_964443695.1 uncultured Conexibacter sp. | reverse complement strand
AGCAGGCCGCGCTCGGCGGCGCATGGTCATCGCGCGCCACCTCGCGCGGGCGGCGGCCTCAGGGCGCGACGGCGAGCAGGCCGAGCTCCGCGGCGCGGGCGGCGGCCTCGGTGCGGGTCCGGCAGCCGAGCTTGGTGAAGATGCTGCGGACGTGGGCGTCGACCGTGCGTGTGCTCAGCACCAGCCGGTCGGCGATCTCGCGGTTGGTCTGGCCCTCGGCCACCAGGCGCAGCACCTCGTGCTCGCGGCGCGACAGGCCGCCGCGGGCGTGGTCGTCTGCGGCGCGCGCGCCGACATGCTCCTCGAGGGACGCGCCCAGCGCGGTGATCCGATCGGCGGCTGCCGTCGCCAGCGGGACGGCGCCCAGCCCGCGGGCGCCGCGGTGCGCGGCGGCCAGGTGCTCCAGCGCCGGCTCGCGCTGGTCGGCCGCGGCGAGCGCGACGCCCGCCCGCAGCTGCACCGACGCGCGCTCGTAGGGGATGTCCAGCGTCGCGTGCAGCTCGACGGCGCGCACGAGCTGCTCCGCGGCGGACGTGACGTCGCCCTCGGCCAGCGCGATCTCGCCGAGCGCGCACGCCAGCGCGGCCAGTGCGTCGGGGGCGGCCGTCGTCGCGGCGATGCCCGACAGCGACTTCGCGCACGCGCGCGCGAGGGCGACGTTGCCCTGCTCGGCCAGCCACCCGGCGGCCCAGCGCAGCCCCCAGACGGCGTAGTGGTGGTCCTCGCTGTCCTCCCAACGCTCCAGCAGCAGCCGGCAGTGCTCCTCGGCGCGCTCGACGTCGCCCTGCTCGGCGAACAGCCAGGCCAGCGACGCGATGCTGTCGGTCATCATCGAGATGACGCTGATGTTCGTCGCGGTCTCCAGGCAGCGCGTCAGCAGCGGCAGTGCCTTCTCGGGCTGCCCCCGCCAGGCCAGCACCGTGCCGAGCACCCCGTCGGCGACGAGCGTGTCGCCCGGGGTGGCGCCGTCGGCCATGAGGCGGCGGCACAGCTCGTCGACCTCGTTCCACTCACCGAGCTCGCGCAGGACGTAGGCCATGCAGGACAGGCAGACCGCCTGCAGCGCCTCGCCGCCGGTGGCCTCGCAGAGGTTCAGCGCCATGCCCAGCGCGTCGGCGGCGCCGGTGTAGTCGCCCGCGATCTCCCGGGCGGTGCCCAGCCGCTGGTAGACCTCGGCGGTCTCGGCCGTCAGCTCGTGCTCCAGGCCGAGGGCCAGGCCCTCGTGCAGCAGCTCCATGCCCTCCTGGGTGCGGCCGGCCTTCACGGTGGCCACGCCCTCCAGGGCCATCGCCCGCACGCGCAGCCCCACGCGCCCGGCCCGGACCGCCTCGGCACGCGCCAGCGCCGCGGTGTCGGCGGCCTCGACGTGCTTGGCGGCCGACTGCAGGTACTGGGCGATGACCAGCCGCTCGGCCGCCGCCTCACCGGGCAGGCCGCTGGCGGCGAACGCCTCGGCGGAGACCCGACGCGCGGCGAGCGCCCGGGGACGGTCGCCCTGCAGCGCGTAGATCCCGGCGATGCGGCGCTCGGCGTCGGCCAGCGCACGGCCCGCGCCGGAGGAGCGCCGCGCGGCGATGACCTCACGCTGCGCGCGGGCGGCGCCCGCGAGGTCGCCGCCGAACTCGGAGTGGTGGGCGAAGGCCTCGAGGGTCGCCAGGCGCTCGGCGCCGCGCTCGCCCTCGGGCCAGAGGTCCAGTGCCTGGCGGCCCAGGCGGGCGGCGTCGCGGTAGGCGTGCACGGAGGCGCGCGCCCCGATGGCCACGAGCAGGGCGTCCAGCGCGCGCGTGTGGTCGCGCGCATCCAGCCAGTGCGCCGCGATCTGACCGGGATCGCCGCCGGCGGCGCTGAGCGCCTCGGCGAGCCCGCGGTGCAGCGCGCTGCGCCGCAGCCACGGGATGTCCTCATAGAGCGCGTCGCGGACGAGCGGGTGACGGAACGTCGCCCACCCGTCGCTGTCCTCGGTGATCAGTCCGTGGGCGATGACCTCACCCAGGCCATCGTCGGCGCTGAGCCGGCTGACGACGTCGAGGTCGAAGCGGTAGCCCGCGACGGCCGCAGCCTCGGCAGCTGCACGCGCGGGCTCCGAGAGCGGCGCGGCCCGGACCAGGACGGCGTCGCGGACGGTGGCGGGGAGGGGGACGTCCTCGTCGAGGGCGAGCTGCAGGCCGTCGGGCCCGGGCAGCAGCCGGTCGGCGTCCTGCAGCGCGAACGCCAGCTCCTCGACGAAGAAGGGCGTCCCGCCGGTGCGGTCGTAGAGCAGGGTCGCCAGCCGGGGGGACGCGGCCTCGCCGAGGAGATCCGCGAGCAGCTCGCCGACGTGCGCGGCGTCCAGTGGCCGGACGTCGACCTCGTTAAGCGCCCGGTCTCGCCGCAGGTCGTGGCGCAGGTTGCGCAGGGGGTGGGAGCGGTGCAGCTCGTCGGAGCGGTAGGTGCCGACGACCAGCAGCGGCAGCTCGCGGACGGCGGACGCCAGCGGCAACAGCAGCTCCAGCGTCGCCTCGTCGGACCACTGCAGGTCGTCGAGCAGGATCGCGGCCGGCTGGTCGGCGGCGATGGTGGCCAGGCCGCAGCGGATGGCCTCGACCATCGTCGCCCGGTCGGGGACGGTGCCGCCGGGACCCAGCTCCGGCAGGAGCACGGCGAGCTGCTGACGCAGCGGCCCGCAGCCGTTCAGCCCCCCGGGCACCGCGCGCAGGTAGGCGCGCAGCGCGGCGGTGAGCGGGCCGTAGGGCGAGCCGGACGGCATCGCGGCACCGCGCAGGAAGCGCAGCTCGCCGGCGCCGAGCACGTCGGTGGCCAGGCGGGTCTTGCCGACTCCGGCCTCCCCGCCGATCAGCAGCAGCGAGCCACGGCCGTCCGCCGCGGCGGCTGCCGCGGCGTCCAGCTGGGCCCGCTCCGCTGCACGCCCGATGAGTCCCCCCGGGGGCATGGGCCGAGTGTAGGTCAGGCCGGAAGGCCGCGGGGACCGGTGCTGTCGAACACGGCCGAGACCTCGGCGACGAGGTTGGCCGGGAAGCCGCCGCACCGGGCGTGCTCGAGGACGTCGTCGGCGCTCTCGGCCTCGTGGACGCAGTAGATCTTGTCGCCGGCGACGTAGCTGTGACGCCACGTGTACGGGCGCTCGAGACCTTCGACGACCTCGTTGGACTTCTGCGTGATGCCGCGGAGCTCCTCGTCGGTGAGCTTGTCCGCGCCGGGAATCTCGCGCTCGATCAGGTAGGTGGGCATGGCGTGTCTCCTTGGTGGGTCGGTGGTTGTGTGAACCTGACCGAGAAGCTACGAGCCGGGGGACGCCCTGCCATCGGCAGTTTTGCCGTATCTGCCGAGTCGCCTACCGAACGCCCGGACGGGGCCTTGGCACCCGTGGTGCCGCGGCCTACGCGGCGCGACGCACCGGGATCGAGTTGTACTGGTTGAGGAAGAGCGCGCGGACGCGGTTGCACTCACCGTTGAGCTCGAGATCGGGCATGCGCTTCAGCGTCTCCTCGATCCAGATCCTCAGCTCCAGGCGGGCCAGCGCGGCGCCGAGGCAGAAGTGCCGGCCGCGGGCGCCGAAGGCCTGGTGGTCCTCGCGGTTGTCGCGGTCCAGGTCGAACTCGTGCGGGTTGGGGAACACGGTCTCGTCGCGGTTGGAGGCCAGGTACCACAGCAGGACGCGGTCGCCCTCCTTGATGGTCTGGCCGTGCAGCTCGACGTCCCTCGTCGCGGCGCGGGCCATGAACGCGAACGCGGGGTTCATGCGCAGGCCCTCCTCGACGGCGTTGGGGATCAGCTCCGGGTCGTCGATGAGGCGCTGCTTGATGTCGGGCTGCTCCAGCAGCGTCTTCATGATGCCGCTGTAGGTCGCGCGGGTGGAGTCGTTGCCGGCGGCCATCAGCAAGATGAAGAAGACCGCGATCTCGGCGTCGTCGAGGCGGTCGCCATCGACTTCGGCGTTCATGAGGCGGGAGACGAGGTCGTCGGTCGGGTCGGCGCGGCGCGCCTCGATCTGCGCGTGGCAGTACTGGACGATCTCCGTGAACACCTCCTCGGTGTTCGTCCACTGCTTGCGGACCTCCGGGTCCTCGAAGGCGGTGAAGACGTTGGTCCAGTGGACGAGCTTCTCGTCGTCCTCCGGCGGGGTGCCGAGCATCTCGCCGATGACGCGGGCGGGAATGGGGCGGGCGACGTCGGCGACGAGGTCGAACTCCGGCTTGTCGGCGACCGCGTCGAGGACGTGCGTGACGATCTTGCGGATCGACTGCTCGTGGTGGGCGACGGCCTTTGGGGTGAAGGCGCTGCCCACGATCTTCTTCAGCCGGGTGTGGCGCGGCGGGTCCATCGAGATCATCTGCAGCCGCTGCACGTCCAGCGGCACGCCGATGTCGTCGACGAGGAAGATGCCGCGCCGCTCGCTGCTGAAGCCCTCGAAGTCGCGCGTGACCGTGTGCATGTCCGCGAACGTCGTGATCGACCAGAAGCCGCCCTCGTCGGGGGCGACGTCCTGGCGGCTGAAGTGGACGGGCGCCTGGCGCTGCAACGTGGCGAAGACGTCCCACGGGACGCCGTCGTCCCACAGCTGCGGATCGGCGAGGTCGATGTCGGCAATCAAGGCGGGCATGGCCCGACTTTACGACCACGCTTTACACAATGTCAAGTTGCCTTGTAAAGACGCGACCCGGGGTGCCGAACACGCTTTTGCACCCCGCTGACGCGGCACAAAAGCGTGTTCGACGGGTGGGGGTCAGGCGAGGAAGGTCGTGACGGCGGCGATCGTGTCGGGGTGCTCGATGACGCCGTAGTGGTTGGCGTCGACCTCGAGGACGGTGCAGTTGGTGTGGGTTGCTGTGAACGCGTCGCGGTCGGCGGCGGTGACGATGCCACCGCCGTCCGGGCCGAGGCCGACGGCGGCGCAGACCAGGAGGACGGGCATGGTGACCGCGTCCCACAGCCCCTGCGGCGGGTGGGTCGCGGGGTAGGACGCGTCCTCGAGGACCGCGTCGCGCACGGTGCGCGAGGCCACTCCGCCGTCCACGTCGGTCAGCTCGTAGCGGTAGTGGTCCTCCCAGAGCTGGGACCACGGCTGCACGACACCGGCCTCCCGGACGGCCGCGACGTGCGCGTCGGCCGACGCCGACACCCGGCCCAGGCGCTCCAGCGCGGCGACGATCGGGATGAGGGCGTCGGGGTCCGGCGTGCCGAGGGCGTCCACCAGCACCAGCCGCCGCAGCGCAGGGCCCGCGTCGTGGGCCAACTGCAGCCCGACGAACCCGCCCATCGAGTGCCCGACGAGGTCGAAGCGGTCGTGCCCGAGGGCACCAGCCGCCGCCACGAGGTCTGCGGCGTGATGACCCCAGCCGTAGGTGCCCGGCCCGGTGGGCGCGCTGTGGCCGCGGCCGCGCAGGTCCAGCGCGACGAAACTGCGGCCGGCCGCCGCCAGCGCCGGCGCGATCGCCGCGAACGAGCGGCTGTTGGCCGTCAGGCCCGGCGCGCCGAGCACCAACGGCCCGTCCTCCGGGCCGAACGACCAGGCCCGCAGGGTGCCGCCGGGCAGCTGCAGGTCGAGGTCGGCACCGCTCAAGACGCCACCGACGTGTCGGCCACCGGCGACAGCTCGCCGTCGGCCAGCCGCGCGCGCAGCAGCTTCTTGTCGAACTTGCCGGTGGAGGTCTTGGGCACCTCGTCGATGAACGCCCACGCGTCGGGCAGCCACCACTTGGCGACCTGGGGGACGCAGTGCTCGCGCAGCGAGTCGATCGACGGCTCGCGACCCTCCTCGACGACCACGCACGCCAGCGGCCGCTCGGTCCAGCGCTCGTGCGGCATCGCGATGACGGCAACCTCGCGCACATCGGGGTGCGAGGCGATCGCCGCCTCCAGGTCCAGCGACGACACCCACTCGCCCCCGGACTTGATGACGTCCTTGGAGCGGTCGGTGATGCGGACATAACCGCCCGGGTCGACCATGCCGATGTCGCCGGTCTTCAGCCACCCGTCCTGGAACTTCTCCGGCACGTCCTCACCGAGGTACTCGGCCAGGATCCACGGCCCGCGGACCTGGATCTCGCCGACGGCCTCGCCGTCCCAGGGCTGCACCTGGCCGCCGTCGTCGACGATCCGCAGCTCGACGCCCGGGTTGATCCGGCCGGCGCGGTCGCGGTGGCGCCAGTGCGACTCCTCGTCCACCCCCTTGGGCGGGTGGGCCACCGTCGCCAGCGGCCCCGTCTCGGTCATGCCCCACAGCTGGATGATCTGCACGCCGTGGCGCTCCTCGAAGGCGCGCATCAGCGGCATCGGGACCGCCGCGCCACCGCAGCCGATCATCCGCAGCGACGAGAGGTCGGGCTTGTGCTCATCGGCATGGCGCAGCACGTCCCACCACACCGTCGGCACCGCGGCCGAGAACGTCGCGCGCTCGGACTCGATGAGCCCCGCGATGACGTCGGGCCGCACGAAGCGCGACGCGAACACGAGGTCGGCACCGACCATCGCGGCCGCGAACGGGATGCCCCACGCGTTGACGTGGAACATCGGCACGATCGGCAGCAGGCGGTCGGCGTTGCGGATGCCCATCGTGTCGACCATGCAGAGGTGCATGGAGTGCAGGAACGTGGAGCGGTGCGTGTAGACGACGCCCTTCGGGTTGCCGGTCGTGCCGCTCGTGTAGCAGATGGACGCAGCACTGCGGTCGTCGAAGGACGGGTAGGACACCGACGCGTCGCGGTGGCGGCTGAGCAGGTCCTCATACCTCACGGCCGGCGACAACGTGGTCTGGAAGTCCCCGATCAGCACGTACTGCCGGACCTTGGGCAGGCGGTCGGCGATCGGCTCCAGCAGCGGCGCCAGCGACTCCTCGACGATGATGACCTCGTCGCCCGCGTGGTCGATCGTGTAGATCAGCTGCTCCTCGTTGAGGCGCAGGTTGATCGTGTGCAGTACGGCGCCCAGCGACGGCACCGCCAGGTAGATCTCCAGGTGCTGCTGGGTGTTCCAGCACAGCGACCCGACCCGCATCTCGTGGGTGACGCCGAGCTCCAGCAGCCCGGCGGCCAGCGCGTCGACCCGGGCCACGACCTCGTCGTATCCGGCACGGGCGACACCGTCCTCGAGCTTGGTCGTCACCTGGCCGTCGGCGTAGCAGCGACGCATCCGGTCCAGCAGGTGCTGGACGGTCAGGGGGTGGTCATCCTGCATGAGCCCGCGCATGCGGCGACCGTACCGCGTCGGGCCGGGGATCATGCGTCGCATGGACGTGCGGCTGCTCCATGCCTCAGACGACGTCGCCACCGCCGTGGTCGCGCTGGTGAACCCGGTCTACGCGGTCGCGGAGGCCGGGCTCTGGAGGCCCGGGATGAGGCGCACGACGGTCACCGAGGCGGTGCAGGACATCTCCGACGGCCTGCTGCACGGCGCGTTCGCCGACGGCGTGCTGGTCGGCGTCGTCCGCGTCCATGAGGCCCGACCCGGCGTCGGCTGCTTCGGCATGCTGGCCGCGGCGCCGGAGCACCGCGGCCGGGGCATCGGCAACGCGCTGCTCGACCAGGCCGAGGCGGTCACCCGCGAGCGCCGCCGCACCACGATGGAGCTCGAGCTGCTCGTCCCACGGGTGGGCACCCATCCGAGCAAGGAGCTGCTCCGCGGGTGGTACCGGCGCCGCGGCTACGCCCTGGCGCGGGTCGGTCGCCTCGAGGACGACCACCCGCACCTGGAGCCGCTGCTAGCGGTCGAATGCGACCTGGAGATCCACGCGCGGGCGCTGTAGGCGCGCCAGCGGCAGCACCGCGACGGCGCACAGCAGCCCGGCAGCCGCGGCGAACAGCCAGACGCGCTGGAAGGCGGGCAGCACGTCCGCCGGGTCGGGGGTGCCGAGCAGCGCGATGCTGATCGCCACGCCGAGGACCCCGCCGAGCTGGCGCGAGGTGGCGATGACACCGCTGCCGACGCCGACGTCGCGGTGGGCCAGCGCGGCGATGCCCGCGGTGTTCAGCGTCGGCATCGTCATGCCCAGGCCGGCGCCGGTCAGCAGCGCCGACGGCAGCCAGACGCCCAGCAGGTCCGGATGGACGGTGGCCTGGCCGAGCATCCAGGTCGCGCCGGCGACGAAGGTGACCGCGCCCGCGGCGACGACCGCCGCGGTCCGACCGCTCTCGGCCACCGACGAGGCCGGCCGCGCGACCAGCGCGGCGACCAGCGCCGACGGCGTGACGGCCAGCCCGGCGTCGACCACCGACCAGCCCCAGACCTCGGTGAGGAAGATGAGGTTGGTCAGCGTCACCCCGAAGTAGGCGGCGCCGAACGGCACGATCGCGGCGTTGCTCCAACGGAACGTCGGCAGGCGCAGGAGGTGCGGCTCGACGAGCGGGGCGGGGTGGGTGCGGCAGGAGTGGGCGGTGAGCATCCAGCACAGCGCGCTGCCGGCGAAGCACGCCACGGTGGGCGTCGACGTCCAGCCCCAGGCGCCCGTCTGCAGCAGTGCCAGGCACAGCAGCCCGGCCGCGCCGGCCAGCGCGGCGACGCCGACGTGGTCGGGTCGGCTGACGGTCCGCTCGCCACGGCTCTCGTCCGGGACGACCCAGGCGAGCGCGAACGTCGCGATGCCGATCGGCACGTTGACGAGGAACACCAGCCGCCAGCTCGAGGCCTCGATCAGCAGGCCGCCGAACACCGGGCCGAGCGCCGAGCCGAGCGCAGCGCAGACGCTGGTCACCCCCAGCGCGCGAACCTTGTGGGCCGACGGCGTGGCCCGCAGCAGCAGCGCCGCGGACGACGGCGACATCGCCGCGACGCCGAGGGCCTGGACCGCGCGGGCGACCATCAGCAGCCCGACCGTGGGCGCCAGCGCGCAGGCCGCCGAGGATGCGGTGAACACCGTCAGGCCGGCGAGGAACAGCCGCCGGCGACCCAGCAGATCACCGAGGCGGCCGAAGGCGACGAGCGTCGCAGCGACGCCGATCGTGTACGCCGACAGGACCCAGCTGAGGGTGCTGCGGCTGCTTCCGGGAAACGACGCGGCGATGTCGCCGAAGGCGACGTTGACGATGGTCGCGTCGAGGAAGGACATGAACGCCACGACACCGGCGATGACCAGGACGAGGCGGGGACGGGAGGGAGGAGAGGAAGGCACGGACGCATGGTGCGTCCCGCACTTCGGCCCGCCATCGGTCGGGCTGCCTAACCGCCCGCAGCGTGCTACCTATCTTCCGCCGCAGGTGGTTCCGGGACGACGACGACCGGGCGGTCGGACTCGTGCAGCAGCGCATGGGAGGTGCTGCCCAGCAGCGCGCGCAGCGCACCGTGCCCGCGGGTGCCGACGACGATCTCGTCGGCGTCGTACTCGTCGGCCACCTCGACCAGGACGACGGCCGCGCGGCCCTCGCGGGCCACCGTCTCGTAGGCCGCGCCGCCCACGTCCGCCGGGGTCAGCGAGGCGAACATGCGGGCCACGCGCTCGTCGCGCTGACGCGCCTCCTCCTCCAGCATCTCGGGCGGCGGGCCGCCCTCGAACCCGCCGGCCCACTGGCCGGTCGGCTCGGTCGCGCAGACCAGGATGAGCCGGCCGCCGGGTGCGGCCCGCCGGGCGGCGTAGCGCAGGGCCCGCAGCGACCGCTCGGATCCGTCGAAGCCGACGACTGTGGTGCTCATGGTCGTGGGTGTACCCAGAACCGCGGTCCGGTCCACGGGGTGTCCACCAAGCCAACCGGTCTGGTGCAGTATGGCGACGACCCCACGTCCAACGTCGAAAACCAACGTGGGCGGGAGGGGATCAGGTGGGTGCGGGCAAACCTCCCGGCGTGGTTGCTGCCCCTGATCCGCGCATGGTCAAGCTGTCCAACGAGATGGTCCGGCTCTACAAGGAGCTGTTCGGCCGCGGCCCGTCGAGCGCCCGCTCGGAGTACGCCGGGCCCGACTGCGTCGTGGTGACGCTGCGCGAGTCGATGACCCCGGCGGAGACGACGCTGGCCAAGCTCGGCGAGCACCAGCGCCTCCGGGACACGCGCCTGTACTTCCAGCACGCCCGGGAGGCGGACCTTCGCGATGTGGTCGAGGGCATCCTCGGTCGCAAGGTCGTCGCCTTCATCAGCGGCATCGACGTCGAGCGCGACGTCTCGGCGGAGATCTTCTACCTCCAGCCGAGCTGATCGCGCCCGCGCGTCAGGCGACGCGGAGGTGCCGGCGGGTCTGCAGCGTCTGCTCGGCCACGCCGGGCGCGTCGAGCTGCTCGCGCAGATCGTCGAGGGCACGGCGCAGCAGGCGGGAGACGTGCATCTGGGAGATCCCGAGCTGGTCGGCGATCTCCCGCTGGGTCAGCTCCTCGTGGAAGCGCAGCTGGACGATGCGCTGCGAGCGCGGATCCAGCGACGGCAGGCAGGAGTCCAGCAGCGCGCGGGCCTCGGCGACGTCGAAGTCGGCGTCCTCGGCACCGAGCACGTCCAGCGCGGTGCGGTTCTCACCGATCGGTTCCTCGAAGGACACGGTCGAGTAGGTCTGCTGTCCGACCATGGCGTCGAGGATCTGCTCCTCGCTCACCTCGAGCGCCTCGGCGAGCTCGGTCACGTTCGGGGAGCGCTGCAGCTTCACGGTGAGGGCGTCGACGGTCCGGGTCAGCTTGGCGCCGAGCTCCTGGACGTCGCGCGGGGGACGGATCGCCCACCCGCGGTCACGGAAGTGGCGCTTGATCTCGCCGGCGATGTTCGGGGCGGCGAACGTCGACAGCTTGGCGCCGCGGTCGAGCTCGAAGCGGTCGACCGCCTTGATGAGGCCGATCGTGCCGACCTGGATGAGGTCGTCCAGCGGCTCCCCCCGGTTGGCGTAGCGCAGGGCGATGTGGCGCACGAGCGGCGTCAGCTGCTCGATCAGCGCTTCACGCGCAGCAAGGTCGCCGTCCTGGTGGTAGCGCCGGATCAACGTGGTTTCCGTCATCAGCTCGGTCATCGCAGGGTGATCCTGCCCGCCAAACTCGCAAAAACACATGGGCAAACCCGGTCACGAGAAGGTTCCCTGACCGCGTCAGGGTGGACAGACCCGGTCAGGCGTTCTGCTCGACGGTGACCGTGTCGAAGTCGGCCCGCTCGCAGAGCTCGGCAACGGCCTCCTGCGGCGGCTCGTCGGCCAGGACGTAGGTCGTCGCACTGCGATGGAACCGCGCGGCGATCACCGCCAGGCCGAGCGCCTCGGCGTCCTGGATGACGGTGCCCGCGGGCGGGCCGCCGTTGACGGTGAGCCGGATGGACATGGCTGAAGGGGTACCCGGAGAGCGCCTGCCGCACCAGGCGATAGGCTCGGCGTGGAGCGGACGTCTGACCGGCGCCCACTCTGGTTCTCGTCCTGACCGAACGGGGACGGCGCTCGGACTCACGGGCACCGGCTTCTGCGTGTCTCCAGCCTCATCACGGAGGGATGCAGTGCAGTACCGGCGCTTGCTCGAGGTCGATGCCGATCTTGCGGAGGGCATCCCCCTGTTCGAGCGCGCGGAGGCCATCCGCAGGACGGTCGTCACCCGGATCGAGATCCCCGCGGGCCCCTTCGACCCGGCGCGACAGGTGCCGCCCTACGGCGCACCGTTCGCGCTGATGGTCGGACACGGCCTGCTCGTCCGCGACCTGCAGCTCGACGCGCGGGTCTCCTCACAGCTGGTGGGACCGGGGGACGTCCTCCGGCTCACCCACGACGACAGCGTCGCCCTGGTCGGGCGGGCGGCGGTCCCCAGCGAGCTGTTCATCGTGGGCGAGCTGTTCCTCCGCGCGGCGGCGCGCTGGCCGAGCCTCATCGCGCAGTTCGTCGACCGCACCGCGCAGTGGGCCGAGCGTGGCCTGTGGCTGCAGGCGATCAGCAACCTGCCGCGCGTCGAGGACCGTCTGCAACGGCTGTTCGAGCATCTCGCGACGCGCTGGGGGCGCATGACTCCGGGCGGTGTGCTCATCGAGCTGCGGCTCACCCACCAGGCGCTCGGCCAGCTCATCGGCGCGGAGCGGCCGACGGTGTCGCTGGCGCTGAAGGAGCTCGACCGGCGCGGGACGGTGCGCCGGCACGACCGCGGGTGGCTGATGCCCTCCGCCCTCGGTCAGGCGCACTCCACCAGTCGCACGGCGAACCCGTCGGGCGCGTAGAGGAGGCTGACGGTCGACACGGCCTCGTGCACCAGGAACAGGCCGTTGGGCCGGCCCGCGGCGTCCTGCGGCGCAAGGCCCGTGAACGGGTCGGCCGGCCCCGGGCCGGCGTCGTGGATCCTGAGGACCAGGCGCTCGCGGTCGCCCCACGCGTGCACCGTCACGGGCGAACGCCCATGCGTGAGGGCGTTGTCGAGGACCAGGACGGCGGCCAACCGGAGCGCGTCGATGTTGTCCGGCGGCAGCGCGCTGTGGCGCCCGAGCCGCTCGACGAGCTCCATGAGGTCGGTCCGGTCCGGCTCGACCAGCACGGCGGCGGGCGCCTGCTGCTCGAGCGGATCGGCCTCGTGCTCGGCGCAGCCGAGCAGGAGCGCCCGGGGGTCCTCCAGCCGTGAGCTGGCCTCGACCCCGCGCGCGCTGCGCAACGCACCGTGCGCGCGGCCGGCGTCGAGCAGCACGTCATCCGGCAGCGCCCGAGCGTCGTAGGCGCACACCTGCCAGACCGGCAGGTGCTCCAGGTGATGGGTCAGCGCGGCCTCGTTGCGCAGGCACTGCGTCCCGCCCCGGCACGGCGCCGGCGCGAGGACCCGGACGTGCCCCGCGCCGGCCTGCAGGGCGTGCGCCACCTGCGCGCGGTCGCGGGCCAGCAGCGAGAGCGGGCCGACGTCCTCGGTCGCCGGCATGAACGTCACGCCGCGCGGGCCGCCGAGGGCGTCGAGCAGCGCGACGTGCTGGCCGGCCGACAGCCGCACCAGCACGGCGTCCCCGTGCTCCACGCCATCGCTGACGAACGGGACGGCCAGGGCGACGAGCTCGTCGTCGTCGCGGTGGATGAGCGCATCGTGGCGAAACGAATGCACAGTCGAGCCCTACCCATCGCGAGGTCGCTGACGCGGGGACGGGTACATCCGCTGCATGGGTATGTCGCCGGACCCCCGGCTGCCACATTCTCTGGGCCGGGACCGCCACCTCGACCTTGCCGGCCGGGCCGGGGAGCCATGGGTGCGACGGGTGGTCCTCGCGCTGCTCACAGGCGTGGTCGCCACCGCGCTGCTCAACGGCTTCGGGCAGGAGCCGCGGACCTCACGCGCGGCGGCGACGGCGGCGACGCTCTCCGTCAAGGCGCCGCACACGGTGCGGGGCGGACTGTTCTACCAGGGCCGGATCGACATCCTGGCGCGGCAGCGGATCGACCATCCCGTCCTGGTGCTGGGGCCGGGGTGGACCGAGCAGATGCAGCTCAACACCATCGAGCCGTCGCCCACGTCGGAGAGCTCCGACCGCGGCCTGCTGTCGCTGGGCTATGACCGCCTGGCAGCCGGCGACCGGCTCACGGTCTGGATCCAGATCGAGGCCAACCCGGCGAACTCCAGCGGGCGCCGCGACCGCAGCGTCACCCTGCGCGACGGCTCGCGCCTGCTGGCCCGGACCGACGACGACCTGGTGGTGATGCCGTAGTGGACCTCGTCTTCCGGACCGTCGTGATGTTCGTGCTCGTCGTGACGATCACGCGCGCCATCGGGCGCCGCGAGCTGAACACCCTGGGGCCCTTCGACGTCGTGCTGCTGGTCGTCATCGGCGACCTCGTGCAGCAGGGTGTGACGCAGAGCGACTACTCGCTGACCGGGATGGTCATCGTGCTCAGCACCCTGACGGTGCTGGTGGTGTCCTCGTCGTACCTGAGCTTCCGCGTGCCGCTGGCCGAGCGGATCCTCGAGGGCGAGCCGCTGGTGCTCGTCCTCGACGGCAAGGTCATCGAGCGCAACATGCGCCGCGAGCGCCTGACCTACGGCGAGCTGGAGGCGGAGGCCCGCCTGGCCCAGATCGAGGACCTGGGCCAGGTGCACGTCGCGGTGCTGGAGACCAACGGGAAGATCAGCTTCATCGCGCGCCGTTGACGGCGTGCAGCAGCTGGTCCTTGTTCATCTTCGAGCGGCCCTCGATGCCGAGCTTCCTGGCCTCGTTGTAGAGCTGGTCGCGTGTGCGGCCCTTCGGCCGGTCGGTGCCGGAGCGCCTGCCGCCCCGGCGTCCGGAGGAGATGTCCTGCGTCGAGGTCCGCGACGCGGTCTGCGACTCGCCGTGGCGGGCCTTCTCTTTGTTGACCGTGCGCGCCGCGATCTCCTCGGCCCGCTCCTCGGAGCGACCCTGGTCCTTCTCGGACTGCGTGATGTGCTCGTACTGCCGGGCCCGCTTGGTCCCGGGCTTGACACCACGTGGTGGCATGTCAGCTCCTCTGTCGTTTGACGGCGTCGGCCTGCTTGGCCAGCCTGGTGGCGCGGTCCTCGGCGGCGAGCGCCTCGCTCTCGGCCTGCAGCGCCTGCTCGCGTTCGGCGAGGGCGCGCTCGCGCTCGGCGCCGGCGGTCTTCGCCGCCGCCTCGCGGCGCCGGTCGGCCCGCGCGCCGGCGGCGCGCTTCTCGCCCCGTGCGCGGTCGGCGGCGTCGCTCTTGCGCTGCGCCCGCCGCCTGTCGGCGGCCTGCTCGCGGTGATCGGCGTGGTCGCGCAGGCGCTCGGCGCGGTCACGCTCGGCAGCCGCGATGCGCTTCTCCTCGGCCTCGGCGATGAGCTGGTCGTCGCCGAGGAGCTGCCCGACGAGCTCGCGGATCGAGGCGTCGGCGCGGTCGGCCCACGGCGGCGAGCCGAGCATCCGGGCTGGGGTGCCGGCGGCCGCCAGGCCCAGGCGGACGGCGTTGCGGGGGACGGCGGTGAGCACGGTCATGGGTTGGTCAGGACTCCGTGTCGGGATCGATGTCGTCGGCGGCGCGGTCGAGGCGGTCGGCCGCTGCGGCCTCGGCCTTGCTCTCGCGGTGCTCGTGCCCGCGCTCGGCCTGCGCCCGCTGGTCGGCGAGCGCCTTGTCGCGCTCGGCCGCCTCGATGGCCTCGCCCTCCTCGCGGTCGGCGCGCACCGCGGCGGCCTCCTCGTGGACGGCGGCATGCTCGGCGGCGATGTCGGCGCGCTCGCGGCGCGCATCGGCGTCACGGCGGCGCTCCGCCGCCTGCACCTCGGCCTCGGCCTGGTGCTGCTGCAGCTCGCCTTCACGCTGCAAGGCCGGACGGCCGAGCAGCTCGCCCGCCTTCTCCTTGACCGCGCCGACGAGTCCGCCGAGTGGTCCGGTTGTGGTCTTGCTCATAAGAGCTGCGCTACCCGGACCTGGGGGTCTGACGCTGCGCTTTCATGTCTGCCTCGTACACGTGGCGGCGGCCGCCGGTGAGGGCGTCGCGCACCGCCTTCTCGCTGTCGCGGAAGACGCTCCAGTAGCCGTCGTCGAACTCCTCGACGATCTCGAAGGTCCAGCGGTCGGGGATCACGTTGCGCCCCAGCAGCTCGGTCTCGACGCGCCGGGCGAGGTCCTCGTGCCCGTTCTCGCGCAGCCCCGCGACGACGTCGTCGAGCGCCAGGTCGGCCGATCCGACGAGCTGGTGGAAGGACATGAGGTGCCCGCGCGCCCGTTCCAGCGTCTCCAGCGCCTCGGTCATGCGGCCTGCGGTCTTGACGGCATCCATGTCCGTCGGGTTTCCGGCCCGCCGACACAACCAACGTCGGTGGTTGGTCCGTCGCGGGACGGGCACACCGACTCCGGTGGAACCTCTACAGCACCGCTGGGCATGAGCTGGAGCGTCCGCGTCGACGAGCAGTACGCCGCGGGCATCACCGCCGAGGACGTCGACCGCTGGGCCCACACCGCGTCGCTGTTGCATTCCAACGGCGACGCGATGGACGTGGCCGTCAAGGACGGGCGGATCGTCGGCGTGCGCGGGGTCGGCCGCGACCGCGTCAACCGCGGTCGCCTGTGCGTCACCGACCGCTACGGCTGGCAGGCCAACGCCAGCTCCGACCGGCTCACCGCGCCGCTGCTGCACGGCCAGGAGGTCTCCTGGGACGGCGCCCTGGACGCGGTGGCGCAGAAGATCCGGGAGCTCGTCGCCCGCCACGGCCCGGAGTCGATCGGCTTCTACACCTCCGGCCAGCTGTACATCGAGGACTACTGGACGCTGGCGACGCTGGCGCGCGCCGGGATCAGGACGCCGCACCTCGACGGCAACACGCGGCTGTGCACCGCGACGGCCGGCGAGTCGCTGAAGGAGAGCTTCGGCTGCGACGGCCAGCCCGGGTCCTACGCCGACATCGACGACTGCGACGCGCTGGCGCTGTGGGGTCACAACGTCGCCGAGACCCAGCCGGTGCTCTGGGAGCGGATGCACGACCGGCTCACCGGTGACGAGCCGCCCCGGCTGCTGGTGGTCGACCCCCGGACGACGACACCCGCCAGGCACGCCGAGCTGCACCTCGCGGTCCGTCCAGGGGCGAACCTGCCGCTGTTGCTGACCCTGCAGCACGAGCTGATCGCCCACGGCCACGTGGACGAGCTGTACGTCGGCGCCTGCACCGTCGGGCTCGACGAGCTCGAGCGCGCGGTCAGCGGCTGGTCGCCGCTGCGTGCCGCGCCGCTCACCGGTCTGGAGGTGCGCGACATCGACGCGGCGGTCGAGCTGCTGGGCACCTGCGACCGCCTGGTCTCGACCGTCCTGCAGGGCGTCTACCAGGCCCACCAGGCGACGGCGAGCGCGTGCCAGATCAACAACATCCACCTGCTGCGCGGCATGCTCGGGCGGCCCGGGGCCGCGGTCCTGCAGATGAACGGCCAGCCGACCGCGCAGAACACGCGCGAGACCGGGGCCAACGGCGACCTGCCCGGCTTCCGCAACTGGGCCAACCCGCAGCACATCGAGCAGCTGCGGCAGATCTGGAACGTCGAGGACTTCCCCCACGACGGGCCGCCGACGCACGCCATGCAGATCTTCGACCTGGCCGAGAAGGGGGACATCAAGTTCCTCTGGATCTCAGCCACCAACCCGGCCGTCTCGCTGCCCGAGCTGCACCGCATCCGCGACATCCTCGGCTCGGAGGACCTCTTCGTCGTCGCCCAGGACATCTTCCCCAACGAGACGACCGCGCTGGCCGACGTCGTCCTGCCGGCCGCGACGTGGGCCGAGAAGACGGGTGTGCAGACCAACGCGGACCGCACCGTCCACCTCAACGAGAAGGCGGTCGACCCGCCGGGGCAGGCGCGGCCGGACCTGGACATCTTCTGCGACGTCGCCGCCCGCCTGGACCTGCGCGACCGCGACGGGGCACCGCTGGTGTCGTGGAGCACCCCCGAGGACGCCTACCGGGCCTGGCAGCGCGCGAGCGCCGGACGCCCCTGTGACTACACCGAGATCACCTACGACCGGTTGCGCGAGGAGGGCGGCGTGCAGTGGGGCGGCGAGCGGCTGTTCGCGGACGGCTTCGCCGCCGCGCATCCCGATGACTGCGAGAGCTACGGCAAGGACCTCAACAGCGGCGAGCCGCTCGGGGAGGAGTGGTACCGCGCGTTCAACCCGGAGGGCAAGGGCATGCTCCGCGCTGCGGTGCACGAGCCGGAGCCGGAGCCTCCGAGTCACGAGCGCCCGTTGCGCCTGGTGAGCGGTCGCACGATGTTCCACTTCCACACGCGCACGAAGACCGGCCGCGCGCCGGAGCTCGTCGCCGCCGCTCCGGAGGTGTGGGTCGAGGTCGATCGCCGCGACGCGGCCGAGCGAGGCATCCCGGACGGTGCGGTGGTCGAGATCAGCAACGCGCGCGGCAGCATCCGCGCGCCCGCCCGCCTCGTGGACGGCCGGCCCGGCACGGTGTTCGTCCCGTTCCACTACGGCAGCTGGGACACCGACGGCATCTCCCGCGCGGCGAACGAGATGACGGCCACCCGCTTCGACGCCGTCTCCAAGCAGCCCACCTTCAAGGACGCTGCCGTGCACATCGCACCGGTGTGATGCCCGGGCCGCTGGGGCGCGCGGTCATCGCGCTGGGCGTCAGCGTGGCCCTCATCGCGGGGTACGCCTTCAGCTTCACGTTCGCGGTGGCCACACCGGAGCCGCACCGGGTGCCCGTGGCGGTGGTCACGGCCGGCACGGGCGCCGTGCTGGCAGACCGCATCGAGCGGACGCATCGCAGCGAGTACGACGTTCACCGGGTTGATGACCGGGCCGGCGCGCTGGACCTGATCGCCGAGCGGACGGTCGACGCCGCGCTGGTGGCATCGCCGCGCAGCCCGCACCTCCTGTTGGCCCCCGCCGTGGGGCAGACCACCACCGAGCTCCTGGCCCGACGGCTGCCGGCGGCCGCCGGACTGCGCGCCCCGCCGGAGGCCGAGGTCGTGCGCCCGCTGGCCCGTCGCGACCCCAACGACACGGCGCTCGACTACGCGGTGTTCCCGATCCTCATCTTCGGGCTCGTGCTGCCGCTGCTGCTGACGAGCGTCGCGCCGGCCCTGAAGCTGCGGCAACGCCTGCCGCTGGTCGGTGCGTACTCGCTGGCCGGAGGGCTTGCGGTGACACTCGTGAGCCACGTCGCGCTGGATGCGCTGCCCGGTCCCCTCGGCTGGGAGATGCTGGTGGCTGCGCTGGCGCTGCTTGCCGTCGCGTCCTGCTCGACGGCGTTGATCGGGCTGCTGGGGCCGCCCGGGGTCGTCGTGGGGATCGTCCTGTTCCTGATCCTCGGCAACGCCGCGTCGGGGACGCAGCTGAGCTGGGACTTCATGCCGGGCCTGCACCGGGCGGCCGGCCCGTGGTTGCCGCCGGGCTGCCTGGCCGAAGCGCTCCGCAACGTCGCGTACTTCGACGGCGCCCGCGTCGTCCGGCCGCTGGTGGTGCTGGCGGCCTACGCGCTCGTCGGGCTGGCCGCCGGGGTCGTGCTCGGCGACCGGCAGCCCGCGCCGCAGGGCGATCCGGAGGGGCCGACGCCCGACAGCGATCAGGTCAGCCGCGAGGCGACCGGCGCGAGCGTGTCGTAGACGTCGGCGGCGCCCGCGTCGCGAAGCTCCGCCTCGCTGTAGCCGCCGGTGAGGATCGCCACGACCTCCACGCCCGCGCGGCCGGCGGCCTCGCAGTCCCAGCGGGAGTCCCCGACGAAGATCGCGTCGGCCGCGTCGACGCCGGCCCGCTCCAGCGCCGCCTCGACGAGGTCCGGCTGGGGCTTGGTGGCGTCGACGTCGCCCGCGTCGGTGACGCCCGTGATGCGGTCGGCGACGCCGAGCAGCTCGACGTAGTGCTCCACCTCGTCCGGCTTGGCCGAGGAGGCGAGCACGACCTGCAGGCCCGCCTCGCTGAGGTCGACGACGAGGTCGCGGGCACCGTCGAGGGGACGGACCTCGCCGATGAGCTCGGCGTACAGCTCGCCCTCCGCCGCGCGGATGTCGTCGCCGTGCTCGCTCTCCGCATCGTCGCTGCAGACGGCGGCGACGAGCAGGTCGCCGCCCATGCCGATCGCGCGGTGGATGCGCCAGAGCGGCGGGGTCAGGCCGTGGCGCCCGAAGGCCCGCGACCAGGCCAGCGCGTGGTGGTAGTTGGTGTCGACCAGCGTCCCGTCGATGTCCAGCAGCGCGGCCTTCATGCCGCGGCCCTCAGCGACGCCAGCGGCGGGCGCTCCTCGACCGGGACGTCGACGGCCCTGCAGTCGTCCCAGGGCAGCACGAGCTCGCCGCTGATCGGCAATCGCCGGTCGACGCGGCGCTCCATGGCGGCCAGCACCGCGTAGGCCATCGCGCCCAGCGCCCGGAGGGATTGGTGGCGGTTCTGGCGGGTCCCGACGGCGCACTCGGCCAGCGCGTCCAGTCCGGCGGTGCGCAGCGCGTCGACCAGCACCGCGATCTCGACCCCGTAGCCGACGGGGAAGGACAGCTGCGTCAGCAGCGCGCGCCGGGCGGCGAACTCCCCGGCCAACGGCTGCGTGAAGCCGGCCAGGCGTGGCTCGTGGAGGTTCAGCAGCGGCCGGGCCAGGAGCTCGGTGACACGGCCGCCCTCGTCGGCGACGCCGTCCCGCGGGCGGGCGAAGGAGCCCTTCACCAGCGCCAGCGTGTCGTCGGCCAGCAGCGGCCCGAGGATGCCGAGCAGATGGTGGGGGTGCGGGTCGGCGGTGTCGGCGTCGAGGAAGCAGACGATCTCACCGTCGGTCACGCTGAGCGCGCGCCACATCGCGTCGCCCTTGCCCAGGCAGGGGCCGAAGGCGGGTAGCAGGTCGTCCTCGTCGACGACGGTGGCGCCGGCGCGGGCGGCGGCCTCGGCCGTGCCGTCAGAGGACCCGGCGTCGACGACGACCACCTCGTCCACCAGCGCGCGCAACGGCGCCACCGTCTCGCGCAGGACGCCGCCGACCCTGGTCGCGACCTCCTTGGCGGGGATGACGACGCTCACGCTCGCGGTGCGCGCGCGGGCGAGCGTCTCGACCTCGAAGTCGGTGGCGTCGTAGCGGCGCTGCGCTGCCCACGCTGCGAGGTCGAGGTCGGCGGCCAGCCCGTGCGTGGCGCGACCGTTGCGGCGCGCCGACGTGTGCACGCGGACCGCGCGCGGCCGGGCGAGCGGGATGCCGTGGTGGGCCAGCCGCGCCGCGAAGGCGGCGTCCTCCAGCGCGTTCAGCGGCTCCAGGCCGCCGACCCGCAGGTACGCGTCGGCGGTCACGGCCAGCGACGCGCCGCCGGCGTGGTGGTGCTCGGCGTCGGGTGCCGTCAGCCGGGTCCGCTCCAGGCGGGCCGTCGCCCGCTGGGCCCGGCGCTGCATCGCTTCGGGCGGCAGGCCGTCCAGCGCCGCGGGGTTGAGGTCGATGTCGCCGGCGATCGCCTCGACGCCGGTGGCGCTGAGCTGCAGTTGTTGCCCCAGCCAGTCGGGGGCCACGCAGGTGTCGGCGTCCGTGCAGGCGATGAGGCCGTCGCGGCGCCCGGCGTCGAGCAGCAGCGCGGCCGCGTGGTCCATCCCGGCGCGCCGGGCCGCGCCGACGCCCTCGCCCGGACCGTCGACCACGTCGAGGTCCAGTCCCAGCCGACCGGCGTGGGCCCGTGCGACCTCGCGCGTGGCGTCGCGCGACGCGTCGTCGACGAGCGTCACGATTACGGGCTCGGTGACCTCGGCGATCGCGACGCTCAGCGCGCCCAGGCACGCGGGCAGGTGCTCGGCCTCGTCACGGGCCGGGATCACGACGACGGCTGCGAGGCTCACGCGGCGTCCCGCGCGATCCGCGCGCGCCCGGTCTCGTAGTCGTCGTCGCACTCATGGGTGAGGACCCCGACCAGCCGCCCCTCGCGACGGTAGTGCACGGTGAACTGCCCGTCGGACCCCGGCCGGAAGTCGGCGTCGTCGAAGCCGTCGCCCCAGGCCGCGTACTTCAGCGTGTGGTGACCGATGGTCGACCAGAAGCCGGGCACCTCGTCCCAGCGCGCGTCGGCGCCCGCTGCGGTCGCGCCCGCGACGGCGCCCTGGGCCAGCGCGTCGCCCCAGTGCTCCACGCGGACGTGCCGGCGGGTGATGGCGTTGCGGGCGAACGCCGCGTCGCCGGCGGCGAGGATCGCCGGGTCGGTCGTGCGCATCGCCTCGTCGACGACCAGCGCGCCGTCGTCCGCCGCAAGCCCGGCGTCCGCGCCGAGCCGGCCGCGCGGCGCGACGCCGGCGGCCATGACCACCCGCTGGCCCGCCGCCTCGAGCCCGTCGGCGATGCGGACGACGCCGTCGCCGATCCCGGCGACCGGTGCGCCGAAGTGCGTGGCGACCCCGGCCTCGTGCAGCCACTCGGCCAGCCGCGCGCCGACGTCGGCGCCGAGCCGCCCGGCCTGTGGTGCGGGCTCGTCGCTGACGAGCGTCACCGGGTTGCCGCGCAGCCGCAGCGAGGCGGCGATCTCGCAGCCGATGAAGCCGCTGCCGATGACGACGACCGGATCGTCGTCGTGCAGGTCGGCCAGCAGTCGGTGGACGTCATCGACGGTGCGGACGGTGTGGACGTCGGACCGGTCGGCGCCCGGCACGGGCAGCCGCTGCGGCGCGGCGCCGGTGGCCAGCAGACAACGGTCGAAGCCGATGCCCTCGCCGTCCCGGAGGTGCAGCCGGTGGCCGTCGAGGCGCTCGACCTCGGCGTGCACCAGGCGCACGGCCTGCTCGGCGAGCCAGTCGGGCGAGCCGAGCGGCAGGTCGGCCGGCGTGGTCTCACCGCGCAGCAGGTCCTTCGTCAGCGGCGGCCGGCTGTAGGGCGACCGGCCCTCCGCGGTGAACAGGGCCACCGTCCCGGTGCCGCCGTGCTCGCGGTAGGCCTCGATGGCTGCGTGGCTGGCGGGACCGCCGCCCACCACGGCGAAGGCGACGTCGCTCATCGCGCCTCCAGCACGTCGAGGAGGTAGGAGTCGTGGCGCACCATCGCCAGCGGGCGCAACGTGGCCGTGCCGCGGAGTCGGGCGTGGACGGCGTCCGCGGTCAGCGGCCGCTCCGGCCCGGGCGTGCGCCAGTGCACCGCGACGACGCGGGCGCCCGGCGGCAACCCCGCGCACACGCGGGAGAGCGCGTCGTCGAGCAGGTGGCCGTCGAGGTAGTAGAGGACCTCCGACGCGACGACGAGGTCGAAGCGCCCGGCGTCCGGCAGGTCGGCCGGGATCGTCCCGACGCGGGCGTCCACGTGCGGGTGCTCGGCCGTGCGGGCGCGGGCGGCGAGAACCGCGGTCGGCGCGCCGTCGAGGCTCGTCAGGCGGCGGCAGCGCGGGGCCAGCAGCCGCGTGAAGACGCCGATGGAGCCGCCCAGCTCCAGGGCGTGCTCGAACGGCCCGTGCCCGCACGCGGCCAGGGTGACCGCGTACTTGCCCTGCTCATAGGCGCTGGTCGCGTAGCCCCAGGGGTCGGGCTGCAGGCGGTAGCGCGTCTCGAAGTCGACCGTCACCGGCGCTCCTCGAGTGCGGCCGCACCCCGGCGCGCCACCAGGGGGTCCAGGCGATGCTGCAGCAGGAAGACGTCGAGGTCGCGCCGCGCGCGGTCCAGCGGGTCGCCCGTCGCGAGAGGTCGCGACCCCGTGGCGCGCAGCGCCTCGTCGACCATGGCCCGGCAGGCGGAGGCGATCGCGTCCCGGGCGTGGACGGACGCGGCCGGCAGCTCGGTGGGGTCGCAGCGGTCCATCACCGCCGCGGCGTGCTCCAGCCAGCGGTCGATCGTGCCGCGGTGGGTGAGGATCCGCCCGGCCGCCAGGGACTCCAGCTCCGAGCCGGCGCGCTGGGCCAGCAGCTCCAGCGCCCGGTGGCAGACCAGGTCGGCCAGCCCGGCCCAGGTGGCGCTCGTGCGCAGGGCGTCGCGGCCGAACCACGGCTGCTCGCTCAGCGCACCCGGGCCGCCGAGGACGGCCAGGACCGGCGCGCCGGAGAACACGACGCGGTGGCTCTCCGATGCCCGCAGCCCGGTGGCGCGGTACCAGGAGGGGTCCACGCGGACGGTTTCGGGCTCGCTCGTGTCGACCCAGGCGGACACGGGAGGGCCTTCGTGCAAGCGGCAGAGCACCAGCGCGCGCTTGAGCCCACCGGCGCCGGAGCAGAACACCTTCACCCCGTCCAGGCGATCACCGCGCAGGACGGCGGGTTCGCCCTCGCCGGGAGCCGGGTCAGCACCCCAGACGCCGGCGAACAGGCGGCCGTCGGCCAGCATCGCCAGCTCGGCGTGCAGTTCCGCGGGGCCCTGCACCGCGACGCGCTCGCAGGCGTTGAGGTGCCCGTCGACGATGCGCGCCACCGACGCGTCGGCCGCCGCGATGCGCCGGACGACGCTCAGCTCGTGGGACGCGGGAGGGCGCTCGGCTCCGGGCACGGCGCCGACGCCGAGGGCCCCGGCGTCGGCAAGCAGCTCCATGGCGTCCCGGGGGAAGCGGGGCGCCGCGTCACGGCCGGGGGCGTCGGCCGCGAGCACGTCGAGCACCGCGTCGGACGGCATGCTCGTCGCCGCCCGCGCGCGGACGGTCGGCAGCGTCGTGACGCTGCCCATCAGGCATTCACGAGGGTCGGCGCCATGGACACACCTGGTGCGTACCCGGCCCCGCGGCGTCCAACGTTCAGGGTTGGAACACGACCTTGAACGTGCCGTCCTGCTTCTTCTGGAAGCGCTCGTAGGCCGCCGGTGCCTCCTCGAGCGGCACGTGATGGGTGGCGAAGTCCTCGGTCCCCAGCGGGTCGTCGTCGGCGGTGACCAGCGGCAGGATGTCATCGATCCAGCGCTTGACGTTGGCCTGGCCCATGCGCAGGTTCAGCTGCTTGTCGAAGGCCTGCAGCATCGGCATCGGGGTGGCCATGCCGCCGTAGACGCCCGACAGCGACACGGTGCCGCCGCGCCGGCACAGCTCGATGGCCGAGTGCAGCGCGGCGGTGCGGTCGGTGCCCGCGGTCTCCATCACCTTCTCGGCCACCTTGTCGGGCAGCAGGCCGGCCACGGTGTGGGCGAGCTTGCCGACCGGCGACCCGTGCGCCTCCATGCCGACGGCATCGATCACGGAGTCCGGGCCGCGGCCACGGGTGAGCTCGCGGACGGCCTCCGGCGTCGACCCGTTGTGCTGGGAGATGTCGACCGTCCGCACGCCGTGCCCCTGGGCCCGTTGCAGCCGGTCCTCCACGAGGTCCAGGCCGATCACGTCATAGCCGCGGTGCTGGGCGATCCGGGTGGCCATCTCGCCGATCGGCCCGAGGCCGAGCACGGCGATGCTGCCCCCGTCGGGGACGTCGGCATACTCGACCGCCTGCCAGGCGGTGGGGAGGACGTCGGACAGGAACAGGAAGCGGTCGTCCGGCGGCCCTGCGGGCACCTTGATCGGACCGAACTGCGCCTGCGGCACGCGCAGGAACTCCGCCTGGCCTCCGGCCACCTGCCCGTAGAGCTTGGTGTAGCCGAACAGCGAGGCTCCGGTGCCGTGCTCATGGTTCTGGGTGGTCTCGCACTGGGTCATCAGCCCCTGGTCGCACATGAAGCAGTGGCCGCAGCTGATGTTGAACGGGATGACGACACGGTCACCCGGCGCGATGTCGGTCACGTCCTTGCCGACCGCCTCGACGACGCCCATCGGCTCGTGTCCGAGGATGTCGCCCTCCTCGAGGAACGGGCCCATCACCTCGTAGAGGTGCAGGTCCGAGCCACACAGCCCGGAGGACGTCACCCGGATCAGCGCGTCGGTCGGCTCCTCGATCACCGGGTCGGGAACGGTGTCGACCCGCACGTCGTGCCGGCCCTGCCAGGTCAGTGCTCTCATGGGGGAGGCCTTCCCGTCCCCCGGACCCCCACGCCGCGGCGGCCGGCAGATGTCCGCCGCTGCCGTCCGCAGCCTGACGGGGTCCGTGTGGTCGGTCAGGCCCGGGTAGGCGACGGTCATGCGAGTCCTCGTGACCGGAGCCACAGGCAACGTCGGCAGCGCGGTGGTCCGCGCCCTGGCCGCCGCGCCGCAGGTCGACCACACCGTCGGGCTGGCCCGCCGCCACGGCGGGGCCGCTCCCACCGACCGGCTCACCTACGTCGCGGCCGACGTCCGTGACCGCGAGGCGATCGCGCGGGCGATGGACGGCATCGACGCGGTCATCCACCTGGCCTGGGCCATCCAGCCCTCCCGGGACCGCCGGCACACCGAGGACGTCAACGTCGTCGGCTCCGAGCGCGTCTTCCGGGCGGCGGCGGCGGCCGGAGTGCGGACGCTCGTCCACGCGTCGTCGGTCGGCGTCTACTCGCCGACGACCGACGCCGCCCCACACGACGAGACGTGGCCGCGCGACGGCATCGCGTCGTCCTTCTACTCACGCGGCAAGGCGCAGGCCGAGAAGCTGCTCGACCAGGTGGAGGCGGAGAGCCCCTCGCTGCGCGTCGTGCGCCTGCGGCCCGCGCTCATCTTCCAGCGGCGTGCGGCCACCGAGATCCGGCGCCTGTTCGCCGGCCCGCTGCTGCCCGGTGGCCTGCTGCGCCCCTCGCTGCTGCCCGTGGTGCCGCACGTGTCGGCCATCCGCTTCCAGGCGGTGCACGCTGACGACGTCGCCGACGCCTACCGCCGGGCCGTGGTCGACGACCGGGCCCGAGGGGCCTTCAACGTCGCGGCCGAACCGATCATGACCACGCGCACCGTCGCGGGGATCTTCGGCGCGCGGGCGCTGCCGCTGCCCTACCGGGTGGCCCGCACTGCGGCCGACCTCACGTGGCGCGCCCACCTGCAACCCACGCCGGCGGGCTGGCTGGACCTCGCGGCGTTCGCGCCGATCATGGACACCGGGCGCGTCCGTGACGAGCTGGGTTGGAAGCCGGCCCATGACGGGGAGGACACCCTGCGCGAGCTGCTCGCCGGCCTCCGCTACGGCGCGACGGGCGCGACGCCGCCGTTGGAGGGCAAGCCCCGGCTCCAGGAGGTCCTGACCGGGGTGGGAAGGACCTAGGCCGCGCGCTCCAGCTTGTAGGCCGCCGCCTCGTCGCCGCGGGTGGCGGCCTTCCAGCCACCGAACGTCGCGATGACGTCGGCGATGGGCGGCAGGTCCTTGTCCGCCTCGGCGTGCTTGGCGTAGTCGAGCATCCGCAGGCGCCCGATCGACGGGCAGCCTTCGTCGACGGCGACACGTCCGAGCGCAGCGAGGATCACGTCGTGATCGAGGACCTTGCCATCCGCCCGGGCGGCGATGCCGCGCATCACGCCGGCGGCACTGGCGTGGGCGCGCTCGCCGGCCTCACCGCGCGGCTCGTCGGTCGCGCGGGCGGTGCCGATCACCAGATGGCAGCAGGGACAGCGCGCTGCAGGGACGGGCCACGGCTCTGAGGTGTCGGCCACGGCCATGGCGCAATGAGGGCAGAACCACGTCGTCATGCATGAAGGTCTTTCCGGGGTGGGTTTCCCCACCCGGCGGCCGTTGGTTCCCGACAGCCGATGTCAGTCCGAAGACATCAATTCGGCGAGGTCGTCGACGATGACGTCCGCGCCGTGACGGCGCAGCTCATCGGCCGACCCGTTGCGGTGGACGCCGATCGTGCAGCCGAAGCCGCCCGACCGGCCCGCCTCGACGCCGGCCAACGCGTCCTCGAAGACCGCGGCATGTGACGGCTCGACGCCGAGCAGCTGCGCGGCGCGCAGGAACGAATCGGGGGCAGGCTTGCCCCTCAGGTGCTCCTTGGCGATGACCACGCCGTCGACGCGCTGGTCGAAGAGGTCGGTCAGCCCGGTGGACTCCAGGACGTGCTGGGTGTTGGCCGAGGAGGACACCACGGCGGTCCGCAGGCCGGCGTCCCGCACTGCGCGGATGAAGCGCACCGAGCCGGCGAACACGTCGATGCCCTCGGAGTCGATGAGGCGCTCCAGCCGGTGCTGCTTGTCCTCGGCGATGCGCGAGACGGTCGCCTCGTCGGTATCCAGCCCGCGCGAGCGCAGGAACGCGCGGACGCCGTCCTCCCGAGGCATGCCGTCGACGTGGTCGCGGTAGTCGGCGTCCGGGTCGAACGGCGGCTGGTCGTCGGGCAGCGCGGCGTCGAACGCCTCCTTCCAGGCGATGACGTGCAGGCGCGCGGTGTCGGTCACCACGCCGTCCAGGTCGAACAGGCAGGCCTCGATGGCGTCGGGGAGGCGGAGCGTCATGTCGCTTCGCTTACCCGGTGCGCAGAACGGGTACCGCTCAGACGTGGATCCCTGGACGCTCGAGGAGCGTGGCATCGACCTCGACCGGCTGGCCCAATCGGAGTCGCTCTTCGCCCTGTCCAACGGTCACCTCGGGCTGCGGGGCAACCTCGACGAGGGCGAGCCGCGCGGTCTCAACGGCACCTACCTCAACGGCTTCTTCGAGTCCTACCCGCTGGACTACGGCGAGCGCGGCTTCGGCTTCGCGGAGGACGGTCAGGTCGTCGTCAACGTCACCGACGGCAAGCTCATCCGCTTGCAGGTGGAGGACGAGCCGCTGGACGTGCACCGCGGAGCGGTCGAGGAGCACGTGCGGCGCCTGGACCTCCGCACGGGCATCCTCGAGCGGCAGGTGGTGTGGCGGTCGGCCGGTGGGCATCGGGTGCGCGTCACCTCCAAGCGCCTGGTGTCGCTGTCGCTGCGCAGCGTCGCCGCCATCAGCTATGAGGTCGAGGCGCTCGACGGCAACGTCCGCGTCGCCCTGCAGTCCAACCTGCAGGCCAACCAGCGCCACGCCTCCGCCGGGGACGACGACCCGCGCAGCGGCCACGCGCTCCGCGAGACGCTCGAGTCGTGTCTGCACGCCGACCACGACCTGCGGGTCGTCCTGGCCCACCGGACCCGGCGCACGCGGCTGATCTGCGCGGCGGGGATGGACCACATCGTCGAGGTCGAGGGCGACCCGTCGACGCTGACGCAGTCCGAGCCGGACCTCGGGCGGGTGACCCTGTCGACCGAACTGGCCCCGGGCACGCCCCTGCGCCTCACGAAGGTGCTGGCCTACCACTGGTCCGGCAAGCAGACGGTCGAGTGGCTGCGCGACCAGGTCGACGCGTCGCTGGAGAGCGCCCGCGACGAGGGCTTCGACGGGCTGGCCGCGCAGCAGCGCAAGGTGCTCGACGCCTTCTGGGAGCGGACGGACATCGAGGTTGCCGGCGACGACGAGCTGCAGCAGGCGCTGCGCTTCTGCCTGTTCCATTTGTTGCAGTCGTCGCTGCGGGGCGAGGGACGGGCGCTGCCGGCCAAGGGCCTGACCGGCACCGGGTACGACGGACACGCGTTCTGGGACACCGAGGCGTTCGTGCTGCCCGTGCTGACCTACAGCGTCCCCGACGTCGTCCGCGCGGCGCTGCAGTGGCGCCACACCACGCTGCCCGCCGCCCGGGAACGCGCCGCGCAGCTGTCGTTGCGCGGCGCGGCGCTGCCGTGGCGCACGATCGACGGGGAGGAGTGCTCGGGGTACTGGCCGGCCGGCACCGCGGCGCTGCACGTCAACGGCGCCGTGGCCGAGGCGGTCCGGCGCTACGTCGCCGCCACCGACGACGAGGACTTCGCCCGGTCCTGCGGCGCCGAGCTCCTGGTCGAGGTCGCGCGCCTGTGGATGAGCGTCGGCTTCCACGGCGACGACGGTCACTTCCACATCCACGGGGTGACCGGTCCCGACGAGTACAGCGCGCTCGTCGACGACAACGTCTACACCAACCTGCTGGCCCAGCAGAACCTGTGGGCGGCCGCCGAGGTGGCGGCGCGCAGTGGCGACCACCTGCAGGTCAGCGGTGACGAGTGCGCCGAGTGGTGCCGGGCCGCCGACGCCATGCACGTGCCCTACGACGAGCGGCGCGGGCTGCACCCGCAGGACTCCACGTTCCTGGAGCACGACGTCTGGCCGTTCGCGCAGACCCCGGCCGACCGCTATCCGCTGCTGCTGCACTACCCCTACCAGCTGCTCTACGCGCGGCAGGTGGTCAAGCAGGCTGACCTCGTCTTGGCGATGCACGTCCGCGGCGACGCGTTCACGGCTGAGCAGAAGCGCGCGAACTTCGACCACTACGAGCGCATCACCGTCCGCGACTCGTCGCTGTCGGCCTGCTCGCAGGCCGTGCTGGCCGCCGAGGTCGGCTACCTCGACCTCGCCATGGCCTACCTGCGCGAGGCGGCATTCATGGACCTCCACGACACCAACCACAACACCGGCGACGGGCTGCACCTCGCGTCGCTGGCGGGGGCGGTCATCGCGCTCGTCGCCGGGTTGGGTGGGCTGCGCGACCACGGTGGGCAACTGTCCTTCCGGCCGCGGCTGCCCTCCGCGTTGCAGAAGATCCGCTTCCCGGTGATGGTCCGCGGCGTGCGGCTGGACGTGTGCGTGGCCGGTGGCGAGGTCCGCTACCGCGCGGAGGGGGGAGAGCTGACGATCCGTCACGAGGACGAGGAGCTCGTCGTGGGCAGCGAGCCCGTCACGCGCCCCCTCGCTGACGTCCGGTCGCCCGGCCCGGCGCCCAGCCAGCCCCCGGGCCGTGAGCCGGGGGCCGGGCGTCCACCCAGCGACGGCGGCGGGCGGCGTCGCCCCAAGGCCGGCGCCGGCGGCCCTGGCGGTGGCGACGACGCCTAGCGGGCGGCGTTCAGCGTCCGGCGCCCGCGAGGACCCAGCGACCGTCGTCCAGCCGCAGCGACCCGTCCTCCACCAGCGCGCGCAGCCCGATGGTGACCGTCGACCGGCGTGACCCGACCATGCGCCCGAGCAGCTCGTGCGTGAGCGGCAGCTCCACGACGACGCCCTGCGGCCCGACGCGCCCCCACCGTTCGGCGAGCACCGACAGCGTCGCCATGAGCCGGTCCTCGACCCGGGGCAACTGGCTGATCGCCTGTTGGAGCATGCCGCGCTGGCCCTGGATGAGCGCGTGCTCCAGCAGCGCCAGCCCGAGCGCCGGCCAGCGCGTCTGCGCGATCGCGAAGCTGCGATCCAGCGTGGCGAGCGTGACGCCGTCACCTGCCACCTGGGTCGCGGTCGCGGGCAGCAGGTCGGAGGCCTCGGGAATGCTCAGCAGGTCCCCGGGGCCGTGGAGCCGGGTGCACGTGCGGCCGCCGAGGTCCATGGCCGAGGACACCAGGCCACCCACGACCACCGCGCCGACGACGGGCGGTTGGGCACCGGCCTGGGCGTAGATCTCCGGGAGGCAGAACTCACCGGGCTCAACCCGGACGGTCTTCAGCAGCACGGTGTGCGACGCGTCCTCCAGGGCCGCGCCGGACAGGCGGTCTGCAAGCTCGGGGACGACCTCCACCAGCGAGACGCGGTCGCGTGTCATGTCCCGCGGCGATTCCTCGGCCGCCAGATCGTCGACAGGCATGTCATGACGGTCGCGCGCCGGGTGGCGTCGAGTGCGCCGGCCGGCGCCTGCTGGCGGTCACCTGTCATCCGTCGGACCGACACTACGCCCACGCCACCCCCAATACGAGGCTGTCCGGCAGTGGGCGAACCCGGGTGGTCGAAAACGCGACACGCAGCCGCGCACCCGCCCGACCGGATTGAATGGTCGGCGTGTCCCACGCCGCAGACAGCCATGACCTCATCCGCATCACCGGAGCCCGCGTCAACAACCTCAAGGACGTCAGCGTCGAGCTGCCCAAGCGGCGGCTGACGGTGTTCACCGGGGTCTCCGGGTCGGGCAAGAGCTCACTGGTCTTCGGGACGATCGCGGCCGAGTCGCAGCGGCTGATCAACGAGACCTACAGCGCGTTCGTGCAGGGCTTCATGCCGACGCTGGCGCGGCCGGACGTCGACGTCCTCGACGGGCTGACGACGGCGATCCTCGTCGACCAGGAGCGGCTGGGATCCGACCCGCGCTCGACGGTCGGCACCGCCACCGATGCCAACGCGATGCTGCGGATCCTCTTCAGCCGCCTCGGCAACCCGCAGATCGGCCCGCCCGGCGCGTACTCCTTCAACGTCCCGTCGGTGTCGGCCAAGGGCGGCGTCACCGTCGAAAAGGGCAACAGGAGGACCGTCGCGATCACGTTCAACCGCCTGGGCGGCATGTGCCCGCGCTGCGAGGGACGCGGAGCGGTGAGCGACCTCGACCTCACCGCGCTCTACGACGAGGCCAAGTCGCTCAACGAGGGCGCGCTGACGATCCCCGGCTACTCGATGGAGGGCTGGTACGGGCGGATCTTCCGCGGCTGCGGCTTCTTCGACCCCGACAAGCCGATCAGGAAGTTCAACAAGAAGGAGCTCGACGCGCTCCTGCACAAGGAGCCGACGAAGATCAAGGTCGACGGCATCAACCTCACCTACGAGGGGCTGATCCCGACGATCCAGAAGAAGTTCCTGGCCAAGGACGTCGAGGCGATGCAGCCGCACATCCGCGCGTTCGTCGAGCGCGCGGTGACGTTCGCGACCTGCCCGGAGTGCGACGGCACGCGGCTGGCCGAGCACGCGCGCACCTCGACGGTGAAGGGCATCAACATCGCCGAGGCCTGCGCGATGGAGATCCGCGACCTGGCCGACTGGGTGCGCGCGATCAAGGACCCGTCGGTCGCCCCGCTGATCGGGGCGCTGACGGAGTCCCTGGACTCCTTCACGGAGATCGGCCTCGGCTACCTGTCGCTGGACCGCCCGTCGGGGACGCTGTCCGGCGGGGAGGCGCAGCGCGTGAAGATGGTCCGGCAGCTCGGCTCGGCGCTGACCGACGTGACCTACGTCTTCGACGAGCCGACGATCGGCCTGCACCCGCACGACATCCAGCGGATGAACGACCTGCTGCTGCGACTGCGCGACAAGGGCAACACGGTGCTCGTCGTCGAGCACAAGCCGGAGGCGATCGCGATCGCCGACCACGTCGTCGACCTCGGCCCGCGGGCGGGCAGCGGCGGCGGCGAGGTCGTCTTCGAGGGCACCGTCGCGGGACTGCGCCGGGCCGGGACGCTGACCGGCCGGCACCTGGACGACCGGGCGTCGCTGAAGCCCGAGGTGCGGCCGTTCTCGGAGGTGCTGGAGGTCCGCGGCGCCTGCACCCACAACCTCGTCGACGTCGACGTCGACATCCCGCTCGGCGTGCTGGTCGTCGTCACGGGCGTCGCGGGCTCGGGCAAGTCGTCGCTGATCCACGGCTCGGTCGCCGGCCGCGAGGGCGTCGTCGCGATCGACCAGACGGCGATCCGCGGCTCGCGCCGCTCCAACCCGGCCACCTACACCGGTCTGCTGGAACCCATCCGCAAGGCGTTCGCGAAGGCCAACGGCGTGAAGCCCGCGCTGTTCAGCGCCAACTCCGAGGGCGCCTGCCCGGCCTGCAACGGCGCGGGCGTCATCTACACCGACCTCGCGATGATGGCCGGGGTCGCCTCGCCGTGTGAGGCGTGCGAGGGCCGGCGCTTCCAGGCCGCGGTGCTGGAGCACACGTTCGGCGGGCGCGACATCAGCGAGGTCCTCGCGATGCCGGCCGCCGAGGCGTCGGGGTTCTTCGCCGAGGGCGACGCCGCGCTGCCCGCGGCCCACGCGATCCTCGAGCGGCTCGTCGACGTCGGCCTCGGCTACGTCCGCCTCGGCCAGCCGCTGACGACGCTCTCCGGCGGCGAGCGCCAGCGCCTGAAGCTCGCCACGCGCATGGGGGAGAAGGGCGGTGTCTACATCCTCGACGAGCCCACCACCGGGCTGCACCTCGCCGACGTCGAGCAGTTGCTGGGCCTGCTGGATCGGTTGGTCGACGCGGGCAAGTCGGTGATCGTCATCGAGCACCACCAGGCGGTGATGGCCCACGCCGACTGGATCATCGACCTCGGCCCCGGCGCGGGCCACGACGGTGGCCGGGTCGTGTTCGAGGGCACGCCCTCCGACCTGGTGGGGGCGAAGAGGAAGACCCTCACCGGCGAGCACCTCGCGACCTACGTGGCGGGCTGACGACCGGTCCCGGCCGCCTCGCCGCCGGGTCCGGTGCGTCGCCTGCGGGGCGCGTCAGCCGACCAGGACGCGGCGGCCCAGCGTGCCGTCGGCGAGTTGCCGGCGCAGCAGCTTCTTGTCGTACTTGCCGGTGCCCGTCCTGGGGACGGCGTCGATGAAGGCGAACTCGTCCGGCAGCCACCACTTGGCGACGCGGTCGGCCAGGTGGGTGTGCAGGTCCGACGCCGTGCACACGGCGCCCGCGGCGAGGACGACGCAGGCCAGCGGCCGCTCGGTCCAGCGGTCGTCGGGCTTAGCGATGACCGCGGCCTCGACGACGTCGGGATGGGCGACCAGCTCGTTCTCCAGCGCGACGGAGGAGATCCACTCGCCACCGGACTTGATGACGTCCTTGGCCCGGTCGGAGATGCGGATGTAGCCCTTCTGGTCGACGGCGGCGATGTCACCGGTGCGCAGCCAGCCGTCGTCGAACTTGTCCGGCGCGGCGTCGCCGTAGTACCCGGCGGTGATCCAGGGGCCCCGGATCTGCACCTCGCCCGCGGACTCGCCGTCGTGGGGCAGCACCGTGCCGTCGTCGGCGACGACGCGGACCTCGACCAGCGGCGCGATGCGGCCGGCGGTCGCGCGGTAGTCCCACTGGTCGGGCACGTTCTTGGGCGCCCGGGCGACGGAGCCCAGCGGCCCGGTCTCCGTCATGCCCCACGACTGGTACATGGGGACGCCGTGGCGCTGCTCGAAGGCCTGCATCAGCGACAGCGGCACGGCCGCGCCGCCGCACAGCATCATCCGCAGCGCGGAGAGGTCGACGGGCGTCGCGTCGAGGTGGCGCAGCAGGTCCATCCACAGCGTGGGGACGCCGGCGGCGACGGTGACGCGCTCGTCCTCGAGCATCGCGGCCAGCGAGCCCGGCTGGGTGTGCGGGCCGGGCAGGACCAGGTCGGCGCCGGTCATGCCGGCCGCGTAGGGAAGGCCCCACGCGTTGGCGTGGAACATCGGCACCAGCGGCAGGATCCGGTCCGCCGCCCCGACGCCGACGGTGTCGACGGCGCAGACCGCCAGGGCGTGGATGGTCTGGGAGCGGTGGGTGTAGACGACGCCCTTCGGGCGGCCGGTCGTGCCGCTGGTGTAGCAGAGGCCGGCCGGCAGCCGGTCGTCGAGGTCGCCGAACGGATACGGCGCGGCCGACTGCGCGGCCAGCAGCTCCTCGTAGTCGAGCGCGCCGTCGAGGCCGGGCTCGCCGTCGCCGCCGATCACCACGATGTGGCGCAGGAGCGGAAGCTTGCCGACCAGGGGGACGATGCGGTCGACCAGGCTGTGGTCGACGAACAGCACCGTGCTGCCGGCGTGGTTGATGATGTACTCGAGGTCCTCGTCGAAGAGCCGGATGTTGACCATGTGCAGCACCGCGCCGAAGGACGGGACCGCGTGGTAGAGCTCGAGGTGCTCCTGGGAGTTCCAGGCGAACGTCGCGACGCGGTCGCCCTCCTGCACGCCGAGCGCCTGCAGCGCGTGGGCCAGGCGGTCGACGCGCACACCGACCTCGGCGTTGGTCACCCGCGTCCGCAGCCCGCCGTCGCGCTGCGTGACGACCTCGGAGTCGCCGTACATGCCGCGCATGCGCTCCAGCACGTGGCGCAGCGTCAGCGGGAAGTCGTCCTGGACCCATTCGTGTGACATCCGGGCCGACGGTAGGTGACCGCGCAAGAACCGTCACTGCGCAGAATCGCCGAAATTCTCCGTGGGTCCCTGTAGCTTCTCTCCATGTCTGACGCGGCGCTCCTCCAGAACACGGCACTGGCCGAGCTGTCCGCCAAGCTGAGCGCCGACAAGGACGACATCGCGGCCAACGCGGTGCGCCTCTACCGGCGCGAGATCGTCGACTACGCGGCCAGCGACGAGGACTTCATCGAGACCGAGGTGTACGCGGTCACGGTGCGCGGCTTCACCGACGTCCTGGCCAACCTCGAGAGCAACACCGTCGAGCCGAGCCCCGAGCAGATCGCCGGCATGGAGGCGATGCTCATGCGCCGCCCGCACCAGGGCGTGGCGCTCGCCTCGATGCAGCAGGCCTTCCGGCTGTTCGCCGACTACAGCTACCAGCTGCTGCCCGGCTACATCGACCAGAGCGACCCGGTGCAGCTGCAGGCGGTGATCCGCGCCGGCCAGATCATCATGCGCTACACGCACGAGGTCATCCAGGTGGTCACCCAGACCTACATGGACGAGCTGCAGGACGTGCGCGGTGATCGCGAGATCGTCAGCCGCAACCTGCTCGACGCGGTGCTGTCCGGCCGCGCGGACTCCCCGTCGGCCGTCCGCGACGCGCGCCTGGTCGGCATCGAGCTCGGGGACCAGACGATCGTCCTCGTCGCCCGCGCGCCCACCGACGTCGAGACCGAGGCGCGCCCGCGCACGCTGCGCAGCGCGGCCAAGACCCTGCGCGAGCACTTCCTCAGCCACGTCGGCCCGACGCTCATCGGCGTGCGCGAGGGCGAGGTCGTCTGCCTGTGCCCGGCGCCGCGCGCCGACGACGTGCGGCGCGCGGTGGAGGCTGCGCACGCCGCTGCGGCCGACCTGGACGACCTGGGCATGTCGGTCGGCATCGCCGGCTGGCGCCAGCGCACCGAGGAGGTCCCGGCCGCCTACGCGGAGGCCCGCGAGGCCGCGGACCAGGCGATCCGCCTGGGCGTCCACCGCCGGGCGATGCTGTTCGACGACGTCCTGCTCGACCACGTCCTGCGCAGCAGCGAGGTGGCCGAGAAGATCGTCACCACGGCGCTGGAGCCGCTGCGCGAGTACGACGAGATGCGCAAGGCCGACCTGGTGCAGACGCTGAAGGCGTACGTCGACTCCAACTTCGGCGTGACGGCCACCGCGCGGGCGCTGACCGTGCACAACAACACCGTCCTCTACCGCCTGGACCGCATCCGCCTGCTGACCGGTCGTGACCCCCGCCAACCGCGCGACATCATCTTCCTGGCGCTGGCCCTGCGACTGGACGGCGACTGACCGACTGCAGACAAAACACCCTAAAAGGCACAAAGAAGTTCGGAGGAATTTCCTAGTGACTTTGCCCCCGGCGGTCGCCTACGGTCGCTACGGGTCATGAATCTCGCCAGTCTCATCAAGCCTGGACGGGCGCCATCGGTGCGCCTCGGACAGATCGAGCTGAGCTTCTCGGAACTCGACGCGTCGAGCGCCCGTGTCGCTGCGCTGCTGAGCAACAGGGGCGTCCGCCCGGGCGACCGGATCGGCGTCATGCTCGGCCAGGTCGCCGAGCTGCCCGGCGTGTACTACGGGGTCCTGCGAGCCGGCGCCGTCGTGGTCCCGATCGACACCAGCAGCACCGCACTGCAGGTCGGCTCCGCGCTGGAGCAGGCCGGTGCGCAGGTGGTGTTCGCCTGGCACGAGTGCCTGGACGTGGCCGAGGCGGGCGCGCGCCACGCCGGCGCCGACTACATCGTCGTGCACCCGGCGTCGTTCGGCGCGCTGCTCGACGCGGTGCAGGCGCCGCAGGACACGGTCGAACGCGGGCCGGAGGACGTGGCGGTGCTGCTCTACGAGACGCACGCCATCGAGCTGACACACGCAGAACTCGTCGATCGGCTGATGCCGCTCAAGGTGGAGGACAAGCGATGCTGAAGGTCACCGATCTGCATGTCGCCTACGGCGGCGTGCGCGCGGTGCGCGGGGTGTCCCTGGAGGTCGGGGAGGGCGAGGTCGTCGCCGTCCTGGGCAACAACGGCGCCGGGAAGTCGACGCTGCTGCGGACCATCTCCCGCACGCTCTCGCTGCATCACGGCACGGTCGTGTCGGGCAGCATCGAGCTGAACGGGCAGAAGCTCGGCGGCGACGCCGCCGACGTCGTGCGCCGCGGTCTGGTGCAGGTGCCCGAGGGGCGCCGCATCTTCAAGGACCTCACCGTCGACGAGAACCTGCGCGCGGGCGGCCTGTCTGCCGGCCGCTCCCGGCGCGCGCACGCCGCCGCCCGGGTCTACAAGACGTTCCCGCGCCTGGACGAGCGCCGCAACCAGCGCGCCGGCCTGCTGTCCGGCGGCGAGCAGCAGATGCTCGCCATCGGCCGCGCGCTGATGTCCGAGCCGAAGGTGCTGCTGCTGGACGAGCCGTCGCTGGGCCTGGCGCCGCAGATGGTCGAGATGGTCGGCAGGCTCGTGAAGGGCATCAACAAGCAGGGCATCTCCGTCGTCCTCGTCGAGCAGAACGCCTCCATGGCGCTCGAGGTGGCCGACCGCGCCTACGTGCTCGAGGTCGGCGAGGTCACCCTGGAGGGCCGGGCCGCCGACCTGGCCGCCAGCGACGAGGTGCGCGACCGCTACCTGGGCATCGCGACCGAGACCAACGTCGAGCACGTGGAGGCCGAGCCGGTCGCGCGCGTCACCGAGGGCAAGCGCAACCCGTTGCCGCTGAAGGGCTCCGGCGTCACCGTCCGCTTCGGCGGCCTGGTGGCGCTCAACGACGTCGCGCTCGACGTCAGGCCGGGCACGACGCACGCGATCATCGGCCCCAACGGCGCCGGCAAGTCGACGCTCATGAACGTCCTCACCGGCGTCTACAAGGTCAGCGAGGGCAGCGTCCGGTACGGCTCGGACACGGTGACGACGATGAAGCCGGCGGAGATCGCCGCGCTGGGCGTCAGCCGCACCTTCCAGAACCTGGCGCTGTCGCCGACGGCGACCGTGCGCGACAACCTGCTGCTGGGGCGCCACCGGCACTGGAACGCCGGCTTCATCTCCGCGGGGCTGCGGCTGCCGGGTGCCCGCAAGGCGCTGGCCGAGCAGATCAAGATCGTCGACGGCATCGCCGCGATCGTCGGCCTGGCCGGCAAGGAGGAGACCATGCTGTCCGGCCTCTCCTACGGCGACCTCAAGCGCGTCGAGCTGGCCCGCGCCCTGTGCGCCGAGCCGACGCTGCTGCTGCTCGACGAGCCGGTGGCCGGCATGAACCACGACGAGTCGCAGGAGATGGCCCGAGCCATCGCGCAGGTGCGCCAGACGCTGGGCATCACCGTCGTCCTCGTCGAGCACGACATGCCGTTCGTCATGGGCCTGGCCGAGCGAGTCACCGTCCTGGACTTCGGCAAGGTCATCGCCGACGGCACGCCGGCCGAGGTGCAGAACAACCCCGAGGTGCTCAAGGCCTACCTCGGCTCTTCGACGTCGACCGACAACGAGGCCGAAGGTCTCGCCCAGGGGGCTCGCCTCCGAGGCGAGAACGCGCCTGGCGGCTCGCTCTCGCATTCAACGGAGGTTCCATCGTGAGCCAGTTCTTCGAGCTGACGCTCAGCGGCCTGGCGCTGGGGTGCATCTACGCGCTGCTGGCCACCGGGTTCGTGATCGTGTTCAAGGCGACCAACGTCGTCAACTTCGCGCACGCGTCGATCGTGATGCTCGGCGCCTACCTGGTCGCCTCCTGGCACGACAAGCTCGGCTTCTTCGGCGCGATCCTCGCCGCGGCCGTCGTGTCGGCCCTCGCGGCGGCCGCGCTGGACGTCATCTTCGTCGGCCCGTTGCGCCGGCGGGCCGGTGGCGCCGACCAGCTGGCGATCCTGACGATCGCCCTGAACATCCTGCTCGGCACGCAGCTGGCCCGCAGCGTCGGCAGCGACATCAAGCCCAGCGGTGCCCCGTGGGGCGCGGAGACCACCGAGATCCTCGGAGCCGCGATCCCGCAGGCCCGCATCGCCGCGGCGATCGTCGCGCTGGCGGTGATGGGCGTCTTCTACATCGCCTTCACGCGCAGCGACTGGGGTGTCTCGATGCGCGCCGCGGCGGCGGACCCGGAGGCCGCCGCGCTGATGGGCATCCGCCTGTCCCGCGTCGCCGCCGGCGCCTGGGCGGTGGCCGGCGTCCTCGCCGCCATCGGCGGGGCGTTCTTCATCAGCTTCCCGGCCTCGGGCGTGTCCAACGCCACCGGCCTGCTGGCGCTCAGCGCCGTCCCCGTCGCCGTGGCGGGCGGCCTGGACTCCACGTTCGGCGCCTTCGTCGGCGGCCTGGTCATCGGCGTGGCGCAGACCCTGGCCTCCGGCTACCAGGACCACCTGGCGTTCCTGGGCCGCGGCCTGGGCGACGTCGTTCCCTACGCGGTGCTGTTCGTCGTCCTGCTGTGGCGCCCGAGCGGCCTGTTCGGCACCAAGGAGATGAGCCGTGTCTAGGACCGTGCAGAGCCGCTTCTCGGACTGGCGCTTCTGGGCCAACCTGGCCGTGGTGCTGGTGCTGCTGGCGCTGCCCTACTTCGTGGAGCAGTTCTGGCTGCAGATGGGCCTCTTCGCGATGGCCGCCGCCATCGCCGCGATCGGCCTGACCCTGCTGTCGGGCATCACCGGTCAGCTCTCCCTGGCCCATGCCTTCTACATCGCCGTCGGCGCCTACGGGTACTGCTACCTGGCGGGGGACAGCAGCCCCGACACGACGGGCGGGCTGCACCTGCCCGGCGGCGCCGGCCTGCCGCCCGTCCTGGCGCTGATCGGCGCGGTCCTGCTGTCCGGTGTCGCGGGCGCGCTGTTCAGCCCCATCGCCGGCCGCCTGCGCGGCATCTACCTCGGCCTCGCGTCGATCGGCCTGGTGTTCGTCGGCCAGCACATCCTGCGTGACGCGACCGGCATCACCGGCGGCTACAACGGCCGCGACGCGCACACGTTCAGCCTCCTCGGCTTCGGCTTCGACTCCGAGCCGATGGACGTCCTCGGCGTGGAGTACCACCAGCTGGAGAAGCTCTGGTACCTGGGCCTGGCCTTCGTCGGCGCGGGCATCTGGTACGCCAACTCGCTGTTGAAGTCGCGTCCCGGCCGCGCGCTGGAGGCCATCCGCGACAGCGAGATCGCGGCCGCCGTCATGGGCGTCAACGTCCCGGTGTACCGCGGCGCGGCGTTCGTGGTGTCGAGCATGTACGCCGGCCTGGCGGGCGTCTTCATCGCGCTGGCCTACCAACGGATCGTGCCCGACACCTTCGGCTTCCTCTACTCCCTCGACTTCGTCGTGATGATCGTCATCGGCGGCATCGGGTCGGTGCGGGGCGCGGTCGTCGGGGCCGCGATCGTCACCTGCCTGCCGCAGCTGTTCGACCACTACGCCTCGTCGCTGCCGCTCGTCGCGGCGGCCGGCGACGAGGGTCTTCAGCCGACCGACGCGTCGCGCTTCCTCTACGGCGCCGCGGTGGTCGCCGTCCTGATCTTTTCCCCTGGCGGCCTGGCCGGACTGGGCCGCCGCCTTTCGACACGCCACACCAAGGAGAGCACTGCATGAACGTTTCGACTCGTCGGGGGGGCGCACTTGCCCTCACGCTCGCGGCCGCACTGGCCGTGGGCGCCTGCGGCAAGTCCGATGACTCGGACTCCAGCTCGGGCGGCTCCGCGCCGGCCGGCACCACCACGGGCGCCGCGCCCGCGGGCAACAACACCGACCCCGCCTCGGTCAAGACCGACAAGGGCGTCACCGCCGACAAGATCACGCTCGGCGTGATGACCGATCTCTCCGGCCCGTTCGCGCCGCTGACGTCGATCATCACCCACGGCAACCAGGAGTACTGGAAGGAGCGCAACGCGTCTGGTGGCGTCTGCGGCCGTCAGGTCGAGCTGGTCATCAAGGACCACGGCTACGACACCCAGAAGGCCGTCGTCCAGTACCGCGACCTCAACACGAAGGTCGCCGCGCTGCAGCAGCTGGTCGGCTCGCCGATGACGACCGCGCTGCTGCCGTCGCTGAAGACGGACCGCATGCTGACGATCCCGGCCTCGTGGCCCTCCTCGCTGCTGGGTTCGGACTTCGTCATCGAGACGGGCACGACCTACGAGATCGAGCAGATCAACGGCCTCGGCTACCTGTTCGACGAGGGCAAGATCAAGTCCGGCGACAAGATCGGCGCGCTCTACTTCGAGGGTGAGTACGGCGAGGCCGGCCTGAAGGGCGTCAAGTACTTCGCCGACAAGAACGGCCTGAAGGTCGTCGAGCAGAAGATCCAGCCGACCGACGAGGACATGACCGGTCAGGTCGCCGCGTTCAAGCGCGCCGGCGTCAAGGCGATCGCGGTCACCACCGCGCCGACGCAGATGGCGTCCGCTGCGGGCATCTCCGCCGCGACGGGCCTGAACGTGCCGATCATGGGCAACAACCCGACGTTCGACCCGGCCGTCCTGAAGTCCCCGGCCGCGAAGGCGATCATCGCCAACGGCTACTTCATGGGCCCGGTGCCGCCGATCACGGCCAAGAACGCCAAGGTCAAGAAGTCGATGGACGCCTACGCCAAGGCCTATCCGAAGGACGCGCCCAAGAACGCCGCGCTCGTCGGCTTCGTCGAGGGCAAGGTCATGTACTCGGCGCTCGACCAGGCCTGCAAGAACGGCGACCTGACGCGTGACGGCATCGTCAAGGCCGCGCGCCAGCTCGAGGGCATCTCCACCGGTGGCCTGACCGCCGGCCCGCTCAGCTACAACCAGCTCGGCCAGCCGTCGTCGCGCGGCGCGTTCCTGGCCCGCGCGGCCAAGGTCGAAGGCGGCCTCAAGCAGGTCGGCACCGAGCCGCTCGAGTCGGACCTCGCCAAGGAGTACCAGGGCTAGGACGCCCTGCCGGATGTCAGCCGGGGGCCTCTCGGGGCTCCCGGCCGATGTCCCCTGCCGATAACCGAAGGAGAGTCTCATGCGTCGCCTGGTCATCACGCTCATCGCCGCCCTCGTGGTCCTCGTGCCCGCCACGGTGGCCCACGCCGAGGTCCTGAAGGACGTCGACGACCCGTTCTACCGGTGGGACAAGCCGCTGGACGACGTCAAGCCGGGCACGATCCTGCGCAAGCGCGACATCAGCAACCCGTCGCTGAAGGGCGTGCCGTTCCCGTTCAAGACCTCCCAGGTCCTGTACCGGACGACCAAGCAGAGCGGCGCGGCGATCGCCGTCGTGGCGACGATCATGGAGCCGCTGCTGAAGAACACCACGCAGCTGCTCAGCTACCAGACCGCCTACGACGACCTCGGCTCGACCTGCACGCCGTCCTACGCGATCCAGGGCGGCGACACCTCCGGCGTGACGCCGACCCTGGAGCCCGGCTTCATGGCGGCCTACCTGGCCCATGGCTGGACGGTCGTGACCTCCGACTACGAGGGCCTGACCCACGACTACACCGCCGGCCAGGGCGCCGGCATGGCCACGCTGGACGGCATCCGCGCGGCGCGCGCGTTCCTGGGCGTGCCGGACGCGACCCCCGTCGGCCTGCTGGGCTACTCGGGCGGCGCGACCGCGACGCAGTGGGCGTCCGAGCTCGCGCCCCAGTACTCGCCGGAGACGAACATCGTCGGCATCGCCGAGGGCGGCATCCCGGTGCACTACGCCAACATCATCAACTACGTCGACGGCACCGACAGCTGGGGCGGGGTCATCCCGTACGTGCTCGTCGGGCTGTTCCGCGGGGCCGACAAGGACATCAGCCGCTACCTCAACGACAAGGGCAAAGAAGCGCTGAAGTACGTGTCCGACAAGTGCCTGGACACCGACTCGTTCAAGGCCGCGCACATGAGCGACTTCCTGAAGGGCAACGTCGACTACAAGACGATCCGGCCGCTGGTGAAGGTCGTCAACTCGCAGATCATGGGCACGCTGGGCACGCCCCAGGCGCCGATCCTGATGGCGACCGGCGTCGCCGACGGCATCGGCGACGGCGTGATGATCGCGGCCGACACCGACGCGCTGGCGCACAAGTACTGCCAGCAGGGCGTGCCGGTGACCCACCGCAAGTTCTCCGGCATGGACCACATCGCGGCGATCGTGCCGTTCGAGGCCGAGGCGATCGCGTTCCTCAACGCCCGGATGAACAACATCCCCGTGGTCAACGAGTGCGCGACGATCAGCACCGGACGCTCGCTGAAGCCGCTGCCGCTCCCTGCCCTGCCCAAGCTCGTCGTCGGCCGGCCGTGGAGGACGAAGGCCGGGTACCGGATCGGCGTCCGGGTGGACGACGACTACGCCCAGAAGGTGACCGTCAGCCTCTACTCGGTGAAGGGCACCTCGCGCAAGCGCCTGGCGACGGTGCGCCCCGACGCCGAGCTGTCGACGGCGCCGGTCAACGTCACGCTGCCGCTGAAGAAGGGCGTGAAGGGCCGCAAGTACGACGTCGTCGTCAACGCGGTCGCCGACGGCGACAAGGTGGCCGCCGCCACCTCGTCGTTCCGCGTCAGGCGGTAGTCCGGGGGTGCCCCTGTGGTCGCCTGCGCCTCGCGCGCCGACCATGAGGGCATGGACATCACCGTTGACGTCTCGCCACTGAAGGAGATCCAGAAGTTCCTCTGGAGCCAGGGGGACTTCCAGACATTGGCGGCGCAGTCGTACTCCGCCGCCGAGACCCTGGTGCGCTCCTCCGGCGTCGCCCGGGGAGACACGGTGCTGGACGTCGGCGCCGGGACGGGCAACGTCGCGGCAGCGGCGCTGTCGGCCGGCGCGGTGGTGACGGCGTCCGACCTGACGCCGTTGATGATCGAGCAGGGGCGTGCGCGCACGGGTGACGCCGTCACCTGGGTCGCCGCCGACGCCGAGGCACTGCCCTTCGCCGACGGTGTGTTCGACCACGCGCTGTCGTGCTTCGGCGCGATGTTCGCCCCGCGCCCGGAGGTGGCGATCGCCGAGTTGACCCGCGTCGTCCGGCCGGGCGGCCGGATCGGCCTGACGGCCTGGTGCCCCGACGGCTACACGGGCCGACTCATGGAGACGATCGCGTCTTTCATGCCCCCTCGGCCCGCGGGGGTGCCGGCTCCCCTTGACTGGGGCGATGAGCCGATCGTCCGGGCGCGGGCCCGTGGCGCCGGGCTTCGGGACGTCGTGGTGGCGCGGCGCGCGGTGCGCTTCTCCCATCCGTCGGTCGATGCGTTCATCGAATCGCAGCGGGCCACGCTGGGGCCGCTGATCGCCGCGACGATGGTCCTCGGGGACGGGGCCGGCGAGCTGCACGACGCGATCCGCGCGCTCGTCATCCGCTGGGCCGGTGCAGATGGCCCGGTCGTGATCGATTCCGACTACCTCGAGGTGGTCGCCGTCAAGGCCTGAGCCAGCTCGGCACGCGAGCCGACACCGAGCTTGCGGTAGCAGGCGGTCAGGTGCATCTCGACGGTCTTGACGGTCACGAACAGGCGCTGGGCGATCTCGGCGTTCGCCGCCCCGGCGGAGGCGAGCTCGGCGATCCGCCGCTCGCTCGGCGTGAGCGCGGCGATCCCGGACCCGTCGCGGACCGGCACCCGCGCACCCGTGCGCTTCAGCTCCTGCCGGGCGCGATCGCCCAACCCCTGCGCGCCGCTGGCGTCGGCGATCTCGACCGCCTGCTTCAGGGGCCCGCGCGCGTCACGGCGCCGGTTGGCCCGGCGCAGCGCCGCGCCGAGATCGAGGAGGGCCTCGGCCTGCCACAGGCGCGCGGGCGACCCTGCCAGGACCGCTGTCGCCTCGGTCAGCAGGTCCAGGCCGCCCGGCCCACCGTCGAGCAGGCCGCTGACGCGCAGGGCGCCACCCAGCGGCCGCGCGCCGCCCCAGCGCCGGGCGATCGTCAGCGCGTCGTCCGCCAGCGCCCGCGCGCGGTCGGCCTCGCCGAGCGCGTGCAGCGCAAGCGCCGCCTCCAGTCGGGCGTCGAGGCCCGTGATGCCCTGCGCGCCGGCTGCCTGCAGACGGTCCAGGGCCTCGCCGAGGTCGGCCGCAGCGCGCGGCATCGCCCCGGTCGCCGCGTGCAGCCTGCCCCGTGCCAGCAGCAGCGCGGTGAAGGGCCGGGCCGGCGGCAGCGCGCCGTCGTAGCCGGCCTGGGCGAGGAAGCTGTGGGCGTCATCGAGCCGACCCTGGTCGGTGAGCGCGTGGACGAGCGGAATCGCGGCCTGGAACGGGTAGGCGTCGGCCATGCCACGAGATTCGATGGCTGCGCGGGCGTCGGCCTCTGCGCCCCGCGGGTCACCCGCGGCGACGCGGACAAGGGCGCGCTGGGCCGACGCAGCCGCGAACGCGTTGGCCGATCCGGTCGCGACGGCGGCCTCGATCGACGCCGTGTTGACCGCTTCAGCGCGCGCGTAGCCCTCACCGTCGAGGAGGGCCAGCGTCAACTGCATCGCCCACAGTGGATGGCGATGGCGGTGCCCGGCAGCGCGCTCGGCCAGGGCGCGGGTCGCGGCTGCGGTGCCGTCCGGGGCCAGGGCCTGCTGGCGTGCGACCCAGGTCAGCACGGCGCACTCGCCGGGTGTGTGGCCGGGAAGGTCGGCGTACCGCGCGCAGGTGGCGGCGAACTCGGCGTGGTCCTGCAGCAGGAACAGGACGCCGAGCCGCACGAACTGGAGATCCAGCATCAGCTCGCGCTCTCGTGGATCCAGCGTGGCGATCGTGGCGTCCACCAAGGGCAGCAGCGGGCCGGCGCGGTCGGGGCGCGGACCCACCGACCAGACGAGGTCACACAGCACACGCGCCGCGCGCACCGGGTCCGTGCACTCCTGCACGACGGTGCGCAGATGCTCCGACGCCCCGGGCAGGCCCGCCGCCGACTCCGCGCGTCCGAGGTCCTCGATGACGGCCAGGCGGTCGGTCGCTGCGGGGGCCTCGGCCAGGGCGCGGGCCAGCAGGCGGGCGGCCAGCGCGGGAGACCCACGACCGCCGGCATCGCGTCCGGCCTCGGCGAGGACGGCGGCGTCGGCGTCAGAGCCGCCGGGATCGGTCTCCAGGAGGTGGAGGGCCACCCGCTCGGCCGGCGCGCCGTCACGCCGCAGCAGTGCTGCGGCGGCGGTGTGCATGCGCAGCCGCTCCCCGGGCGCGAGACCGGCGAGGACCGCAGTGCGCAGCAACGGGTGGGCGAACGCAAAGCTGTCGGACTCGGCCAGGAGCGCCGCGCCCGCCAGGGCGTTGGCTGCTGCGGCGACCTCGGTGACGCCGGCGATCTCGGCCGCGCGACTGATCGAGGCGCCGTCGCCGGCGACCGCCAGGCCGCCGGCCAGCGCGGCGGCGTCGGGTCCGACCCGGGCCAGGCGGGCAGCCACCACGCGCGCCACGTCGGTGGGGTTGACCCCGGCCACGTCCGGCGCCCGCTCGCGCGTCGGACGTACGCCTGAGGTCCGCAGTTCCTCCAGCAGCTGCACCAGCAGGAAGGGGTTGCCGCCGGTCGTGGCCAGACACGCGTCGGCGAACACCGGCGCCGGCGGCTCGCCGAGGTGGTGCTCGATGAGCGCGGCCACCGATGGCGCCCCGAGGGTGGACAGCCGCACGGTCTGCTCCCGCGCGGCGAGTTGGCTGAGCACGGCGTCGCTCGGAGCTCCTGAGGGCGGGCGGGTGCCGACGAGGACGAGTGCGTCGATCGCGTCGATCCGGCCGGTCAGGAAGTCCAAGAGGCGCAATGACGCCTCGTCGGCCCAGTGCGCGTCGTCGATGATCACGACCAACGGGTTGTGCTGGGCCAGCGCGCTCAGCAACCAGAACAACCCGTTGAGCACGGACTGCGGCTCCGCGGGAACGTCGCCGGCGTCGAACACCGCAGCTGCCGGCGCCGCGGCGCCGGAGAGCAACCGCCGGCCGCCGTCGGCCCGGACGGCCGGCTCCAGGAGCTGCCGGACCAGGCCGAAGGCGAAGCCGGACTCGAACTCCGCGCCGCGTCCCCGCGTCACGGTGAGCGCACGCGCCTCGGCGCGGTCGGCGATGGCTCCGAGCAAGGTCGTCTTGCCGGTCCCGGCCGCGCCTTCGACGACGACCAGGCGCCCGGCTCCGCCTTCCAACGCGTCGAGCAGCCCGTCCGCCGTCGCGAGATGATCGTCACGCTCGGCGAGCATCGCGCGACCATACCGTCACTCCAGCGTCATGACGGCGACGTGCTCCTTGCCCACGACGGTTCCGCGGGCCCCGGCATAGGCACCGGATCCGCCGATGATGGTCTCGCGATCGCCGCCGTTCTGGGGGTCGACGTAGCCGATGCTGTACACGTCGCCGTCGGTGAAGTGCCAGACCACGTGCAGCAGCGCCTTGAACCGGGCGAACGTCGTCGGCGTGCGGTTGACGAACGTCGCGTCGGAGCTCATCGTGCCTGCCGGCTTGCCGTCGATGGTCAGCGACTCGGTCGCCACCAGGCGGTCGCCGAGACTGACTCGGCCGCGTTTGATGCCGGCCGGTGCGACGTCGGAGAACGTCTGGGTCTCCTTGCCCTTGGCGATGGTGATCGTGCGGCCGCCGGTCTGGGCGTCACCGGGAGCCGCGAGGACCCCGATGGCGATGGCAGCAGCGAGGATGGGTGGGACGAGCCACGTGGGGCGTGCGGTGTTCATGTCGCCCATGCTGCGCGGCCGCTCCCGGGACGACCACGGGGTCGACCCTGGACTACGCCGCCAGCTCGTGCGCGACCAGCGCTGACATCACACGTGCGGCGGCGTCGAGTGCCTCGGTGCTCTGCGCCGCCCGCGCGAGGATGAAGGCGCCCTCGAGCTGGCTGAGGATGACGAGGGCCAGGTCGCGCGACCTGGCCGGTGCGATGCCGCCGCGCTCCAGCCGGGGCTGCAGCGCCGACAGCCACGACTCGAAGACCTCGTGGCAGGCTTCGCGCATGACCTCGCTGGTGGAGGACGTCTCCAGCGCAACGGTGGCGATGGGGCAGGCGTCCTCCCAGCCGGACTCCGCGAGGTGCACGCCGGCCAGCGAGAAGAACCACTCGATGCCGGTGACGAGGTCCGGGGCGGGGTCGAGCACCGCCTCGGCGAGTTGCCCGTAGAGCGCGCCCGAGGCACGGACCGCGGCGGCACCGAGCTGCTCCTTGCCCTCGGGGAAGTGGTGGTACATCGAGCCCATCGGCGCCTGGGCCGCGGCGAGGATCTCCTTGATCCCCGTGCCGGAGTAGCCCTGCTTGGCGAACAGGCCGACGCTCGCCGTGACGAGGCGCTCCTTCGTGGGGGTGCTCACGGTGTCATCCTAGCTTGACTAGAGCGATCGCTCTAGTAGGTTGCGAGGCGTGTCCGAGCTGCTGAACCGACGTCCCTCCAACCGCTTCGTGCTGGGGGTCTTCGCCGTGGCCGTCGCCGTCTCGGTCGTCCACTACCTCGACAACACGCTCAACTACGGCGACTACCCGTCGTCGGACTCGGTGCCGCAGCCGTCGCAGGGCCTGGTGGCATTCGGCTGGTTCTTCTTCACGGCCTTCGGCGTCGCTGCGGTGCTGCAGCTGCGCGGCGGGCGCGACCGGGCGGCGGCGATCTGCCTGGCGGTCTACTCGGGCAGCGGCCTGGTCGGCTTCGGCCACTACACGGTGCCCGGCGCGATCGACATGCCCTGGTGGCGGCAGGCCCACATCGTGGCCGACATCACCTGCGGCATCGTGCTCTTCATCACCGCGCTGCGGCTGGCTCGGGCGGACCGCCCGGAAGCCGTGTCGGTCTAGGGCCGCCCGGCGGCCCCGATCCGACACGCCTTCTGTTGGTACCAGCGAGGCGCACCGCCGGCGAGGCGTACGATCGCCCATCCATGGCCGACCCTGTGACCCGCCGGCAGCTGCTGGCCCGTGCCTCCGTCGTCGCCGCGGGTGCCACCGTGCTGGACGGACGTGCGCTGGCCGGGGCCGCCCGTGCGCCGCGCTCCGTCACCCCGCTGCCCACGCCCGCGCAGGTGCGCGCGGACTTCCAGACGATGGTCGACTTCGGCCCGCGGCTCACCGGCAGCGCGCCGCACGACCGCTACTGCCAATGGCTGGAACGGGAGTTCGTCAAGGCGGGCGCGCAGCTGCTGCCCTGCGACGTCTACGACTACGAGCGCTGGAGCGTCGGGCGGTTCGGCCTGGATGTCGCGGGGAGCGGCCCCGTGCGGATCTCGACCTACTACCCGCGCTCGCAGGAGACGCCGGCCGCCGGGGTGACCGGGCCGCTGGTCTACGCCGGGGTGCTGCCGGCGCCGTCGGCCTCGCCGGACCTCGGGGCACTGCAGGCGGCGGTCTCGCAGTACCCCGACGACCTGACGACCTGGGTGCAGGGTGTGGCGGGCAGCGCGGGCGGGTCGCTGCAGGGCGCGATCCTCGTCGTCGACCTGCCGCTGCCGCTGCCGCTGACCGCGGGCGTGTTCCTGCCGCTGGCCCAGCACCTGCACTGGCCCGGCCACCAGGCGACCGACTGGCTGACCATCGACTACAAGCGCACCTGGATCATGCCCGGGCTCGGGGTGCCGCTGGCGCCCTTCGCGGGGCTCGGCGCGGCCGGGGTGGTGTTCATCTGCGACGCGACCCACGAGTCGCTGGCGGACAACTACATCCCGTTCGACCACGGCCACGAGCCGCTGCCCGCGCTGTACGTCGACCGGGAGACGGGCCAGGCCCTGAGGACCGCGGCCGGCGCGCGCCCGTCGGCGACGCTGACGCTCACCGCGGAGCGCAAGAAGGTGGGCGTCCCCTCGGTCACGGCGGTGCTGCCGGGGCAGAGCGAGGAGTGCGTCATCCTCAACACCCACACCGACGGCCAGGGCTTCGTCGAGGAGAACGGCGGCGTCGCCTTCGTGCAACTGGCCCGCCACTTCGGATCGCTGCCCGCGGCGCAGCGGCTGAAGCGAACCCTGGTCTTCGCCTGCTGGCCGGGCCACATGAGCGGGGCGCTGCCGGAGCTCGAGGGCTGGATGGCCGCGCACCCTGATCTCGTCGACCGTGCCGCAGCGGCGATGACCATCGAGCACCTCGGCTGCAGCGAGTGGCTGGACACCGCCGACAAGGGGTACCACGCGACCGGCGAGAACGAGACCTTCGGCGTCTGGGTCAGCCCTGGCCCGCTCTTCGAGGCGACGCGCGACGCGCTGACCCAGGCGGGACCGGTGATGGGGCGCACCGCGCTGCTGCGCCCGGGCGTGCAGTTCGGCGTCGGCGGTGCGTTCGAGACGGCCGGCGTGCCGCAGATCGGGGCCATCGCCGGGCCCGAGTACCTGCTGACGATGAAGGCCAACGGCGACATGGAGAAGCTCGACGAGAAGCTGGCGGCCGCGCAGATCGCCTGGATCGCCGACATCCTCACGCGCATCGACCCGATCTCCGCGGCAGCGCTGCGCGCGGGCGACCCGGCGCTCGGCTCCCAGCGGCCCGGCGCCGACGACAGCCACCACGTCAGCTGCGGGCCGGCGGACGCCTTCGTGGCCGACGCGGGCGGCGGCAAGGCGCTGGCCGTCCGCTTCTACGGCCGGCGCCGCACGCGCAAGGGCGTCCTGGTGAAGCTGCGCGCGACGGGCGCGTCGGTCAGCGGCGTGACGGTCGAGCTGCGACGCGGCGATGTCGTGTTCGCCCGTCTTGCGCGCCAGCGAGCGACGTCACGCAGCCGCGACCTCGTCCTGCGCCGCCGTGGTGGCCGACCCTTTCCCGTCGGGCCCTACACCCTCGTGGTGCGGAGGGGCAGCACGGCCGTGCTGAAGCGCGCCGTGCGGCTGGGCTGACCAAGGACGCGGCCCGCCGGCGGTTCCTTCCCGGCCGGCCGAAGACTGGGGTGCCCTCGGTCAAAGTGTCGGGTTGCGACCGGGACGGCACGCGTCAACGTTCCGGCGATGCGGCTGGGGTGCGGGCTCGGGACGGTGCTGGCGTTGGTGCTGTGGGCGGCTCCGGCGGGCGCGGTCGTCAGCGGCGGGCGCGGCGACCTCATCGCCTACGTGCAGAGCGACCCGCTCGACCCGCCGGCGTCACCGCTGCCGGAGGGCATCTACCGCGTCACCCCGGATCCGGCCAACGCGTCCGACGCGACGTTCTCGCTGATCCGGGCGATGAGCAACGGCGGCGACTTCGAGAACCTGCTGCACGTCCCGACCGGGCTGAAGCTCCCCTCCGGGGTGGCCCCGGGCTCGGCCATCGACCCGACCGCCCGTCACCGCATCACCGGCGGTCCCGGCCAGCCCTTCGCGGTCGAGAACCTGGCCGACGGCACGGTGCTCCGGACGCTCGACGCCACGCCGCAGCAGAGCAGCGCAGGCGCCATCGCGTTCAGCGAGGACGGCGACAGCGTCATCTTCGTCAAGAAGGGCAACGCGCTACCGCAGGTCGACGAGCTGAAGCTCACGACCCTTGACCTGGCGACCGGCACCGAGCAGAGCCTCACGCTCAGCCTGCCTGACGACTACCCGTTCGACCGCGGCGACCTGCAGTTCTCGCTGCCGGCGCACGCGGTCGGTGGCCGGATCCTGCTGGCGATCTCTGACACCCAGTCCCGCGTGCGGCCGGCGCTCTACCGCGTGGACGTGCAGACCGGCCAGGCCCTGGCCCTCAACGACCGCGCCCAGGCGGCGGCGGAGCGGGTCGACAACTCCGGCGGCAACAGCGACCACGTCACCGGCCGCGTGGCGGTCGACGTCCGCGGCGACGGGCTGGAGGCGATCGTCCTCGAGGGCGATGGCGAGTCCTGGTTCTGCCCGGCCTCGACGGACTGCGTTCCCGGCGGTGGCGTGGCCGATTGCCCCAGTGGCATGTTCCGCAGCTCGGTGAGCGAGACCCGCCAGTCGCGCGGCTGCACCTCCACCACCGACGGCCACAAGACGATCCGCTTCGCCTCACCGCTGGTGGCCACCGCTCCGTCGGACTGGATGCGGCTGACGCCGGGTCCCGACGTCCAGGACGGTCCCGCGGAGGACACGCTCGCCTTCAGCGGCTTCATCGCGGCCGGCTACACGCCCGACGGCGAGGTCTTCGGCGACCGGGCCGATCCTGATCCCGACCAGACGGCGCGCTTCGACAACTACCTGTCGAAGCTCACCTTCCACGTGCTGCGCCGCGTCGAGGTGTACGGCGAGGGCGTCGTCATCCGGCCACCCGCCGGCCACCGCATCCAGCCGCTGGTCTGGACCGCGACGCCCGGGGCGGAGGTGACGGTGCTGCAGGGGCCGCCCGCCGTGAGCGGGCGTGACCTCGACGTGACGTTCGCGGCGCCGGAGGGCGCCGGCGCCGGCGCCCTGCAATGCAGCCTCGACGGGGCCGACTTCGCCACGTGCACGTCGCCGCTGGCCCTGCGCTCCCTGCCGCTGGGGCCGCACACGTTGAAGCTGCGCTTCGTCGCACAGGGCGGGGCGCCCGGCGCGGAGAAGACGCTGACCTGGGAGGTCAAGGACCTGCCGGTGGTGTCCATCACCTCCCAGCCGAAGCCCGAGGTGGACACGGGCGACGCCGAGGTCGCGTTCACCAGCGACTTCCCGGCCGAGGAGGTGTTCGCCTACACGTGCACCGTCGACGGTGCGGCCCCCGCCATCTGCACGTCGCCGCTGAAGCTCACCGGCCTGGCGCCCGGGCCGCACCGCGTCGAGGTGACCGTCGAGACCACCGACGATCGTGTCTCGGCACCTGCCGTCGCGACGTGGCGGCGCAAGGACCCGCCAGACATCCCACCCGGGTCGAACCCCGGACCCGGGACGCCGCCGGCGCCCGGGCAGCCGCCGTCCGGCACCGGCCAGCCGCCGCTCGCGCCGATCATCCCGCTGTCGCCCGTCTGCGCGACGAACACCCCCGCGACGTTCAGCGCCGGTGCCATCGTGGCGGCGCTGGAGTCGTCCTGCTTCACGCTGTCCAACACGGCCGAGGGGCTCACGGCGACGACGGCGCAGACGGTGAAGGTCAACGGCATCGAGCTGACGCCGACGGCCGGCGGCAAGGTCGAGATCGCGCGCCAGGGCCAGGCCGCCCGCGTGCGCTGGACCACGCCCGTGCACGTGAGGATCGGGCTGATGGAGTTCGACATGCCGGCGCGGTCGTGGTCGGTCCCGGTGTCCAGCAACGGGATCGCCACCGTCAACAAGGCGCTCCCGGAACTGGGCAAGGCGGCGCTGAAGAAGATCGGCCTGGAGAGCTCGCCGGTCGACATCCCGACCCTGTCGTTCTCGAACGCCAACGGCGGTCAGACCGAGCTGTCGCTGAGCATCGCGTTCCCGGAGTTCTTCACCAGCGTGCCCGGCATCCCCGCCGCCCAGGACAACGCGGCGGGCAGCGCCGCGAGCGTGTCGTTCGCGATCAAGCCGCGGGTGTCCAACACCGACGGCTTCGCGCTCAACGCGTCCGTCGCCGTCAGCGAGGCCTACCTGTTCGGCAAGCTCAAGCTGAAGAAGCTCACGCTCGGCATCGACACGGGGCAGCGGAGCGTGAGCTTCTCGGGGGCCGCGGTGCTCGGCGACCCGTTCTCGCCCAAGGCGGCGCCCGAGCTGTCGGTGAGCTTCCAGATCGGGCCGGGTGGCCTGCTGGGCGTCGGCCAGGACCAGGTCGGCCTCAAGGACTTCCAGGTGCTGGCGGCCAAGCTGAACCGGCCGTTGGCCTACGGCTTCTTCCTCCAGCGGCTGGGGGCGAGCCTGACGGCGACGTCGCCGACGGTGGCGAGCATCGGCGGCACGGCGGGCATCAGCTTCGGACCCCGCGTCAAGGTCGGCAGCGTCTTCGACGGCGAGGCGTTCTCCCTGGACGGCAAGGTCGGCTACCGCCTGCCGCGCAGCAGCACAGCGGCGGGGGCGGGCTTCGACCTCAGCGGCACCGCGAAGGCCGTCGAGCTGCTGGAGCTGGCGGCGTTCTCGGTGGGCGTGGACTTCTTCCCGGCCAAGCTGACGATGTCGGCGCGCCTCAGCGTCCCCGTCCCGGTGCTGGCCTTCCTCAACGTCGACGGCCACCTGACCGAAGGCGTGCTGGACTACGAGGGCCGGTCGATCCTGCTGCGCGGCAGCGCCTCGCTCAACGTCCTGCAGTTCTTCACGCTCGCCAACGCCGACGCGCTGGTGACGCAGACCGGCTGGGGCATCTGCGGGGTGTCGGTGGGCGGTCACCGGGTGGGCGTCGGCGCCGCGTGGACGACGCCCGCGGCGCAGATCCATCCGATCGTCGAGGGCTGCGACCTGGAGCGGATGACCTCGGGGGGCACGCGTCAGGCCGGTCGTCCGTCCGGCGAGGTGACCGTGGCCGCGGGGCAGAAGCTGCTGGCGATCGAGGCGACCGGGGCGACCGGCGCGGTGCCGAGCGTCACGCTGGTCGGGCCCAAGGGCGAGCGGTTCCCGTCGCAGGCACCCGGCCCGGGCCGCGCCGTCGTGCCCAACCCGGGCCGTGGGTCGGTGGTGTTCCTGGTGGACCGGCCGTCGGCCGGCGCATGGCACTTCGAGGGCGAGGCGCTCATGGAGATCCGGGCGTCCAAGGACGCGCCGATGAAGGTGTCCGCCAAGGTCAACGGCCGCGAGGTGCGCTGGAGTGCCGATGTGCCCGGCGACGCGAGGATCGACTTCGCCGAGACGAGCAGCGGCGCGAGCGTGCCGGTCCGGACCGTGCGTGGCAGGGGCGGGCGCTTCACGTTCACGCCCGCGGCCGTCGGGCTGCAGCGGCGGCGGGCGCTGGTGGCGACGATCGTGCGCAACGGCGTGCCGGTCCGCAGCGTCGCCGTCGCGCGCTACACCGTGGCGCCCGCGAAGCTCGGCCGGCCCGGGTCGGTGCGCCTGTCGCGCGACCGGCGCACCGTGTCGTGGAAGGCCGCCCGCGGTGCTGCGCGCTACGCGGTGAGCGTCAGCGCCAACGGCACGCAGCTGCTGGCCACGACGTTGACCAGGCGCACGCAGATCAGGCTGAGGCGCGCAGTCCCCAAGCGCACGACCGCGACCGTGTCGATCGTGGCGATCGCCGCATCGGCGGCCACCCCGACGCGCCGCACCGCCAGGCTGCACCCCTGAGGCGCAGAAGGCCCACGCGAAGACGGTCGCCGTGCTGACGTCCCACCGCGACGGGCAGCGGCGGTGAGGGCAAGACGACGGCATCGATCAGGAAGCCGAAGCGCTGACCGCCCGGGCGCGGCTGTTGGACGGGCTGCAGGGCACGGTCCCGCAGCGGGTCGTCCGCGCGCTCGCGGAGGTGGACCGGCGCTGCTTCGTCCCGGACGAGCTGGCCGGCGAGGCCTGGTCGGACGTCGCGTTGCCGATCGGCAACGGCCAGACGATCAGCCAGCCGTCGCTGGTCGCCACCATGGTCGCGCTGGCGGACCCGCCCGCGGCCGCGCGGGTCCTCGACGTCGGCACGGGGTCCGGCTACCACGCCGCCGTCCTGGCCCAGATGGGAGCGCACGTGTTCAGCATCGAGCGCGATGCCGACCTGTCGGCGTGCGCCGCGATGGCCCTGCGCCGGGCGGCGGTCGCCGGGGTCCGGCTGCACGTCGGTGACGGCACCGGCGGCCTGCCCCACGCGGCGCCGTTCGCCGCCATCAGCGTCGCGGCAGCGGTGGCGGAGCCGCTGCCACGGGCGTTGACCGAGCAGCTCGCCGACGGCGGCCGCCTCGTCGTCCCGGTCGGCGGGCCGGAGGAGCAGGAGCTGCTCTGCGTCACCCGCGTCGGCGAGGAGCTGCACCGGTCCCATCACGGTCGCGTGCGCTTCGTGCCGTTCGTGGTTGGGCGACAATGGGCGGGATGACCGCGTACGCCTCGTTGATCCAGCGCCTCGCCGAGCTGTCGGACCTGAGCAGCCTCTCGATGCTGGCCGAGTGGGACCAGCACGTGCTCATGCCCGCCGCCGGCGGTGAGTCGCGGGCGCACCTGATGTCGACGTTGGGGCGGATCGCGCACGAGCGCGCGACCTCCGACGAGGTCGGCGCGTGGCTGGAGGAGCTGGAGGGCGCCGAGCTGGACGCGGCGCAGGCCGACATCGTGCGCCTGGCCCGCCGCGACTGGACGCGCGCCCGGCAGGTGCCCACGGACCTCGCGGCGGACCTGGTCCGCGCCGGGTCGGAGGGGCAGGAGGCGTGGGTCGCCGCGCGTGCGGCCGACGACTTCGCGGCGTTCGCGCCGTACCTGAAGACCAACCTCGAGCTGGCCCGCGCCCACGCGGCCTGCTTCGACGGCTACGCCGAGCCCTACGACGCGCTGCTGGCCGACTTCGACTTCGGCCTGACCGCGGCGACGATCGAACGGGTCTTCGGCGCCCTCACCGACGGGCTGCCGGCGCTGATCGCGCAGGCCCGCCGTCGGCCCGCGCCCCCGAAGCTGGAGCTGCCGGTCGCCGCGCAGGAGCAGGCGGCGCGCACGATCCTCGCGCAGCTCGGGGCGGGGGAGGACAGCTGGCGGCTGGACGTCTCCCCGCACCCGTTCACGGTGTGGGTGGGCAGCGACGACGTCCGCATCACCACCCGCTACACCGACCCGGGTGCCGAGTCCCTGCTGGCCACGCTGCACGAGTACGGGCACGGGCTCTATGAGCACCAGATCCCGCGTGAGCTCGCCCGCACCTCCGCCGGCACGGGGACGTCGATGTCGGTCCACGAGTCCCAGAGCAAGCTGTGGGAGAACCACGTCGGCCGCCATCCCCGCTTCGCCGACGTCCTGGCGCAGGCCCTCGGCGTGGTCAGCGGGCCGGACCTGCATGCCGTCGTCGCCGCCGTGGGGGACACGCCGATCCGCGTCGCCGCCGACGAGCTGTCCTACCCGCTGCACATCGTCCTGCGCTTCGAGCTGGAGCGGGCGCTCGTCGCCGGCACGCTGGAGGTCGACGACCTGCCGGCCGCGTTCAACGACCGCATCCGCGAGCTGCTGGGCATCGAGATCCGCGACAACGCCACCGGGGTGATGCAGGACATCCACTGGGCCGGCGGCGCCTTCGGCTACTTCCCGTCCTACGCGCTGGGCGTCCTCATCGCCGCGCAGCTGTGGGAGACGCTCGAGGACGACCTCGGCTCCCAGGACGAGGCTCTGGCCCGCTGCGAGGTCGCCCCGATCCGCGAATGGCTGGCCGACAGGGTCCACCGGCACGGCCGTCGCCTGGACACCACCGAGCTGGTGGTCAGCGCCACCGGCCGCGAGCTCGACCCGGCCGCGTTCCTGCGCCGGGCGGAGGTCCTGGCCGGGGTCTGACACCCCCGGGTCCCCGGGGCGGGCCCGGGGAACCCCCGACTGACGCCGGGGTGCCGGCGCCGCAGGATGCTGCGCATGCTCTCCACCCGTCATGCCGTCGCCGCGCTGTCGGCGCTCTCCGCGCTCGCGGTCCCCGCCGCCGCCCAGGCCGACTCGATCTCCTACGTCAAGGACGGCAACGTCTTCGTGACCTCACCGGACGGCGCCCGCACCGTCCAGATGACCACCGCCGGCGGCTACAGCTCCGCCTCCCAGGCCGACGACGGCCGCATCATCGCCCTGCACGGCCAGCGCTTCCACCTCATCGGCCGCGACGGCAAGGTCAGCGCCGACTTCACCCCGGTGGGCTCCGGCACGGCGGGCTCGATCAAGCTCAGCGGCCCGTTCGACCCGGCCATCTCCCCGGACGGCACCCGCGTGGCCTACGGCTTCTACGTGCAGTACACGACCGGTGATCCCAACTGCGGCAAGCCGGGCGGCTGCCTGCAGGGCAAGTCCTACGCGGGCACCGGCTACTCCAGCAGCAGCGCGGCGTCGGAGTGGAACAGCCCCGGCTTCAAGCCCGAGTGGGGCTGGGCCGACCCCTCGTGGATCGACAACGCCCGCACGCTGATCGCGGCACCCGACTCCGCCTACATCAGCGACGTGGCCGTCGACGACGCCGGCAACGGCAAGGCGACGGAGTGGTTCTCCGACACCGCGCCGGACAGCAACTCGACCTACGACGCCGAGCTGAACCGCACCGGCACCGCGGTCACCGGCATCGCCAACGCCAACGGCGACCACTGGCGCGTCTGGCGGGTCGCCGGCGGCCTGACCAAGGACACCCCGCCGGTCCCGTGCCTGGACGCGCCCGCGCAGGGCGGCTCCTGGTCCTCGCCGAGCTTCGCGCCCGACGGCGAGCACCTCGTCGCGGCCGCGCCCAAGGGCCTGTACGTCGCGACGCTGCCGGGCCTGAACACCAGCTGCCCGGACTCCGGCCAGGTCAAGGTCAGCCTCATCGAGCTGGCCGGCGCGAAGTCCCCGGACTGGGGCCCGGCCGACGTCCCCGCGCAGCCGACCTTCGAGCAGCCGAAGGCCGAGGACCCCAAGAAGGAGCAGCCCGTCTGCTGCGCCGACCCGGGCCCGAAGACCACCCCGCCGGTCGTCACCCCGGTGCGGGTCAGCAGCGCCTCCAAGAAGCTGCGGACCGTGCTGGACAAGGGCCTTGCGGTGCGGGCCACCTGCGGCGCGACGATCACCGTCAAGCAGGGGTCGGCCAAGCTCGCCACGGCCCGGGCGGCGTGCGACAAGGACACCCGGATCCGCTTCGGCCGCGCCGTGCGCAAGCGCCTGCGCAACAAGGCGAGGGTCGCGCTGACCATCGTCGCCACCCGCGGCACCGAGCGCGCGACGGCCACGGTGACGCTGCGGCGCTGACGGCGCGTGCGAGCTGCGTTCATCGCTCGTCCGGGCGTCGAGGGCGCGGACGAGCGCGAGCACGTCGGGTCGCGCGCCGCGCTGAACGCCTCGGCTACCGGCAGGGACGCTTCAACAGGCGCAGCTTCACCGCGTTGGCCATCGCGCGGTTGCCGGCGAGGTTGAGGTGCAGCAGGTCGCTGCCCTGGTACTCGCGGCGGACGGTGTTCGGCAGCGCCGGGTTGCGCAACGCGGCGTCGAAGTCGACGACGCCGTCGAACCCCCGGCCCGCGCGGATCCAGCGGTTCAGGCGCCGGCGCTTGTCCTCGGTGGCGTCGGGGCGGGTGTCGGCAGAGCCGACCGGTGGCAGGGTGCCCATCAGGACGCGCAGCCCGCGGGCGCGCATCCGCCTGATGCCCCTCTTCCAGCCGGCGATCAGCGTGTCGACGCTCGGGGACGGCGTGGCCTGCACGTCGTTGAGGCCCTCCATCCAGATCACGGTGCTGACGCCCGACGCCTTGAGCACGTCCCGGTCCAGGCGCACCAGCGCCGAGGGCACCTGGGTCGCCGAGGCCTCGCGCAGGACGGTGTCGCCGGTGATGCCCATGTTCAGCACCGACAGCCCGCGGTGCGCCTTGCGCAGGCGCTGCCCGAGGTAGTCGGTGTAGCGGCCGTCGGCGTCCACGCCGCTGCGCTCCTCCGCGCCGAACGGGATGCCGTTGTAGCCGTCGGTGGCGGAGTCGCCCAGCGCCAGCACGGCACCCGTGCCCGCCGGGACCTTCGCGTCGAGGCCGGCGACGAACGGACGCGTGGTCGTCCGCTCGGTGAACGCGGTGGCGGCCGGCTCGCCGGCATGGTCGCCGCTGCCGTCGGGCGAGAGGAACGAGGTCTGCCGGGCGCTGTAGTGGACGGTCGGCATGCCCGCGTCGCCGCGGACGAAGACGTCGACGGCCAGCGTCTGCCCGGCCTTGAAGGAGAACCTCACCGCGTCGCTGACCACATCGGCTCCGGCGCGGACGGTGATGCCGGCCCGGCCGCCGAAGCGGACGGCCCTGACCGTCGACGTCACGAGCGCCGCGCCCGAGGCGCGCCGCGCGATCGTCACGTGCCCGAAGGTCACCGGGCCCGAGCCGAAGCGGTTGGACAGCCGCACGCGCACGGTCGACCCGCCGAGCGTCGGCGTGAGGATCGCGCGGGTCGTGTCGTCCTTCGCGGCGGTCAGCCGGTTCAGCGACCCGTCGACGCCGCCGGCCTTCGCCTGGTTGCTCGGCGCGGCCGACCAGACACCCACCCAGTGGGTCGACGAGCACGACGCGCCGAGCGCGGCCCCGGGCGCGAGGAGCACGGCGAGGACGGCCAGGGCCCAGGCCCGCGAGAGCGAGTCGCCGGCCGCGCTCGCGCTCGAAGCCCAAGCCCTCCGGGCGAGTCCCGTCGCGGTCACGAGAGGTCGAAGTCCCGGGCCAGCGCCTTCTGCACGAGCCCGGCCGCGACCTTGCCACCGTTCTCGTTGAGGTGGGTGCCGTCGGGGTCGCGCACGATCTCCTTGTGACCGTTCACGTCCATCGACGACCGGTACCTGCCGCCCGGCGTGAGCACCGCGCCGAGGTCGACGACGCGGACCTGGCGGCCGTACGCACCCGCCGCCACGCCGATGGCGCTGTTGACCACCTTGAGCATCGCGTTGCGCGAGCCGTCGCTGCTGCTGGGGATCAGCAGCCAGTAGACGCGACCCTTCCCGGCGCGGCCGTAGGTCTCCATCATCGAGCGCACGCGCGTGGCGTACTCCGCCGCCCAGGGCGCCGTGCAGCACTTGACCTCGCCGACCGGCGTCTTCATCGGGAAGCCCTCCGCGGCGCCGAGCAGGATGACCGTCGCGTCGGGCGCGTCACGCCGGGCCTGGATGCCCGAGTACCTGCCCCAGTCCAACAGGTTGGTCTTGGAGATGGCGGTGCCGAACTTGGGGTCGCGCTTGGTCTGCACCCCGGCCGAGGACAGCGCGCGCGCCAGCTCGGCGTCCATCGGCTGGGACATCGAGTCGCCCGTCACCAGCAGCTTGCGCAGCTTCGGCTTGGCGACCGGCTTGCTGCTGAAGACGCTCGGGTCGAACGCGTCGGGGGTGACGCGGGACGGGTCGCCACCGCCGGTCGCGGTGGAGAACGTGCCGCTCTCGTTGCCGAGGTCGTCGTCGGGCGACAGCCAGCCGGTGATCTCGTCGGTGGCGGCCGCGAACGGCAGCTTGTCGGCGATCCAGCCGGCCGGGTGGCCGACCGCCAGCACGACGTCGCGCTCGAGTCCCGGGTCGAGCTTCTCGCCCTGGCGGCGGATGCCGTCGCCGGCGCACAGGACCAGCAGGACCAGTGCGCCGAGCACCATGTACACCGACTGCCGCGCGGTGAGCCGGCGGCTGCCGGGCAGGTGGTCGTCGTCGGTCGGGACCCGCGCGGCCTTGGGCGGCGTCGGCGGCGTGGACTCGGGCGGTGGGGTGATGGTCGACATCTGTTCCTAGAACTGGAAGTAGATGAACGGAGGAACGCCCTGGGAGGGGATCGTCGCGACGACCAGGAGGATCGAGGCGGCGATGCCGACGCTCAGGACGGGCGCCGGGAGCGCGGCGATGCGCGTGCGGATGCGCATCATCGGCGCGGCCGGGAGGGAGTGGCTGATGATCACGCCGAAGGTCAGCAGCACCGGCACCGGCGCCCACATCGTCGCGGGGCCGGGGTCGAAGAGCTGGCCGATGAGCGCACCCATCAGGTCGAAGTCGGGCGCGCGGAACGGCACGGCCGACAGCGCGAAGTAGGAGACGGTGATGAGCGTCCCGACCACCGCGGGCGGCCGGTAGGTCGTGCGCCGTCCGGCCTCGCGCTCGATCGCCATCCACGTGCCGTGCATGACGCCGAAGACGACGAAGCCCCACGTCGCGCCGTGCCAGATGCCGACGACCACCATGGTCAGCCAGAGGTTCAGCTCGCTGCGCCAGTGACCCTTGCGCGAGCCGCCGAGCGGGATGTACACGTAGTCGCGCACGAAGCGCGAGAGCGTGATGTGCCAGCGCCGCCAGAACTCGCCGAGGCTGTGCGCGCCGAACGGGCGGTTGAAGTTCTGCGGGAACGTCAGGCCCATCAGCATCGCGATGCCGATGGCCATGTCGGTGTAGCCGGAGAAGTCGCAGTAGACCTGGACCGCGTAGGCGAAGAACGCGAGCAGGACGTCGGCCTGGTGGAAGGCCTCGGGCACGGCCATCACCGGGTTGACGACCTCACGCGCGAGGACGTCGGCGATGACGACCTTCTTGAAGAGCCCCATCACGATCAGGCAGGTCGCCGCGCCCACCGCGACCTTCTGCGGGTCGCGCGGCGTGCGCAGCTGGGGCAAGAACTCCGAGGCGCGGACGATCGGGCCGGCGACGAGGTGGGGGAAGAAGCTGATGTAGAGGCCGAAGTCGACCAGCGAGGCCGGCTCGAGCTGCCGGCGCCCGATGTCCACCACGTAGCTGATGGCGTGGAAGGTGATGAACGAGATGCCGATCGGCAGCGCGATCGCCAGCAGCGGCAGCGGCGCCCCCAGGCCGATGTCGTCCAGCACGGTGTCGACCTGCCCGATGAAGAACCCGTAGTACTTGAAGACGCCGAGGTTCAGCAGGTTCAGGACGACCGCGGCCTTCACCAGCAGTGACCGTCTGCGGTCGTCGTCCCAGGCGGCCCGGATGGCCTTGCCGAAGAGCTGGTTGCCGACCGTGATCGCCGCGAGCATGAAGCCGAACTTCCAGTCGGCGTTCATGTAGAAGACGTAGCTCGCGACGAGGATGAACCACTTCCACATCGTCCGCCGCTCCATGAGCAACCACGAGAGCGGCAGGACGATCGCGAAGAAGATCGCGAAGGTGACGGTGGGGAAGACCACGTCGCGAGGAGCGCGTCAGGACTAGGTGAACTGCGTGTACTGCGTGTTGATGCGCCTCTTGCCGTTCTTGCAGGCGACGTTGGCGTCGTACTCGGCGGAGATCTCGTTGAAGCGCTTCTCGGTGCACGAGTAGCCGCTGACCTTCTCGGTGCACTTGCCCTTCTTGCCACCGGACGGCTTGGCGACGCGGCACTTGTAGTAGGCCCTGATGAACTTGTGCGCCTGGCTGCAGGTGGCGCCGCCGCTGACCGACAGCTTGCGCGTGTAGGTCGGCAGCTTGTTGTTGGCCTTGTGGTACTCCTCGTCCTTGGTCAGCTTGCAGTTCGTCGCTGCGGTCGCTGCGGTGGGGACGAGGGCGAGGGCGGCGAACGCGAGGGTCGCGAGCGCCAGGGAGATGCGGTTGAAACTCATCGAACTGCTCCTGGGGTGGGTGTGGCCTGCTCGGCCTTGTGGATCGCGGCGACCATCGCCTTCACGGCCAGCCGCTGCCCGGGGAGGGACAGGTGCAGGCCGTCGGGGTCACGGACCCGCTGGCCGTTGACGGTCTCCTTGTACTCGGGACCGAAGATCTCGTTGAGCGGCACGAGCTGGATCTCGGGATGCGCCAGCGCGACCCGCCGGATGGTGTTGTTGACCGCCTTGCCGGCCTCCTTGAGGTCGGCGCGCTTGGGCGGCGGCAGCAGGCAGTAGACGAGCTTGCCCCTGCCGTTGCGCAGGTAGGCCTCGGCGATGATCGTGATGCGGCGCAGGTACTCGTTCTGCCAGGCCTCGCTGCAGCACTCGATCTTGTCCTGCCCGCCACCCGGGGACATCGGGAACGCGTCGTTGCCACCGAGCAGCAGGACGGTGAGCGTCGGCTTGATCTTGGCGGCCTGCTCCTTGGCGACCGTCGTCCAGGACTTGCCGAGCTCCTTGCTGACGCCGGTGCCGGGCCGCGGCTGCCCGACGACCTTGTAGCGCTTGCCCAGCTGCTGGGCGAGGATCGTGTCGACGCCCTCCATCATCGAGTCGCCCGCCGCGAGGACGACCGGCAGGTTGGGCGCCTGCTTGGGCGGGTCCACGCCCACGCCGACCTTCTGGTGCTGGTGCATGCCGGCGAAGACGAGGTCGATGTCCAGCAGCCCGGTCTTGTTGCCGGCCTTGCGGTCGGCCGAGACCCTGATGGCCTTCGGCTCCAGCGTCAGCGCCGAGCAGTCGTTGCCGCCCTTGGGCCGCCGGATGCACAGGCGGAAGCGCTGGTCGCCGATCTGCCAGCGATCCTTGACGGAGATCGAGAACGTCTCGCCGGGCTCGACGCGCTTGGGTGCGGTGATCGTGAAGCGGGTCTTGCAGTCCGGGGTGCGGGCGTCGTTGGTGGCCTCGACGGTCTTGCCGTCCTTGTCGACCTCGCGGGCGAGGAAGTGGCGGATCACGCGGTCACAGCGCCACGGGATGGCCGGGATCGAGGCGATGCCCTTGGCACCCTCGGTCTTGGGCGTCAGCGTGGTCGCGTGGCCGAGCTCCAGCGGGCCCGTGTCGAGGATCTCGTAGAAGGTCACCTCGGAGCCCGGCTCGGCCAGCATGCCGAGGTTGATGTAGCCCTTGGCGACGTTGACGCCCAGCAGCGCCGGCGTCGCCGCGGTGTCGTCCGCCGGGGCGGCCTCCACGTGGCGCAACGTGCCCAAGCAGGCCGCCGACAACGCCACGGCAGCGCACACCATCGTCCTCGACACCCGTCCAACTCCCTGCATAAAGCCCCCGGCCCCTGGAATCAGCGCATGTGAAGGTACTGGGAACCGCGGCCGGGATGCCTCATACATCCGGCCATCCGACACGCCGCTTCCTGGAGGAACTGCGGGCCTGCGGACTCCGCGCTGCCGCCGGTGGCGGTCTGCAGCCGGCCTTCGGCGCGCTACGCGAGCTTCAGCGGGCCGCTGGGCACCGTGGACCAGCTGTTGCGGCCGTGGCGCTTGGCGGTGTACATCGCCAGGTCGGCGTCGATGACCGCGCGCTGGGCGGTGAGCGGGTCGCACTCGTCGAAGGGCTGCACGCCGACGCTGATCGTCACGCGGCGGTCGGCGTCGGGCACGACCTGACCGCTGACCGCGTCGACCAGCTTGCCGGCCACGACGTTGGCCTCGTCGCGGCCGCCCTGGGGCAGGAGGATCGCGAACTCGTCGCCGCCCAGCCGGGCCAGCACGTCGCTCTCGCGCAGCTCCTGGCGCAGCACCTGCGCCACGCGGACGATGACCTGGTCACCGGTGCTGTGGCCGTAGGTGTCGTTGACCGTCTTGAAGTCGTCGATGTCCAGCATCAGCAGCGCGCCGTGCGCGCCGTAGCGGACGCACTGCAGGACGTGGTGGTCCAGCGTCTGCTCGAACTTGCGGCGGTTGGCCAGACCGGTCAGCGCGTCGTGCTCGGCGAGGTGGCGCAGCCGCTCCTCGAAGCGCCGCCGCTCGGTCACGTCCATGATCTGGGCGACGAGCTTGTGCGGCCGCCCGGCGTCGTCGCGGATGACCGTCACCGAGCGGTCGGCCCAGATCGTGCGGCCGTCGGCGTGGATGTAGCGGCGCTCGGCCCGGTCGACCTTGGCCTCGCCCTGCAGCAGGCGCCGCAGCACGCCCTCGGCGTCCCCGCGCTCGTCGGGATGCACGAACGCGTGGAAGCGCAGTTGCGTCAGCGACTCGGGCGTGTGGCCGAGCATCGTGCACAGCGACTCGTTGACCTGCTCGACCGCGCCGTCGAGCCCGATGATCGCCATGCCGATCGGGGCCTCGTGGAAGGCGCTGGAGAAGCGGCGCTCGCTGTTGCGCAGCGCCTCCTCGACGGCCTTGCGCGCGCTGAGGTCCTGGACCTGTGCGGTCACCAGCACCGGCTCGCCGTCGGCGTCGCGCAGCAGCGAGGCGGACACCAGCGCCGGGACGGCGTGGCCGTCGCGGTGGGAGAAGTCCTTCTCGAACTGCCCGGTCTGGGCGCCGCCGGACAGCGCTTCGGCGAAGAAGTTGGCGGTGCTGGCCAGGTCGTCGGGGTGGGTGATGTCCGGCACCCGCAGCCCGATCAGCTCGTGCGGCTCGTAGCCCAGCATCGCGGCGTAGCTGCGGTTGACCTCCAGCAGCTCGGCCTTCGGCGAGGCGATCGCAAAGCCGGCGGCGGAGCTCTCGAAGGCCAGGCGGAAGCGCTCGCGCTCGATGGCGAGCTCGCGCTCGGCCTGTCGCTGGCCGGTGATGTCCAGCGCGACGGAGATCGCCCCGCCGGTCGCGGCGGCGCGCAGCGGGCCGAAGCGCACGGTGTACGTGCGGTCGCCGTGGGCCTGCTCGAGGTCGAAGGACTCGCCGGCCGCGGCGCGGCGGTACAGCTCGATCTGGTGGGCCATGCCCAGGTGGGTCAGCACGTCGGCCAGGTTGCGGCCGACCATCTTCGCCGGATCCTGGAGGTAGGCGCGGTAGACGCCGCCGTCGCAGGTCAGGATCTTCAGGTCCGGGTCGCAGGTGACGACGCCCGTGTCGGGCAGGTTGCGGGCCAGCGCCTCTTGGCGCGCGGCCAGCTCGGTCAGCGTGCTGCGGTCGTGGCGGCGCCACAGCGCGTAGCGGATGGCCCGGCCCAGCGAGCGCTCGTCGACGTGGTCCTTCAGGAGAAGGTCGGCCAGCCCGGCGGCCGCGGCGGCGGACTCCACCTCCGGGTCGTCGTCGGCGCTGAGCAGCAGGACGAGCCGGTCCTGCTCGGCCAGCTCGCGGGCGAGGGCGAGCGCGGCGCCCGGGGCGGCGCCGTCGTCCACGAGGACGAGGTCTGCGCGCGCAGCGTGCGCACGGGCGTCCGCGAAGGTCACGGCCGCGAACTCGGCGGGGCGCAGCCGGGCCCGTTCCAGCAGGTCGCAGGTGTGCGAACGCGACGCGACGTCGTCATCGACGACGAGGATCCGCAGGACGCTCCCCGCGGGCACCGGGACATCAGCTGGTCGCACACATCGTTCATCGGCCGTCATGACCGGAAAGCTGAGTGCCGGCAGCGCTACGGCCTCGACGCGCCGTTGATCGCGATCGCGCAGCGCGGGACGTGGTCGCTGCGGTGCGCGGTGATGCCGCGTGGCGCGTGCCGCCGTGCTGCGGTCCGCCGGCCGTGAGGGGCCGTGTGTCCCACCGCGGGGACACCCGACGGACGGGGATGAGCCGCCGGACGTCGATCTTCAGCTCCGTGACGCCGGCTGCCGGCAGTTGTCGGCGCGAGACGCGCCCGTGCCGGCGCGCGGCGAACTCCGCGATCGGCGCATCGGTGGGGACCTCCCAGCACCTGATCGGCACACCGGCGATGGTGGCGGGGATGGTGTGACGGGAAAACCGCCAGCATGCGCAGGACTGTGCGGACTCTGCGGAACGTCGTGCTCGTCGTGCTCCTCGTGCCGGCCACGGCGCAGGCGGCCGCGCCCCCGCGGGTGCTCGTGTACAGCGGGACGGCGGGGTTCCGACACATCTCCATCACCCACGCCAAGGACGTGATCGGCAGGCTGGCGAAGGACACCGGGCGCTTCGAGGCGACGTTCATCGATCAGCCCGCGCAGCTGACCAAGGAGCGGCTGGCGGCGAGCGACATCGTGCTGTGGCTCAGCTCGACGGGGGCAGCATCCCCGTTCAGCGACGACCAGGAGCAGGACTACGTCGACTGGGTCGGGTGCGGTGGGGGACACGTGGGCGTGCACGCCTCGGCGGACTCCTACAAGGACTGGCCGGCCTGGCTGGAGCTCACCGGCGCGTTCTTCGCATCCCATCCGCTGACGCCGACGTCGGCCGCCGACGACCGCACGCCGGAGTCGGAGGGCTGGGGTGAGCCGGAGGCGACGATCCTCGTCAAGCACCCCGACGACCCCGTCAACGCGTCCTACCCCGGGGACTTCAGGCAGCGCGACGAGTACTACGCGTGGGACCGCGACCCGGCGAAGGTCATCGCCGACTTCGCGCCCCTGCTGGCCTTCGGCGGCTTCACCGACCCGACGGTGCAGGCCGGCTACGGCGCCAACTACGCCGCAGAGCAGCCGCTCGCCTGGACGGGCACGTTCCGCCACCGGGGCCGCATCTACTACACGAACCTCGGCCACTCGGTGGTCACCTGGGACCGCAAGGACTTCACCGGCGCGCTGCTGAACGGCATCGCCTGGGTCGCCGGGCGGCGCCCCGCGCCCAAGGGGACGAGGACGCGCGTCATGGTCCGGGTCCCCAAGGGCTTCCGGCCGCGGTCGGCCACCGTGCGGATCGGGCGTGCCCTCAGGCGCGTCTCACCCATCCGCGCGCAGCGCGGACGCATCGCGGTGCCCGTGGATCTCACCGACCGGCACGGCACCGTGACGGTGCGGATCACCCTCCGGGGCGCGACGCGCACCCTGCGCACCACCCGCCACTACACGGTCTGCTGATCCGCCCCGAGAGCGCGAACAGACAAACCCCCACGGAAAACCGTGGGGGTTTGTCTGTTCGCGGCCTGAGGGACGCGATGCGGTCTCGTCCCGGCGCGGATCAGCCGACGGCGAGGTCGATCGCGGCCGGGGCGAGCACGTGCTCGATGACCATGATCGCGGCGCCGACGGTGCCGGCCTGCGCGCCCAGCCGTGACTGGACGGTCTGCAGCTGCTCGGTCGCCAGCGGCAGCGAGCGCTGGAAGGTGACCTCGCGGACCCCGGCCAACAGCTGCTCCCCGGCCTCGGCGATGTCGCCACCGAAGACGATCACCGTCGGGTTGAAGAAGTTGACGCACCCGGCGAGCACGTTGCCGATGGCGCGGCCCGCCTCCCGGATGGCCTGCACCGCATCGGCGTCGCCGCCCCGGGCCAGGCGCGCGACCTCGACGCTGCCCGCCACGCCCAGCTGTGCAGCGAGGGCCCGGCCGCCGGCGATCGCCTCCAGGCACCCGGTGTTGCCGCAGGCGCAGATGACGTCGTGGCCGGGGACGGTGACGTGACCGATGTCCCCCGCCGCGCCGCGCGCGCCGCGGTGCACCGCACGCGAGGCGATGATGCCGCAGCCGATGCCGGTGCCGACCTTCACGAACAGCAGGTGCTCGACGCTGCGCCAGTGGGCCCAGTGCTCGCCGACGGCCATGATGTTCACGTCGTTGTCGACCAGCGCCGGGGCGTCGTAGCGCCCCTGGAACCAGTCGCGGATAGGGAAGCGGTCCCAGCCGGGCATGATCGGCGGGTTGACCGGCTGGCCGGTGTCGAACGCGACCGGGCCCGGGACGCCGACGCCGACCCCGCGCACCTCCGCGGCGCTGCGACCCAGCGACGCGAGCATTGCGTCGAGTTCGGCCGCGACCGCCTCCAGCACCTTGTCCGGCCCTTCGGCGATGTCGATCGTCAGCACGCGCTCGGCCAGGGCCCGCGCGCCCAGGTCGGACACGGCCAGCTGCGAGTGCGACGCGCCGAGGTCGACCGACAGCACCAGGCCGACCTGTGAGTTGAACGCCAGGACGGTGGGGGGACGCCCACCGGTGGACTCGCTGTCGCCGGCCTCGTAGACCAGCTCGTGCGCCAGCAGCGCGTCGACGCGCTGCGTGACGGTGGAGCGCGCCAGGCCCGTGTGGCGGGCCAGCTCGGCGCGCGTGACGGCATCGCCGTTGCGGATGAGCTGCAACAGCGACCCGGCCCCCGTCGGCACATCCGAGCGCATGGCCACGCACTCTAGCGCACGAAATGAACGAAGCCGGCCGCCTTTTGCGCGCTGGACGAAAGGTCTTTCGTTCGTGCCGTACAGACTTCGTTTGACAAACGACATAAGTCCCCCTAGGTTCTCCACAACGCCGCGCAAGCGGTGCTGGAGGAGAGAGAGCGAATGACGTCTGGGTCGACAGCAGTTCGCGCCGCGATCGCCGGAACCGGCTTCGTGGGCGGAGTCCATGCACACGCGGTGCGCGCCGCCGGTGGCACCGTCGCCGGCGTCCTGGCGTCCACGCCGGAGCGGTCCGCCGCAGCCGCGGGCCGCCTCAACGCCGAGCGCGCGTACGCGAGCACCGACGAACTGCTGGACGACCCGAGCATCGACGTCGTCCACATCTGCACGCCCAACCACCTCCACGAGCAGCTGGCGCTCGACGCGCTGGCCGCCGGCAAGCACGTGATCTGCGAGAAGCCGCTGGCCGTCGACGTCGACGGCGCCGAGCGCCTCGTCGAGGCCGCCGCCGGCCATGACCGGCTCGCCACGACCGTCCCGTTCGTCTACCGCTTCTACCCGACCGTCCGCGAGGCGCGCCGCCGCATCGCCGACGGGGAGTCCGGCGCGGTGCACCTCATCCACGGCCACTACCTGCAGGACTGGCTGCTGACGCCCGAGGACGACAACTGGCGCGTCGACCCGGGGCTCGGCGGCGCGTCGCGCACCTTCGCCGACATCGGCTCGCACTGGTGCGACCTCGCCGAGTTCGTCACCGGCCACCGCATCACGCGTCTCACCGCCCGCACGCAGACCGCGATCCGCGAGCGCGCCCACGACGTGCATCGCGCCGCCTTCGAGACGAGCAACGGCAGCGGCCACACGCGCACGGTCACCACCGAGGACGCCGCGCTGATGCAGTTCGAGACCGACCACGGCGCGTTCGGCTCGATGCTCGTCAGCCAGATCTCGGCCGGCCGCAAGAACCGCCTCTGGCTGGAGGTCGACGCCGCGGGCGAGGCGCTGCAGTTCGACCAGGAGAACCCGGAGACGCTGTGGATCGGCGGCCGTGCCGCCAACACCGTCGTCCACCGCGACGTCGCCACGCTCGGCGCCGGCCCGGCCCGCCTGGTCACCACGCCCGGCGGTCACCCGCAGGGCTACCAGGACTGCTTCAACCTCTTCGTCGCCGACGCCTACACCGCCGCGCGCACGGGGGAGGCCCCCGACGGCCTGCCGCGCTTCGCCGACGGACTGCGCGCCGCGCGCATCACCGACGCGGTGCTGGAGTCGGCCCGGAGCGAGAGCTGGATCGACGTCGTCCCCTCGGAGGTGCACGCATGAAGCTCGGGTTCCTGACCGCCTGCATGCCGGAGCGGTCCCTGGAGGACATCGCGGCCTTCGCCGCCACCCACGGCTACGAGGCGCTGGAGCTGGCCGCCTGGCCGGGCGCCGGCAACCGGCCGTTCGTCGCCCGGCACCTCGCCGCCGAGGCGTTCGACGGTGCCGAGGAGGAGCGCGTCAGGAAGGCGCTGGCCGACAACGGGCTGACGCTCAGCGCGCTGGCCTTCTACGACAACAACCTGCACCCGGACCCCAGCGAGCGCGCGGAGATCCACACGCACCTGAAGGCCTGCATCGATGCTGCGGCCAGGCTCGGCGGCGTTCCGGTCGGCACGTTCATCGGCCGCGACCCCGCCAGGTCGGTGGCCGAGAACCTCAAGGACGCCGAGCAGGTCTTTCCCGAGCTCGTCGACTACGCGGGCGAGCGCGGCGTCCGGCTGATGATCGAGAACTGCGTGATGGAGGGCTGGCACCCCGACGGCCACCCCGGCAACCTCGCGTACTCGCCGGAGCTGTGGGAGTGGATGTTCTCGCTGGGGCTCTACCTGAACTTCGACCCGTCGCACCTGCTCTGGCTGGGCATCGACCCGGTCACCGCGCTGAAACCCTACGTCGACCGCGTCGCCCACGCGCACGCCAAGGACGCCGAGGTCTTCGAGGCCGAGCGCAACCGCTACGGGTTCTTCGGCCGCACCAGCACCCGCGAGCAGGACCCGTGGGACATGGGCTGGTGGCGCTACCGCATCCCCAGCCTCGGCGACGTCGACTTCCGCCGCTACGTCGACACGCTCTACGAGGGCGGCTTCGACGGCGTGCTGTCCGTCGAGCACGAGGACCCGGTGTGGGGCGGCACGCCCGAGAAGGTCGAGCAGGGCCTGATCATCGCCCAGCACCACCTGAGGCCGATGGTGGTCGGATGACCCCGATCCTCGAGGTGAAGGGCCTCGTGAAGGAGTACCCGGGCGTCAAGGCGCTGCAGGGTGTCGACTTCGACGTCGCCGAGGGCGAGGTCCACTGCCTGCTCGGCGCCAACGGCGCCGGCAAGTCGACGCTGATCAAGTGCGTCTCCGGCGCGGTCGAGCCGACCTCCGGCGAGGTCCGCCTGGGCGGCGAGCTGCTGCCGCCGGGGGACCCGAGGGGCACGATCGACAAGGGCCTGGCGACGATCTACCAGGAGCTCGACCTCGTCGAGGACCTCTCCGTCGCCGAGTCGATCTTCCTCGGCCACGAGCCCCGCAAGGGCATCTTCCTGGACCGCGCCAAGATGGCCGCCGACTCCACGGCGCTGCTGGAGCGCCTCGGCCACGGCTCGATCCCGCCGAAGGCCAAGGTCGGCGAGCTGCGCCCCGCCGCGCAGCAGATCGTCTCCATCGCCCGCGCGCTGAGCCGCGACCCGCGCCTGCTGATCATGGACGAGCCGTCCGCGATCCTCGACGACGGCGAGATCGAGACGCTCTTCGACGTCGTCCGCCGCCTCACCGCCGAAGGCGTCGGCGTCATCTACATCAGCCACCGCCTCGACGAGATCCGCCGCATCGGCAACCGCGTCACGGTGTTGGCCGACGGCGCCACCGCGGCGACCGGCCTCGCGCCCGACACGCCCACCGAGGAGCTCGTCACCCACATGATGGGCCGCCGTGTGGAGCAGCTCTACCCGGAGCGGGCACCGGGCAGCGAGACCGTCGTGCTGCAGGCCACGGGTCTGCGCCGCCTGCCCGAGGTCCGCGGCGTCAGCCTCACCGTGCACGCCGGTGAGGTCGTCGGCCTCGGCGGTCTGGTCGGCTCCGGCCGCTCGGAGGTCCTGCACCTCATCTACGGCACCGAGACGCCGGAAGCCGGCACGGTCACCGTCGACGGGCGCACCCTTCCGCCGGGCAGGCCGGCCGCGGCGATCAAGGCCGGCCTGGGCCTGGCGCCGGAGGACCGCAAGTCCCAGGGGCTGGTGCTGGACTGGAGCCTCACCAAGAACGCGACGCTCGCGGACATCAAGCCCTTCGAGCGCGGCCCGCTGATCGACATCGCCAAGGAGCGCGCGACCGTCCGCGAGCAGCTCCGGGCGCTCTCGACCAAGCCCGATGACCCGGACCGCCCCGCGCGCCTGCTCTCCGGCGGCAACCAGCAGAAGGTCGTGCTGGCCCGCTGGCTGCTGCGCGAGTGCCGCGTCCTGCTGCTGGACGAGCCGACGCGCGGCGTGGACGTCGCGACCAAGGCCGAGCTGTACCGCCTCATCACCGACCTGGCCGCGCGCGGCCTCGGCGTCCTGGTCGTGTCGTCGGAGCTCGAGGAGCTCGTCGGCATCTGCACCCGCATCCTCGTCATGCGCGAGGGCGAGATCGTGGCCGAGGTCCCGGGCGACCGGGCCACCGAGCGCGAGCTGCTGCGCCACGCCGTGGCACCCACCGATTCCCCCGACCTGGCCGAGGAAGTTGCTTGACCATGAGCACCGTCACCGCTGAATCTCCGTCCCCGCTGCGCCGTCTCGCCGTCCAGGAGTACGCGCTGGCCGGGGTCGTCGTCCTGCTGTTCATCGTCGGGGCGATCCTGAAGTCGGACACGTTCCCGACCCTGGACAACATCCGCCTGATGCTCACGCAGGCCAGCGTCATCGGCGTCCTGGCCATCGGCATGACGTTCGTCATCGCGACCTCGGGCATCGACCTCTCGGTCGGCTCGATGCTGGCGGCCGCCGGCGTCTTCGGTGGCGTGATGGTCGACCCCGACGGCGGGTCGTTCGTCTTCATGGTCTCGGTAGTCGCGTTCGCGCTCCTGCTGGGCTCGGTCAACGCGACCGCGATCACCTACGGCCGCGTCGTCCCGTTCATCGCCACGCTGGCCATGTTCTCGATCGGCAAGGGCGTCGCGTTGCTGCTCAACGACAAGCAGCCGGTGAGCCTGCTCGACCTCAACGGTGGCGCCTTCGGCGAGCCGAAGGCGTTCTCGCTGCTGTGGTTCGGCAGCGGCAAGATCCTCGGGCTGCCGATCAGCGTCTACGTCTTCCTCGGCGTCACCGCCATCGGCTGGGTGCTGTTCAACCGCACCCGCTACGGGCGCTACGTCGTCGCGGTCGGCGGCAACCGCGAGGCCGCGCGCATCGCGGGCGTCCCGGTCCGCAAGGTCATCTTCAGCGTCTACGTGCTCAGCGGGTTCCTCGTCGGCATCGCCACGATCCTGCTCTGCGCGCGGCTCGGCAGCGCGTCGCCCGTCAGCGGCAACCTGTACGAGCTGGACGCCATCGGCGCCGTCGTCATCGGCGGCACCAGCCTCGCCGGTGGGCGAGCCACCATCGCCGGGACGTTCCTCGGCGTCCTGACGTTCGCGCTCATCTTCAACCTGATGACGCAGCTGGATCTGTCCACGGAGGTCCAGCAGGTCACGAAGGGGGCAATCGTCCTCGGCGCGGTCCTGCTGCAACGGCCAGAGGCCCGGTACTAGACGTGCCGCGGGCTCACACACACAGGAGGAGGACGTACATGTCGCTCAAGCGACTCACCGCGATCGGCGGCGCTGCGGCGCTCTCGATCGGCATCGCCGCGTGCGGCGGTTCGACGAAGACGGAGACCGTGACGGTCACCCAGGCCCCCGCGAACACGGCCGGCACCTCGGGCAAGACGGTCAACATCATCGCCAGCGTGCCGCCCACCGACCACGGGTGGCTGGGCGCGATCTCCAAGGACGCCAAGGCTGCTGCCAAGCAGTACAAGGACGTCAAGTTCAAGATCCTCGAGGCGGCCGACGCCGACTCGCAGGCCCAGCAGATCGAGCAGGCCATCGCCGAGAAGCCCGACGCGCTCGTCGTGCTGCCCCAGGACGGCGCGGCGCTGACCCCGGTCGCCCAGAAGGCCGAGCGCGCCGGCATCCCGGTGGTCAACATCGACCGCCTGTTCAGCAAGCAGGACGCCGCGACGTCGACGATCCTCGGCGACAACTACCAGATCGGCACCCTGGCGGCCGACTACATCGCCGGCCAGCTGAAGTGCAAGGGCAACGTCGTGGAGATCCAGGGCCTCGCGGGCATCTCGGTCACCACCGACCGCTCCAAGGGCTTCAAGGACGAGCTGAAGAAGGCCTGCCCGGACGGTGGCATCAAGATCGTCGCCAGCCAGCCCGGCGACTTCAACCCGGACACGGGCCTGAAGGTGATGGAGACGATCCTCACCGCCAACAAGAAGATCGACGCCGTGTACACGCACGACGACGACATGGCCCAGGGTGTCGTCCAGGCCATCCGCAACGCCGGCCGCGAGGGCGACATGTTCCTCACGGGCGTCGGCGGTTCGGAGGACGCGATGAAGCAGATCGCCGCCGGCGGCCTGTACCGCGCGACGTTCCTCTACAACCCGAACATGGCGGCCTCGGCCGTCAACATGGCGCGCCTCATCGCGCTTGGCCAGGGCTTCGACCAGCTCGTGCCGCCGGAGGTCCCGCGCCAGATCGTCGTCCCGGCCGCCACGGTCACCAAGGACAACGTCGACAAGTACAAGAAGTACGCCTTCAACTAGGCGCGTCGTCGGCCCGGGCAGGCGCTCGTGCGGCGCCTGCCCGGGGCCGCCACATCGCACTTCCGAAGTCAGCGGAACCAGGTCGTAGGAGGGTCAGGGTGGGGTCACGCCGTTGGACGGGCGCGCTGGTCGCGGTCGCCGTCATGGGTGCGCAGGACGCGCAGGCAGCCAAGCGCACGCCTGTCGCCAAGGACAAGCAGCCGACGGTGCTGATCATCACCGCGTCGCAGGGCAAGCGGTCGTCCCTGGCCAAGGCCGCCGAGGCGCGGCTGAAGGTCGCGGCGCGCAAGGAGTCCCTCCGCCCGGTCGTCGTCAGGTCGGCCAAGAAGCTCTCTCTCGGGCGCATCCGCGGTGCCGCCGCGATCGTCCTCGCCACCAACCGCGGCACCGTCCTCACCCGCGCCCAGGAGGACGTGCTCAACGCGCGCATCCGCAACGGGGCCGGCGTCGTGATCATCGGCTCGTCCGTGCGGATGCAGCCGAACTCCCAGGACTTCGAGACGCTCGTCGGCGCGCAGCCCGCCGGCACCGACACGCCCAAGAAGGCCGAGGTGCAGTTCGTCGACCGGATCCATCCGGCGACCGCCCTGGTGCCCCGCCGCTGGAGCATCACCGCGCCGTGGGTCTCGCTGAAGAAGAACATCACCGGGCGCGTGCACGTGCTCGGCTGGGTCGACGAGAAGGCCTACGCGCCCGGCGACGGCCTGGCGATGGGCGTCGAGCATCCGGTCACCTGGTGCCGCGACCTCGGCGAGGGCCGGTCGTTCACCACGACGCTCGGCCTCGACAAGGCGATCTGGAGGTCGCCGGTCTTCGCCAAGATGGTGCAGGGGGCCGTCGCCTACGCCGCGGGCCGCCGCATCGCCGACTGTGGCGCCACGGTCTGGTCCAACTGGAAGCGGACCGTCATCGACACCGACATCACCGACGGCACGCAGCTCGACGTCGGCCCGGACGGTCGCGTCTACTACATCGAGCACACCGGCTCGACGCTGAAGATCTACGACCCCAGGAAGGACGTCGTGCAGGAGGCCGGCTACATCCCGTCGGTCCCCGGCCTGGGCCAGGGGCTGCTCGGGCTCGCGGTCGACCCCAACTTCACCAAGACCCGCTGGATCTACCTCTACTACCACCTCGAGGGGCTCATCGGCCGGCTGTCACGGTTCACGCTGGGCAAGGACGACCAGCTCGACCGGCTGTCGGAGAAGGTCATCCTGCGGATCCCCAACACGGGCATCGACCACAACGGCGGCGGCCTGGCGATCGACCCGCGCAACGGCAACCTCTACCTGGCGATCGGGTCCAACGACATGCCCCACTTCGACGGGGAGTACGGGTCGCGCGGGCCGGAGGGCGGCGTCGTCACGCAGGTGCTGGGCACCAACGGTGAGATCACCTCGCAGAACACCGACAGCCTGCTGGGCAAGGTCCTGCGCATCCACCCCGAGCCGGACGGCAGCTACACGATCCCCAAGGGCAACATGTTCCCGCCGGGGACCGACAAGACGTTGCCGGAGATCTTCTCGATGGGGCACCGCAACGCGTTCCACGTGAAGGTCGACGAGATCACGGGCGACGTCCTCGAGGGCGACGTCGGTGCCGACGCCCGCACCGACGACCCCAAGAAGGGGACGATGGGCTACGACGAGTTCAACCTCATCAAGGCCCCGGCGAACTACGGCTACCCCTACTGCAACGGCCCCAACCTGGCCTGGAACGACGTCGACGCGGTGACCGGCCTGGGCAGCGGCAAGCCGTTCGACTGCAATCACCTCGTCTACGAGGAGTCGCCCGGCATCAAGGACCTGGGCCCGGCCGCCATGCCGTGGATCTGGTACCCGTACGGCGTCGGCAAGGACTTCCCGGAGATGTCGGAGGCCTGGGCCGGCGGCCCCGACAGCGGTCGCCTCGCGATCCCGGGCCCGCGCTACTACGCCAAGGAGGGCAGCCGGATGCCGGCGTTCTTCGACGGCTCGTGGTTCATCGCCGACTGGACGCGCAACTGGATCAAGCAGGTCGTCGTCGACGACGACGGCAAGCCGCTGCGCATCCAGCGCTTCGCGCCCAACCGCGGCACGCAGGCGCCCATCGACATGGACATCGCGCCCGACGGCTCGCTGTACGTCATCGAGTGGGGCGGGCAAAGCATCCCGGTCGGCAACCCGCTCGCGGCGAAGGTCGTCCGCTACCAGTACGTGCCCAAGTGCGGCACCTGCGACCCGACGGTCACGTCGGCGTCGAGCAGCGCGCTGCCCGGCGTCGGGGTCAGCGGCAACGTCATCGCCGCCCCGCTGGCGCAGACCGCCGGCTTCCTGACTCCGAACCCGACGCTCGCGGCGGGCTCGACGCTGACGTTCACCAACCTCGACCCCGTGGCGCCGCACAACCTCGCCTCCAAGGAGGTCACCGAGGACGGCCGGCGCCTGTTCGCCGCGCCGAACGGCTCGGTCGGGTCGGTGCAGGTGGAGGGGACCGACAAGCTGAAGCCCGGCAGGTACGACTTCCTCTGCACGATCCACCCGTCGATGACCGGCACGCTGGAGGTGCAGTAGATGCCGAACTCGTCACCTGGCGGCGCGGATCCCCGCCCGGCGGCCGGCCTGCCCGGCTCCGGGCTCACCCGCCGCGAAGCGCTGGTCGCGGGCGGCACCGTTGCCGCGGGCGTGGCTCTGGCCCCGTACGTCCGCGTGCCGTCGGCGCCCGCGCAGACGGCCGGGTTCACCTTGCCGCTGCGCCAGCCGCCGATCATCCGCAAGGCCACGATCGACATGCCGATCATCCAGTCCGACGTGCCGCTGGTGAAGGGCGAGCGGACGTTGATGTGGACGTTCGGCGGCACCTTCCCCGGCCCGACCATCCGCCGCGCCGCGGGGTCGACGACCCGGATGACGTTCCGCCACGGCATCCCCGAGGCGGGCTCGCTGACGATCCACAACCACGGCCACCACTCGGCCGCGATCCACGACGGCCAGCCGATGTCCGAGCTCATCGAGCCGGGCGCCTCACGCGAGTACGTCTACCGGCACGTCGAGGAGGGCGAGCCGCTGCGGGGCGGCATGCGCTGGTACCACGACCACTCCCACGGCCGGACCAACCGCAACTCCTGGATGGGCCTGCTCGGCCTGTTCATCGTGGTGGACCCGCGGGAGAAGCAGCTCGGCCTGCCGCAGGGCGACCGCGAGCTCGTGCTCGTGATCACATCGCGCACGCTGGACGACAACAACCAGCTCGTCGACCCGTTCACGGGCAACACCGACCCGGGCGCCGATGCGGTCGGTTCGGGCACCCTGCTGCTGGTCAACGGCGTTTCGCGCCCCTACCAGGTGGTCGAGCCGACGACCTACCGCCTGCGCATCCTCAACGCCTCGAGCTTCAACCCCTACAACGTCGGGTTCGCCGCCGGCGGTCCGGAGATCCTGCAGCTCGGCAACGAGAGCGGCCTGTTTCCGGCACCGGCCAAGCGCTCGCGCGTGCTGATGGGCCCGGCGGAGCGCTGCGACCTGTTCGTCGACTTCAGCGCGTTCGCCGGCAGGACGTTCAACCTCAGCTCGGCCCCACAGGAGGCCTCGGCGCCGCTGGCCTCGCTGCTGGCTCCCGCGCTGGCCCCGGCCGCCGACATCATGCAATTCCGCGTCCGCAGGCGGAGGCGCAAGAAGACCCCGGCGGCCCGGCCCGCGCCGAAGCGGCTGCGCGAGCTGCCCAAGTGGACGTCGTCGCTGTCCTCCACGCCGGACCGCTTCTTCGTCTTCGGGTCCGGGGTGGGCAGCGGCGCGACGACGTGGACGATCAACGGTGCGCCCTACGACCCGGCGCGCGTGGCCGCGCGGCCCGCGATCGGCACGACCGAGACCTGGCTGCTGGCCAACGTCAGCCAGCAGTCCCACTACATCCACCTGCACGCGCAGGACTGGTGGGTGGTCTCGCGCAACGGCGGCTCGCCGGCCGACGACGAGGCCGTGATGAAGGAGACCTTCCGGCTGGACCCGGGGGAGACCCTGGCCGTCGGCACGCGCTTCACCGACCACACCGGCAGGTTCCTCATCCACTGCCACATGCTCAGCCACGAGGACCACGCGATGATGACCACATTCGAGATCGTCGGCCCGGGCGCGGGCGACCGCACGCTGCGCCGCTCCGGCGCGACGGCGCCGGCGCTGGTCCGCAACGAGCTCGTGCAGGTCCCGCTGGACACCCTGACGCCCGACGAGGCCCGCCGCGCCACAGCGCTCCTGGCCCGTCAGGCCCAGGCGCCGGGGCGCGCCGCGATGGTGCCGGCGGCGCCGCTGCAGCTGCCCGACGACGCCGACTACTCCTCCCTCTGCCGACTGACGAAGGACAACGTGTGACCAGTTTCTCCCGCCGTGGATTCCTGGCCGGCGGTGCCGGCCTTGCCGGGACCGCGCTGCTGCCGTCCGGCCTGGCCGTGCCGGGCGCAGCAGCCGCCGCCCCGGCGGCCGTCGACAAGCAGCTCGCCGGCGGGCTGTTCCCGCCGGAGCGCATCGGGCTGCAGCTCTACTCGCTGAGCGACCAGGTCGCGGCCCTCGGGTTCGAGAGGACGCTCGAGGAGGTTGCGCGGATCGGCTTCAAGCTCGTCGAGTTCGCCGGCTACACCCAGGGCACGGGCACGATCTCCACCAAGGAGATCCGCCAGATCCTCGACGCCAACGGGCTGCGCGCGATCGGCAGCCACGTCGAGCCGTCCAGCGACGAGTCGATGCGGCAGATCATCGCCGACGCGCAGGTCCTCGGCATCCCGCAGGTCGGCATCTCGCTGCCGCTGCCCACCCAGGGCGGCCCGACGAAGGCGGGCTGGACCGCGCTGGCCCAGCAGTACAACCACTACGGCGAGATGGCGGCCAAGGAGGGCATCGGCTTCTACCTGCACAACCACTTCCACGAGTGGATCCCGTGCGTGGACGCGCCCAGCCTCCGCGGCGAAGACGTCCTGCTGATGGAAACTGACCCGCGCTACGTCTTCTTCGAGATGGACATCTACTGGGCGCACGTCGGCCAGGGCCAGTCGCTGGCCACGCCGTTCGACCCGCTGCAGGACTACGCCCTGAAGTTCAAGGATCGCTACAAGCTCTTCCACGTCAAGGACGGCAAGCCCGACGCGACGGGCGGCTTCGCGATCCCGCTGACGAACATCTGCGACGTCGGCCAGGGCAAGATCGACTTCCAGACGTTCTTCAACACGCTGTTCGCGTCGGCGCCCGGCGAGGTGGACCGGCACCACTACATCTGGGAGCGCGACAACGCCACCGAGCACCCCCGTGGGTCGATGGCGGCGGCGCGCTCGAGCTTCACCTACATGCGCTACGGGCTGACCGGCCCCAACGCGCCCGCCGTGGAGAACCTCGTCCCCGGTGCGGTGACGTCGCTGACGGTGAAGCGCTCGAGGACGGGCAAGGCGGTCGTCCGCGTGGGCCTGCGCACCGACGAGCAGGTCGACGTCTCGCTGCGCGTCCTCCGCGGTGGCAAGCCCGTCGCGACGCGCGCGCTGCGGTCCCTGGCCGTCGGCCTGCGCAGCGCCGAGCTGAAGCTGCCCGCGACCAAGCAGAGCGGCACGGTCATGCTGGAGGTCGTCTTCACGCGGGCGAGCGGCGCGCCGCACAAGGTGCGCCTGCCGGTGACGGTCCCCGCGCGTCGCTAGCTGGTCGCAGCGGCTGCGACCACCCGGTCGCGGCCCTCGTGCTTGGCCGCGTACAGCGCCAGGTCGGCCCGGCCGACCAGCGCGTCGCGGGACTCCCCGGCGGCGGCGGTCGCGACGCCGATCGAGCAGGTCTGGCCCTCGGGCATCGCCAGGCGCAGGCGGTCGGCGACGACGATGGCGCAGCGCTCGGGGCAGTCGGGGAGGACCACGCAGAACTCCTCGCCGCCCCAGCGCCCGAGCAGGTCGCCGGTGCGCAGCAGGCCGCGCCAGGTCCGGACCGCGCGCTGCAGCAGCAGGTCGCCGCCCTGGTGACCGTGGGTGTCGTTGTAGCGCTTGAAGTGGTCGAGGTCGATGAGCAGCAGGCTGGCCGGCGAGTCGCGGCGGGTCGCCTGCGCCAGCTCGCGCTCGAGGGTCTCGTCGAACGCGCGGCGGTTGACGGCGCCCGTCAGCGCGTCGGTGCGGGCCAGCGCGCTGAGCTCCTCCACGTGGCGGCGCAGGGCCAGGTGGGCCTGCGCGGCGTGGGCCAGGACGCGCAGCGACTCCAGCTGCTCGTCGGAGAGCTCGTGAGGCCCGGGGCTGTGGACGCACATCGTCCCGATGGGCTGGCCCTCGGCCACCAACGGGAAACCGGCGTAGGAGCCGACGATGCCGTCGCTGACGAACGGGTTCTCGCGGAAGCGGTCGTCCTGCCTGGCGTCCGGCACGAGCATCGGCCGGTCGGGGTCCAGGACCGTCCACGTGCAGAACGTCAGCTCGCGGGCGACGGTGTCGCCGCTGCGGGCCATGCCGCGCGCGGCGCAGAACCAGAGGTCGGTCTCGTCGACGAGGTTGATCTCTGCCGACGACGTGCCACACAGACGGGCAGCCAGCTCGACCAGCCCGTCCAGCGCGGCCTCCGACCCGCCCTCGCGGACGCCCGATCGGCGCACGGCGGCCAGGCGCTCGACCTCGTCGACCGGGACCCGCGGGAGTTCTGTCGCTGGAGTGGCCATGGGCTCGACCACACCGGAAATCGGCCCACCCCCGGAGAACTTGAGGGTCAGGCGGGCGACGCGGCGAGGCTCGGCAACACCTGGGTCGCCGGGTGCTTGGCGTCGGTGTTGGTGGGGTCGGGCTTGCCCTTCGGGTCCTTGACGACCATCGCGGTCGGGATGTCGCGGGCGGTCATCAAGGGCTCGGGCGCCTCGGCCCAGTAGGGATGGGCGGCCTGATAATCGATCGCGATCTGCAGCATCTGCGCCTCCTGCCACGGCCGGCCGGCGATCTGGACGCCGAACGGCATGCCGGTCGCCTGCGAGCGTCCGACCGGGGTGGTCACGATCGGGACGCCGAGGAAGTCGCCCCACCCGGTGTCGCCCACGGGGCCGCCGGACAGCACCGTCAGGCCTGCGATGTCGCTGCGCTCCGCGCCGTCGATGGTCGAGACGGGATCGACGATGCACGTCAGGCCCTCGCGCTCGAACAGCGCGTTGTACTCGTGCATGAACCGCGTGCGGTCGCGCATGAACGTCAGGTAGCCGGAGACGGGCAGCGACTGCGCCGCGATCGCGGCGTCGACGACCGCCTGGGTCGTCTCGCTGTACAGGCCGGTCGAGCCCGGCAGGAACTGCTGGTGGTAGATGCCGGTCTCGGCCAGCTCGGCGACGTTCAGGCCGGGGACGCTGCTGGTGGCGGAGTTCGGGATCTTCACGTCCTTCAGCGTGGCGCCCAGCCCGCGCAGCTCCTCGAGGAAGCGGTTGAAGAGCTTGGCGGTCGCGGCGGGCAGCGTTCCTGCCGCGCCGCTGACGACGCCGAAGGTCTGCCCGGCGAACGGGAGGTCGCCCTTGCGTGCGGTGTGCGGGTACCCGCCGGACGGGAGCGCGGGCCCGGCCAGGCTCGCCGTGTCCTCCTGGTCGGGACCGGCCATGTAGGACAGCAGCAGCCCGCAATCGGCGGCCGAGCGCGCCATCGGGCCGGTGTGGTCGCGCGACCACACCAGCGGGATGACGCCGTAGGCGCTGCAGCGGCCGTACGTGGGCTTGACCGAGCTGACACCGCAGGTCGCGGCGGGCCAGCGCAGCGATCCGCCGGTGTCGGTGCCGGTCGCCGCCGGCACGAAGCGCGCGGCGAGCACCGCCGCGGAACCGCCGCTGGAGCCGCCCGGCGACATCTTCGGGTTCCACGGGTTGCCGGTCTGCGCGGTCGCCGATCCGAACGCGAACTCGTCGGTGTGCGCGTGGCCGAGCAGCACCATGCCGCTGTGCTTCAGCCTGGCCCAGACCGTGGAGTCGCCCGTGGCGACGTTGCCGGCCAGCACCTTCGAGGACGCGGTGACCGGCAGGCCCTTGGCGGCGTACAGGTCCTTCAGGGCGAGGGGGACGCCACAGACCAGCGGCGACTTGCGCCGGCGGGCACGCTCGCTCCTGGGGCTCAGCCGCGCGTCGGCGGCCCTGGCCAGTTCCAGCGCGAACTCGGGGTAGACGCGGATCCACGCAGTGGTCGCGCCGTCGCGCGCCCGGGAGCGGTCCAGGCACGCCTGCGTCAACTCCACCGACGAGAGCTTGCGGTGCTGCAACAGCGACGCGCATTCGACCAGCGAGAGATCGGCCGGGTCGGTGACCGTGATCGTCGACGGGTCCGGCAGCCCGAGCCGCTTGGATGCCGACCGCCGGGCGGCCGAGGCGTCTACCGCGCGCAGCCCGGCAGCAGCGGCGGTTGCGGTGGCGACGAAGTCCCGGCGGCTGACGTCCATGCCACCTACAACGACCGCGCGAGCACCCTTCCAGCTCGCCATCCGGTCGGAACTCCGGCGCCGCGATGTCGAGTCGGCCCGCTCACGGACGACGCCGGGCGGCGGCCACGATCGCGTCACGCGCGACGACGACGGAGTGCCGGCGGGCGGCGGCGCCGGCGCGGGTCAGCACGGCCAACCGGCGGGGCGCGGCGGGGCGCAGGCGGCGGGTCTGGACCTCATACCCGGGCTCGATGGCCGACGTGGGCAGGACCGTGACGCCGAGGCCGGCGCTGACGGCGTGCAACAGCGTGCCGTGGCTGGAGAGCCGGCCCTCGATGCGCGGCTCGAACCCCGCGCGCCGGCACTCGGCGACGACGTGGCGCTCGAGGTCGCTGCCGTCGACGATCCAGCGCTCGTCGCGCAGCTCGCCGAGGGCGACCGACGCCCGGCGGTGGTGGTGGCCGGTGGGGAGGACGGCGACCAGCTCGTCGGACGGCAGCGACGTGCGGTCGAAGGCGTCGGACTGGGGGATCGCGCCGTTGCCGAGGTCGGCGACCACGGCGATGTCGACGGCCCCGCGCTCCAGCAGCGGCAGCCCGCTCTCGGGGTAGAGCTCGCTGAGCTGCACGCGCAGCCCGGGGTGCTGCCGGGCGACGTCCCGGGCCGCGTCGATCACGAACGCGCCGAGCGCGCTGGCCGGTGCGCCGACCCGCACGACGCCGGTGGCGCCGTCGCGCCAGTCGCGCAGCTCGTCCTCGGCCAGCTCGATGCGGTCGAGGATGTCGACGCTGCGTGCCACGAGCGCCCGCCCGGCGGGCGTCAGCCGGACCGAGCGGCCGTGCCGGCTGAGCAGCGCGACGCCGCTCTCGGTCTCCAGCGTCGCCAGCGCCTGCGACACGGCGGAGGGGCTCATCGACTCCTGCTGGGCGACCGCGCGGACGGTGCCCAGACTGTCCAGGGCGACGAGGAGCCTGAGGCGACGGGGGTCGAGCACTGTGCGGTAGAACCGTACAGAGAAGCCAAGAAATGTCGATGGACACGGACAGGTGTGGTTCGTACCGTCAGGGACCATGCTCGAGTCCGCCGCCGCCACGGACGCCGCCTTCTGGGGCGACGTCGACCGTCACGTCCTGCGCTACAGCCCGTCGTTCTCACCGGTCATCGTCGAGCGCGCGCTCGGGTCGACGCTGTACCTGTCCGACGGCCGCGAGGTCCTGGACTTCACCTCCGGCCAGATGAGCGCGATCCTCGGCCACAGCCACCCGGACATCGTCGCGACGGTGTCCGCGGCGACCGCGTCGCTGGCCCATCTGTTCAGCGGCATGCTCTCGCGGCCGGTGGTGGAGCTGTCGCGGCGGTTGGCCGAGTCGCTGCCCGAGCAGCTGCAGAAGGTCCTGCTGCTCACGACCGGGGCGGAGTCCAACGAGGCCGCGATCCGCCTGGCCAAGGCCGCCACCGGTCGCAGCGAGGTCGTCGCGCTGAGCCGCTCCTGGCATGGCATGACGCTCGGCGCGGTGAGCGCGACCTACAGCCACGGCCGCCGCGGCTACGGGCCGCCGGCGCCCGGCAACTTCGTGCTGCCCACGCCCGACGCCTACCGTCCCGACGTCGTCGGGCTGGACGGCGAGCTGGACTGGCGCACGCAGCTGGACCTCGGCTTCGCGCTGGTCGACGCGCAGTCCTCCGGGGACCTCGCGGCCTGCATCGTCGAGCCGATCCTGTCCAGCGGCGGCATCATCGTCCCGCCCCGGGGCTGGCTCACCGCGTTGCGCCAGAAGTGCGACGAGCGCGGCATGCTGCTGATCTTCGACGAGGCCCAGACCGGGCTGTGCCGCACCGGCGACATGTACGCCTTCGAGGACGAGGGCGTCGTGCCGGACATCCTCACGCTCTCCAAGACGCTCGGCGCCGGCCTGCCCGTCGCGGCCGTCGTCACCAGCGCCGAGATCGAGGAGCGCGCCCACGAGCGCGGCTTCCTGTTCTTCACCACCCACGTCTCCGACCCGCTGGCAGCGTCGGTGGCCACCACCGTCCTCGATGTGCTCGAGCGCGACGGCATCGGCGCCGCGGTACAGGCCAAGGGCGAGCGCTTCGGCGCGGCGCTGCGCGGCCTGATGGACCGGCACCACGTCGTCGGTGACGTCCGCGGGCGCGGGCTGATGCAGGGCGTCGAGCTCGTGCTCGACCGCGGCACCCGCAAGAGCGCGCCGGAGCTCGGCGTCGCCGTCACCACGCGCTGCCTGGAGCTGGGCCTGCACTGCAACGTCGTGCAGATCGGGGAGATGGGGGGCGTGCTGCGCATCGCTCCGGCGCTCACCACCAGCGACGAGGAGCTCGACCGCGGCGTCGCGATCCTCGACCAGGCGCTCGGCGACGTGAGCCCGCGGTAGGCCAAGACGGCGCCGAGCCGCCCGGGCGGCGCATAGGATTGCCCCGTGGAGTCGCTGGTCAAGTACCTCGTCGCGATCGTCGCGACCGTCTTCGGGCTGCCCCTGGACGGTCACGCGCCCAGCGGGATGCTCGCGTCCTCGCAGGACGGCGTCATCAACCTCGCGTACGTCGCGGAGGCCGGGATGGACGTCGAGTTCCGGGAGGTGACGGGAGGCGTCTCCGAGCACATCCGCACCGTCCGGACCGACAAGAACGGCGTTGCCCCGGTGGTCAACGCCACCCGTTGGCGCTGCGACCGCCTGGAGCGCAGGTTCACGGCGCGCGGCGTGACGAACGCCGGGGTCGTCTACACCGGCGAGTACGAGGTCAAGACCCCGTCGTGCGCGACGCGGCTGGACGTCACCGTCCCGCGCCACGTCAACCGCGGCAAGCTCGTCACGGTCCGGCTCGTCGACCGCTTCAAGCTCGGCGACCTGCCGGTCACGACGTGCGTGTCGGGCGGCGGCCTGAAGCGCCGCTGCAGTTCGACCTCGCTGAGCGCCGACGAGTCCGGCGTGCTGTTGCGCTACCGCGCCAAGCAGCATGGCCGCATCCGCGTGGCGATGCGCCTGGACCGCTTCAAGAGCGAGCGGTTGGTGGCGGTCGGCAGGACCAGGCCGGCGGCGCCGAAGAGCGCGCCCGTCCTGCTGGCCACCGGCGACTCGACGATCCAGGGCATCGACTCCTTCCTCGACGACAAGATCGGCGCGACCACGCGCGTCGTCAGCGACTTCCACGTCGGCACCGGCATCACGACCCCCGGCGAGGTGACGTGGAAGCAGTTCGCCGGCTGGCAGACCGACAAGAACCAGCAGCGCGTCACGGTCATCTCGATCGGCGCCAACGAGGGCTACTCCTTCACCTCCGACAACCCGTGCTGTGAGGAGAAGTGGGTCCACACCTACGCCAACTACCTCAAGGCGATGATCAAGACCTACACCGCGCACGGCGGCCACGTGGCCTGGCTGACGCTGCCGATGCCCAAGCAGGCCCTGCGCCAGGACATCACCCGCGCGGTGAACCAGGCCATCGGCGAGGCCGCCGCGGGCAACAAGGACGTGGTCGTCGTCGACCTCGGCGCGGTCTTCACGCCCGGCGGGGTCTACAGCGACGACATCGACTACAACGGCCAGAGGACCCGCGTGCGCGAGGAGGACGGCCTGCACCTCAACGTCGCGGGCACGCGCATCGCGGCCGACACGGTCATCGCCGAGCTGAACAAGACGACCTGGCTGCAGCCCAGCGGCTGACGTCCTCTCCGCCGGTGGCGCGCTCGGCCACCTGGCGCCCGCTGTCGCAAGCTGTCACGTGTCGGGGGATCGCAACAGTCGGTCGGCACAAGCCACCGAGCGACAGTCCGGATGCGGCCACGGTGGACGTGCCCGCGCCTCGGAGGTGTGGAGATCTCACGTCGGCTGGGCACGTCAGATCGACACACCGGCGCCCGGTTCGCGGGCTTGCAGGCTCAGACGGCCTCGGAGAGGGTGTGGATGAGCAGGCCGGCGAGCCCGCCGACGACGGTGCCGTTGATGCGGATGAACTGGAGGTCGCGGCCGACCATGAGCTCGAGGCGACGCGCGGCCTCGTCGCCGTCCCAGCGGTCGATGGTCGTGGAGATCACCGTGGTGAGCTCGCCGCCGTAGGTGTCCACGAGGGAGGTGACGGCCTCGGCGATGCGGGTGTCCAGGCGGCTGCGCAGGTGCGCGTCGCCCTCCAGTCGCGTGCCCATGTCGGTGAGCAGCTGCGTCGCGCGCCGCTGCACCGGGCCGTCCTCCTCGAGCAGGGCGGCGCTGACCGCGGAGCGCACCGACAGCGCGAAGGTGGTGGCGGCCTCACCGGCGGTGTCGCCCTCGAGGACGCGGGCCTTCAGGGCGTCGGCTCGGGCGCGGGTGTCGGGGTCGTGCTGCAGGTCGTGCGCGAGGCCACGCAGCAACTCGTCGGCGGCGACACGGGCACGGTGGTGCGGGTCGTCGCGGACCTCGGCGACGAAGCGGACGAGCTCGCGATAGACGCGCCTGGCGACCGCGCGCTCCATCCACCTCGGCGACCAGTCGGGCGTGCGGCCGGCGACGAGCTCGGTGATCGTCTCGCCGTTGGCCGTCAGCCAGGCGTGGGCCTCGATGACGATGAGGTCGATCGCCGGGACGTGGGCCCCGTCGTCGAGGACGCGCTCGAGGACATGGCCGATCGGCGTCGCCAACGACTCGTTGGCCAGCCGCGGCAGGACCGCCTGGTCGACGATGGCGCGGATCTCGTCCTCGCGCAGGCCCCGCAGACCACGGGCGATCGTCGGTGCCGCACGGTGGACGACCTTCACCGAGTTCTCGTGGACCGACAGCCACTGGCCGGCCTTCAGCGCGGGCTCGGCGTCGATGACGCGGCCGTGGACGATCTCGGCGGTCAGGAAGTTCTCGCTGACGAACGTCTCCAGGCTGCGGCCGAGCTGTTGCTTGCGCTCCGGGATCAGCGCGGTGTGCGGGATGGGAAGGCCCAGCGGCCGCCGGAACAGCGCGGTGACCGCGAACCAGTCCGCGATCGCGCCGACCATCGAGGCCTCGGCGGCCGCGTTGACGTAGCCGGACGCGCCGTCGTCGCCGTAGGTGAGGGCGTAGATGGCGGCCGCGAGCAGCAGCAGGCCCAGCGCCCAGGCCTGCATGCGGCGCAGGCCACGGAGCTTGGCGGCGTCGGAGTCGTTCACGTGCCCCGATACTAAGGACGGGGCCAGCCGGTCACCGCGCCGCCGCCGGCCGCGACGCGTCCGCAAGCCGCGCGGTCGACGAGACGCACCTGCCGCTAGGACGTCGCGCAGAGCGGGTCGGCGGCCCCGGTGCAGCGGTGCACGCGGACGTCGTCGTACCAGAGGTGGCCGCCCTTGGTGCCGACGAGCTGCTCGTTCTCGACGGCGATGTAGCCCTTGAGCTCCTTGGCGGTCGTGAAGCGCTGGGTCTCGACGCCGTTGATGCGGACGACGTAGCGGGGGCCGACGGCGACGACCTCGAGGGTGTTCCACTGGCCGACCATGCCGGTGGTCAGGCGGAAGGCGTCGGCCTCGTGGGCGATGCCGCCGGTGTGGTTCTCGAAGCCCTCCTGGATCTGGATCTCGTCGCCGCTGTCGGTCATCTTCTGGGTGTCGCCCGTCGGGTCGACGTGGCGCAGCAGGATGCCGCCGTTGTCCTCGAAGTTCTCCAGCTTGAAGCGCAGGTGCAGGACGAAGTCGGAGAACTGCTCGCGTGTGTACCACTGCCACGCCCAGCCGCGGTCCTGCAGCTCGTGCTCGGCGCGCATCGCGCCGTCCTTCAGCACGAACCGCCCGGGACCCTGGTGGGTCCAGCCGTCGAAGGTCGACCCGTCGAACAGCGTGGCGAAGCCGGCGTCGGAGGCGAAGCGGTGCGGCTCGCCCGCGCCGTAGCCGTTGTAGTCGACGAAGTTGACGGTGGCCGAGCCGAAGGTGAGCGCCAGGTACAGCCGCGCGGCGCCCGCCGGCCGTCTCTCGATGTCGCCCACCGAGTGGTACCAGCCGTCGGCGCCCGCGCTGGAGAACGTCCCCAGGGAGCCCATCGTCCCGCGGGTCACGACGGGGCCGGTCGCGCTGCCGGAGCGGATCTCCCACATCGCCAGGCCGGAGGCGAGGTTGCGCACCGTGAGGGACTGGATGCCGCGGAGGTCGGCCCGGCCGAGGTCCAGGACGTCGCCGGCCGCGAGCGCCACGCCGTTGAGGGACTCGAACGGGTCGGTCACCGTCGCCAGGCCGGACGGCTGCTGACGCCAGTCGACGAGGGGCCGGGTGGTGCGTCCGCTGGCCAGGACGAAGCTCACCTGCTGGCCGGGCCGGTAGCCGTGCTTGGTCACCATCGCGACGGTCGGGACCGTCAGCAGCGGGGAGCACCCGCGCACCTTCCGCCCCGCCACCGACACGCCGTTGACGCGGGCGAACACCCGGCTGTTGACCTTGCGGCACCCGCCGCTGAGCTTCACCTGGACCTGCTGCCCGAGGTGCACCACGCCGTAGGCGTCCGGCTGCTCGATCGCCACCCTCGGCGCCGCCGTCGCAGCGCTCGTCGACATCGCCAGCGCAGCACCCAGCCCGATGATCCAGCGTCCATGCCCCATGTCGCAGATCCTATTTGCTGAATCCGTTTCAGGACACTTGCCCTCGGGGGTAGGATCGGGACGATGAGCACCACCGTCCACCGTCAGTGCACGCTCTGCGAGGCCCATTGCGGCATCAAGGTCGAGGTGGAGGGCAGCAAGGTGCTGCGCATCACCGGCGACCCGGAGCACCACCTCTCGCGCGGGTACATCTGCCCGAAGGCCGCGGCGCTGACCGACCTCTACGAGGACCCCGACCGGCTGCGCGCACCGGTGCGCAAGCGGGCCGACGGCTCGTGGGAGCAGATCGGCTGGGACGAGGCGATCGAGTACGCGGCGTCGGGCCTGCGCGCCGTCGCCGAGCGCCACGGCCGGCACGCGGTCGCCAACTACCTCGGCAACCCGGGTGCGCACACCTGGTCGGTGCTGGCGTTCCTGAACCTGCGCCTGGCGCTGTGGACGCGCAACAGCTACTCGGCCTCCTCGACGGACCAGCTGCCCCAGCATGTCGTCGCCACCGAGGTCTGGGGAAACCCGGTCTCCATCCCGATCCCCGACCCGGACCGGACGATGCACATGCTGATCATCGGGGCCAACCCGGCGGTGTCCAACGGCAGCGTCATGACCGCGCCCGGCATGCGCGACCGCCTGCGCGACATCCGCAGGCGTGGGGGCAAGGTCGTCGTCATCGACCCGCGGCGTACCGAGACGGTCAAGCTCGCCGACGAGCACGTGCAGGTCCGCCCGGGCGGCGACCCCTACCTGCTGCTGGCGATGCTCCACGTCCTGTTCGCCGAGGACCGGGTCGACCTCGGCGCGCTCGCCGCCCACGCCGACGGCCTCGACGAGGTCCGCCGGCTCGTCGCGCCCTGGACGCCCGAGCGCGCGGCGGAGCACTGCGGCATCGACGCCGACACGATCGCCCGCACCGCCCGCGAGTTCGCCGACGCCCCCAACGCCGTCGCCTACGGCCGCGTCGGCGTGTGCCAGCAGACGACCGGCACGATCACGCACTGGCTCATCACGCTGCTCAACGCGGTGTCGGGCAACGTCGACCGCGAGGGCGGCCTGATGTTCACGACGCCGGCCGTCGACCTGTCGGGGCTGTTCAAGCTGCTGCGCCGGCTGGACAAGCCGCTGCACCGCAACCGCACCGCGCGCGTCAGCGGGCTACCGGACACGCTGACCGAGTTCCCGGTCGCGGGCCTGGCCGACGAGATCATCACGCCCGGCCAGGACCAGGTCCGCGGACTGGTCGTCTTCGCCGGCAACCCGGTGCTGTCGTCCCCGGGCGGCGGCCGGCTCGATGCCGCCCTGGAGGAGCTCGAGTTCATGGTCGCCGTCGACTCCTTCGTCACCGAGACCACGCGCCATGCCGACGTCATCCTGCCCGGCATCTCGCCGCTGGAGCGCGACGACCTCGACCTGGTCCTGTCCGGCTTCGGCATCCGCAACCACCTGGCCTACAACCGCCGCGCGGTGGAGCCCGCGCCGGGGCAGCGCAACGACTGGGAGATCCTCAACGACCTGGCGGCGCGCGTCGGCACCGGGCTGGGCGGCAGGCTGGCGTCGGCGTACTTCGGCATCGCGAACAGGCTGGGGGTCACCAAGCCGTCGACCGTCGCCGAGATCGCGATCTTCAGCGGGCCGCACGGCCTGCTGCGCCGCGGTCTGCGCAACGGCGTGACGGTGGGCCGCCTCAAGCGCTCCGAGCACGGCATCGACCTGGGCGCGCTGCAGCCGCGGCTTCCGGGCATCCTCACCACCAGGAGCGGCCGCGCGCAGCTCGCACCGCAGCTGTTCCTGGACGAGGCGCGCAAGCTCGACGCGAGCGCGACCGACCACGAGGCCGCCACGCGCGACGGGTTCGACCTGACGCTCATCGGCCGCCGCTCGCTGCGCAGCAACAACTCCTGGATGCACAACAGCAAGCGCCTGATGAAGGGCGATGACCGCTGCGTCGCGCTGCTGCATCCCGACGACGCCGAGGCCCGCGGCCTGGCCGACGGGGACACGGTGCGCGTGACGTCGCGCGTCGGTGCGATCGAGTTGCCCGTCAGCGTCAGCGACGAGATCCGGGCAGGCGTCGTCTCCGTGCCGCACGGCTTCGGACACCACCGGCCCGGCATCGGCTGGTCGCACGCCGCCACCAAGCCGGGGGTGAGCGTCAACGACATCACCGACCCGCTGGTGGTCGACGCGCTCAGCGGCAACGCGGCGTTCAACGCGGTGCCGGTGAAGGTGGAGGCGGTCGTCGCCGCTGCGCCGGAGCCCGAGGCCGTCGGCGCCTTCGACTGAGAGCCCCGCGGCTCACGCCGCACGGGAGATCGTCCGCCACGACTGGCGGGCGATGCTGAGGATCACCGCGCTGATGGCCAGCCCGATCAGCGGGTCGGCGATCGGCACGCCGATCCAGACGACGAGCGCGCTGGCCACGACGGCCAGGCTGACCAGGCCGTCCGTCCGTGCGTGGTACCCGTCGGCGACCAGCGCGGGGCTGTCGAGCCGGTGGCCGGCCCGCAGGCGCACCTGGGCGGCCAACTCGTTGCCGGCGAACCCGACCACGCCGGCGGCGGCGAGCGCGCCCAGATGGGAGATGTCCTGCGGGTCGAGGATGCGCAGGACGGCTTCGACGCCGGCGACCAGCGCGCTGACGAGGATCGCCGCGACGACGAACAGGCCGGCGCGCCGCTCGGCGACCGGCGAGCGCAGCAGGAACGCCAGGCCGAGGGGGACGGCCGTCAGCGCGTCACCCGCGTTGTGGATGAGGTCGGCGAGCAGCGCGACGCTGCCCGTCGCGACGTAGATCGCGACCTGGGCCAGCGCCGTGGCCGCCAGGATCGCGAGGCTCAGCGCGACGGCGCGCAGGCCCGCGCGCGAGCGGGTGGCCGACGGGTCGACGAGGCCGTGGCTGTGGCCGTGTCCGCCGTGGTCATGCCCGTGGAGTGGTGTCATGTCTTGACATCTGCATGGATGTGCAGGTGTGTTGCTACGGTAGCACCCGCATGGCGCGCCCCAGCGAACACCGCGACGCCGCCCGTCCGCTGGCCGAGGGGGAGGCCGAGCGCCTGGCGGATGCGATGTCCGCGTTCACCGCGCCCAGCCGGCTGCGGCTGCTGTACGTCCTGCTCGATGGCGAGCGCTCGGTCGACGAGCTGGCCGCGGACGCAGGCCTCAGCTCCACCGTCGCCTCCCAGCAGCTGCGCGTGCTCCGGCAGCTCGGCGCGGTGCGGGTCCGCCGCGACGGGCGCCATGGCTTCTATCGCCTGGCCGACCACCACATCGCCGACCTGCTCGCCGCCATCCGCCACAGCTCCGAGCACCGGGCGGCGGACGACTAGCCCGTGTGGACCGCGCTGGCCTGGACGGGCGTGGCGCTCCTCGCGCTGTACCTCCTCCTCATCGCGGTGCTGCTCTGGCGCCGGCCCGACGAGGCGCGCATCCGCTCGCTGCTACGGCTGCTGCCCGACACCGTGCGGCTGGTGCGCGCGCTCGCCCGCGACCCGCGCGTGCCGCGCCGCGCGCGCCTGGCCCTGTGGCTGCTCCTGGGATACCTGCTGCTGCCCGTGGATCTGGTGCCCGACTTCATCCCGGTGCTGGGCCACGCCGACGACGCGATCGTGGTGATCCTCGTGCTGCGCTTCGTCGTCAGGGCTGCGGGGCCGGAGGTCGTGCGGGACCGCTGGCCCGGTCCCGAGGACGGCCTGCGCGCCGTGATGCGGGCCGCCGGCATCCCGCCCGGCTGACGCGGCTCGTGCGCGCTGACGCCCCGCCCGGTGGCACCCACAGCACGGGGCGCGCCGGCCCGGGCCACGTGGCGCCCGTCTGGCCCGGAGCGCGCCGGCGCCCTTCGCGCCCCGGCGCCGACGCCATCCGCCGCGCCCGCGAGGGCGGCCGGCGCCGATCGCGGATTCCGTGGTGTCACGCGGCTGACGTGTGGCAGTCTTGCGCCACATGGCGGTGGCGCTTCCGAGCGGAGTCCTCACCTGCGTCTTCACCGACATCGAGGGGTCGACGCGGATGCTGCGCACCCTCGGAGCGCGCTACACCGCCATGCTCGAGGAGCACGACGCTCGTCTGCGCGACGTCTGGAGCCGCACCGGTGGCGTCGAGGTCAAGACGCTGGGTGACGGCTTCTTCGTCGTGTTCGAGGATGCCGACGCCGCGGTGGCGGCGGGCGTCGCGGCGCAACGCGCGCTCGACCGATCCGGGCCGCTGCGGGTCCGGATCGGCATGCACACCGGCTACGCCCGTGCGGTCAACGGCGACTACGTGGCGCTCGTGGTCAACCAGGCGGCGCGCGTCGTCGGCGCGGCCCGCGGGGGACAAGTGCTCCTCACCGCCGACACCGCAGGCGCGCTGAGCACCCGCGACGTCGTCCGCCCGCTCGGGCGCTTCCGCGTCCGCGACTTCGACGACCCGGTCGAGCTGTACGCGCCCACCGCTGCGGACCTGCCGTCCGCCGCACCACGGGTCACGCCCGCCGACGGCCACAACGTCGTGCCGGCCACCACCAACCTCGTCGGGCGCGACGGTGACGTCGATGCGGTGGCCGGTCTGATCTGCGCCGGGCGCGTCAGCACCATCGCCGGTCCTGGCGGAGTGGGCAAGACGCGGCTGGCGGCGGAGGTCGCCGTGCGCGTCGCCGACCGCTGGGCCGACGGCGCCTGGTTCGTCGACCTCGCGCCCTTGTCGGACGGCGCGCAGATCCCCGAGGCGATCGGCAATGCCGTCGACGCCCCCGCGAGCCCGGCCGCGGAGCGCTGGGCCCAGGTCCTCGACCACCTCGGCGAACGCTCGCTGCTCGTCGTGCTCGACAACTGCGAGCACCTCGTGGAGGACAGCGCCCGCGTCGCGGATGACCTCGTCGCTCGCTGCCCGGGCGTCGCGGTGCTGGCCACGAGCCGTCGACCGCTGAGCCTGCGCGGCGAGCAACTGCACCGGCTGGAGCCGCTGGCCCGCGACCGCGCCATCGAGCTGTTCCTCGACCGCAGCGGGGGCGGAGCGCAGGACCTCGACGTCATCGCGCAGCTCTGCGCCGAGCTGGACGACATGCCGCTGGGCATCGAGCTCGCAGCGGCGCGGGTCACGACCGTGCCGCCCGGCGAGCTGCTGCGCCGCATCCGGCACTCGCCGTCGCTGGTGCGCTCGGCGGACCCGACGCTGCCGGACCGCCATCGCAGCCTGACGCGGCTGCTGGACTACAGCTGGGAGCTCCTCGACCCGCCGGCGCGCACGGTCCTCGGGCGGCTCAGCGTCTTCGCCGGCAGCTTCGACCTCAACGCCGCCGAGGCGGTCGGAGCCGGGGGCGACATCGACGGCCACGACGTGGCCGACCATCTCTGGAGCCTCATCGACAGCTCGCTGCTCCGGCCCCAGGAGACGGAGGGAACGACGCGCTACCGGCTGCTGGCGACCGTCCGCGCGCACGCGCGCGACCGCAGCGACCTCGACGACCTCGCCGGGGCGACCGAGCGCCTGGCGGTCGCGCTGGTGCACCGCGTCGGCCCGGCCCGTGCGTCGCGCCGGGCCTGGGTCGACGCGATGGCGCTAGAGCTGGACAACGCCCGTGCGGTCGCCGCGACGGTCGCCGACGGCGAAGCCGCCCACGCGCTGGCCTGGGCGGTCGGCCACCTGTACGACGTCACCGATCGCTACGTCGACGGCATCGCCGAGCTGGAGCGCTTCCTGGGCCTGCGCGGCGACGTCTGCCCCGAGCGGGTCGCGGTCCTCACGCAGCTGGCCGACCTGCTGCTGCGCACCAACGACGCCGAGCGCGTCGAACGCGTCCTGGCCGAGGCCGAGGCGCTCACCCGGACGGTCGGTGCACCGGACTGGGGCGCCGCCGGGACGGCGCGCACCCGCGGCGTCCTGTGCCTGCGGCGCAACGACTTCGCCGGGGCGGCCGAGATCGCGCGGGCGGCCCTGCCCGAGGCCGCCTCGTGGCGGGGCCGGGCCCGGTTGTACGACCTGCTCGGCATCGCGGCGGGCTCGCTCGGTGACCTGCCCGCCTCAGCCGAGGCGTTCCGCGAGGAGCTGCGCTGCGCCGAGGCCGGCGGCCTGGACACGTTCGTGCCGACGATCCACGCCAACCTGGCCGAGACCTACCTGAAGCTCGGTGACGAGCCGCGCACCGCACTGCACCAGCTGACCGCGCTGGGGCTGGCCCGGGCGACCGGCCAGCCGGTGCTCGTCGCGTTCTCGCTCATGGTCGCCGCACGGCTGGCCGTCGGCCGCGCCCGCACCGCCGACGCGGTGGCGCTGCAGACGTGCGCGGACCGGCTGCTGCTCGAGGCCGAGTACGCGCTCTACGACGAGGACGAGGACATCCGCGCGGGCCTGCTGGATCGCGCGGCGGAGGTCCTCGGCCGCGACGGCTACGTGCTGGCACGCAACTTGGGCCGGGAACTGGGGGTGGACGCTGCTGCGGACCTGGCCGAGGCCCTGTTGGCTGAGGTAGGTTCGGCCTGAAGGTGGGGACCTTGTTGGGCCGAGTCAGGAGGCAGCGATGAGCGACGGTTCGATCTACGGGGCGGGCGTGGCCTGGACGGACGGGCGCGAGCCCTTCGCCTACGTGCCGCGTCGGCTGCTGGTGCGCGGCCAGGCCGCCCTGGACCAACTCGATCGGCTGACCAACAGCGCGGGAGACCGCACCGACCTCGGCGGGCGCGACGAGGCACCCGAGTCGAGCTGGTGGCTGGCCGGCAACCTCGACGACGAGCTCGAGCTCATCGAGCAGATGCGCGCCGACGGCTTCGACGCCCAGCCCGACCACATCCTCTTCGCGCACTGCGATCCGTGCTGCGGGCCGCACCCGGCCGAGACCTACGACGCGCTCAGCGGCGACCCGTACCGGTCCAACCCGTACCGCAGCAATCCCTATCGGTCCAACCCCTACCGGTCCAACCCGTACCGCAGCAACCCGTACCGCTCCAACAGCACGAAGTCCTCGGCGCGGCCGGCCGCGGGGCGCAGCTTCCCCGAGCGCGAGCTCGGTGGCCTCGGCGACCATCCGCGGATCACGATCGTCGACACGGGGCTCGCGGTGCCGGGGCTGCGCCCGGCGCTGCTGGACAACCCCAACCGCTTCCTGGGCAACGACGACGACGAGCCGGACGTCGACATCGTCGACCCGAACGGCACGCAGCTCTTCCCGCAGGACGGCTGGCTGGACCCGGTCGCCGGCCACGGAACCTTCATCGCGGGCATCATCGAGCAGCTTGCCCCCGGCAGCACGCTCACCGCCGTCCGCTGCGTGCAGCCGCTCGGCGACGTGCGCGAGAGCGATGTCATCACCGCGCTGCTCGGAGAGGCCAACAAGACCGTCGGCCAGCGTCCGGCGATCATCAACTGCTCCTTCGGCGGCACCGTGCTGGCCCGGCCCGCGGCGCTGCAGAGCGCGATCGCGAAGTGCTGGCTGCGCGGCATCGTCGTCGTCGCCTCGGCGGGCAACGACGCCAGCAGCGAGAAGCAGTACCCCGCGGCCTTCGACAACGTCGTCGCGGTCGGCGCCGTCGGGCCCGAGGGGCCGGCGCCCTGGACCAACTACGGCTCGTGGGTCGACGCCTGCGCACCCGGGCTGGACCTCGTCTCCGCGTTCTTCGACGGGTGGAACGGCAACGAGGACCTCGTCAACACCGAGGACACCGACGACTTCCACGGCTGGGCCCGCTGGAGCGGCACCTCGTTCGCGGCGCCGGTCGTGGTCGCGGCGCTCGCACGCGAGATGGTCATGAGCGGCTGCACGGCCAAGGACGCCGTCAAGCACGTCATCGACGCGCCGGAGAGCCTGCGGATCCGGTGCCTGGGAACGGTCGTGTCGGCGTGAGGCACTGCCAGGCCGGTCGAGGGTGACGGAGGCGGGCGGGGTCGAGCACCTGCGTAACTCCCCGGCGGCCCGTCCGTTTGGTGGACATGCGCCGACCGCTCGCCCTCCTTGCCCTCACCGCTGCCACGGCGCTCGCGCCCTCCGCGGCGCACGCCGCACCCGCCGTCGTCAGCCCCACGTCGTCGGTGGAGGCCGGCCCGGCGCTGGCGCCGGACGGCAAGGTGCTCTGGGCCCAGTTCACCAAGGACGCCAGGTTGACCGTCCACTCCGGCGCCCCGGGCGCTGCACCCGCCACCGTCTTCACGACGCCCGGCCCGACCCATCCCACCAACGGCGAGCTGCTCGGCGGCCGGCTGGCAGCCACGCCGACGCGGGCGCTGTTCAGCTACAGCGAGTCGGTGGCCGTCGACCCGGACGGCTACCTCGCGTTCTCCAAGCTGCTCGACGGTCCGCTGACCGGCCCGCTGACGACGTTGGCCGGCGACGACGACGGCAAGAGCTACGTCCACAGCTTCGACGTCTCCGGCGAGGCGGTCCTCATCGCGCAGTCCGGCAGCGAGTACGGCAGCAGCCAGCTGCAGGTCCGCGAGGGCAACGGCGCGCCGAAGCTCGTCGGGCCGCCCGACGCCAGCGGCGGCCAGATCGCGGGGGACTACGTCGCCTACGGCACCGCCGGTGCCAGCGGCAGCGACACCCAGGTGATCCACGTCCTCAACTGGCGGACCGGTGTGGAGCTGTACAGGACCACCGCGCCGTTCACCGCGCCCTACGCCTACGGCTTCGGCTTCGACGTGCAGGAGGACGGGACCCTGGCGATCCTGCAGGCCAACCCGGCCTCGACCGGCGCCAAGCCGGTCGACGACCTGGCGTTCGCCTCGCCGGCGCAGCTGACGCCGAAGGTGCTGGCCACGGACGTCGATCCGCTGACGCTGCGCATCCGCGGCGGCCAGATCCTGTTCGCGCGCAGCACGGTCAACGGCAGCCAGCAGCAGCTGCTCCTCAGCGACCTCGCCGGCAGCGTCCGGGCCGCGAGCTTCCCGCTGGACTACCTGCGCGGCTACGACTTCGACGGCACCCGCGTCGCCTACGCCACACCGCGTTGCGTCTACGTCGACACCGTCGGCGCCGGCACCCCGACCGAGCCGCCCTCCGGCGACTGCGCGCGGATGGCGACGTCGACCTTCACCGCCAACAAGCTCAAGCTCGCCACGGTCCAGGCCAAGGTGACCTGCACCATGGCGCCGGCGTCCGGCTGCCCGGCGACCACGCGCATCCGGACCGCGGCGCCGCGGCCCAGGACCCTCGCCACCTCTTCCTCGACGATCGCCACCGGCGCGACCAAGGTCGTGACGCTGAAGGTCTCCAACCGGACCCTCCGCAGCCTGCGCAAGCAGTACGGCCGCAAGCGCCGGTCGCTCATCGTCAACGTCCGCACGACCGTCACCGACGACGCCGGCCGCTCGACCTCCTCCTACCAGCAGGGACTGCTGAAGCTGCGGTAGCTGCTAGCCGCGGGGGACGAGCTCGCAGAAGAACCCGGCCAGGTCGACGGAGTGCTGCGTCGGTCCGCCGGTGATGGCCGTGGGCAGGTTGCCCTCGTAGAGCCAGCTCGTCGGCGTGGGCTGCCGGATCGGCACGGTGACGTAGGAGCCCGGGACGCCGACGTTGGGCCATGGGCTCGGAATGCCGCCCTGGGTCAGTCCCGCGTTGGGGACGACGGGCAGCTCGGTGATCGGCTCGCCCGCCCCGTAGGCCGGCAGCTTCACCGGGCTCCAGACCGCCTTCTCACGTTCGTAGAGATGGGCCAGCAGCTCGTCGCGCAGCGCGGCGTAGCCCGGGTCGTTGGCGAGGTTGCGGATCTCGTAGGGGTCCTCCCAGACGTCGTAGAGCTCGTACTCCTGGGTCTCCCTGAACTCCGGCCCCGCGAACCAGCCGTCCTTCACCGCGACGTAGCGGGCGAACTTGTAGCGGCCGTCGAACACCGCGCGGATGTGCGTGTTGGTCGGCTTCTCGTTGCCGGTCGAGGTGATCGCGAACTCGTCGATGCGGTACATCACCTCACGCCGCGGGCCGGGAGCGTCGGGATCCTCCAGCGCAGGCACGAGCGACACGCCGCGCAGCCACGGCCAGCGCTTCAGCGGGTCACCGGCGCCCGCGAGGTCCAGCAGCGTGGGCAGCAGGTCGACCTGCTCGCCGAGCGCGCGCGACCGCGCACCCTTCCGGAAGCGCTTGGGGTAGACGACGGTGAACGGGATGCGGTTCTGCTCGTCGTACATCGTCGTGCCCTTGTTCTGCAGGCGGTGGGCGCCGCCGAGTTCCCCGTGATCGGCGGTGCGGACGATCACGGTGTCGTCGAAGACGCCGAGGTCGATGACCTTCTTGATCATCGCCTGGAGCATCTCGTCGGTGTTGACGATGAGGTCGTAGTAGAGGTTCAGCAGCGCGCGCACATAGGCCTCGTTGCCGGCGCCCCCGGCGGGCGTGCCGGAGATGACCTCGACGACCTTGCGGAAGCGCTCCTGCCCGGACGGCTTGTCCTTCAGGTCCTTCTCCAGCGCCCACGACGGATCCGGCCGGGCGTCGTAGTCGGGGCGCTTGTAGTCGGCGGCGAACCCGCGCGGGAAGTACTGGATGTCGTGCGGGTTGAGCAGGCTGAGGATGCAGATCCAGGGCTGCTCGTCCCGGCCGTGGGCGTCGAGCCACTCCAGCGCCTGGCGCGTCCAGATCGGGTCGTTGACGTAGCCGTCGTTGTAGGCCGACACGTCCGACGGTGGGGAGATGACCGAGTCGTCGAAGCCGTGGGCGTGCAGCGGGTTGCCCTGCACCGTGTCGAGGGCCTCCTCGGCGCTCGACGGGATCTCCCCGGGGAAGCTCAGGTGCCACTTGCCGAAGAAGGCCGTGCGGTAGCCGAGCTCCTTGAAGAGGTCGCCGATGGTCGGGATCGACGGGTCGATGTTGAACTGCGCGCCGACGATGAACGTGCCGTACATGCCCTGCTGGGGGGCGTACATCCCGGTCCACAGCGCGCCGCGCGACGGGGTGCAGGCCATCGAGGAGGCGTGGAAGCGGTCGATGTTCGTGCCGTGCTCGTCCAGCCAGCACCGGGCGGGGACCGGCAGGTCGTCAGGCAGCCGGTCGCGGTGGCGCTCCTGGTCGGTCATCAGGATCAGGATGTTCGGCGGGCGCTGCCCGGCGGCCTGGGCCTCCAGCGCAGGGGCCAGCTGGGCCGCCACCCCGAGCTGGGCGGCGTGCTTGAGCAGCGTGCGGCGGTCGACGCCCAAGGCGTGTCGGATCGGGGCCAGGGGGTGGCCCGGATCGGACACGCCTCGCGGTGCGGTGGCGCTCATGCGCGCACCCGGCCGATCTCACCGGTGGTGGCGCTGACGGTGAACGCGTGCCGGCCCGCGACCGCCAGCCCGCGCGGGCCGATGACCGTGCCGATGCGCCGGGCCTTGCGGCCGGCGGCGAGGATGACGACGGCGTTGCGCTCGGTCAGCGCGGCCAGCCGCGCGCCCGAGCGGGCGTAGGCCACGGCGCTGACGGCACCTCCCGCCTCGAGGTGCCTGCTCCGGCCGGTGCGCAGGTCGACCTCGCTGAGTTGCGTCGACGTCCCGCCGTGGGACACCAGCAACCGGCGGCCGTCGGGCGACAGGGCCAGGCGGTCCGGCAGCGGCGCGGGCGCCAGGCGCTTGGTGACGACGCCGCGGCGCAGGTCCACGCGGACGACCGCGTCCTCGGCCTGCAGCGCGACGTAGGCGACCTGGCCGTCGAGCACCAGCCCGCGCGGCACCCGGCCGAGCACGATTGTCCTGCCCACCCTGAAGTCCGGCGCGCGGAGGATCCGCAGCGTGCCGTCCTGCTCGCCCCCGGCGACGACGAGGTGCTCGCGGTCGGTGGTGAAGGCGCAGCAGTGCGGGGCCGGGCCGGCGTCGAGCCGGCTGTGACGGCGCTCGCCGTCCAGCGACAGCAGCTCGACGCCGGGGTGGTCCCAGAACGCGGTGGTGACGGCGGCGAGGATGGCGTTCGGGGAGATCGCGACCTCCAGCGGCTGGCCGGCGAGGGTGACCTCGCGCGTGCGGCGTGTCCTGCGGTCGGTGATGACGACGGTGCGCCGCGCGGCGTGCGCGACGACGACGCGGCGGCCGTCGGGAGTGACGGCCAGGGCACGGCCGCGGTGGACCACGTCCGGGCGGGCGCCGGTGGGGCGCGGCGCCGCGACGGCGGGCTCGGGGCGCGGAAGCGCGAGCACGGCGGCACCGGTACCGGCGCCCGCGATGAGCTCACGACGGGTGGGGAGGGCCATCTCGCGGACCGTACTCCTAGTTGTGACGCGGTGTCAACAACGTGTTACACCGTCTGCTACGGTTGGTGGGTGCCGGCGGGAGCCCACCGCACCCAGCGCCGCGCGGCCCGCGGCGCCAACCGCGCCGCGATCATCGCCGCAGCCGAGGCCGCCCTGCGCGAGCGGCCCTTCCGCGACGTCAGCGTCGAGGACGTCATGCTCGCCGCCGGCCTGGCCCGGACGCAGTTCTACCGCCACTTCGACGACCTGGCCGACCTCGTCGTCGCCGTCGCCAGCTCCGTCGTCGGCGACCTCATGACCGCGCACGAGGGCTTGGTCGACGTCGCCGCGCTCGACCAGGCGCACCTCCGCGACGCGCTGCGACCGGCCGTCGAGGCCTTCGCCGCGCACGGGCCCTTGGTCCGCGCCGTCACCGAGGCCGCGGTCCACGACAGCGCCGTGCACGAGGCCAACGCCGCCGTGCACGAGCGCTACATCACGCTCATCGCCCGCCTGCTGCGCCGCGCCGAGGTGCCGGTGCCCGACGAGACCGCGCGCTTCCTGCACTTCGGCGGCGTCGCCTACCTCATCGACGTCTTCGGCGGGCCGCCGCGGGGCACCGCCGACGTGGCGCTGGACACGATGGTCCGCCAGTACGGCGCGATCCTCGCGCTCGGCGGCCACTACGCCTAGGGCGCGGGCCCGGGTAGGACCAGGGCGATGACCATGCCTGTGCTCCTGCTCGTCTTCCTGGCGTCCGCGGCGGCGATCTGGGTCGCCGGCATCCAGCTCTCCGACCAGACCGACGTGCTGTCGACCCGCCTGCACCTCGGGGCGGCGCTCGGTGGCCTCATCCTCCTGGCGGTCGCCACGAACCTTCCCGAGGTGGCCATCGTCGCCAGCGCCGCGCTGTCGGGCGACGTCAGCGTGGCGGTTGGCAACATCCTCGGCGGCATCGCGATACAGACCGTCGTGCTGGTGGTGCTGGACACGTTCGGCCGGCGCGGCGGCCGCCCGCTGACCTACCGGGCCGCCTCGCTCGTGCTGGTGCTGGAGGGCCTGGCCGTCGTCGCCGTGCTCGCGGTCGTGGTCGCCGGTTCACAGCTGCCCGACGACCTCATCACGCTGCGCCTCACGCCCGCAGCCGTGCTGATCACGGTGCTCTGGGTCGGCAGCCTGCTGCTCATCCAGCGCGCCGGACGGAGCCTGCCCTGGCACGAGTCCGGCGAGGCCCCCGACAACCAGGACGTGGCCAAGGGGCACAGCCGCAGGACCAAGGAGCAGGCGGCCACCGCCCGCGGCTCCAGCACGGCGCGGGCGGCCGGCATCTTCGGGGTCGCCGCGGTGGTCACGCTCGGCGCCGGCATCGCCCTCGAGCGCAGCGGGGAGGAGCTTGCTTCGCACCTGGGCCTGTCCGGCGTGCTGTTCGGCGCCACGGTGCTCGCCGCCGCGACGGCGCTGCCCGAGGTGTCGACCGGCCTGACCGCCGTCCGCAACGGCGACGACCAGCTGGCGATCAGCGACATCTTCGGCGGCAACGCCTTCCTGCCCGTCCTGTTCCTCCTGGCGACGCTGCTGTCCGGCAGGTCGGTGCTGCCGCAGGCGCAGGCGACCGACATCTACCTCACCGCGGTCGGCATCGTGCTCACGGCCGTCTACGTCATCGGACTGTTGTTCCGCCCATCGCGCCGCGTCGCCGGGATGGGCATCGACTCGCTCGTGGTCCTGCTGCTCTACGCGTGCGGGCTGGCCGGCCTGTTCGCCATCGCCTGACCTCCGCCGCGGGTCAGGGACGCGTGGCGCCGAAACGCGCCGCCAGCTCTGACCGTGAGCGGACGCCGAGCTTGCGGTAGATCTGGCGGAGGTGGTGCTCCACCGTGCGGTGGGACAGGAACAGCGCCGCGGCGACCTCCGCGTTCGTCGCGCCCGCGGCCACGCGCTCACAGACCTCCTGCTCGCGCTGGGTCAGCTCCGCGCCGGGGTCCATCCGCGCGCCCGTCGCCGCCAGCTCCGCAGCGGCGCGATCGGCCCACCGCACCGCGCCCTGGGCGCGGAAGGTCGCCTCGGCCTCGGCCAGCAGCGTCCGCGCCTCGCTGCGCCGGCGGGCCCGCCGCAGGCGCTCACCGAAGACCAGCTGCGTGCGGGCCTCCTCGAAGGTGAAGTCGACGCGGGCGTGGGCGGCCGTGGCGATCTTCAGCTGCTCGTCGATGCCGTCGTCCTCACCCAACAGCGCCGTGTAGCGCGCCGTCGCCGCGGTGGCCCAGGCGCCGCCGGTCCGCGCCGTCCCGCTGCGCAGCTCGTCGAGCATCCGCGCCGCATCGGCGGCGCGGCCCGCGCGCGCGTAGGCCTCGGTCAGGTCGCTCTCGTTGAACATGAAGCCCGGGTCGTGGGCCCCGTAGCGCAGGCGGTACTCGCGGCCCCGCTCGAGGTGCTCGATCGCGGCCGGCAGCTCGCCCTTGGACAGCGCGAGCATCCCGAGGGCCTGCTCGGCGACCGCGCGGTGGGAGTAGATGCCCAGCCGCTCGCAGATCGCGCGGGCCTGCGAGGCGTGGGAGGTGCAGATGTCGTCCTCGCCGAGGAAGGCGGCGACGAACGCGCGCGTGTTCAGGGCCAGGGCCTGCAGGAACCCGCCGATCGCCTCCTCGCCGAACCCCGCGGCCTCCTCGGCCAGCTCGCGCGCGCCCGTGAGGTCGCCGCGCCGCGAGTGGATGCTGGCCAGCACCACCAGCGGGAAGGCCAGCGGCGTGACGGCGCCGCGCTCGCGCAGCGTCTGCACGACCGGGGCGATCAGGCGGACGGCGTCGTCCTGCTCCTCCAGCCAGTGCAGGCACATGCCGCAGAGGGCGATGATCTGGTGGCCGGGCGCGGCCGGGTCCAGCGCCCGGACCTCGTCGACGCGCCGTCGCAGCACCGCGCCGCCGACCGCGTGCTCGCCGGCGACGACGCTGGCCGACGCGGCCATCATCGCGGGCACCAGCTCGGCGCCCGGCGGTGCCAGCTCGACGGCGCGGGAGGCCCCTCGCGCGATGACGCCGGCCGGGCCGGACCCCATGATCGCGATGGACGCCTGTGTCAGCAGCACCGAGGCACGCGCCGGGTCGGTGGCCGCGACGCGATCGGCCTCCGCCTCCAGCAGCGCATGGGCCTCAGCGGGCTGCCCGCTCTGGGCGGTGGCGGCACCGACGAGCAGCTGGGTGTCCGCGCGGGCGGCCGAGTCCGGTGCCGGGGGCAGGGAGGACGCCAGCGCCAGCGCCGTCTGCGGGTGGCCGGCCAGCAGCGCGAGGTGGCCGGCCGACAGCGTGCGCTGACGAGCCTGCGCGGGGTCGGGGGACAGCGCGGCCGCCCGGCGCAGCAGGTGCAGCGCCGTGCCCGGCGCGCCCCGGGACGCGGCGGCGTAGGCCGACCGCTCCAGCGCCGACGCCAGCTCCTCGTCGGGCCGGTCGGCGGCGACGGCGAGGTGCGCGGCGCCCTCGTCGCCGGGCAGCACGCCGGCCAACGCGCGGTGGGCGGCGCGGCGGTCCGTCGGTGAGGCCGCATGGTAGACGGCGATGCGCACCTCGGGGTGCGTGAAGCGCACGCCGCGCTGGTCGACGGTGATGAGCCCGTCGTCCTCGGCGGGGCCGAACGGTGCCATGGGCGACGCGGCCGGTGCCGACGCCGTCGCCGAGCCCGCCAGCGCAGCCGCAAGCGGCCCGGCCGCGCCGTCGGTGCTGGCCGCGGCGAGCAGCAGCGCGTGCTGGGTGTCTGCGGGCAGGCGGGCCAGGCGCGCGGCGTACGCGTGGGTCAGCCGGCCGCCGGCCGGCAGCAGGTCCGGCAGCGCCTCCCGCCCGTCGCGCTGCGCGGCCGTCAGCTCGGCGGGGCCCTGCACCAACGCCAGCGGGTTGCCGCCGACGGCCTCGACCAGCGCCTCGGCGACGACCGGCGCGACCCCCGAGCGGCGCGCGAGGTGCAGGGCATCGGCGCGGGGCAACTCGTCGATCGTCAGCGTCGGCAGCTCCGGCCAGCCGTCCAGCGGCTCGCCGCGCCGGGAGTGCACGACGAGCACCGTGACCCCGTCCAGCCGCTCGGCCCGGCGGGCCAGGAACGCCACGGTCTCCCGGGAGGAGGAGTCCAGCCACTGCACGTCGTCGACCGCGACGACCACCGGCGCCAGCGCGGTGGCCAGCGCCGTGAACGCGTGCAGCACCGCGGCGCGGTCCAGACCGGTCGGCTCGTCGAGCGCCAGCGCGGCGCGCAGGGCCCGGCGCTGCGTGTCGGGCAGTGCCTCGACCACGTCGAGGACGCCCGCCAGCAGCTCGCGCAGCCCCGCGAACGGCAGCGCGATCTCGCTCTGCACGCCCGTGGCCCGCAACGTCCGCGGGGCTCCGGCGGTGACCGCGTCCAGGAGCGCGCTCTTGCCCACGCCGGGGCGTCCGGCGACGACGAGGGCCCCGCCGGTCTCGACGAGGGCCTGCATCCGTGCGATCTCGGCAACGCGCCCGATCAGCTCCATCGGTCCCGCACGCTACCTCCCCCGGCTGCTGCGCAAATGAGCGAAGGGCCGGTGTGGCAGGATCGAACCGTCACCAGGAGAGGAGACGTACACGTGGAGAGCCAGTTGACCGACGCGCAGCGCGAGGCGCTGCGCATGGTCTGCGACACCGTCGTTCCGTCGATCCCGCGCGAGCCGGACCCGCACGGCCTGTGGGCGCGCAGCGCGCGCGACCTCGGCGTCGACGTGGCCGCCGAGGAGACGATCTGCGCCCTGCCGCCGGTGCCGCAGGAGGGCATGCGCCAGCTGCTCGACGCGCTGGCGGAGCAGAACGCCGCGGGCAGGTCGCAGGCCAGTCGCGAGCAGCTGCTGAAGAACGTCGCGCTGACCGGCGGGTCGGCCGCTGCTGCGGGCATCGGCGGGCTCATCGGCATGGTCCTGTTCCTCACCTACGGGCTGCCGGACCCCAGCACGGGCCGCAACGCCATGTGGGACGCGTTCGGCTACCAGGGGCCGCTGAGCCCGCCGCCGGCCGACGCGCCCCGGCCGATCACCCCGACGGTGCCCGACAGCGACCAGCTCACGCTCACCGCGGACGTGGTCGTCGTCGGCTCCGGTGCGGGCGGCGGGGTCATCGCCGGCACGCTGGCCCAGCGCGGCCTCGACGTCGTGGTCCTGGAGTCCGGCCCGTACCTGACCGAGTCGGACTTCCTGCAGTTGGAGTTGCCGGCCTACCAGCGCAGCTACTGGCGCGGCGGTCCGCAGGCGTCGGCGGACCTCAACATCACGCTGATGTCGGGCAACACGCTCGGCGGCGGCACCACGATCAACTGGACCAACTCGCTGCGCACCCGCGCGTGGGTGCGCGAGGAGTGGGCGGCCGCCGGCCTGGAGGACGTCGCCACCGACTTCGACCGCCACCTCGACGCGGTGTGGGAGCGCCTCGGCGTCAACGGCGACTGCTCCGACCTCAACGGCACGCAGCAGGCGATGAAGCGCGGGGCCGACGCCCTGGGCTGGCACTCGTCGGTCGCCACCCGCAACGTCGACCCGGCCAGGTACGACCCGGCCTCCGGAGGGATGATCGGCTTCGGCGACCAGTCCGGCGCCAAACAGGGCACGCTGAAGACCTACCTGCAGGACGCCTTCGACGCGGGCGCCAAGCTGCTGCCCGACACCACCGTCCACCGCGTCCTCACCGAGGACGGCCGGGCGACCGGCGTGGAGGGCACGTGGGCCGACGCCGAGAGCGGGCGGACCGCCACGGTCATCGTGCACGCGCCGCACGTCGTCGTCGCCGCGGGCGCCCTGGAGTCCCCGGCGCTGCTGCTGCGCAGCGGCATCGGCGGCGAGCACGTCGGTCGGCACCTGCGCCTGCACCCGACGATCGCCTCGTCGGGCGTCTACGGGGAGGAGACCAGGGCCTACTGGGGAGCGCCGCACGCGCTGCTGGTCGACGAGTTCGAGTCCGGCGCCGACGCGGAGGGCTACGGCTTCCGCATCGAGGGCACCCACTACGCGCCCGGCCTCATCGGCAGCGCCACGCCGTGGGAGGGCGCGGCCGCCCACAAGGAGCTCATGGAGCTGACGCCCAGGCAGGGCGTCTTCCTCGGCCGCATCCGCGACCACGGCGAGGGCACGGTGACCCTGGACGACGAGGGGCAGGGGCAGGTCCACTACGCGATCACCGACCCCATCGACATCGCGACGCTGCACCGCGCGATCGACCGGCTGACGCGGCTGCACATCGCGGCCGGCGCGACGCAGGTCGGGTTCCTGGGCCGCAACGCGCCCACCTGGCGCAGCGGTGACGACGTCGAGGCGTTCATCGCCCGCACCCAGCGCGTGCCGCTGCGGGCCGGCGGCATGGCGCTGTTCACCGCGCACCAGATGGGCTCCTGCCGGATGGGAGCCGACCCGGCCGAGAACGTCGCCGACACGCGCGGCGAGCTGCACGACACCCGCGGGGTCTGGATCGGGGACGCCAGCGCGTTCCCGACGGCCAGCGGCACCAACCCGATGATCTCGATCATGGCCCTCGCGCACCGCACCGCGGAGGCCATCGCCCACACCGCCGTACCCGCCTAGAGAGGAAGCACCACCATGGCCACCACGCACCTCGCCACCGACCGCCTGTACATCGGCGGGGAGTGGATCGCGCCGCACGGCAGCGACACCATCGACGTCATCAACCCCGCGACCGAAGAGGTCATCGCGACCGTCCCCGCGGGCGACGCCGACGACGTCGACGCCGCGGTCGCCGCGGCGCGCGCCGCGTTCCCCAGCTGGGCGGCGACCCCGCTGGAGACCCGGCAGAACCTGCTGTCGGCCATCGCCGCCGGCCTCGAGGCCCGCGCCGAGGAGCTCGCGGCGCTCATCACCAGCGAGATGGGCATGCCGATCGCGCAGTCGCGCGCGATCCAGGTCGGCCTGCCGCTGGCGACGTTCGGCACCGCCGCGGCCATCGTCGAGGAGGTGCCCTGGCAGCAGGAGATCGGCAACTCGCTCGTGCTGCGCGAGCCGATCGGCGTCGTCGGCTGCATCACGCCGTGGAACTACCCGCTGCACCAGATCGCCGCCAAGGTCGCAGCCGCGCTGGCGGTCGGCTGCACGGTGGTCGTCAAGCCGTCGGAGGTGACGCCGCTGAACGCCTACATCCTGGCCGAGGTCTGCAGCCAGGCCGGCCTGCCCGACGGCGTGCTGAACCTCGTGACCGGGCTCGGCCCGGAGGTGGGCGAGGCGCTGGCCGCGCACGACGGGGTCGACATGGTCTCCTTCACCGGCTCCACCCGCGCGGGCCGCCGGGTCTCCGAGGTCGCGGCCGCACGTGTCAAGCCCGTCGCGCTGGAGCTCGGCGGCAAGTCGGCCAACGTCATCCTCGACGACGCCGACCTGATGGCCGCCGTCCCTGACGGGCTGCAGAAGTGCTTCCTGAACTCCGGGCAGACCTGCAGCGCGCTGACCCGGATGCTCGTGCCCCGCGCCAAGCTCGCCGAGGCCGAGCAGATCGCCGCCGCCACCGCGGCGGTGTTCGCCACGGGCGACCCGCTGGAGGAGACGACGGTCCTCGGGCCGATCGTCTCGGAGGCACAGCGCGAGCGCGTGCGTTCCTACATCGAGAAGGGCATCGCGGAGGGCGCCAAGCTCGTGACCGGCGGTGTCGAGGCGCCGCACGAGACCGGCTACTTCGTCGCCCCGACCGTGTTCAGCGAGGTCACGCCGGACATGACGATCGCCCAGGAGGAGATCTTCGGCCCGGTGCTGTCGATCCTGCCCTACGACACCGAGGAGGAGGCGATCGAGATCGCCAACAACTCCGACTACGGGCTGGCCGGCGGCGTGTGGTCGGGGTCGGAGGAGCGCGCGCTGGGCGTCGCCCGGCAGATCCGGACCGGCCAGGTGGAGATCAACGGCGCGACGTTCAACCCGCTGGCGCCGTTCGGCGGCGTCAAGCAGTCCGGCCACGGGCGCGAGTACGGCCCGTGGGGGATGGTCGAGTTCACGACGGTGAAGTCGATCCAGCGGTAGCGCCCGCCGTCAGGGCACCGGCGTTCCAGTCCTCGACGAGGGCGGCGACGGTGTCCTGCGAGCAGTGCTTGTTCGTGCCGATGAAGCCGCTGGGCCCGCGCTTGATCCACCCGACGACGTAGATGCCGGGAACCACTCGGCCCTGCGCGTTGGGGACCGTGCCGGTCTGCTCGTCGTAGGGCAGGTCGCCGATGGGCGTGCCCTTGTAGCCGATGGCGGAGACGACGAGGCCCGCGTCGATCGTCTCCCCGTCGAAGACCACGCCGCGGCCGGTCAGCTCGACGGGGTTCAGGCCGAAGCGCAGGGTGACGTGGCGCCCGGCCACCTCGGAGGGCAGCGAGCGGAGGATCTCCAGCTTGGCGTCGTCGCCGCGGACCGCCGCCGGGAGGTCGGCGGCGAGGCGCACGCTGCCGCGCAGGCCGATGAGCTCGGGCAGGGTGAACGCGGCGTGCTCGGGACCGCGGCGGGCGGCGACGACGACCTCCTGCACACGGCTGCGGCGCAGCTGCTCCAGGGCGGCGGGTGCGACCTCGGTGTCGGCCAGCTCGTCGGGGTCGAGGGTCAGGATCCGGGCGATGTCCAGCGCGACGTTGCCGTTGCCGACGATCACGACGCGGCGCTGCGACAGGTCGACGGCCAGCGAGGCGTGGTCCGGGTGGCCCGTGTACCAGCCGACCAGCGAGGTCGCCGTGACGGCCCGCTCGCCGCCGGGGACGTCCAGCCGCCGGTCCACCGCGGCGCCGACGGCGTAGATCACGGCGTGGTGGCGGGCCTGCAGCTGCTCGTGGCCCACGTCGCGCCCGACCTCCAGGCCGAGGTGCATCGTCAGGCCGGGGTGGCTGCGGATCTGCTCCATCTGCCGGCTGACGCGACGGGTGCGGCGATGGTCCGGCGCGACGCCGGTCCGCACCAGGCCGTACGGCGTGGGCAGGCGCTCGTAGACGTGCACCTGCGCGCCGGGGATCGTCAGCAGCTCCTCGGCGGCGTACATCGCGGCCGGGCCGGAGCCGACGATGGCCACGCGCAGCGGTTCGCCGCGGTCGCGGACCGTCAGCGGCGGGCGCACGGGCGCCAGCAGCGGGCGGGTGCGCTGCGTGCCCGCGTAGTAGCGCGCGTTGATGTCGGCGAAGGCGAGCTCGTCCTCCGTCAGCTGCCAGGCCGGCTTGATCGCGTCGACCGGGCAGGCCCGCACGCAGGCGCCGCAGTCCATGCAGGTCGCCGGGTCGACGTGCAGCATCTCGGCCAGCTCGAACGCGGGGTCGTCCGGCGTCGGCTGGATGCAGTTGACCGGGCAGGCGTAGACGCACGACCCGTCGCCGACGCATGACTGGGTGACGACGTGCGTCATCAGGCGATGACGGTGGCCGTGCGGTCCGGCTCGCCGCGGTAGCGGGAGGCCTCGCCGTCGATGCCGCACCACTTCCAGACCCGCCGGCTGACGCGGTTCATCAGCCCGGTGTCCGTCGCCAGCGCGCGCATGTCGCCGAAGTAGGAGGCCATGATCGCCTTGGACGTCGGGGAGCGCCAGAACGCCTCGCGGTAGACCTCGTCGGGGATGCCCAGACGGCGCTGCATGGAGCGCGGCGAGGTCATGATCTCGCCGGCCAGCCAGCGCATGACGATCGGGAAGGCGACGGAGATGATGGCGCGGTCGGCCTTGCCCAGCCGGGGCACGCGCAGCCGCAGGAACTCCGCCGCGAAGGAGATGTGGCGGGCTTCCTCGGCGATGTGGATCTCCATGGTCCGCAGGACGGCCGGGGGCAGGTTGCCGCCCTCGCGCAGCAAGGCCTTCTGGTAGTGGTCGATGGGTTCCTCGCCGGCCAGGATGCCGACCATCAGGATCACCGGGAGGTAGCCGCCGAGGAAGCCGGCGACGGGGGCGATGGCGCGGAAGAAGGGCCGCATGCCGGGGACGTCCGTGGCGGAGCGGTTGACGAGCTCCTGGAACATCTGGATGTGGTTGCACTCCTCGGTCATCTCGTGGAGGCAGTAGCGGAACTCCGGCGTGCCGTTGGGCAGGCTCATCGCGTAGTGCATGAGGCCGCGGATCAGGACGCTCTCGAACGCGCCGCCGACCTTGACGGCGTTCATGACGCGCCAGCGGCCGATCTCGATCTGGCGGTCCAGGGGCAGCGCCTGATACCAGGCGGTGGCGCCGAGCGGGTCGAGCGTGGGGGACAGCACCCAGCGCGGGTCCTGGGGGTCGATCTGCAGCTCCGGGGCGTCCCAGTCGATGTCCTCGTAGGGATCGAAGTGCACGTGCACGGACCCTTCGGAGAGGGTCTTGAGCATTGCCGCGTAGGCCTCGTCGCGGGCCGGTGTCATCGTCGACATGTACAGGACTGTACATACAGGGCTGTACATCCGCCAGCCCGACTCGACGCGGTGTCTAGATGGTGTGCGCCGGGGAGTCGCGGGGCGCCTGGCCGCAGCCCTGCTCCTCCTCGGCCACGTCCCCGGCGTGGTCGATCTGCAGCGTCGTGTGGTCGATGCCGTAGGTCTCCTGCAGCACCGCCGTGAGCTTGCGCCGGCGGCCGTGGCAGTCCTCCTCGTCGTCGAGCACGACCTGCGCCGAGAGCGCCGCGAAGCCGGACGTGACCTCCCAGACGTGGAGGTCGGTGATGCGCAGCACGCCGGGCTGGGCGAGGATCGTCGCGGCGATGGCCTCGGGGTCCATGCCCTGCGGCGCGGCCTCCAGGAACACCCGGCCCGACGCGCGGATCAGGCCGTAGGCGGAGCGCAGCATCAGCGCGGCGACCGCGACCGACGCGATCGGGTCGGCGGCGTCGAAGCCGGTGGTCATGATCACCACGGCGGCGACGAGCGTCCCGATGAACGCGTAGAGGTCGGTGAGGATGTGCTGGTAGGCACCCTCGACGTTCATGCTCGAGCGGTTGGCGCGCGCGAGGATGAACGTGGCGGCGAGGTTGATCACGACGCCGACCAGGGCGGTCGCGAACACCAGCCCGCCCTCGACGTCCGGCGGGTCGATGAGACGCTTGACGGCCTCGAACAGGATCCAGGCGCCGAGCAGCAGCAGCGTCAGGCCGTTGAGCTGGGCCGAGAGGATCTCGGCGCGCTTGAGGCCGTAGGTGTAGGCACCGCGGGCGGGGCGGGCCGCCAGGCGGATCGCGACGAGCGAGAACGTGATTGCCCCGGCGTCGGTGAGCATGTGCGCGGCGTCGGACAGCAGCGCCAGCGAGTGGGCCACCAGGCCAGCGATGACCTCGCCGATCATGAACGCGACCAGAAGCCCGAGCGCCAGGGCGAGCTTGCGCGAGTCGGCGTCGGCGCTGACGCCGTGGCTGTGTCCGTGCCCGCCGCTGTGGTCGTGTCCGTGACTCATCCGCACCGTGAGTGTGTCAACGGATCCCAGAAGAGTCTGAGAGCGATTCCCATCCGTCGCGGATCGCTCCACCCACGTGCCCGACGGCGTGCGGCGCTAGGAGCGGATGCGGCGCACCCGCGGTGCGGGCTCCGGCGGCGGCTTGCGGTCGTCCGGGCGCGCCAGGCGCCAGCCGCCGCCCTGGCGCAGCAGCGCGACGCCGCCCAGCTGCAGGGCGTAGATGGCCTGCGCGGGCATCGCCACGCCCGCATCCCGCAGGTCCTCGACGCTGACCACCCTGCCGCCGTCGAGCATCTTCAGGGCCAGGCGCGCGTCGGCGTCCAGGTCTTCGATGTCGTCGGTCACGGGCGGGTGGGGGACGTCGGCACGGCCCCAATCCTCGCACGCCCGGCCGGTCGGCCACCGTTCCCCCAGGAACGCGTCAGCGGGTCGCGGGTCCGAGGCGGCGCCGCAGCTCCAGCGCCAGCTCGACCGCCAGGCGGCGCTCACCCGGCGGGTGGCCGAGCAGGTGCGTGGCCCGCGCGACGCGCTGCAACACGGTGTTGCGGTGGGTGTGCAGGCGGGTTGCCGTGCGCGGTCCGTGCTCGGCCTCCTCGAGGAAGACGCGCAAGGTCTCGCGCAGCCGCGCGGCGGTCGGCGTGTCCTCGTTGAGCGGGCCGAGCGTGGCCTGCACGAAGTCGCGCGCCCGCTGCTCGTCCTGGGCGGCCAGGGCGGTGATCTCCAGCTCGTCGTAGGTGGCGAAGGTGCCGGCCTCGGGGTTGCCGGACATCAGGCGGTGGACGGTCAGCGCCGCGTCGTGGCTGGCCCGGAACCCGGCGGCGCCGCGCCGCGGGGGTCCGACGGCGACGCGCACGCCGGGCGCGACCGCGTCACCCGACAGCGCGACCGGCCCGCCGTCGGACCCGATCCATCCCCAGAGCACCGAGCCGCCGGCGGACATCAGCAGCGGCTGGCGCACGCCGGCCTCGCGGGCCAGCGCCACGGCGACCGCCTCGACGGCGCGCGGCGTGACGTCCTCCTCGGTCCAGAGGATCAGCGCGGTGTGCTCGCGGCGGAGGTCGTGGCCGAGCCGGGCGCTCGCGGTCTGCGTGTCGATCGGCGCGCCGTCGAGCAGGAGCCTGATCGTCTCCGTGCGGCGGGCCAGCGCACCGCCGAGCACCTGCTCGCGCTCGTGCTGCATCTCGGCGACGACGTGGCCGAGGACGGCGTCGATGTAGGTGAACAGCAGCTCCAGCGAGACGTTGAGGATCTCGACCAGGTCGTGCCCGGTCGTGATCGTCTCCGCGGTGGCCATCCAGCTGCGCCAGAGCACCTGCTGCCCGCGACGGTAGGCCTGGTACATCGCGTCGGTCTCGATGCCGCGGCGCACGAAGGTGCGGGCCACGTCCAGCGCCTCCAACGGCGCGTCGGTGGGCGGCGGGTCGTCGAAGCGGCGCGCGACGGTCAGGTAGCGCCGGACGTTGGCCAGGCAGCTGGCGTGGATCTCGGTGACGATGGCCGGGTCGTTGCGCAGGCCGGGCTCGGAGGCGAAGATCTCGTCGACCATCACCGCCACGACCCGGTCGACGTCAGCCTCGAGACGGTCGGCGACCTGCGTCATCAGCTCCGCGGTGCTCATCGTCCGGCGAGTGTGCCACCGCACACGTTCCGAGGGCAAGAATGTGCGTGAGCATGTGGCCGTCGGAGGGAGGCCGACCTACGCTCGCACCATGCAGAGCGATTACGACGTGCTGATCATCGGCGCGGGCATCTCCGGGATCGGGACCGCCTGTCACCTCGCCAAGCGGCGCCCCGGAACGAGCTTCGCCGTCCTGGAGTCGCGCGACGCGGTCGGCGGCACGTGGGACCTGTTCCGCTACCCGGGTGTGCGCTCGGACTCCGACCTGCACACGTTCGGCTATGAGTTCAAGCCCTGGACCAGCGAGAACATGATCGCCGAGGGTCACGAGATCCGTGACTACGTCCGCGCGGCCGCCGACGAGCACGGCGTCACGCCGCGGATCCGCTTCGGCCACAAGGTCCTCGACGCCGACTGGTCCTCCTCCGAGCAGCGCTGGAACGTCCGCTGCGAGGTCGCCGGTGAGACCGTCACGCTCACCAGCCGCTGGCTGTTCGGCGGCACCGGCTACTACGACCGCGAGCAGGGCTTCCGCCCCCAGTTCGAGGGCGAGGAGGACTTCGCCGGGCAGCTCGTCCACCCGCAGTCCTGGCCGGAGGACCTCGACTACGCCGGCAAGAAGGTCGTCGTCATCGGCAGTGGCGCCACGGCCGTGACGCTGCTGCCCGCGATGGCCGAGCGGACCGCCCACATCACGATGCTGCAGCGCTCGCCCACGTACATCGTGTCGGTGCCGAAGAAGAACCCGCTGGCCAACGCGATGCGGAAGGTCCTGCCCGACCGCGTCGCCCACGACCTGACGCGTCGGATGAACATCCGCGTCTGGCGCGGCATGTGGAACCAGTCCCACCGCCGCCCCGACACCGTCCGCAAGATCATCCGCGCGCTGACGAAGGCCCAGCTGCCCAAGGGCCACCCGGTCGACGTCGACTTCAAGCCCAAGTACAACCCGTGGGACGAACGCCTCTGCGCCGTGCCCGACGGCGACCTCTTCAAGGCGATCAGGTCCGGACGTGCGTCGATCGTCACCGATCACATCGCGCGCTTCGTCCCGGCCGGCATCGAGCTGCAGTCCGGCCGCACGCTGGAGGCCGACATCGTGGTCACGGCGACCGGCCTGACGATGAAGCCGTTCGGCGGCCTGCAGCTGCGCCTCGACGGCGAGCCGGTCGTCTTCGCCGACACGACGACGTTCCGCTCGATGATGCTCAGCGGCATCCCCAACTTCGCCTACGCGATGGGGTACACCAACATCTCCTGGACGCTGAAGGTCGACCTCGTCGCCGAGCACTTCTGCCGCCTGCTCGACCACATGGACGCGGCCGGCTACGCCACCGTCGTCCCCGCGCTGGACGACCCGGCCGTCGAGCGCACGCTGATGTTCGACGGGTTCCAGGCCAACTACATGCAGCGCTCGGTGCAGGACTGGCCGCGCCAGGGCTCGACCGGGGCGTGGAGCTCGCCGATGGACTTCGCGCTGGACCGCGAGCGCCTGCGCCGGGGGGCCGTGCAGGACCCGGCCCTGCGCTTCGCCGCGCCCGCCGTCGCGTCCGCCGAGGTCGCCGAGCCGCAGGTCGCGGCATGATGCGCCGCTCGGTGAGCTTCGTGTCCGGTGGCGTCGACTGCGCCGCCTGGCACTACCAGGCATCCGCCGCCACCGGCCGGCCGTGCGTGGTCATGGCCCACGGCTTCGGCGCGACCCGCGACGCCGGGCTGAGGCCCTACGCCGAGGGCTTCGCGCAGGCGGGCTTCGACGTGCTGGCCTTCGACTACCGCGGCTTCGGCGCCTCGGCGGGCATGCCGCGTCAGCGCGTCTCCTGGCGCCGCCAGCGCGAGGACTACCGGGCCGCGGTCGCCGCCGCCCGGCGGCTGCACGGCGTCGACCCCGAGCAGATCGTGCTGTGGGGGACGTCCTACTCCGGTGGCCACGTCATCGCCGTTGCTGCCGACGACCCGCGGATCGCGGCCGTGATCGCGATGACCCCGGCCGTCGACGGTGCCGCGATCCTGCTGTCGATGGTTCGTCACGACGGCCCGCTGCGCGTCGGCCGCCTCACGCTCGACGGCGTGCTGGACCTCGCCGGCGCCGTCGTCGGCCGCGCCCCGCGGACGGTCCCGACCGTCGGCGTCGCCGGCTCCACCGCGGTGATGGCCAACGACGCCGGCGCCGTCGCCTACCCGGCCATCGCCGGGCCGACCTGGGTCAACGAGGTCACCGCGCGCTCGGCGCTGGGCGTCGCGCTCAACCGCCCGACCCGCCGGGCGGCGGACGTCCGCTGCCCGCTGCTGGTGCAGGTCGGCGAGCACGACGGCGTCGTCGCACCCGGTCCGCCGGAGGCCATGGCCCGCCGCGTCGGCGCGGAGGTCCGCCGCTACGAGGCCGACCACTTCGACGTCTACACGGGACCGGTCCAGGAGCAGTGCCTGGAGGACCAGGTGAAGTTCCTGCGCCGTCACCTCGCAGCCGCCCGCGCACCCGCCGAGGCACTGACCGCCTGACCCCCTCGTCGCCGAACACGCTTTTGTGCCGCGATGACGGGGTGCAAAAGCGTGTTCGGCCGGTCAGCGCTTGGGCTTGGCCCGCAGGGTCAGGGGGACCTTCGCGCCGTCGGCGAGCTTGCTGCCCGCCTTGGTCTGCTTGGACACGACCAGCTTCGCGCCCTTGGGCACGCGCTTGGGCCTGGTGACCTTGCCGGCCGCGCAGTGGGCGGCGGTGAGGGCCTTGCGCGCCGCCGTCAGCGACTTGCCCTTCACGTCGGGCACGACGCACCGCACCGCCGCAGCCGGCTCGGCGACGGTCCTGACGCAGAACGGTGGCACGCCGGTCGAGCCTGCCGGGCACGTGGTGGGCGGCGGAGTGGTCGACTGGACGGTGACGGTCTGCTGAACCTGGGGCTGCGGCGCCGGCGGGGCGGCCGGGGGCGGCGGCGTGGTCTGGGTGAGCGTCCGCGTCCGGGTCAGATCGCCGTCCTTGGCGGTGATCGTCGCGTCGCCGACCGTCCTGGAGCTCGTGATCGTCACCGCGTAGGTGCCGTCCCCGCGGTCGACGACGGGCCCGACCACCTGCCCCGCGTCGCTGCTGGTCACGGTCAGCGGCTCACCCGTGACCGGGACGCCGAAGTGGTCGTCCAGCGCCACGACCGCCGTGGTGGTCGACGCGCCGTCGGCTGCGATCGAGGGTGACGACAGCAACAGCGTCATCGTCGACGGCGGCGGACGGACCTGGGTCAGCGTGGCGGTGCCGGTGACGACCTCGCCGCCCAGCCCCGTCGCGGTGAAGGTGATGGTCGACGTGCCCAGCGTCCGCGACGGCGTGACGGACGCCTCGAACCAGAAGTCGGTGCCGTCGGAGACCGAGGCCACATCGCTCACCACCTGGCCCGGGTCGCTGCTCGCGGCGCTGATGCTGACGTCGTTGCCGTTGAACACGCCCCCGGTGGCGGAGGTGACGACGGCCCTTGCGGAGACGATCGCGCCCAGGTCGGGGTCGGCCGGCACCGTCGACGGGTCCAGGCTGACGGCGACGTGCGCCGGCGGCACGGGGGTGTAGGTGATGGTCACCGTCGGGGTCGTGCCCGCGGTGACCAGCTCGCTGGTGCCGCCCGCGGGAACGAGCGAGTCGCCGCCGCCACCGCCGCCGCCACCACCGAGGTTGTCCCCGCCGCCACCGCCGCCACCGCCGCCCCAGCCGCCACCGCCGCCGCCCCCGCAGCCGCCGCCCCCGGTCTCGATGCCGCCCGACCCGCCGCCGGTCGCGCTGCCGCTGCCACCGGAGTGGGGGCCGCCACCGCCTGCCCCGCCCGTCCCGTCGTTGCCCGGCGCGCCCTTCAGGCCCTTGCCCGTGGCGTTGCCATCGGCGGCCGCGGTGCTGCCGGAGGCCACGACCGCGTCCCCGCCCTTGCCACCCTGTCCCCCGTTGGTGTTGTTGCTGACGGTGCCGCCACCGCCACCGCCGCCGGCCACGATCACGCGGTCGGCCGCGCCGAAGTCGCCGGTGCGGATGTCGGAGGCACCACCGCCCGGGCCGGACTTCGAGGCGCAGTCGCCCGCGCCACCGACCGAGCCGCCGCCGTTCGCGCCCGGCACCGTGCCGGTGGGGATGGTGGCGACGTTGACCATCAACGCCGTGCCCGGCACCACCGTCAGCGTGCCGGTGACGCGGGCACCCTTGCCGCCGGCCACGCTGGACTGGCTGCTGCGGCCGTTGGAGCCGATCGCCACGACGTCGACGCTCGTGACCCCGGAGGGCACGATCCAGTACTCGCTGGCCCCTGGGGCGAACGTCTGCGTCACCGGTCCCGCCGCCCCCGCGGGCGCGGCGGCGCCCAGCACCGCGCACACCCCGACGACAGCCCCACGCCACAACCGCCCGCATCCGGTCATCCGCAGCACGATGTCTCACCTCCTGCGGCTGAGCATCACCCGTTCTGGTGATCGCTAAGCAACGGTTCGCAACGCCCGCGCAAGTTCCGGCGAACACCCACGTTCCTGGACGTGTGAGGAGCGGGTCGAGGGTTCTCCTGAGCGCGGTGCTGGCGGCTGTCCTGCTGCCCGCGGGGACCGCCCACGCGCGCATCACCTGCGCGGCGGATGCACCCGGCGGCGACTGGAAGCTGCAGGGGCAGAACCTCAGCTCCGACCGCACCCAGCCGGCCGAGAAGGTGATCGAGTCCGGCCAGGCGGCGCTGCTGCAGCCGATCTGGACCTTTGACGCCAACCGCTGGACGCACGTCAAGAACAACGAGGTCACCGGGTACCCGGTCATCGCCGACGGTTGCGTGTACGTCGGCTCCTCCACGGGCAACGGCGCCGACGGCGCGCACCTGCCCGGCTACGTCTTCGCCCTGAACGCGGCCAACGGCGACGTCGTGTGGCAGACGCAGGTCGCGGGTGGCGTCTACTCGACGGTCGCCGTCGACGCGGGCGTCGTCTACGCGTTCGTGTCCCGCGTGGGCTCGCCCTACGTCGTCGCGCTGGACCAGAGGACCGGCGAGGTGCTCTGGGAGACCGTGGTCGACCGGCAGGCCGGCTCGGACGCGGTCGCCAGCCCCGTCGTCTACAAGGGCCTGCTCTGGGTCGGCGTGTCCGGCACCGCCGCCGAGGGCGACGCCAGCGACCGCACGGCCTTCCAGGGCAGCAGCGTGCTCATCGCCACCAAGCGTCTGAAGGCGCCGGTCTTCAAGCCGCTGCACGCGCCGGCGCCGACCAAGCGGCGCAAGGTCTTCACGCCCGGCCAGATCGTCCGGCGCGCCTACTCGATCCCGCCCGCCGAGTGGCCCAAGGGCTTCGCGGGCGGCGCGCAGTGGGGCACCATCGCGATCGACCCGACGACCGGCTACGGCTACGAGGGCACCGGCAACCCGTTCAACTACGACTTCGAGCACGCCAACACCAACGCGGTGCTGAAGCTGGACCTCGACCGCACGCGCGCGACGTTCGGCCAGTACACCGGCAGCTACAAGGGCGAGGTCGAGGCCTACTACCCCGGCGTGTCGGCGACCCAGGCGGACGCCTGCCGGCAGGTCGAGTCGGTGAGCGTGTCCAGCTCGACGGGCGTGGAGTGCCTGCGCCTGGACCTCGACTTCGGGACGACGCCCAACATCTACACCGACGGCTCCGGGCGCCGCGTCGTCTCGGCCGGCCAGAAGTCCGGCATCGTGCACTTCTTCGACGCGAGGACGATGAAGCCAATCGCCGAGACGCTGGTGGGCGTGCCCTCACCGGTCGGCGGCGTGGTCGGCTCGGCTGCCTACGACGGCAGGCGCCTGATCGGCCCGCACACCGTCGCGGGATACATGTGGGCCATCGACGCCGACAGCCACCAGGTCAGCTGGCTGGCGCCCATCGGCGACGCCGTCCACTGGGGACCGCCGGTGACCGCGGCCAACGGCGTCGTCTACACCGTCGACCTGCTCGGCTTCCTGGACGCCTTCGACGCGACGACCGGGCAGCCGCTGCTGCACCTGCCGATGTCGCTGGGGTCCGACACCCGGGAGAACCCGCCGCTGTCCTGGGGCGGGGTCAGCATCGCGCGCCACACGATCTTCGCGAGCGTCGGCGTCGGGCTGACGTCGGCGGGGCTGCCGTCGCTGCCCAACGGCTACGTCATCGCCTACCAGCCGCTGAGGCCGCCCGTCCGATGAGACGGCTGCTCACCGCCGCCCTGCTCCTCCTCGGCGCCGCGCCCGCCGCGCAGGCGGCGACGTGCGACTTCACCGCGCCTGCGGGCACCGCCTACGCGATCGCGCTGGACCTGCCCAAGGGCGCGCAGGACGTCCGGCTGGGCATCGGGGCGTCGCGTCCGCTGGACCGCCTGAGCAGCCCGGAGTCCTGGCACCTCGCCGCAGCGGTCGCGATCGTCAACCGCGCCACGCTGCAGGTCGTCGCCCACCGCGTCGTCGACGACGGCTCCGGACCGCCCAACGCGACCGTCGGCCTGACGCTGCCGGTCAGGCACGGCGCGCAGTTGCTCGTCCCCGACCTGCCGCGCGGCCGCTACGCGGTCGTCGCCTTCGGGGTCGACGGCGACCGCGCGCTGCCCAACCCGGAGTGGTCGGCGACGCTGCAGACCGACCGGCCCCACAGCTGCGCGCCCGCGACCGCCGCGCTGTTCGAGTACGACGCGAGCGACTTCGGCGGCAGCAACACGCAGCTGCTCGGCGTGGCCGCGATGGACGGCGCGACGGTCCGCACGACGCTGCCACGGCGTCTGGTCGTCGGCTTCACCGAGGCGTTCGGTGGTCCGGGTGCCACCGCGAAGGTCGACCTCGCCGCGCCCGCCGGCGCGCAGTCGGCTCGCGAGGAGATCCGCCCGTTCGCCTCGCGCGGTGGCCCGTTCACCTGGACGGCCACCACCACCGGCTTTGCCGGCGCCGTCCTCGCCGCGGGCGTCGCCGTCGACCTGCCCTGCAAGAAGTCCAAGCTCGGCACGTGCCGGGCGTGAGCTGAAGGACCCCCATGCGCCGCTCGCTGATCGCCTCGCTGGCCGTCCTCGTCGCCCTTGCCGGGGCGGCCGACGCCGACGCCGCCAAGAAGAAGAAGAAGAGGAAGGTCGTCTGGCCGCAGGTCGGCGCGTGCGTCACCGGGAGCGCGTCGCCGGCGGGCGACTGGCCGCTGTACGGCAACGACCTCACCAACTCGCGCAACCAGAAGGCCGAGAAGGTCATCGGCGTCGCCAACGCGGCGAACCTGAAGCTCGCCTGGGTCGGGTCCGGCAACTCCGGCAACGGCACGCCGGTCGTCAGCGGCAACTGCGTGTTCACCGCGGGGGCCGACGGCCTGGTGCGCGCGCTGAACGTGAGGACCGGCGCGCTGGTCTGGCGCTCGCCCACGGCGCTGAGGTCCGGCGACGCGCAGGGCACGCTCTACGGCCTGTCCGTCGACGACGGCCGCGTCCACGTCAACGTGCAGTACCCCGACTATCCGCGCACGCTGACCTTCGACCAGAACACGGGCAAGCGGCTGTGGACCGGCCCGCCGATCGAGTTCGGGTACACGGCCTGGCAGATCAGCACCGCCACGGAGTTCGACGGCATGGTCTTCCAGGCCACCACCGGCCCGGACGCCGACCCCAAGGCGCGGCCCGGCTACGCGCTGCTGTCGGCGAAGACCGGCAGGGTGCTCCACGAGCAGTCGGTGATCCCGACCAAGGACCTCGACGACGGCTACGCCGGCGGCGGCATCTGGACCACGGCGGCGGTCGACACGAAGGACAAGTACCTCTACGCGGGCACGGCCAACCCCTACTCCAAGAAGATCGAGCACGCCTACGACAACGCGATCATCAAGATCGACGTCAACCGCAGGCGCAAGACGTTCGGCCAGGTCGTCGGCTCGTACAAGGGCAGCACCGACCAGGTCATCGAGGGACTGCAGAAGCAGCCCGCCTGCGACAACTTCGGCGAGCTGCCGGTCAGCTACCACCCGTCGGGCTTCAGCATCTTCTGCGTCCAGCTCGACGTCGACTTCGGCGCGTCCCCGCAACTGGTCCGCAACAGCAAGGGCAGGCTGCTGGTGGTGGAGTTGCAGAAGACCGGCGTCCTGCACGCCGTCGACGCGGACACGATGAAGGCGGTCTGGAGCACCACCGTCGGCACGCTGCCGCCCGAGACCGCGGGCAACGCGGGCTCCACCGCCACCGACGGCAGGCACGTCTTCGCCGCGGGCATGGCCAACTTCATCTCGTCGGTGGACATCGACACCGGCAAGATCGAATGGATCGTTGCGGCCAACGGCGCGTCCTACCACCCGCTGACCTACGCCAACGGCGTCCTCTACTCCTTCGGCGCCGAGGGCACGCTCATGGCGATCGACGCGGCCACCGGCACCACGCTGCACTACGCGATCCCCGAGGTCGACATCCAGAAGGCCTGCTCGACGGTGACCACCGCGGGTGGCATCGCGGTGGCCCACAACACGCTGTTCGTCAACTGCGACGGCTACCTGCTGGCCTACCGGCTGGACGGCAGGGGCAGCGCCACCCAGCCGGCCGAGGAGCCGCCGCCCGCGTCGGGTGGGGGCGACGACCCCGGTGCCGGCGGCGAGCCGGGGGCCGGCGTCGGCGCGATCATCGCGCCGCCCGCGGGCAACTCGACCGGCTTCGCCACGCCGCTGGCGGTGTCCCAGGCGGGCAGCGCCGTGACCTTCGTCAACGCCGACCCGACCGCCCAGCACGACGTCACCGCAGCCGACAAGGACGCCGGCGGCCGGCCGATCTTCCAGAGCAAGAAGCTCGCGGCCGGCGGCTCCGGCGCGGTCTACGGCACGGAGAGGCTGAAGGCCGGCAGCTACGGCTTCCTCTGCTCGATCCACCCGAACATGAAGGGCACGCTGACCGTCTCATGAGCGACCTGACGCGACGGGACCTGGTGGGGCGCGCGGCACTGATCGGGGCGGCGCTGAGCACGCCGCGGTGGCTGCTGCCGGGGTCGGCCCCGGCAGCGGCGCTGAGCGCGCCGTTCAGCGAGCCATTGCGCATCCCGCGCGTGCTGAAGGGCGCGCGCATCAAGATCCCGATCGTCCCCGCCGACGTGCAGCTGCTGCAGGGCGACCCGACGCGGATGTGGACGTTCGGCGGCACGTTCCCGGGCCCGACGATCCGGCGTCCCGCGGGCGCGACGACCACGGTCGAGTTCGCGCACGGCCTGCCCGCCCGGGCGCGCTCGCTGACGATCCACAACCACGGCCACCACACGGCCTCCAAGGACGACGGCCAGCCCACCGGTGAGTTCCTCGAGCCGGGCAGACGGCGGACCTACACCTACAGGCACGTCGACGACGGCGCGCCGATGCGCGGCTCGATGCGCTGGTACCACGACCACTCCCACGGGCGCACCGGGCTGAACTCCTGGATGGGCCTCCTCGGCGCCTTCATCATCGACGACCCGGGCGACGCGGCGCTGGGCCTGCCCCGCGGCCGGCGTGAGCTCGTGCTGCTGGTCACCGAGCGCTCCTTCGACGCGCACAACCAGCTCGACGATCCGTTCACCGGCGCGGCCGACCCCAGCGACGACTCGGTGGGCCAGGGCGACGTCATCCTCGTCAACGGCGTCCACCGCCCCTACGTGCAGGTGCGCCCGACGACCTACCGCCTGCGGGTGCTCAACGCCGCGTCCTTCCGTCCGTACAACCTCGGCTTCAAGGACGGTCCGAAGCTGCTGCAGGTCGGCACCGAGAGCGGCCTGTTCGAGGCGCCGATCCAGCGCGAACGCGTGCTGCTCGGCCCGGCCGAGCGCGCTGACCTCGTCGTCGACTTCAGCGGCCTGGCGGGGCGCGATCTGGTCGTCGACAGCGTGCCGCAGACCGGTGGCCCGTTCGGGTTCGCGGCGGCGGCGGAGACGAGCATCATGCAGTTCCGGGTGCGCGGCACCGCCGGCACGGCGGCGCCGGTGGCCAAGAGGCTGCGTGCGCTGCCGGCCTGGGTGAAGGAGCTCTCGGCCACCCCGGACCGCGTCTTCGCGTTCGGCCGCGGCGTCGCCAGCGACGGCACGCAGAACACCGTCCAGAACGTGTGGACCATCAACGGCCGCGTCTACGACCCCAACCGCGTCTTCGCCCGGCCGGAGCTGGGCAGCACCGAGACCTGGATGCTGGTCAACGCCTCGACGCAGTCGCACTACATCCACCTCCACGGCGTCGACTGGAAGCTCATCGCCCGCAACGGCGCGGCCCCGGACCCGTGGGAGGACGCGCTGAAGGAGACCTTCCGGCTGGACCCCGGCGAGGTGCTGACCGTCGGCACGAAGTTCACCGACCACCTCGGCCGGTTCATGTTGCACTGCCACATGTTCAGCCACGAGGACCACGCGATGATGGCGGCGTTCGAGGTGGCCCGGCCGGGGCAGGGCGACAGCACGCCCGTCGGCGGCATCCTCGCCGCGCTGACCGAGGCCGAGGCGCTGCGCGTCGGGCGGATGCTCCGCGCGCAGGCCGAGCGGCCCGGCCATCCCGTCGCTCCGCCCGCGACCCCTCTGCGGCTGGCGCCGGACGCGCTGGCCTACTGCGACCTGGAGCCTGCACGATGATCCGACGTTGCGTCCTGCTCGCCGCCGCGCTGGCCGCCGGCGCGGCCGTCCCCGCAGATGCCGCACCGCTGTCGCTGAAGGCCACCGCGCACGGTGTCGTCGACTTCGGCGACCAGGTGCCGTTCAGCGTCTCCGGCACGAGGTGCGGCAAGGTCGGGGTGCGCATCGTGCTGCGCTTCGCCGCACAGGCGGTGCCCGGCCCGAAGGCCCGATCCACGCGCTGCAGCGGCGTCGTGCGGGTGCCGGCCTACGGCGACGTCGTCGCCGCGGGATGGAAGCCGGGCGTGCCGCTGACGGCGGCGATGTCCTCGCGGGCGGGCACCGTCGCGCTGCGCTTCCTGCGCTTCGAGGTGGACGCCGGGAAGGTCGTGGCGGGCAGCCCCGCGGTGCTCGACGGCGCCGACCAGGACACCGGCAAGGGCGACAAGGCGCTCGTCATGAACACGGGCGACGCGGTCGCGCTGGGGCGCGTCAACGTCCGCCAGTTGCGCTCCGTCGGCCTGCGCGTCTGCATCCCCAACGCGTTCCCGTTCCCGCAGAACGGCCTCATCGACACGCGCGGTGAGCCCACGTCGGCGTTCGTCTCCGTCCGCCAGGGCAGCGCCGACGGCGCCGCCCTGGTCGGACCGGTCGACGTCGCCTCTGATGTCCTCACCGGCCCGCGCCTGCAGTCGGAGGGCTTCAACGGCTGCTACCGGCTGGTCGAGCTGCCGTTCCAGAAGCTGCCGATCAGCGACGCGCCGGAGCTGTTCCTGAAGGTCGACAACGTCCTGCCCGACCAGCTGCAGGTGAACTCGATCGACTTCGACGGCACGGGCGCGAAGGTGCCGGCACCGCCGTTGAAGGACCCGGCCGGCACCGAACCGCTCTTCGTCGGCGGGCAGCTGCAGGGCATGACCCAGCAGGGCTGCCTCATCGCCGACGGCGCCGCGACGCGCCTGCCGACGACCGACCCGACGGACATCACCGACTGCAGGCTCACCGCCAAGCAGCCGTTCCAGAACGTGGTGCTGCGCATGGAGGTCCGGCCGCAGCGCTTCTTCGACAACGGTGAGATCTCGATGGTGCAGGAGGTCCAGCTGCGCCAGGCCGGTGAGTTCGGTCCGGGCGGCTACTTCGGCGAGTACGCGGCCCGCGCGCACAAGATCAACAACTTCCCCGACTGGACGCAGGTCGAGATCGTGCAGCTCGGCGCCCGCTACGTCGTGAGCGTCAACGGCCGCACCGTCACCGACCACGTGGCCTCCACCGGGGCGCCCCAGCCCTATCCGTTCAGCATCGGCACCCAGGCGATCTTCTCCTACGGCGCCGCCGTCGACAGCGGCTTCGGCAACGAGCTGTTCCCCGCGACGACGACCCCGTCGGACTGGGGCCGCTACTGGTTCCGCGACATCCGCGTCTACCGCTGCAAGGGCCTCTCCGACCCGGTCTGCACCAAGGCCGCCGACGCCCGCAAGGGGCAGGTGCCCCAGGTCTGACCGCGGCGGACACGCCGGCGCCGCGCCGCGCCTTCGCCGTTCACGGGTACCGGGCGTCCTCCGGTTCCTCGTCACGGGAGGCGGCGTCGAGCTCGGCGGCACGTTCGGTCGCCTCGACCCGGTCGGAGCGTTCCTCACCGGCCGTGGCGTCCACGTCGAGCGAGCCCGCGCGCGAGGCGTAGGGCGCCTCGCCGCGCTCCTCGTCGTCCGGCTCGGGCGGCTGGGGCAGATCAGCAGTCTCCATGACCACCGCTTGCCCGGATCGTCCGCGGCGACAACACGGCGCCTCCCGCGATGAGAATCGTGCGATCGTGGGGTCTGAGCCCACATGACCGATCTCTGGACCGCCATCAAGGACCTTCCGATCGCCGTCGAGTCCTCCTCCTACGCGGAGCTCCTGCCCGCCGGGCCGGTGGGGATGGAGGAGTTCTCCACGACGCTACTGCGCCTCGGCGGCAGGGGGGAGGAGGGACACGGCGAGCAGATCGGCATGGCCGACATGCAGGCCGAGCTGCGCGGCAGCGATCACGACCTGACCGGAAGTGGCACGCTCGCTGAGTACCTCGCCCACGTCGCGTCGATCGACATGTGGCCACGGCCGCCGGAGTACAAGACGGCCGTGAACTGGCGGCGCTGGACGTTCGAGTCCGCGGCCCTGGACCTCGCGCTGCGCCAGGCGGACACGTCGCTGCCCGAGGTCCTCGGCCGCGAGGCACGACCACTGACGTTCGTCACCTCCTTCGGCCTCGGTGACCCGCCGGACATCGACAAGGTCGCCAACCGCCGCGCCCAGCACCCGACCGTCGGCTACAAGCTCGACGTCGAGCCCTCGTGGACCCAGGAGATCATGGACCGCGTCGCCGCGGTCGACGGCGTGGCAACCATCGACTTCAAGGGCCAGTACGAGCTGGAGGTCAAGAACGAGGCCGAGCTGTTCGCGATGTACGAGCGCACGCTGGCGACGTTCCCGGAAGCGGTCCTCGAGGACCCGCACCACTATCCCGAGACCCTCGCGCTCCTGCAGCCGGTCGCCGACCGCATCTCCTACGACGCGCCCGTGACGAGCGTCGAGTCGCTCGGTGCGCTGCCGTTCGACCTGACCGTCGTGAACATCAAGCCCTCCCGCGTCGGCAACCTCCAGGAGCTGAGCCGCCTGTACGAGCACTGCGAGGCCAACGGCATCCGCATGTACAACGGCGGCATGGGTGAGCTGGGTGTCGGCCGCGGCCAGGCGCAGCTGCTCGCGGCGCTCTTCCACCCCGACGCCGCCAACGACATCGCGCCCTCGGAGTTCAACCTGGAGAGCCCGCCCGACGGTCTGCCGGGCAGCCCCCTGGACCCCGCGCCGGACCGTGGCTTCCGTCGCCGCGGCGGGCCCTCAGCATGAGCTTCGCCGGCAGCCTGGGCTGAACGCCGCGGGACCGTGTGTCGGGCGATGCGCATTTTTTTCACGCGCGGCCGATATGCAGAGCATGAGGGAGGTCCACGTGGAGACACCGGCGGCGTCGCTGCCCGCGCTGTTCTCCTGCGCCCGGACGGCGGGTGTCCAGCCGGTCAGCGCCCGGTTCCAGGGTCCTGTCGTGCTGTTGCGCTTCTGCGGCGAGGTCGCCGCGGTCGAGACCTTCGTCGCCTCCTCCGCGGCCGTCGCCGACATCCGTCACGTCGGCCCGGCAGACTTCTCGTGACGAACGTCGCGACGTACCACTCCAACCGAGGTGCCTGATGGCCAAGACGCAGCGTGAACGTGACGCCGAGAAGCGCGAGGGCAAGCTCGCCGAGATCGCCGACCAGGTCGCAGACGGCCGACTGACGATCCGCCAGATGACGCCCGCCGAGCGCGAGAAGTTCGCGCCGCGCACCGACCGGCCGCGCGCGAAGTCCAAGGGCACACGCTGACGGAGCACCGACGCGACATGGGCGAGGGGATGCTGGACGTCCGTGCGCCGGAGGTCCGGCCGATCTTCGCCCAGGTGCCGCGCGCCATCGCGCAGACAGAGCAGCTGAACCGGCTGCCCTACGCCGACCAGGACGCGATCCGGGAGGCCTGGGCCCAGCTCACCCAAACCGAGGTCGACCCGACCTTCCGTCTCATCCCGCCCGTCCACTCCGACCAGGGCATCAACATCCGCGTCGGCCGGGACGTCTTCATCAACCAGGGCTGCACGCTCAACGACATCGGCGGCATCACGATCGGTGACGAGGTCCTCATCGGGCCGAACGTGAGCCTGATCAGCTCCGGCCACCCGATCGACCCGCGCTACCGGCGCAGCCACATCACCGCCGCGCCGATCGTCATCGAGCGCGGCGCCTGGCTGTGCGCGGGCTGCACCGTGCTGCACGGCGTCACGGTCGGGGCCGACTCCGTCGTCGCCGCCGGTGCGGTGGTGACGCGCGACGTGCCCCCGGGGGTCGTCGTCGGTGGGGTGCCGGCGCGGGTCCTGCGTCCGACCTGACGGCGGCGGCGTCGCATGGTGTGAGCGCCGTGTGCGGGCGCTGTGAGCGCCCGCACCGAAGCTGCGGCCATGGCAACCACCACCGCCCCGCTCCTGGCGACGTCCCCACGCACCTACACGTCGCTGCGCGCCGCCTGGATCCCCCTGGCCGCGTTGTGCCTCGCCTTTTTCGTCGAGATGGTCGACAACACCCTGCTGTCCATCGCGCTGCCCACGATCGGGCGTGACCTCGGCAGCGGCACCACCGCGCTGCAGTGGGTCACCGGGGCCTACGCGCTGACGTTCGGCGGGCTGCTGCTCACCGCGGGCTCGCTGGCCGACCGGCTCGGACGGCGGCGCGTGCTGCTCGTCGGACTCACGGTCTTCGGGCTGCTGAGCCTGGGCGTCGTCTTCGTCGACTCCACCGGCGAGCTCATCGCGCTGCGCGCCGGCCTCGGCATCGCCGCCGCCGCGATGGCGCCGATCACCAACTCGCTCGTCTTCCGGCTGTTCGACGACAAGGACCTGCGGATGCGCGCGGTGACGGTGATGATCATCGTCGGCATGTCCGGGTTCATCCTCGGCCCGCTGCTGGGTGGCACCGCGCTGGCCCACGTGCGCTGGGAGTGGCTGCTCGTCGTCAACGCGCCGATCGCGCTGATCGCCGGCATCGGCGGCCGCCTGGGCGTCGCCGCCGACCACCCGGACGACCTCACGCAGGACCGGCTCGACGTCCCGGGCGCGGTGCTCAGCGTCGCCACCATCGGCCTGGCCTGCTTCTCGCTGACCAGCGGTGTCGAGCACGGCTGGCTGTCCGCGGTCACGGTGGCGTCGATCGCCGGTGCCGTGGCGTCGGCCGTCGCCTTCGTCCGCCACGAGCGCCGCGCCGCCGAGCCGATGCTCGACCTCAGCCTCTTCTCCAACGGCACCGTCCGCGGCGCCACGATCGCGCAGGCCGGGACGTCGATCGCGATGGCCAGCGTGATGTTCGGCCTGATCCTCCACTTCCAGTACGCCTACGGCTGGAGCCCGGTCCGCGCCGGGCTGGCGAACCTGCCGATGATCGCCACGATGCTGCTCGCGACGCCGCTGGCGGAGTGGCTGGCCAAGAGCCACGGCCATCGGGTCGCGTGCCTCGTCGGTGCTGCGTCGCTGACGCTGTCCCTGGCCGGCATGTCGTGGGGCGTCGAGCACGGCTACCTCGCCATCGCGGCCGCCATGGTGTTCATGACGATCGGCCTGCGGACGATCATGACCATCTGCGCCGTCGCCCTCGTCGACGCCATGCCCGCCAACCGCACCTCGATGGGCACCGCGCTGAACGACACCGCGCAGGAGGTCGGCACGTCGGTCGGCACCGCCATCGTCGGCACGCTGATCGCGGCGCTCGTCACGACCTCGCTGCCGGACGGGGCCTGGAGCAGCGATCTCGTCGCCTCGTTCTTCCACGGCGAGCGCGTCACCTACGCGATCCTCGCCGGGGTCGTCGGCTTGGTTGCCGGCTACGGCGCGCTGAGCCTCACGGACTCCCGTTCGACCGAGGAGGCGCACTGAACGGTCGGCACCGGCGATGCACGGCGCGACACCTCCGCAGCGGAGCCGACTTCCGCGTCGGCCACTCCATCAACGGCATCAGTCGCTGCCGGCAACCCGAACGTCCGCGCCTAACGGCACGTCCGGTAGGTGTGCCGCTGCACCAGCGCGCGGCCCTTGCGGGTGGTCGCGCGGACGGTGACCTGGGCGCGGCCGCTGCCCTTCAGGGTGACGCGCAGCGCGCGGCGCAACCGGGTGCGCCCGGTGACCGTCTTGACGCGCCTGCCGTTGACGTAGACGCGCACGCTGCGCAGGGCGTCCCCGCGCGGGGCCTTCACGCGCACCCGCACCGTCCGCCGCCGGCACGTCGTCGTGATCGGCACGGGCTGGGTGACGTGCAGCTTGGAGGTGCCCTCGGGCAGGGCGACGACGACCGACGTGCCGTCCGCGCGGGCGCTCAGCGGCCTGCCGTCGAGCGTCACGGCGGTCGCGCCACCGAACGCGCCCGTCAGCCGCAGCTGCAACGGTGCGTCGGACGTGATCTCACCGTCGAAGCTGCCGTACTCCGGCAGCCGCATGCGCCGCACGTCCAGCGCGGCGGCCGACAGGTTCTCGGCCCGCAGGGCGAAGCCGTCGGAGATCGGCTCCGGGTCGCCCGGGACCCAGCGGCGCGTCTGGCGGGTGTAGGCGGCCGAGCCGTTGATGCCCGTGCCGACGGCGCGCTCGGGGTCCCCGAGGCGCTGCCGGCGCGCAGGGATGTCGCCCGCGGTGACATCGATCAGCCCGACGGGCGGGGTCGCGCCGGCGTCGGCCAGCTTCAGGCCGCTGACCCAATAGGCGTGGTCGGAGTTCAGGCCGTAGCGGGCATCGCTGAACTGCGTGTCGAGGACGTAGGTGACCCGGCGCGGGTTGCGGTCGACGGAGTCGGCGCTGCGGTTCAGCGTCCGGTAGGTGTCGCGCACGAACTGCCGGTACTCGACGTGGCCCTGGCCACTGCGGTCCAGGAAGTGCCAGAAGTCGTAGCGGTAGCCGAAGGCGTCCAAGCGGCCGAGCGTGCGGTTGGTGATCGCGGCGTCGACCAGCGGGTCGTTGAGGCCGGCGGTCGCGACGACCGGGACGTTGCGCAGTCCCGCCAGCACGCGGCCGACGTTGGTGGCACCGGGGACGACGTCCAGCGTCGACGCGGCCTGCGTGAGGTCGCAGATCTCCGGCGCGATGTTGGGGAAGATCGCCTTGAAGAGGTCGGGAAACTGCGAGCTGAGCTTGTAGACGCCGTAGCCGCCCATCGACGACCCGCTCAGCAGCGCCTGGTCGGGGTCGAGCCTGTAGTGCTGCGCCGCGTCGGCCCAGGCCTCGAAGACATCGGCCCCGGCCATGCCGAAGTAGCAGTAGGTCATGCCGCGGGCGTTGGGCAGCACCATGATCGAGGGGTTGCCCTCCTGGGCCAGCATCCTCCAGACCGACAGCGGCGGTTCGGTGCTGCCGTTCTCGAAGTGGTTGTGGTTGGAGTTGGCGCCGTGCATGGTCAGCACCAGGCCCCAGCGGTCCTTGGGCATCGCGACGTCGGGCACGTAGACGGAGTAGGGCTGCAGGCGCCCGGAGTCCTGGTAGGTGCAGGCCGGCGGGTCGCAGGCGTAGTTGCCCAGGATGTCGCCGCCGCTGGAGTTGCCGCGCCCCTGCACGGTCTCGAAGTGGCTGACGAGGATGCGGTTCATGGGTCCCGTGGTGGGGACGCCGCTCTCGTCGTCCTTGCGCGCGGCGAGCTTGGCGAAGTCGACGTCGGCGTGCAGCGGGCTGAGGTCGCCGGCGGCCAGCGCCGCGTTCTGACTCTCGTCCTTCCAGGTGTTGATCGTCCACTGCCCGAAGCCGCGGAAGGCGACGTTGAAGAACGCGGGCCGGGCGGGGTCGGGCCGCAGGTAGGCGTTGGCGTTCTTGTCCCACAGGCCGGCGGCGGCGCTGACCTTCACCGTCCGGCCGCGCGGGTCGAAGGCGGTGTAGGGGAGCTCGATCTGGACCTGCCGGCGGGTCACGTCCGTGCTGACCGTCGGCGCCGGCAGCGCCGCGGTGTCGGACGCGCGCACCGCGTCGCCCCCGCAGCCGTGCGCGGTGACGAACACCTCGGCGCGCTCCGACACCCCGGCGTTGTGCGGCAGCGCGCGCGGCTGGTCGCTGTCGCCCAGGCCGACCGTGATCGCGGCGGCGTGGTCGACGTCGACCATCGAGTTCAGCGTGACGCGGATCGCCGTGGCCCGGGCCAGCGGCTCGACGCGCACCTCCACGATGTCGGCGGCGTTGCGGGCGTAGGCCGCGTCGCCCGGGTAGGTCAGCGCGCGGTCGTCGTAGAGGAAGTCCTGCGCGACGAACTCACCGCCGCGGTAGGCCTGCGCGCCGGAGATGAGGATCGGCTGCGCCTGCCAGTTGCGGGTGTTCTCCAGCTGCGGCGAGACGGCGGGCGCGCGGTGCAGGATCTCCGGCCCCGCATCCGCCGGCGGCAGCGACGCCGTGTTGCTGGGCGGGGCGTACCCGCTGCCGTTGGCCTTCGGCGAGTCCGGGCACGCCGCCGCGGCCACCCCTGGCCCGGCCAGCGCACCCAGGACCAGCACCAGCATGCAGCGCATCACGCACCGCCCGTCGACCCGGAGCTCCACGTCCGCAACGCTACCCGCGCAGCAGGTGCCCCAGCCGCAGTGCCCCGCAAGCGCGCCGCCGCCGAGGTCGCCCAGCCCGGGGAGCCGAACGCGCTTTTTCCTGCTGGATGTGCGGCAGGAAAGCGTGTTCGGCGCGGGCGGGCCTGCCCGGGGTCGTCGAACGCGCTTTTTCCCGCTGGATGTGCGGCACAAAAGCGTGTTCGGCGCGGATGGGCCTGCCCCGGGTCGTCGAACGCGCTTTTTCCTGCTGGATGTGCGGCACAAAAGCGTGTTCGGCGCGGATGGGCCTGCCCCGGGACGTCGAACGCGCTTTTTCCTGCTGGATGTGCGGCAGGAAAGCGTGTTCGGCGCGGGCGGGCCTGCCCCGGGTCCTCGAACGCGCTTTTTCCCGCTGGATCTGCGGCACAAAAGCGTGTTCGGCGCCGACGGGCCTGCCCCGGGCGCTCGAAGGCTGGACACCGCGTGTCCGGAATCGTCAGGGACTGGTCCTTGCTGCCAGGCAGCCCGCGTGGGACGCTCGACCCGTGGACGCCGAGGGACATGCGCGTGAGGTCGTGGTCGTGGTCTTCGAGGGGTGCGCGCTGCTGGACCTCGCCGGTCCCGCCGATGTCTTCCGGTCGGCGACGCTGCTCGGGGCGCGGCCGGGCTACCACATCGTCCTGGCCTCGCCCGACGGTGCGCCGGTCCGCGCCGACAACGGCATCCAGATCGGGGTCGACACCTCGGTCACCGCGGCCGCTCGCCGCGGGGCGGTCGACACGCTGCTGGTGGTCGGCGGCGTGGGGACCTACGCGATCCCCGACGAGGCGACGGTCTTCGCGGAGCTGCGGGACCTGTCGGGCGCCGCGCGGCGGACGACCTCGGTCTGCACCGGCTCGACGCTGCTGGCCCGCGCAGGGCTGCTCGACGGCTACCGGGCCACGACCCACTGGGTGGCGTGCGGGCAGCTGCAGGCCGACCATCCCGAGATCGCGGTGGACGACGACGCCATCTACGTCCGCGACCGCGACCGCTGGACCTCCGCCGGCGTGACGGCCGGCATCGACCTGGCGCTCGCGCTCGTCGAGGAGGACCACGGCGCCGAGCTGGCGCACGCGGTCGCCCGGTGGCTGGTCGTCTTCCTGCGCCGCCCCGGCGGGCAGTCGCAGTTCAGCACCCACCTGCGCACGCCGCCCGCGCGCACACCGGCGCTGGAGGAGCTTCAGCGCTGGCTGCCCGACCACCTCGGCGAGGACCTGTCCGTCGAGGCGCTGGCCCAGCGCGCCGGGATGAGCTCGCGCCACCTCGCGCGCACGTTCCGCAAGGAGATCGGCGTGACGCCGGCCGTCCTCGTCGAGTCGCTGCGTGTCGAGGCGGCGAAGGTGCTGCTGCAGAGCACCGACCTGCCGTTGCCCGCCGTCGCCGAGCGCGTCGGGTTCGGGCGCCCGGAGACCCTGCACCGCGCCTTCCAGCGGCGCGCCCAGACCACGCCCGGCCGCTACCGCCAGCACTTCCACACGATGCCTTACGCCTCATGACAAGGAGCAGCACCATGCAGATCGCGATCGTCGCCTATCCCGGCCTGACGGCCCTGGACATCATCGGCCCGTACGAGGTGCTGCGCGCCATCCCCGGCGCGGAGATCCGCTTCGTCTGGACCGAGCCCGGGCCGATCGTCGCCGACAGCGGGGTGCTGGCCATCGGGGCGTCGCACAGCCTGAAGGAGACCCCGAAGCCGGACATCGTCCTCATCGGCGGCTCCGGCACCGCCACCGCGGCCACCGCCAAGAACGAGGAGTTGCTGGCCTGGCTGCGCCAGGTCCACCAGACCTCGCAGTGGACCGTCTCCGTCTGCACCGGGTCGATCATCCTGGCCAGCGCGGGGCTGCTCAACGGGCTGCCGGCGACGACGCACTGGGCGTCGCTGCAGCTGCTCGAGGGACTCGGCGCGCACCCCGTCGGGGACCGCCGCATCGTCCACAGCGGCAAGGTCGTCACCGGCGCCGGGGTGTCCGCCGGCATCGACGTCGCGCTCTGGCTGGTCGGCCGCATCGCCGGCGACGACGTCGCGCGCGCGGCGCAGCTGATGATCGAGTACGACCCGCAGCCGCCGTACGACAGCGGCAGCCTCGAGAAGGCCGACGGCGCGACCAAGCGGGCGCTCGCGACGTTCGTGGCCAAGGAGTTCACGACGGTCGCAGCCAACGAACCCGCCGCGCTGCTGCGCGAGGTCGGCGCGACCGGGCAGCTCGCGTGGAGGACCGCGGCGCAGAAGGCACGGGGCCGGCGCCACGGGCTGTTCGGGCTGCGGGGCCGGGCCGCCGGGTAATGATCCGGTCGTGGCCGCCGACCCCGACACGATCGAGATCACCCACCCGGACCGCGTCCTCTTCGCGGAGGACGGCATCACCAAGGGCGATGTCGTCGCCTACTACCGCGACGTGGCCGACCGGATGCTGCCGCACCTCGCCGGCCGTCCTCTGGTGCTGGAGCGCTTCCGCAAGGACATCGCGGCGGGCGGCTTCTACAACCAGGGCCGTCCCGATCACTTCCCGGAGTGGGTGCCGCGCATCGACGTCCGGCGCGCCGACGGCGAGGCCGGCCACCACACCGGCTGCGACTCCGCCGCGGCGCTGGTCTACCTCGCCAACCAGGGCACCCTGACCTTCCACGGCTGGTCCTCGCGCGAGCCCGACCTCGAGCATCCCGACCGCCTGGTCATCGACCTCGACCCGCCGGGGGACGATCCGGCCGCGGTCCGCGACGCCGCGCTGGCGCTGCGCGAGGTCCTCGACGCGCGGGGCGAGACGGGCCTGCCGATGACGACCGGCTCCCAGGGCCTGCACGTCATCGTCATGCTCGACGGCAGCCGGACGTGGGAGGAGCTCTGGCCCTACGCCAAGGAGATCGGCGCCGCGCTGGTCAAGACGTCACCCAGCACGTTGACGCGGGCGTTCTACAAGTCCCAGCGTCGCGGGCGGCTCTACGTCGACACCGCGCGGGCCCGCCGCGGCCACCTCGCCGTGATCCCCTGGTCGGTCCGCGCCCGGCCCGGCGCGCCCGTCGCCACGCCGATCACCTGGGAGGAGGTCGCCGACCCGCAGACGCACGCCCGGCGCTGGACGATCCGCAACGTGCTCGACCGGCCCGCCGACCCGTGGGCCACCGGCGCGTAGTCTCGGTCCATGCTCACCGGCGCCCTCGTCACGTTGCGCGCGATCACACCTGCCGAGCTCGACGCGCTCTTCGCCATCGAGAGCGACCTGGCGACGTGGGAGCTGCGCGGGCCCTCGCCGCCGACGGCGCTGGACCGGGACGCATGGGAGGCCGCACAGCGGGCGAGACCGGTCGGCGACGACGGCGCGGTGCGGTTCGCGGTCGAGGCCGACGGGGCGTTCGTCGGCCGCTGCTCGCTCACGGCCTTCGACCCGCTGGCCCGTCACGCGACGGTCAGCGTCGCCCTGGCGGCCGACGCGCGCGGGCGGGGCTACGGCACCGACGCGCTGCGGGTGCTGGTCGGCTTCGGCTTCCGCCGGCGCAACCTTCGCCGCCTGCAGATGGACGTGCTGGCCAGCAACGCCGCCGCGATCGCGACCTACCGCAAGGTCGGCTTCGTCGAGGAGGGACGCCGCCGACAGCACGCCTGGGTCGACGGCCGCTACGAGGACGAGTTGATCATGGGCCTGTTGCGCGAGGAGTGGGCCGCGCCTGTGTGACGCATGTCGCCCGTAACGGCGTGCCGTTCGCCTACGTTTCCGGGCCATGCGCCTGTTCACCCGTGCCCTGGCCGCCGCGCTCTGCACCGCGCTGCTCGGCCCCGCGACCGTGCTCGCGCACGACGCGCCGATGCCCGGCGGGCTGCGCCACGGCCTGCTGCCCGACGAGCCGTGGGTCATGCAGCACTGGTCGCCGCTGGACGAGGCGACGCTGGCCCAGGCGCTGGACATCCCCGTCAAGCAGGTCGAGGCGTTCCTCTACAACGACCACCACACGCTGGCGCAGTTGGCGCTAGCCCACGGGCTGGACTTCGAGACGCTCGTCACCCGGCTGTCGGCCTGGGCGAAGGACATGCCGGTGGCCCACCAGCGGGAGATCCAGCAGCGCATCCGGCTGATGCTCGTCAGCGGCCACCTCGCCCAGCATGTGCTGTTCCACGTCTTCCACGGCGAGAACCTGTCGCCGCTGCTGAAGCGGTCGTCCAAGCTGCCCGACAACCGCTTCGCCAAGCTGCGCAACGACGGCTGGAGCTACAAGCGGCTGATCCGCCGCGCGGGTGGGGACCCCGCGAAGATGCTCGCGCGGCTGCAGGCCGACGTCCGCAAACGCCAGGGCAAGGGCGTCGGTTCCGACCAGACGCCCAAGGCGCAGGGTGACCGCCTCGTCGCGCGCCAGCTGCGCCGCCTGCCCTGCTGGTTCGGCCGCGCGCCGCAGCCGCTGGACCCGGCCGCGCCCTACGACCGTGCCTACACCAAGCACGCGCCCGACCACTCCGACAAGGGCGTCCCCACGACGCGCAGGCAGCAGGCCGTCGAGGACAAGCTGATCGCCGCGGGGCTGGCCGCCCGCCCGCACGCCTGCTGGGACCTGCCGCAGCGGTTCGCCGGAGACCCCGGCGCGCCGCTGACCCGCAAGCAGCTGCGCACGCTCGCCCGGCTGCCGCAGGGCTACAAGGGCGACATCAACGACCCGCACCCGCACACCGGCCGCCGGTCCGGCCACTCCCACGACTGACGGTCGACCACCGCGGACCGCGCGATATAAGTGCGCGGCAAACCGCGAACGGAGTGAGTGCATGAGCTTTCAGAACACGTCGGCGATCGTCACCGGCGGGGCGTCGGGCCTCGGCGAGGCGACCGCACGGAGGCTGGCGGCCGCCGGTGCCGGCGTCGTGATCATCGACCTCAACCAGGAGGTCGGCGCGGCGGTGGCCGACGAGATCGGCGCGGTGTTCTGCCGGGCCGACGTGGGCGATGCCGAGCAGGTGCAGGCTGCGGTGGACACGGCGATGGAGATCGCGCCACTGCGCTACCTGCTCAACAGCGCCGGCGTCGGCGGCCCGGAGCGCACCATCAACCGCGACGGCAGCCCGGCGTCGATGGAGAACTTCGAGCGGATCATCCGCATCAACCTGCTGGGCACCTTCAACGTGCTGCGCCTGGCGGCGGCGGCCATCGCGACGACCGAGCCCGACGCGGACGGCTGGCGCGGATCGATCATCAACACCGCGTCGGCCGCAGCGTTCGACGGGCAGATCGGGCAGGCGTCCTACTCGGCGTCCAAGGGCGCCATCGTCGGCATGACGCTGCCCGTCGCGCGTGACCTGTCGTCGGTCGGCATCCGCGTCAACACGATCGCGCCCGGCCTGTTCGACACGCCGATCTACGGCACCGGCCAGCAGGCCGAGGACTTCAAGGCCCACCTCGGCAAGAACGTCCCGTTCCCCAAGCGCCTGGGCCAGGCCGACGACTTCGCCTCGATGGCGATGGAGATCTTCGCCAACAGCTACATGAACGGCGAGACCGTGCGGCTGGACGGCGCCATCCGGATGCCCCCGCGCTAGTGCTGCCGGCGACGCTCACCGAGCCGGCCACGGCGATCGCCGCGCACCTGAAGGAGCGCGGCGAGTCCATCGCGGTCGTCGAGTCCTCGGCCGGTGGCCTGGTCTCGGCGGCCCTGCTGGCCGTGCCCGGCGCCTCCGCCTACTACCGCGGCGGCGTGGTGATCTACACGCTGGAGAGCGTGCGCGGCCTGCTGTCCGGGCAGGACCCGCCGGCCAAGGGCACGCGCAGCTCGACCGAGCCGTTCGCCGCCTGGCTGGCGGGCGCGGTGGCGGGCAAGCTGAACACGGACTGGGGCTTCGGCGAGACGGGCGCGGCCGGCCCGTCGGGCAACCCCTACGGCGACCCCGCCGGCCACGCGTGGGTCGCGGTCCGCACGCCCGGCGGCGGCGTGCGCACCGAGCACGTCCTGACCGGCGACGCCGACCGCGAGGCCAACATGGAGGCGTTCGCCGCGGCCGGGCTGCGTCTGCTGCTCGACACCATGTCAGGATGAGCGCATGACCAGCGTGCAGCCCGAGCCGACCTTCCAGCAGCGGACGCCGGAGAGCGCACGGGCCCGCTGGGACCGCATCCCGACGATGGTCACCGGCGAGGACTACCTGCAGTCCGTGCGCAACCGCGGGACGTCGCTGTTCCTGTTCGGCGAGCGCATCGCCGAGCCGGCCGACCACCCGATCATCCAGCCGTCGATCAACGCCCTGAAGGCCACCTACGACCTGGCCATCGACGAGCCGGAGCTGGCCACGGCGTACTCACCGCTGATCGACGCCCGCGTCAACCGCTTCCTGCACGTCGCCGAGTCGCCGCAGGACCTGATGGACAAGCACGCGATGCAGCGCCGCCTGGGCCAGATCACCGGCACCTGCTTCCAGCGCTGCACCGGCCTGGACACGATCAGCGTCCTGCACTCCGTCACCTACGACGTCGACGAGAAGCACGGCACGAGCTACCACGCGCGCTACCTGGAGTTCCTCAAGGAGGCCCAGCGCAAGAACGTCCTCATCGCCGCAGGCATGACCGACCCGAAGGGCGACCGCTCCAAGCCGCCCCACCAGCAGGCCCACCCCGACCTGTTCCTGCACGTCTCCGGTCGCACCGAGGAGGGCGTCTACCTGCGGGGCGCCAAGGCCCACATGACCGGCGGCTGGAACCAGCACTGGATCTGCGTGCTGCCGACGATGAACCTCCGCGAGGCCGACAAGGACTACGCGATCGTCGCGATGGTGCCGCAGGACGCCGAGGGCATCACCTACGTCTACGGCCGCCAGGCCTCCGACACGCGCGCGCTGGAGCCCGGCACGCTGGACAAGGGCAACGCGCGCTTCGGCGGCCAGGAGGTGCTCGTCCACTTCGACGACGTCTTCGTGCCCTACGAGCACGTGCTGCTCGACGGCGAGACGGAGTTCGCGCAGCTCCTGGTCTCCCGCTTCACCGCCTACCACCGCGCCTCCTACGTCTGCAAGACGGGCCTGGGGGACGTGCTGACCGGCGCCGCGGCGGAGATCGCCGACCAGAACGGCGTGGCCGGTGCCGCGCACGTGCGCGACAAGCTCGTGGAGATGACCCACCTCAACGAGACGATCTACTCGTCGTCGATCGCGTCCGCCGCGCGCGCCCAGCCGCTGGCGTCGGGCATCTGGATGAACGACGAGATGCTCGCCAACGTCTGCAAGCACAACGTCACCCGCTTCCCGTACGAGATCGCGCGCCTGGCCCAGGACCTGGCCGGCGGCATCGTGGTGACGATGCCCAGCGAGGCGGACTTCCGCAGCGAGGAGGTCGGCCCGCTGCTGGAGCGGATGCTGGCCGGCCGCGAGGACATCCCGACGGAGGACCGCATGCGGATCCTGCGGCTCATCGAGAACATGACCCTCGGCCGCAACGCGGTCGGCTACCTCACCGAGTCCCTCCACGGGGCCGGCTCGCCCCAGGGGCAGCGCATCCAGATCCTGCGCGGCATGGACGTCGACACCAAGCGTGCGCTGGCGCGCGCGCTCGCGGGCATCGAGGCGCAGGACGACGCGCGCTGACCTCACCGCCATTCCTCCAGACATCCGGGCCGGACTTTGTGGGCCTGGTCAATGGACCGGAAGTCGGTCGTGACCTACCGTCGCGGGCATGGGAGTACGGGTCATCCTCTCGGTCGTCGTCGGCACGCTGGCGCTCGCTGCACCCGCGGCGGCACAGCAGGACACCGGCGCGGTGCCGATGCCGGACGTGCGCGGTCCGATCAAGGCCGATGCCGTCGGCTCGGGCTCGCGCGACTATCCGTTCGGCGCCGCCGAGCAGGACCTTGCCGCGCAGGGCTACGTCGAGGAGGAGTACTTCTTCTCCGGCACCACGCCGGTCGGCGACTACACGTCGCGGATGGTCGTCCGCCGGCCCGTGGACGAGGCGAGGTCCAGCGGGGTCGTGCTGGCCGAGTGGGCCAACGTCTCCAGCGGCTACGACCTCGACGCCCTGTGGATGCGCTCCGCCGACCACGTCATGCGCGAGCGCGACACCTACATCTCCATCGACGCGCAGGACGTCGGCATCAACAAGCCCCAGACCGGGTTGAAGGCCTACAGCCCCAAGCGCTACGCCGACCTGCACATCCCCGCGCTGGCCAAGGCCACCTACGCCGACGGCGGCGCCTTCGACATCTACGGCCAGGCGCTGCGGGCCATCCGCAACGGCGCGGTCACCGGCGGCGCCCCGCCGAAGCTGCTGTTCCCGACCGGCACCTCGCAGTCGGCGCTCACGCTCTACATCTACGCCCAGACCTTCGACTTCGCCCACCAGCTCACCGACGGTTTCCTCATCACCGCGGCCACGACGTCCACGCTCAACCAGGACGGGCAGACGTCGGTGGGCCTGCCGACCGTGCCGCGCGTGCCGGTGATGTGGCTGAACACCGAGACCGACTACTCCTTCCACGGGGCGCCCGACAACTCGAAGTTCCGCACGTGGGAGGTCGCCGGCACCACGCACCTCGACCACGACGCCATCGAGTACGAGAAGGTCTTCCTCAAGCGCGACCTCGGCAAGGACTTCCACCCGATCGAGGGCTGCCAGTACCGGATGTTCAGCCGCATCCCGTTCAAGTACGCCCAGAACGCCGTCTGGAGGCGCTGAAGGACTGGGTCCGCACGGGCGCCGCGCCGCGGTCGCAACCGAAGTTCGACTACGACAGCGACGGGCGGATCCTCCGCGACGGCCACCTCAACGCACTCGGCGGCGTGCGCCTGCCGCAGTTCGCCGTCCCGACCTCGACCGAGAGCCGCGAGAACACCGGTGGCTGCCGCCCGCTCTACGGGCGTTCGGTGCCCTTCGACGCCGCCACGCTGAAGATCCTCTACCCGACCCACGCCGACTACGTCGAGAAGGTCCGCGCCGCCACGGCAGCGGCGCTGAACGCGGGCATCATGGTTCCCGCGGACGCCGCGCTGACGATGAAGGCGGCCGAGGCCGCACCCATCCCCGACGCGCTCCCGGGTCTTCCGGCGGCGCGCCCGTGCACCAGCCGCCGGGTCATCACGCTGCACTTCCCGCGGCGCAGCCGGGGCCGCACCGTGACCGCCGTGCGGGTCAAGGTGGGCAACCGCCGGACGGTCACCGTGAGGTCGCGGTCGCTGCGGGTGCCGCTGATCGGGACGTCCGCAGGGACCGTCGGCGTGCGGGTGACGCTGCGCCTGAAGGGCGGCAGGCAGGTCAGCACCGTGCGCCGCTTCAAGACCTGCGCCGCGAGCTGACCGCCCGTCGGGCGGTCAGTGGTCGTGCACGAGCTCGCGCAGCCGGCGGTACTCGTCGGTCGTGAGCTCACGCCCCCGGACCGTCGACAGCGCCGGGTCGCCCTCCAGGTACTGCTCCTCGTTGCGGCGCCACACCGCGATGTAGCGGTAGAAGGGCACGACCGGGTGGAGGTGATGGACCAGGTGGTAGTTCTGGTACAGCAGGATCGGTGAGAGGACCCGCTCCATCCCGACGCGGTTGCGGGTCGTCTTGAGCCTGTCCTCGGAGGGGCGGTGGTGCAGCCCGTGGTGGGGCAGGTAGTCGAAGGCCCAGGCGAGGTAGAGGACCGCCAGGCGCGAGGGCACGAGCAGCACCACGAGCAGCTCGACGACGTGGCCGGTCACGATGAGCCCGCCGTACAGCGCGACGAACAGCCCGAGCACCGTCAGCGCCTCGATCTGCTCGTTGCGGCGCCGGGTGCGCAGCTTGGGCAGGTAGAACGCGACGTAGTAGTAGTCGATGGTCATCCAGCGCAGCGGCTTCTGCCAGGCCGGCCCGCCCATCGTGTACGCGTCCGGGTCGGAGCCGTCGTCGTGGTTGGTGAAGCGGTGGTGCTGCATGTGGATGAAGCGCCACACCGGGAACGCGGCCTGCGGCGCGAAGAACGGCGTCGACAGCCGGCCCAGCAGGTCGTTGAACCACTTCACGCTCGACGCGCTGTGATGACCGGCGTCGTGGGCGACGGTGAAGCAGAGGTAGCCCGCGACCGCGTTCAGGACGATGGTTGCCCACCACGGCAGGCTGTCGCCGAGGTAGAGCAGCGTCGACGCGACCCACAGGCCGACGCCGGCGATCAGCAGGAACAGCGTCGGCGTCGCCACGGAGGGGACGGGCTCGGCCGGGTTGGGGATGCGCCGGACGGTGACCGGTGAGTCGGTGGTGGACATGACGCACGTTCTACGCGCGCAGCCGCCCCGGATCCAGGGCTGCTTCATCCACCCAGATGTGCACTCTGCACAATGACCAGCGCGGCGTGGAGCTCCGCCGGCCGGTCGCTGATCGGCCGGCCCCGGAGCGTCTCGGCCCGCTTGATGCGCTGCAGCACGGTGTTGCGGTGCAGGTCCAGCGCACGGGCCGCGGCGGCCAGGCTGCCGCCCGGGGCGACGACGGCCAGGACCGTCGCCTGCAGCTCCGGGTCGGAGGCCAGCGCGCCCAGCTCGGCCGCGGCGAACGCCCGCGCCGCACCGGCGTCGCTGGTCAGCAGGTCCGCCAGCGCGACGTCCGCGTAGCGGGTGCACGACGGCGGCGCGGCACCCGCAAGCTCGGCCATCCGCCGTGCGCGCTCGGCGGTCTGGCGGCTGCGGCGGACGTCGCCGATCTCACCCAGCGCGACGTGGACGTGCGGGGCGGCGCGCGCTGCGGCCGCCGCGACGGCGGCGGCCTCGGGCGCGGCGGTGGCCGCCAGCCAGCCACCCAGCGTCAGCGGCCCGTCGGGCACGAGCAGCGGCCGGCCGCCGGCGACCTCGGCGACGGCGAGGGCCGCCCGCTCGAGGGCGGACGCGTCCCCGTCGGTCCAGCAGAGGAACGCCAGCTGCGGGCCCGAGACGCGGTGGCCGAGGGCCCGCTCGGCCCGGTCGCGGTCCAGCGGCTCACCGGCGAGCAGCTGGCGGACGACGTCCTCCCGGACGATCGCCGCCCGCCGGCGCCGCCGGTCGCGTTCGGCGATGTGCTCGTCGTTGACCCGTGCCGAGACGACGTCGACGTAGCCGAACAGGAAGGTCGACGTCTCGCGCATCGCCGTCATCAACCGCACGGGGTCGGGGATGGCCTCGACGAGCTCGGTGCTGAGGACGTCCCAGATGAAGGCGTGGCCGAGACGGTAGAAGCGCAGCGTCGCGTCGACGGGCATGCCGCGCGCGGCCATCAGGCGCGCGTGCTCCAGCGCGGTGACCGGTGCCTCGGTGGCGCTCGCCGGGATGTCGTTGCGCAGCATCGACAGCAGCGCCTCGATGTTGGAGGAGCACGACGCCAGCGTCAGCCGCGCGACGTCCTCGTCGGTCGTCGCCTCGGGGATGTTGGCCGCGAGGAAGTCGAACATCTGCTGCGCGAGCAGGTCGAGGTCGCGCCCGCGCGCAGCGGCGATCTGCTCGACCTCGGGTTCCATGCGTGCACCCTCTCAGGTGCCGGGGCGGGACGGGCGGTTGCCGCCCGTGACGGGCGCGCGCCCCGAGTGGGGCGCGCGCACCGGTGGTGGGACCCGCGCGCCGGTGCGACGCGCGCACCGCGTCAGCGCCTGTGCGCCCCGCGGTGGTGGCCGCCGCGCTTGCCGTGCTTCGCAGCGGCAGCGCCGACCCGCACGATCTCGTAGGGCGTGCCCGCCGGCGGGGTGCCGAACTTCGCGTTGACCGTGTACAGGGCGTGGTCCTGCGCGGCGAGGGTGGTGGGGATCGCGAAATCCGGATCGGTCAGGCTGCCGGCGACGACACCCGAGCCGAGGTCCTTGGCGAGCTTGACGATCGTCACCTTGTTGTCGCGGTTCTGCACGACGGCGAGCTTGTGCCGGCCGACCAGCAGCAGGCCGTCGCCGTTTGTGAGCGTCGCACCGCCGAGGTCGATCTCGGTCGCCGCGCCGGTGGCGGGCGCGATGCGCCAGAGCTTGCCGGTGTTGCTCTGCACCGTGATCAGCGAGCCGTCGTGGGCGACCACCAGCCCATTGGCGTTGTTGCCGTCGCCGTAGGTGATGCCGGTGAGCGGGATCGTGCGCGGCTGCCCGACGCCCTGGCGGGTGTAGTCGACGGCGTACAGCACCGGCTTGCGCGAGTCGGTGAAGTACGCGGTGCGCCCGGTCAGCGCGACGTCGTTGACGAAGCCGCCGCCGACGGGGAACGCGGCGACATCGCCGCCGGTCCTCGCGTCGTAGACGTACAGCCCGCCGCTGGCGCCGCCGGCGACGAACAGCCGATGGCCGCTGCGGTCGTACTTCAGGCCGGTGTGGTTGCGTCCCGCGTGCGGGGGCACGAGGACCCGGCCGGCGCCGGTGCGCACGTCGGCGACGTACACGGCGCCCTGGCCGATCGAGCCCGCGAACACCGTGTGCCGCGGGCCTGAGGCGATGCCCTCAGGCTGCCATCCTGCAGGCAGGGCGATGGTCTCGGGGACGGCCTTGTGACCGTGGCCCTTGCCGTGGCCGTGGCCATGGCCACGGTCGTGCGCGAGGGCGGTGCCGGCGCCGGTCGCGAGCGCGCCGGTCGCCAGGAGGGCGGGAAGGACGTGTCGGGGCATGGAGATCTGTTGCCCGGTGACATGTCACTTCGATCACCGGGTGTCGCGGCCTGACCACGGGGGCTTGCCGCGCTGTCGAGGATGCCGGGCCGGGTAGGGGTCAGGTCATGTCAGGCATCGAGGAGATGATCGAGGTGGACGCCCCAGCCGATGCGGCCTATGCGGTGTGGACCGACTTCGCCGGCTTCGGCCGCTTCGTCAAGAACGTGGAGCGCGTGGAGCGCCGGGGCCGCGAACTGCACTGGGTCGCCAAGGTCGGCCCGAAGACCGTCGAGTGGGACGCGGTGATCGTCGCCGAGGACCCCGGGCGGCGCATCGCCTGGCAGGCCCCCGACGGCCCGATCGACACCGACATCACCTTCGAGGACCTGGGCGGGCGCACGCGCGTGCGCTTCCGCGAGCACATGCACGACAGCCTGCCGGCCCAGGCCGCCGCGGCTTCCGGCCTCGGCGGCGCGCGGGCCGAGGCCGACCTGAAGCGCTACAAGGCGCTGGTCGAGGGGCGCGACGACGACCCGCTCGACCACGCCGAGGGTTAGGACACGGAGGCGCTCTCGCGACGGTGGGGCGCCTCGAGGTGGGCGATGTCGGCCGCGTCGACCAGCCGCTCGTGGCGGTTGTTGGTCAGCAGGTCCCAGAACCAGCGCCGCACCGTCTCCAGGCGGTTCTGCCAGCCGATGAGGAACGCGATGTGAACGGCGGCCCACATCAGCCACGCAAAGCGGCCGGCGAGGTTGACGCCCTTGACCGAGGCCACCGCGCGGCTGCGGCCGACGACGGCCATGGAGCCCTTGTCGTGGTATGTGAATGGCGCATCGGTCGGTGTGCCGTCCAGCCGCGCGGCGACGTGGCGGGCGACGTGTGCGCCCTGCTGCAGCGCCGCCTGCGCCACACCCGGCACACCGGCGATGCCCACCATGTCGCCGGCGCACAGCACCTCCGGGTGGCCGGGCAGGGTCAGGTCGGGGTTGAGCTGGATGCGCCCGGCGCGATCGAGCACCGCGCCGCCCCCGGCGGCGAGCAGCCCCGCCAGCGGTGATGCCTGCACGCCGGCCGCCCACACGACGGTACGCGCGGTCAGCCGCTCCCCGCCCTCGAAGGTCAGGCCGGTGTCGTCGACGTCGGTGACCAGCCGCTGGAGCTGCACCTCGACGCCGAGCGTCTGCAGCTGCTCGGCCGCCTGGTGCTGGAGCTTCTCGGGGAAGGCCCCGAGCAGGTGCGGCGAGGCGTCGAGCAGGACGATGCGGGCGTCCTCGCTGCGGAAGCGCCGGAACTCGCCCTTGAGCATGCGGCGCGACAGGAACGCCAGCTGCCCCGCGAGCTCGACGCCCGTGGGGCCGCCACCGACGATGGCGAACGTCGTCCACTCGCGGCGCTCGTCGGGGCCATCGATCGTCTCGGCGATCTCGTAGGCGCCAAGGATCTTGGTGCGCAGCCGCTGCGCGTCAGCGAGGGATTTCATCCCGGGCGCGTCGACTGCCCACTCCTCGTGGCCGAAGTAGGAGTGCGTCGCGCCGGCGGCGACGATCAACGTGTCGTAGGGCAGCGTCAGCGTCTCACCCGCGGCGACGGTGGCGGTGCGCGCCTGCAGGTCGAAGTCGGTGACCTCGCCGAGGACGACGCTGACGTTGTCGCGGTCGCGGAACATGCTGCGCAGGGCGGGCGCGATCTGGCCGGGGGAGAGGATGCCCGCCGCCACCTGGTAGAGCAGCGGCTGGAACAGGTGGTGGTTGACGCGGTCGACCAACGTCAGCTCGACGTCGTCGCGCCGGCTGAGCTTGCGGGCGGCCTTGAGGCCGGCGAACCCGCCGCCCACGATCAGGATGCGATGCGGCATGTGGGAGGTCCTACCCGGTCGCGGGCCCCACGCAGCGTGACGCTGCAACTCGCGCGCTTCTCGCGCTCGGTTGGTGATTGCTACGGATGCGACCGCCACCGCCCGGTCGTAGCGTCGCATGGATGCTGCCGGCCACGGGACAGAGGATCAGACACGTCACGCGGTCGCACAGGTTCGCCGATCGCCACGCGGCCGGCCGGGAACTCGGGGCGCGCCTGCTGGAGCTGTCACCGCAGGACCCGGTGGTCCTGGGGCTTGCGCGCGGCGGCGTGCCGGTGGCCTTCGAGGTGGCGCGGGCGATCGGCGCTCCGCTGGAGGTGTTCGTCGTCCGCAAGATCGGCGCGCCGGGCAACCCCGAGTACGGCATCGGCGCGGTCGCGGAGGGCGGTGCGCTGGTCATCGACGACCGCGCGGTGCACCGGCTGCTGGTCAGCGAGGACGAGCTGCGGGGCGCCGTGGCCCACGCGCGGGCCGAGCTGTCACAGCGCCTGGCCCGCTACCGCGACGCCCGGCCGGCGCCCGACCTGCAGGACAGGGTGGTGATCGTCGTCGACGACGGCCTGGCCACCGGCGGGACGGCGCGTGCGGCGCTTCGCGCGGTGCGCGCGCAGCGCCCGGCGAGGCTGATCCTGGCCGTCCCGGTCGGCGCCGCCGACACCGTCGCCGCCCTGCGGGAGGAGGCCGACGAGGTCGTGTGCCTGCGCGAGCCCGCCCCGTTCTGGGCGGTGGGCGCGTGGTATGAGGACTTCAGGCCCACGAGCGACGCGGAGATCGAGCAGTTGCTGGACGGTGATCCGTCACCCCCGGCCGACGCGGTGGTGGCCGCGCACGAGGTGCAGGTGCCGATCGCGCTGGACGGCGTCCTCAACGGGGACCTGGCGGTGCCGCAGGGAGCGTCGGGCCTGGTCGTCTTCGCGCACGGCAGCGGTTCCAGCCGCCACAGCCCGCGCAACCGCGCGGTCGCGGCGGAGCTGAACCGGCGCGGTCTGGCCACGCTGCTGCTCGACCTGCTGACCGTCGAGGAGGAGCGCGACCGTCACAACGTCTTCGACGCCACGCTGCTGGGGCGACGCCTGGAGGCCGCCACCGCGTGGACGCGCACGTCGCCGCTGGTCTCGCGCCTGCCGGTCGGCTACTTCGGTGCGAGCACCGGTGCGGCCGCCGCGCTGATCGCCGCTGCCGCGCTGCCCGACCTGGTGCGGACCGTCGTCTCCCGCGGCGGCCGGCCCGACCTCGCCCGGGCCAGCCTGGCGGACGTGCGCGTTCCCGTGCTGTTGCTGGTCGGTGGACACGACGAGCTGGTGCTGGACCTCAACCGCCAGGCAGCCCGCCTGCTCGGCGGTCCCGTCGAGGTGCGCGAGGTGGCCGGTGCGACGCACCTGTTCGAGGAGCCCGGCGCCCTCGAGGCGGTCGCGCGTGGGGCCGGCGACTGGTTCTCGGAGCACCTGAGGGTCGACCCCGCCGCATGACCCCGGAGAGCGGGCGGGGTTGCTCAGAGCAACCCCGCCCAACCCGGTGTGCGCTGTCAGAGACGGGTTCCGCGGGGGGCGGGCCGGGTCTGACGTGTGATCGGCGGGCAGGACGATCACGGGCGTCGCGCTCCCGTGTGGCGGCTGCGGGTTAGGGGGAGCCGCGGCCAAAGAGTCGACGCCGAGGGTGGCGCACGGTTCGAAGGTAGAGGCGTGACGGCGCCCGCGCCTCCGTAGTTGTTGCGGGTGCGTTGCGGGCTTGACCGGTGACGCCGCGACGTCCACGACCGTCTCAGCGCCAGTCGAAGTACTCGTGGTGGATCCGGCGGGGGTGGACGCCGGCGCGGGTGAGGTCGCGCTGGAGGCCGCGCAGCATCCCGGTGGGACCGCACATGAAGACCGAGAGCGCCCGCGGATCGGTGTCGGCGGCCTGGAGGAGCTGCTCGGTGGTCAGCCGCGGGTCGCGGGTGGTGTCGATGACGTGCACGTGCACCTCGGGTCGCCCGGCGGCGATCTCCACCAGCTCATCCGCGAAGGGTGCGGGCCCTGCGTTGGAGTAGAAGAGGTCGACCCGCTCGTGCGGGACGGGCGTCCGCTCGAGCGTGCGCATCCAGCTCAGGAACGGGGCGATGCCCACGCCACCTGCGATCCAGAGCTGGCGAGTGGTCCCGCGGTGGTGGTCGAAGCGCCCGTGCGGGCCGCCGATGACGGCGGGCATGCCGGGCTCGACCAGCGCGGGCACCGCGGTGGTGTAGTCCCCGAGCGCCTTCACGGTCAGGCGGACGACGCCCTCATGGGGCGCGCTGGAGATCGTGAAGGGGTGCCGGTGCCAGCCGTCCTTGGCCTCGAGGTAGACGAGGGCGAACTGGCCGGGGTGGAAGGCCATGGTGCGTCCGAGGGGGCGCAGGACGATCTCGGTGAGGCCGTCACCCACCGGCCGCACCTCGGCGACCTGGTAGTCGTGCAGCGACACGAGGTGGGCGGCCAGGACCTCGCGGTAGACGTAGAAGGCCAGCCCGATGCCGCCGATGGCGAGGTAGGTCACGCGGAGGGTCGGCGCGCCGTCGAACGGCGTGCCGTCCAGCGCCCCGTGGGCGAACGCGGCGGCGACGAACAGGCCGGTGGTCCGGTGCAGCGCACGCCAGCGCTCATAGCCGCCGAACATGCGGCGCACGTCACGGACCAGCGGCGCGTCACGGGCGGCCAGCACGAGCCCGCGCAGCGGTGCCGGGACCACCGAGCGCCACCGGGGGAGGATCGCCCACAGCGCCAGCGCGGTCATGCCGATCGCGCCGACGGCGCCGAGCGGCCCGCCGAGCGCCGTGCCCTCGGGGCTGGTGGACAACAGGATGTGGGGAATCAGCAGCAGCAGACCGGTGATGGCCACGCGGCGGTGCCAGATCGCGGCCCGGTCGATGCCGTCGAAGAACACCTCGATCCAGGGCAGCGTGCTGATGAGGACCAGGCCGGTCGACAGCAGCAGGATCGCCTCGGCACCGACGAGCTGACCGAGGAAGCTGCCGGTCGGCTGGCCACTGGGCCGCAGGAGCAGCCACTGCGCCGCCAGCGCCACGGCCAGGCCGACGATGACCGACGGCCCGGCCTCGCGGGGCAGGTGCAGCGGCCGCCGGCGCGACGGAAGGTGATGAACCACGCGTGAGCTCGTGACCGTGGGCATGCGGCGGCTCGTCATCCTGTGCTCTGGGTGGGCGGCGCGCCCGGCGGCCTGCGCCGGGAGCGCCCGTGCAGGACCGCCGCGGCCAGCAGGGCGGTGGTGACCAGCGCGATCACGACCACGGCCAACGTGTCCCCATCCCCATCACCGCGCATCATGCCCGGTCCGAAGCGGCCGCCGGCGCCGGAGCTGTTGGAGTCGCAACGGGTGTAGCGCCGGCCGAGCAGCTCGAAGACGCGCTCCTGCGCCTGCTCGCCCATCAGCTGCTCCATGCGGTCGTCCATCGCCCGGTCGAGCTCGGCGGAGCCGACGGAGTCGCGCATGGCGTACTTGCCGATGTCGTTGAAGTCAGCGCCCGACAGGTCGTCGCAGGTCTTGCTGCCGGCCCAGAGCTCGGAGATGAGCTCACCGCCCCGGCGTTCCTCACCGGCCGATGACGCCGGCGCAGCCGGCGGCGCGAGCAGCAACAGCGCGAGCACGGCGAGCAGGACACGGCACGACATGCTCCGCAACCTAGGCGGCCGCAGCGGGCGCGACGACCGCACGGATCCGCAACCAGCGGGGGGACAACTACCGAGCGGCCGATCCGGGGCGGACACGCAATGAGCGTCGGCCGCGGGGCCGGGTATGTCTTCAGCATGTTGACCATCCTCCTGATCGTCCTGCTCATCCTGCTGCTCACCGGCGGCATCGGCTACGGCCGCCGCGGGCGTCGCCTCTGAACCCCGCGCGGACGTCGTCCCTGACCCCGCCTCCGGAGGTGGGGGCCGCCGGGCTGCAAGGTCGCTGCGAGTCGCACGTGGCAGCGTCGGGTGCGGATGCGCATCCTCCTCACCACGCAGCCCGGCCACGGGCATCTCCAACCGATGGCGCCGTATGCGCAGGCGCTGCAGGCCGCCGATCACGAGGTGTGGGCGGCCACGTCACCGAGCTTCGCGCCCCCGGTGTCGTCCGGCCGCGGGCCCGGGGGAGCCAAACGTGTAGAACTGGGTGGTGGGGCCTCCGGGCGGTCCTTAGCCTGCGCGCAGATGAGGCCGGCGATGGCGTCAGGATCCAACTCGGTGACCTGCCGCGTCTGCGGGCATCGGTGCTCGGAGTACGCCAGGTTCTGTGCGCGCTGCGGCGCCCGGTTGCCGGCCGGCCCGACCGCAGTCCGGGAGGTGCGCGGCACGGGCGGGTAGCATCGCGCGGGTGGCCCCGGCCCCACACGAGCCAGGGACGTTTCTCGCACTGTTGTCCCACGGTGACCGCGACGCAGTGCTCGCGCTGGGCGGCGCGCGCAGGTTCAGCGCCGGGGAGCGCCTCATGCAGCAGGGCGAACCGGGAGATCGCGTGCTCTTCCTGCTGGAGGGCCACGTCAAGGCCAGCGTCGTCGACGCGCGCGGCACGGAGCGGGTGCTGAGCTTCCGCGGACCGGGCGACATCCTCGGCGAGCTGACCTTCACGACCGCCGAGCCGCGCTCCAGCAACGTCGTCGCGATCGAGTCGGTGCAGGCGCGCGCGGTGTCCTCGGCGGCGTTCCGGACGTACCTGGAACGCACGCCGTCCGCCGCGCTGACGCTGATCGACGTGATCAGCCGCCGCTTCCGCGATGCCAACGCGGCACGGCTGCAGTTCGGCGACCTGGACTCCGTGGGGCGCGTCGCCTCGCGGCTGATCGAGCTGTGCGACCGCTACGGGGAGCCCACCGCGACCGGCACCCGGATCCGCGTGCCGATCACCCAGGAGGACCTCGGCAGCTGGACGGCCTCGTCACGGGCGGCGGTGGCCGTCGCGTTGCGGACGATGCGCGACCTCGGATGGATCACGACCGAGCGGCGCCACATCACCGTGATCGACGCGGACGCCCTCATCCGGCGGTCGGCCTGATGGCCGCGCGCCGTTGCGCGCGGTGCGGGCACGCGGTGTCGCACCAGGCGCGCTTCTGCGAGCGCTGCGGGGCGCCGCTGTCGCCGACCGCCCGCCCGCTGCGGGCGCCGAGCGGCCTGGAGGCGCGCATCCTGCAGCAGCGGACGTCCATCGAGGGCGAGCGCAAGCAGGTCACCGTCATGTACGCCGACATCGTCGGCTCGATGGAGCTCACGGCGCGGCTGGACGCGGAGCGCTGGGGCTACGTCCTGGACCGGTTCCTGGCGATCGCCGCCGCCGCCGTGCACCGCCTGGAGGGCACGGTCAACCAGTTCACCGGCGACGGCCTGCTGGCCGTGTTCGGCGCACCCCTCGCGCACGAGGACCACGCGCGGCGCGCCTGCTTGGCGGTGCTGGAGCTGCAGCGCGAGGTCGCGCTGCTGGCAGCCGAGGTGCGGGCCACCGACGAGACCGACTTCGCTGTCCGCTGCGGGCTGAACTCCGGCGAGGTGCTGGTCGGCGCCATCGGCGACGACGTGCACATGGACTTCGTGCCGCTGGGCAACACCACCGCGCTCGGCAAGCGGGTGGAGGGACTGGCGCCTCCGGGGTCGTCGGCGCTGAGCGCCTCGACGGCAGCGCTGGTCGCCGGCGAGTTCGAGTTGCGCGACCTCGGCGAGTTCGCGGTCAAGGGCGCGGACGCGCCGCAGCGGCTGTGGGAGCTGGTGGGCCCGGGGCCGGGCCGGACGCGCCTGGACGCCGTAGCCGCGACACGTGGCCTGTCCCGCTTCGTCGGACGGGCGTCGGAGCGCGCGGTGCTCGACGGCGCGCTCGCCGCCGCCCTGGCCGGCGACGGCAGCGCGGTCGGCATCGTCGGCGAGCCGGGGGTGGGCAAGAGCCGGCTCATCCGGGAGTTCGCTGCGGGATGCGCCGAGCGGGGCGTCGCCGTCCACGCCGCCGCCGGTGTCGCGCACGGGCGTTACGTCCCGCTGCTCCCGATCGCGGCGCTCTACCGCGACATCTGCGGTGTCGGTGAGCTCGACGACCTCGAGGCCGCGCGCGGGCGCGTCCGCGCGGCGATGCTCATGCTCGACACCGCCTTCGCGGACGACCTGCCGCTGCTGTTCAGCCTGCTGGGCGTCGGGCCGCCGGCCGAGCCGACCGAACCGACCGAACGCGAGCAGCGGCTGATCGCGCTCGTGACGCGGACCGTGCGCGTGCTGGGTCACCGCGGGCCGACGGTGCTGGTGGTCGAGGACCTCCACTGGCTCGACGACGCCAGCGCGCTCCTCCTCGACGCGATGATCGCTGCGGCGCCCGCGACCCGCACGGTGCTGATCGCCAGCTACCGGCCCGAGCACCGGGCGGCCTGGACGAATGCGGTCCCGCACCGGGAGCTTGCCCTCGCGCCGTTGGGCCCGGGGGAGACGAGCGACCTCCTGGAGCACCTGCTCGGGCAGGACGGGTCCCTGCACGGGCTGGAGTCGCGGATCGCGACGCGCACGGCGGGCAACCCGTTCTTCATCGAGGAGATCGTGCAGGCCTTGGCCGAGGGTGGTCATCTCGTCGGGGCGCGCGGCGGGTACGCCCTGACCTCCGACCTGGATCGGGTGGCGCTCCCGGCCACGGTGCAGGCGGGGCTGACCGACCGCATCGACCGGCTGCCCCTGCGCGAGAAGGCGCTCGTCCAGCGCATGGCGGTCATCGGCACCACCGTCCCGGAGCCGCTGCTGGCCACCGTGGCCGGGATGAAGCCGACGGCGCTGGCCCAGGCCCTGGACCGCCTCGCCGCTGCGCGCTGGATCACCGTCGCCGACGACGACGGCGCCCGCGCGTACACGTTCCGGCATCCGCTGACGCAGGAGGTCGCCTACTGGTCGCAGCTCTCCGACGCGCGCGAGCGCGCGCACCGCGACGTGGCGGCGGCGATGGAGGACGTCTATCGCGGCCGCCTCGACGACCGTGCCGCGCTGCTGGCCCACCACCACGAGGCCGCCGCGGACGCGCTGCCCGCCGCGGCGTGGCGGGCGCGCGCCGCGACAACCGTGGAGACGTCGCCGGCGGACCGCCTGGGTCACTGGCGCGCGGTGCGCCAGTTGGTGGCGGGGCTGGAGCCGTCTCCCGAGCGCGACGCGCTGGCGGCGCGCGCCCGCGACGGCATCCTCAGCCTGATCTGGCGCATCGGCGGCTCGCCCGAGGAGGCCGCTGCGGTCCGCGCCGAGGCCGGTGCCGACGCCGAGCGGCTGCGGCTGGACCTGTACGCGGCCGGGTCGCTCATGCACTCGCGGCGCGAGCGCGATGGACTCGCGGCGTTCACGGCCGCCCATCGCCTGGCCGTGACCGGCGGGGACCGCGGGCAGGCCGTGACCGCGGCGCTCGGGGTCTCCTACGCCAGCTGGATCGCCGGGACGCTGCAGGTCGCTCTGGAGGTGGTCGATCACGCGCTGGCCGTGGCCGACGGCGATCCGGCCGTGGGGGCGGGTTGGGTGTTCGGCTGTCCCGTGGCCCATGTGCACGGTGACCGTGCCCACTGCCTGGGCTACATGGGCGACCTGGCCGGCGCACGCGCACACGCGGCGCGCGCGGTCGAGCTGGCCGATGCGCACGACGATCGCGAGACGCTGTCTGCGGCCTTCGCCAGCCTTGCCCTGGTGGAGGCGGAGGTCGGCGACGCGGCGCAGGCCCTGGAGCATGCGCTGCGCGGCCTGGAGATCGCCGAGCGCGACGGCAACGCCGTCCATGTCATCGCCGCGTCGGTCCCGGCCGCTGCGGCCGACCAGCGCGCCGGCCGGCACGAGCGTGCGCTGGCGCGGGCGGAGGCCGACCTCGCCTCGATCCGCCGGCAGGGCACCGGGCTCTACTTCGAGCCGATCCTCCTGGCCACGATCGCGCGGGCCAGGCTGGGTCTCGGCGATCAGCCGGCGGCGGTGATCGCCGCCGAGGAGGCCGTCGCGCTCGGCGACGCGCGTGGGCTGACGACGTGCGCGCTGGCGGCGCCGCTGTCGCTGGCCGAGGCGTTGCTCGCCGGAGACCGCGCTCGCGACGCGGCGCGGATCGCCACCGTCCTGGCCCGGGCGCGGCGCGTCGTACTGGCCGCAGGCGCGACCGCCTTCCTGGATCGCGTCGCCGCGCTGGAAGACGCAGCGTCGGCCTAGGTGATCGGCGGCGTCTCGCCGGCCGGCCGCGCCCGCGGTGGTGCTCACGTGCGGTGGGCCTCCGCGGCCCGCTCGCTGTCGGCTGCCGGGCCGCGCGGTCCGGAGTGCATGCGGCGGCCTTCCACCGAGAGCCTTGCGGTGATCCACGGATGGCCCGGGCATGTGTCGTCGCGATGGTTGGGCGGTGACGTCCGTGCCGCCTCCGATGCCTCCTGCTGGTCGGCGCGGCCGGCTCGGCCGCTTGGTCGAGTCGCGGGCGCAGGTCTTGGCGATGATCGCGGTGGTGTCGATCGCTGCCGGCTTCGTGCTTCACGCGGTCGGGGAGGCCGATGCCGGTCATCAGGTTTGGCGTGGGGCCGTCGCTCTGCTGGCTGCCGATCTGGCGTTCGAGGTCGCGCGGACGGTGAAGGTCGAGCACAGCCTCGGGGTCGACACGATCGCGCTGGTGGCGATGGTCGGCGCGCTGGTGCTCGGGGAGGAGCTTGCGGGCGCCGTCATCGGGCTGATGTTCACGGGTGGCGCGGCGCTCGAGGTGGTGGCGTCACGGCGTGCGCGCCGCGAGTTGACGCAGTTGATCCAGCGCGCCCCGCGGGTCGCGCAGCTGCGGGTGGACGGAGGCATCGAGGAGGTGCCGGTGGAGGCGGTGAGCGTCGGCGACACGATCCTGGTGCGCACGGGAGAGGTCGTCCCGGTCGATGGCGTGGTGGTCAGCAGCGAGGCGGTCGTGGACACCAGCACGCTCAGCGGCGAGCCGCTGCCGCTGACGCTGGCTGCGGGGGCTGCGGTGATGAGCGGGAGCGCGAACGCCGGCGCGCCGTTCGACGTCCGGGCCGAGCATCCGGCGACCGAGAGCGCATACGCGGCGCTGGTTCGCCTGGTCGAGCAGGCCCAGGCGCAGCGCGCGCCGTTCGTGCGGATGGCTGACCGCTACGCCGGCATCTTCCTGCCGATCACGCTGCTCACCGCGAGCCTGGCGTGGGCGCTCAGCGGCGATCCCGTCCGTGCGTTGGCGGTGGTCGTGGTGGCAACACCGTGTCCGCTGATTCTCGCTGCGCCGATCGCGCTCGTCTCGGGGCTCTCGCGAGCGGCACGCAACGGCATCATCGTCAAGGGTGCCGGGGCGATCGAGACCCTCGGTGATGCCCGCACGGTCCTCTTCGACAAGACCGGGACGCTGACCGTCGGAACCCCGGAGGTGCGCGAGGTGGTGACGCTCGACGGGCTGCCGCGCGGTGAGGTTCTGCGGCTTGCGGCATCCGTCGACCGCCTCTCGGCACACGTCCTCGGGGACGCGCTGGTCCGCGCCGCCCAGGACTCCGGGCTGCAGTTGACGCTGCCGACCGATGTCGCGGAGGACCCGGGTCAGGGCATCAGCGGCACGATCGAGGGCCGGCGCGTGGCGGTCGGCAGCCGGGCGTTCCTGCGCGGGCAGGGATATGACCCGGATGCGGTCGCCGGTGCGGCGCTGGCCGCCGGGCGGGGCTCGGGCGAGGCCCATGTCCTGGTGGGCGTCGGCGGTGAGGTCGCCGGAGTGATCGTGATGGCCGACGAGTTGCGCCCCGACGCGAGCAGGATCGTCGAGCGTCTCCGCGCCGAGGGGATAGGTCATGTCGCGATGGTCTCCGGCGACCGGGCGTCGGTCGCGCAGCGGATCGGCGACGTGCTCGGCGTCGATCGGGTCTATGCCGAGCAGTCACCGCAGGACAAGCTCGAGGTCGTTCGCGCGCTGCGCCAGGATCCCCACCTCAGCCCGGTGATCATGGTCGGCGATGGCGTCAACGACGCGCCCGCACTGGCGATCGCCGACCTCGGCATCGCCATGGGTGCCGCCGGCGCGACGGTCTCCTCGGAGACCGCCGACGCCGTCATCACCGTCGACCGCGTCGATCGGGTGGCCGACGCCGTCCACACCGGACGGTGGGCGCTGCACATCGCCCGTCAGAGCGTGCTGGCCGGCATGGGGCTCAGCGTTGCGGCCATGGGTGTTGCCGCCGCCGGCCATCTGCCTCCCGTCGCGGGTGCGCTGTTTCAGGAGGCGGTCGATCTCGCGGTCATCCTCAACGCCCTGCGCGCCCTGCGCGCGTGAGGAGGTGTGCCGCCGCGGCCGGGATGCGCAACGGGGCTGGCCCGTCGCGGCGCTCTCACCCGACGACGCTGAGCGTCGAGGGGATGTCGGTGCGTCGCAGGCGGTCGCCGACGCGCACGTGCAGGCTCGCGGCGGCGGACTGGGCGATCGACAGCACGTGGCCACGGCGGCGGCGGGCGTCGCGCAGCACCGCTGATGCGCCTGCAGGACCCGCAGCGCACCAAGGTCCTCGTCGTCACGCTCGCGGAGCTGACGCCGGTGTCCGAGGCGGCGGCCCTGCAGCGCGATCTCCGCGCCGCCGGGATCGAGCCGTACGGCTGGGTGGTCAACGCCGCGCTGACCGGCAGCGGCACACGAGACCCGCTGCTCTGCGCCCGCGCCGCACATGAGGCTCCCCATCTGGCCCGCGTCCGCACCGAGCTTGCTGCTCGGGCGTGGCTTGTCCCCTGGACGCCTGGTCGCGTGACCGCCGTCGCCGCTCTCGATGCCTAGGGAGTCCAGGGCGCCGATCCGTGTTCAGCAGCGTCGTCTGGCCATCGCTCAGGAGCCGCTCGGGTCCTCTGCGACGGGATGGGCCGTGCGGCGCACGACCAGCACCGAGCAGGCGGCGTGGTGGACGACGCGCTCGCTGACGCTGCCGAGCGCCGCAAGGCCCGTCTGTCCGCGGCTGCCCATCACGACCAGCGAGGCGCCGGCGCCGGTGGCGACCTCGACGATGCGGCGATGTGGCGAACCCTGTTCGATCTTCATCACCGGCTCGACACCGGTCGCCTCGATCAGCGTGACCGCCTGCTCGGCGACGTGGCGGTCGCGGGTCTCCCCGACGTGGACCGTGATGACCGCCGAGCCGTGCCGTGCGGCGAGGTCGCCCGCGACGTGCGCGGCGTCCAGCGACTCGGGCGACCCGTCGTTGGCATGAACGATCAGCGCGGGGAACGCATCCGCGGGCGCCTCGCGTGCGATCAGGACCGAGCACGGCGCATGGTGCGCGACGGCCGATGCGACGCTGCCGAACGCGATGCCCGCGGCCCGCGAGGTGCCGTGCGACCCGACCGCGACGAGATCCGCCTCGAGGTTGACGATGCCACTCAAGATGGCCGTGACGTCGCGGCCGCGGACGAGGACCGGGGTCATGGACGCGAACTCGCCCGTCGTGCGGGCCAGCGCCTGGCGGGCCTCCTCGCGCACCTGGTGCATCACGTCCAACGCCGCCATGCCCGCTGCCATGGCCAGGCCCGGGTCCCATGCCGACAGCGCCCAGAACCGTGCGTCCTCGGCAGCGATGGCCACCGCCTGCCGCGCGGCGATGAGGCTCTGCGGTGAGGCGTCGACCCCGCAGAGCACGTTGCGGAATGCGCCTGGCGGCTGCGTGCCCACGGTGTCAGCGCCTGGCGTCATGTCGGCGCAGCGTAGCCCGCATCCAAGCCTCGCGAGGACCGTAGTTCTCCGAACGCTGCCACGGGCGGAGGCCCGGTCGCCCGCTTCAGGGCCTGCGGAAGATCCTTCGCCTCAGGGCGCGAACCCTCCGCGGCGATCCAGCCCGGTGTCGTCGAAGGACCGTGGGTCCTCGGCAGGTTCGACATGGGTGAACACCGTGACATAGGGCAGACGGCGGCGCAGCGCCTCCTCGACTTCTTCGGCGAGGTCATGGCCGGCTTGGATGGTCCATCCGCCCGGCAGGAGCACGTGGGTGGACACGAAGCCGCGGTGCCCGGCCTGACGCGTCCGCAGCGCGTGGAACTCCACACCGCGCGCGCGGAACTCGTCGAAGACCTCCTGGATCTCCTGCTGGGCGTCGGCGTCCAGGACGCGGTCCATCAGCCCGCTGCCGGACCGGCGCAACAGCAGCCCCGCGATCAACCTGCTCGTCGACGCCCACCGAGGTGCCGTCGGCCTCGAGGATCAGGCATGTTCCTCGTCAGCGGGCTTGGCGGCCCAGGCCACGCGTGTGCTGCTCATGAGCCTCCGGCGACGCGCGTACGCCGCTGCTGCTGGTTACCCGGCCTGACCCGCGCCTGACGCGGCTGCTGTGGCTGTCGCACGATGATCAGCGCGCCCTCGATCTCGCGGTGACCGCGACCGACCGTCCTGAAGGGCGGGACGGGGCGAGCACACGGGGTGGACTGTCTCACCTGCGCACGTGCCGTTCATCGTGCTGCCCGTCGTCTGCCTGGTCGCCATGGGCGCGATCGGCCTCTCCCTAGTGGGCGTGCTGCATGGCACCGCGCGCGATCGTCTGCGGCGCCACGCGGCCGAGCACGGCATGTTGGCGGGCCGTGGGGTGATCACGCCGTTCGTCGACCGCGGGGTCGTCAAGGGTGATCCCGGGGCGGTGTCCGCATTGGACCGGGTCATCCGTACCGATGTGCTCCGCGGGCCGGTCGTCCGCGTCAAGCTCTGGTCACGGGATGGGACGATCGTCTACTCCGACGAGACCCGCCTGGTCGGTCAGCGCTTTCCGCTGCAACGCGATGAGCTCGAGGCGTTCGCCCACGGGCGCGTCACGAGCGAGTTGAGCAACCTGTCGCGTCCGGAGAACCGGTTCGAGCGTCATCACGGGCGCCTGCTGGAGACCTACACCGGTGTCAGCGGACCGGACGGCACGCGGCTGTTGTTCGAGACATATGAGCGCTTCGATTCCACAGCGGCCAGCCGGCATCAGGCGCTGGCCACCGTCGGCCCTGTCCTTTTGGCCGGGCTCGTGGCGTTGCTGTTGGCGAACCTGGCGTTTGCGTCGTGGTTCGCCCGGCACATCCGGCGCAGGGACCAGCAGCGTGCCGAGGTCGCCGAACTGGCCCTGGGAGCTCGCGACGCCGAGCGACGTCAGATCGCCGCCGGCCTGCACGACGGGGTCGTGCAGGACCTGAGTGCTGCCGCGTTGTCGCTCTCCCTTGCCGCTCGAGACCCCTCCACCGACCCGCGGACTGCCGCCGCGACCGCTGCCGCTGCCGCTGCCACCGTGCGCTCCAGCGTCGACACGCTGCGGGCGCTGCTGACGGAGTTGCACCCGGAGTCCGTCATGGACCAGCAGCTCCCGATCGCGTTGCGCAAGCTGGTCGCCGAGGCCCGCCGAACGGGTGCCCCGGCGGTGCTCGACATCGCGCCGGGGCTGGACACGACCGGGGTGGCGAGCGGGCTGCTGTTGCGTGTGGCGCAGGAGGCGCTTCGCAACGCCGTCGCCCACGCGCATGCGCGCCGCATCACGGTGTCGGTCGGCAGCGACCCGGCGCGGTGCTGGGTGGAGGTGACCGATGACGGCGTCGGCTTCGACGTGCAGCAGGCGGCGCCCGAGGGGCACATCGGGCTGCGCTCGATCTCCGACCTCCTCGGATGCGCCGGTGGTGGGCTGCAGGTGATCAGCGCTCCCGGGGGCGGGACGCGCATCCGGGGCGAGGTGCCCAGGGACGTCCATCCGAGCGGACGTCGACGCCGTGGGTGGTGGAGGACGGGCCGATGAAGAGCGTCGTCGTCGCTGATGATCATGAGCTCTTCCGGGCGGGCATCGTCCGGCTCATCGACGGCAGCCCCGACCTGCGCACGGTCGGCGAGGCCGCAGATGGCGAGACGGCGGTGGCCCTGGCCGGTCAGTTGCGACCCGACGTGGTGCTGATGGACATGTCCATGCCGCGATTGGGCGGGGCGGACGCGACACGGCGGATCTGCGAAGCGGACCCATCGGCCGTGGTGGTCGTCCTGTCGTCGTTCGTGGGCCGCAACGACGTGCGCGGTGCGCTGGATGCCGGCGCGACCGGGTACCTGCTGAAGGACAGCACGCCCGACGACCTGCTCGGCGGCATCCGCTCGGCGCTCTCGGAGGGCTGCCCGATATCGCCGCGCGCGGCGCGTGAGGTCATCGCGCTCCTGCGCGAACCGGTCGAGGAAGACCCTCCGGCGAGGTCCTTCGGAGACGCGCGCCTGGTGATCGACGCCGTGCGTCACGAGGTCCTGGTCGACGGCCGACCGCGCGCGCTCACCGTGACCGAGTACGAGATCCTCGTCGCGCTCAGCCGGCGACCAGGCCGGGTGTACTCGCGGACCGAGTTGACGACGGCGGCCTGCGGGCACGACTACGCGGGGTACGAGCGGACCGTCGACGCGCACGTCAAGAACCTCCGGCGCAAGCTCGATGCCGGCCCGGAGGCCCCGGCCTTCGTGCAGACCGTGCGCGGCGTCGGCTACCGGCTCGCGGTCGCGGCCGATCAGTAGCGGCGTTCACACAACGCGCACACAACGCTCACGGCTCCTCCTTGCGGCTCGGTGATCGTGGTCGCGACCGCCGTCCTCACGCGGCGGTACCGCAACGAGAAAGACGAGGAACCCGTGTCTGCTTCAGGTCTGCTCCACCGTGCCGATGACCGACTCCACGCCGCACCCATCCTGCGCGGGAGAGCGCGCACCATCGCCCTCCTGGTCGGGGCCCTGCTGTCCATCCTGGCCTTCGCGCCACGCACCGCCGAGGCGGCGCCCGCGCCGTCGGTCGGCAGTGCCCCGGCCGGGCAGGGCCTCACGATCACGCCCGGCGACCTGAAGTTCATCCTCAAGCAGATCAAGATCGCCGAGCACCACGCCGCGACGCTGACGCCTGACAATCCCTGCGGCACGTTGGTCGGTCCAGGGCCGGACCAGATCCCGGACCGGCTCACCGCCTACGGCCTGCGGACCGTCGACGGCTCCTGCAACAACCTGTTCCCCGGCCGCGAGCGCTTCGCCGCGGCCGATGAGCCGTTCCCGCGGTTGACGCGCTCCTCCTTCCGCAGCGCTGAGGACGGCACGTCCTACGCCCAGAAGAAGGGCACCGTCTTCGACACGCGACCGCGCGTCATCAGCAACCTCATCGTCGACCAGACCTCCACCAACCCGGCCGCGGTCGCCGCCGCGGGCTTCCCCGTGCGCAGCCAGAACAACCCCGGGCTGTTCCCGTGCGTGACCGAGCCCGACCCCACCGCCGATCCGCCCGTCCCCGGTTCTCCCGCGGGCTGCGTGCCGGCGCACAACACCCTCTTCATCCCCAACGTCACCACCGACGTCGGCCTGTCGCCGCCGTACAACAGCCTCTTCACGTTCTTCGGGCAGTTCTTCGACCACGGCGTCGACCAGACCGTCAAGGGCGGCGCCAACGTCTTCGTGCGGCTCCGCGCGGACGATCCGCTGATCGCGGGCCCCGACCACATCGCCGGCAACGCGGACGACCTGCCGCCGTCGCAGCGCTTCATGGTGCTGACGCGCGCGCTCAACCAGCCCGGCCCTGACGGCGTCGTCGGCGATGACCCGGCGACGACCGGTGTCGACGAGAGCGCCGACGACGTCCAGGACTCCGACAACACCGACTCACCATGGGTCGACCAGAGCCAGACCTACACCTCACATGCGTCGCACCAGGCGTTCCTGCGGGAGTACGCGCTGGTGGCCGGGCGCCCGGTGTCCACCGGCAAGCTGCTCGGGGGACCGGCAGGCAACGAGGCGACCGGCATGGCGACGTGGGCCTCGCTCAAGCAGCAGGCGGCCGACCGGCTCGGGCTGCGGCTCGTCGACGCCGACGCGACCGACGTGCCGATGCTCGCCACCGATCCCTACGGCAAGTTCATCCCGGGTCCCAACGGGCTGCCCCAGTACGTCACGACGACCGGCCTGGTCGAAGGTGACCTCAACAACCCGGTGCCGGTGCCGGCCAACGCGCGGCACTTCCACACGCCGTTCCTGACGGACATCGCCCACAACGCCGACCCCAGCCCGGTCGACACCGACCACGATCCGAGCACGCCACCGGTGGCGCCGACGCCCGATGAGGACCACGTCGCGTCCGCCGACTTCGCCAGCCAGCCCGTGGGCACCTACGACGACGAGATGCTCGACGCGCACTTCGTCGCCGGCGATGGCCGCGTCAACGAGAACATCGCGCTGACGACCGTGCACCAGGTGTTCCACTCCGAGCACGACCGCCTGGTCGACTACATCAAGGGCGTCCTGCTCAACGACGGCAGCGCCGCGGGCATCGCCGCGCTGCCGGAGTGGCAGTCGGCCAGCGGTGCGGACGGCTGGGACGGCGAGCGGCTGTTCCAGGCCGCCCGGTACGTCACCGAGATGGAGTACCAGCACCTCGTCTTCGAGGAGTTCGGGCGCAAGGTGCAGCCGGCGATCCGGCCGTTCCACGTCTACCACCCCGACATCAACCCGGCGATCCAGGCGGAGTTCGCGCACGCCGTGTACCGCTTCGGTCACTCGATGCTCGACGACACCGTCGCACGCACCAACGAGGACCCGGCCACGGGCGCGATGTCCGACAACTCCCTGCCGCTGTTGGACGCCTTCCTCAACCCGCCGGCGTTCTACGACGGTGGCGACGCCGGGACGTACACCCCCGAACAGGCGGCGGGCAGCATCGTCATGGGCTCCTCCGACCAGGTCGGCAACGAGCTCGACGAGTTCGTCACCGAGACGCTGCGCAACAACCTGCTCGGCCTCCCGCTGGACCTCGCGACGCTGAACCTCACCCGCGCGCGTGACGCCGGCGTCCCGCCGTTGAACGACGTACGTCGGCAGATCTTCAACGACACCAACGACGGGCAGCTGGCGCCATACACGAGCTGGTCGGACTTCGGCCAGCACCTCAAGCACCCGGAGTCGCTGATCAACTTCGTCGCCGCGTACGGCCGGCATCCGAGCATCCTGTCCGCGACGACGGCCGCGGCCAAGCGCGCTGCCGCCAAGCTGATCGTCGACCCCGCGCCGACGACCGATCCGGCCGACATCCCGGAGGACGCGGCCGACTTCATGTACGGCACCGGGACCTGGACGAACCTGGACGACGGCACCACGATCACGGGCGTCGACGACGTCGACCTCTGGATCGGCGGCCTCGCGGAGATCACCAACATCAACGGAGGCCTGCTGGGCAACACCTTCAACTACGTCTTCCAGACGCAGATGGAGAGCCTGCAGGAAGGTGACCGCCTCTACTACCTGGCCCGCACCCCGGGCATGAACCTGCGCACCCAGTTGGAGGGCAACTCCTTCGCCGAGATGATCCAGCGCAACACCGACGGCACGCACACGCTCAAGGCCGACGCCTTCGCGACCGCGGACTGCCGCTTCGAGTTGAAGCACCTCGACGGCACGGCCGCCGGCTACAGCGCCTCCGGGGCGACCGTCGCCGACGACCCGGCCTCGGTCGACTGCGACGAGAGCAAGCTGCTCCTGCGCAAGCCGGACGGCACGATCCAGTACCGCCAGTTCAACACCGTCGACCCGTCCGGCATCAACGGCCAGTCGGTGTACAACGGCACGCCCGCGGTCGACCGCGTGTTCGGTGGCAACGACAACGACACGTTCTGGGGCGGCCTGGGCAACGACATCATCGAAGGCAACGCCGGTGATGACGTCGCGCTCGGCGGCGAGGGCAACGACCGCATGACCGACCTCGGCGGTGCCGACGTCACCAAGGGCGGACCGGGCAACGACGCGATCGACACCGGTCCCGGCGACGACATCTCCATGAGCGGCGACGGCCACGACTTCGTCAACGGCGGCGCCAACGACAACGAGACGTTCGGTGGTCCCGACGGCGACTTCATCATCGCCGGCCAGGGCGCGGACGCCGTGTTCGGCGATGGCGGTGACGACTGGATCCAGGGCGGCTCCGGCCAGGACCTGCTCCAGGGCGACCACGGCGCGCCGTTCTTCGACGACCCCGCCGAGGTCCGGCCCGGCAACGAGGTGTTCGTCGGCCAGGTGGGCGAGAACGACTACGACGCCGAGGGCGGGGACGACATCATGTCCCAGAACGCGGCGGTGGATCGCAACGCCGGTGCGGGCGGCTTCGACTGGGCCATCCACCAGTACGACACCGTCGGCGCCGACGACGACATGACCATCAACAACTTCCTCGGTGGTCTGCCCACCCCGGTGGTCGTCAACCGTGATCGCTGGCAGGAGACCGAGGGTGACTCGGGCTCGGCGTTCGCCGATGTGATCAAGGGCACCAACGAGATCCACAGCCAGGTCGGCGGCGCCGGGTTCACCGGGTGCGACGTGCTCGACCAGGCCGGCGTGGACCGCATCAACGGCCTGGCCGCGCTGCTGCCGCCGCTGACCGGTGCGCTGGCCCCGGTGGTCGCCGCCTCCGCGGCGGGCGAGTGCCCGCTGGAGGGCCCGATCTGGGGCGACGGCGACATCCTGCTCGGCGGCGGTGGGTCGGACACCATCACCCCGCGCGGCGGCGACGACATCATCGACGGCGACAAGGCGCTGAACGTGCGGATCAGCGTGCGGACCAACCGCGACGACCCGTCCACCGAGATCGGGAGCACCGACCTGATGGAGCGCCAGTACCAGCGCACGTCCACGGGCGCGCTCACCGGCCCGACGTTGCAGGCAGCGGTCTTCGCCGGCACCGTCGACCCGGGCAACCTGGTCATCGTCCGTGAGATCACCTCGCCGCCGGCGGCCGACGCGGCCTCCACGGACACCGTGGTGTTCTCCGGGCCGCGAGCGAACTACACGCTCGCCTTCGCCCCTGGACGCGTGACCGTCACGCAGACCGGCCCCAACGTCGCAGGCCAGCGCGTCAGCGACGGCATCGACACGATCCGCAACGTCGAGGCGCTGCGGTTCACCGACCAGACGGTGACGATCACGCCCCCGGCCGCGCCGACGAACGTGACCGCCGCCGCGGGTGCGGCTGCCGGCTCCGCCACGGTGCGCTGGACGCCGCCTGCGCCGAACGGCTCGCCGGCGATCACCAGCAACGAGATCGTCGTCAGCTCGCAGGGCGCCGTGGTCCGCACGGTCACCGGCATCCCGCCGAACGCTGCGGTCCGCACCATCACCGGGCTGCCCCTCGGCGCGACGTACACGTTCCAGGTGCGCGCGGTCAACATCATCGGGCCCGGGCCGCTGTCGGCAGCCTCGGCACCGCTGACGCTGGTGGGGCTGCCGGCCGCACCGGTGGGCGTCGTCGCCCTCCGTGGCAACACGACGGTCGACCTGTCGTGGACCAACGGCAATGACGGTGGCTCGCCGATCCTGCGGTCGTTGATCCAGGTGCGCAGGGGCGCGACGGTGGTCCGCACCGACACGCTGGAGGGCAACGGGACGTCGACGACGATCACCGGGCTGACCAACGGCACGGCCTACAACTTCCGGGTGCAGTCGGTGACCGCGCTCGGCACGGGCCCGCTGTCGGCAGCGTCGAACACCGTGACGCCTGCCACGGTGCCTGACGCGCCGGTGATCCAGGCCCCGACCAGGGGCGCCGCCGGCGGGGCGTTGACGCTGTCGGCCAACTGGGCCGCACCGGCCAACACGGGCGGGGCGCCGATCCTCGGCTACCGCGTGACGGCGCTGCGGATGGCGGCCGACAACACGACCGTGGTCGGGACCACCGTCGCGTTGGTCGGTGCCAACGCCCGGACGCGCTCGTTCACGCTGCCGGCCGGGACCTACCGGTTCGAGGTCGTCGCCACGAACGCCGTCGGGGACAGCGTGCCCTCGGCTCGCTCGGCCCCCGCCAACCCGCGCTGAGCCCAGCGGAGATCACGACCATGGACCTCACCCGTAGAGACGCGATCAAGCTCGGCGCATTGGGGAGCGCCGCGCTGATCCTCCCGCTGGAGCGCGCGGCGCGTAGCGCGCTCCAGCAGGCCAACCGGCTGGACCCGGCCCGGTTCCCCGCACTCGGGGACCTGCCGTTCCGGGTCCCGCCGGTGGCGGTGCCGACCCCGACGACGCTGACGATGCCGGGCACCTGGATCGACCCGACCCACCCGGCAGGAAGCGACCCCGTCGAAGTCGTCGTCGACTACTACGAATCCCACATGCGCCAGACCCGCGTGCCGATCATGCCCGGCGTGCCGCCCACGTGGATCTGGGGCTATCAGGGGATGACGCCCGGCCCGACGATCCACGCCGAGCACGGGCGCCCGGTGCTGGTGCGCCACCACAACGACATGCCCGACCAGCACCCGGTGCTGCGCTACGGCCCACCCGCGACCTCGGTCCACCTCCACGGCAACGCGTCGCTGCCCCAGCACGACGGCTACGCCAGCGACACGACCGAACCGGGCCGCTACAAGGACTACTGGTACCCGAGCTTCGAGGATGCTCGGACGCTCTGGTACCACGACCACGCGGTCCACCACACGGCGTCCAACGCCTACATGGGGCTGGCCGCGCAGTACCACCTGCACGACAGCACGGAGCGGGCGTCGGGGTTGCCCCTGCGCGGTCCGCAGGACCAGTACGGCAATCCCTACGACGTGCCGCTGATCATCCGCGACGCGATGTTCGACAGCGACGGCCAGTTGATCTTCGACGACAACTTCGAGTCCGGTGCCTTCGGCGACGTGATCCTGGTCAACGGCGTGCCCTGGCCGCGGATGCGCGTCGAGCCGCGGCAGTACCGCTTCCGGATCCTCGACGCGGCGGTCTCGCGGTCCTTCGAGCTGGCGCTGTCGGTGGCCGGCTCCAGCACCAAGCTGCCGCTCACCGTCGTCGGCACCGACGGCGGCATCATGGAGGTGGCGCAGGGCGTCACCTCACTGCGCGTCGGCATGGCCGAGCGCTACGAGGTCGTCATCGACTTCAGCGCGCTGGCCGGGCGCACCCTGGTGCTGAAGAACCTGCGCCCGCCCGACAACGTCGAGTTCGCGACGACCGGTCAGGTCATGCAGTTCGTCGTCGGCACCACGGTCAGCAACCGCGCCAACAACGCCACCAAGCCCGGCAAGACCCTGCGAGCCCGCCCGGCCGTGATGGACCTGCAGCCGACCGGTTCGATGCCGCGGCGGACGCTGCGGTTCGAGCGCCACAACGGCCATTGGACGATCAACGGACACACCTGGGACGACGTGGTCAACAGCGGCTTCACCGCGGTGGTCGGCTCCCCGAACGTCGGCGACGTCGAGGTCTGGACGATCTCCAACCCCAGCGGCGGCTGGTTCCACCCGGTGCACATCCACCTCGTCGACTTCAAGATCCTGACCCGCACGGGCGGCAAGCGGGGAGGGGTGCAGCCCTTCGAGAAGGGACCGAAGGACGTGGTCTACGTGGGCGAGGACGAGACGGTCACGGTCATCGCCCGGTTCGGCCCGCAGGCCGGGCGCTACATGCTCCACTGCCACAACCTGGTCCACGAGGACCACGACATGATGCATCAGTTCTGGGTGCGGGCGCCCTCGGGGGCGGTCGTCTACGACAACGACCCGATGGGCTCACGCGCCGAGTACCAGGAGGCCGACGGAGCGCTCTACGTCCCGGACAGCGGCGTCGGGCCGCAGTACCCGCCGGTCACGCCATGATCGTCGTCGCGGCGGGGCTGTCGGTGTGCGCCGCGTACGTCCACGCCGCGCTGGTCGACGCGCACTTCGACGAGTGGTGGGCCTACGGCGCGTTCTTCCTCGCGACGGCGATCTGGCAGGGGACGTTCGCGATGGCGATCGTCCGCTGGCCCCGGCCCGGGCTGATGCTCTGCGGGATCGCCACGAACGTCCTGATCCTCCTGATGTACGTGGTCAGCCGGACCAACGGGCCGCCGCTCGGTCCCCACGCCGGCGTCCCCGAGCGGGTGGCGAGGATCGACGTCTTCTGCACCTTGGCCGAGCTCGGGGTGGTCGTCGCGCTCATCTCGGCGCTCCCGCGCGACCACGCCCGGCGTGTCGGGAGCGCGTTGGGCACCGTGGGGCTGTCGCTGTGGACGCTGCGGCTGACCGGCGTCCTGCTCTAGCCCGCGGCGCCGGTGCCCGCTGGGCGGTCGCGGCGCTGCTCGCCGGGGTCGCCGTGCTCCTGCTGGTGCGCACGTTCGTCGTGGAGACCTTTCGCGTGCCGACGTCGAGCATGGCGCCGACGTTGCGCGCGGGCGACCGTGTCGTCGTCGACAAGCTGACGTTGCGCTTCCGCGCCCCTCATCGCGGCGAGCTCGTCGTGTTCACGTCACCCGAGGACGGGACGTTGCTGCTCAAGCGCGTGGTCGGCGTAGGGGCCGATGTCGTGGCCATCACGGACGGGACGCTGCGGGTCAACGGCGCGCCCGTCCACGAGTCCTACGTCGACCGTGACTCGGTCGACTCGACGTACTTCGGGCCGGTCCGCGTTCGTGGCGGCGCCGTCTTCGTGATGGGTGACCGGCGCGCCGACTCGATCGATTCCCGCACGTTCGGCCCCGTCGAGCTCGGCCGCATCGTGGGACTCGTCCATGGGCGGCTCTGATCGGTGACGAGAGGGATTGCCGATGGGCCGCGACATGTCGGTCCCCGCCCCGAAGCAGATCACGGCCGTCCTGGTCGACGGGCCGCTCGACGAAGGTCGACGCCGTCGAAGGTCGCCCGCCCAGCACCGTCGACCTCGACCGCAAGACGGCGCACGCTGCCCGGGGATGACCCGTCAACGACGGTCGAGCGGATGGGGACGGCGGCGGCCCATCGCGTGCCGTTCGACCGGTGGGACGCATGTGACACTGCGCGTCGCACGTGCGGCGTGACATGGTGGGTCACCCGGCGCACCCCGCGCTCCATCCCCCGTGCCATCGGAGTCTCATGCTCTCCCGCACGGTCGCCGCAGCCTTCGCGCTGGCGACCGCACTTGCCCTGCCCGCCGTCACCTCGGCGGCGCCTACCGGCAGCACCCTCCTGGTCGGCGCCGCAGCGTCAGGCTCCTTCGCGGCGCTACCGATACCGGTCCAGGGCTCCGGGCTCGGGCGGAGATCGACCAGTGCCGACGGTCGCTACGTCGCCTTCACGTCCGACGCCAACGGCCTGCTCGACAACGACGACAACCTCGTCGGCCACGTCTATCGCAAGGACCGTGTCACCGGAGAGGTGCTGCTGGTGAGCCGGGCGACGGGCGCCGACGGGGCGCAGAACAACGAGTACTGCGGCGAGCCGACGATCTCGTCCGACGGCGCACGGGTGGCGTTCTCCTGCAGCCAGGTGCTCAGCCCGCAGGACACCAACGCGAACACCGACGTCTACGTCCGGGACGTCGCCAACGCCACCACCACGCTGGTCAGCAAGCCGGCCGTGGTCAACGCCGCACTCGACGGCCACTCCGACGACCCGGAGATCAGCGGCAACGGGCAGTACGTGGTGTTCACGTCGGTCGCCCACAACCTGGTGTCCGGCGGGCCCGCCACCGGCTACCACGTCTACCGCCGTCAGATCGGCGGCGCCAACGCGCTCTCGCTCGTGGATGACCCCAACGGCGCGGCACTGCCCAACGACGACGCCCTGGGCGCCTCGATCAGCTTCGACGGCGCGCGCGTCGCCTTCAACTCGCGGGCCACGAACCTCGTGGCGGGCCTGACCGACGCGAACGGGTACTCCGACGTCTTCTGGCATGACTTCGCAACGTCGACCACGGCGATCGTCAGCTGCATCTTCGGCAACTCGACGAAGACGGCGGACGGGTACGCGGACTCGGCGGAGATCAGCGGCAACGGCCTGTACGTCGTCTACACCTCCAACGCCACCAACATCGGCGACGGCGACGCCGACACCCAGTCGGACGTCCACCGGCGCGTCCTGGCCAGCACGTTCATCGTGCTCGTCGACCAGTCCACCGGGTCGGTCAAGGCCTCCCACTACGCGTCCAGCCCGGACGTCGACAACAGCGGCGACGTCGTCGCCTTCACATCGGCGTCCCCCGACCTCGACGCAGCAGGCGCCGGCGGATCGCAGGTGTACGTGCGAAGGATCAACACCGGCACCACCGAGCTCGTGTCGCGCGCCACCGGCGCCGGAGCCGCGGCCTCGAGCGCGAGCGGCGTGTCGGTCAGCGCCGACGGCACCTCGGTCGTGTTCGTGTCGCGCGGCCTCAGCGCCGACGGCGACCCGTCCGTCGATGGCGTCTACCACCGCGCGCTGGCGGCGCCGCGCACCACGAGCCTGGTCTCCCGGCCCGCGGGTGCGGCCCCGTTCGCCAACGCGGGCGGCTACGTGGCATCCGAGGGCCCCGGGTCGCTGAGCGCCGACGGACGCTACGCCGTGTTCACGGCGGCCGCGGCCGGGCTGCCGGGCGCTTCGCCCGACGGCCCGTCCGAGGCCTGGCGACGTGACAACCTGACCGGCGAGGTCGTGCTGGTCAGCCGGGCGGCAGGCGCGGCGGGCGCGCCGGCGGACGGTGGGGTGTACGGCGCATCGATCAGCGCCGACGGCAACCGCGTCGCCTTCGCGACGCAGGCGACCAACCTCGTGCCGGCCGCGCCCGGGGCAGCGGTGTACGTGCGGGACATCGCGTCCGCGACCGTCACGGTCGCCTCGCGGCCGACCGGCGCCGGCGGCGCACTGAACATCTCGTCCGGCGGAGCGATCAGCGGGGACGGCAACCGGGTGGCGTTCCTGAGCAGCGATGCGCAGCTGGGCACCGGCGACAGCGTGCGCCACGTGGTGGTTCGCGACCTCGCGGCGCAGGCCACGACGGTCGTCGGCGCAGAGCAGCACGACGGCGATGCCGCCTCCCCGCAGCTGGATTTCACCGGCGCGCGGGCCACCTGGGAGGCCGCGACCGACACGGGGCAGGGTCCGAAGGCCAAGAAGATCGGCGGATCGAGCGAGACCCACGTCTGGGTCTCCGACGTGCCCGGTACCCCGGCGCGCGTCGACGCCCTCACCGACGACGACAGCGTAGGGCCGACGATCAGCGCCGACGGGTCCCGCGTCGCGTTTGCGACCTACGGCGCCCTGGTGGGCGCTGACACCAACACGGTCTCGGACATCTACGTCCGGGATCTCCTCACCGGCAGCGTCCTCCGGGCGAGCCTCACGGACGCCGATGAGCAGGGCGACACCAGTTCCTACGAGGCGCAGATCAGCGCCGACGGCGCCAGCGTCGCCTTCTCCTCGAACGCCACGAACCTCGTCCCGGGCGACGTCAACGGCGTGCAGGACGTCTTCGTCCGCGACCTCGCGGCGCAGACCACCGTGCTCGCGTCGCGCGCCGACGGCCCGGCCGGCGCGACGGGCACGCGTGGAGCAGGAGGACCGGCGGTGAGCGCCGACGGCGGCTGCGTGCTGTTCGACACCGACGACACCGGCTACCTCGCCGACCTGGACCCGGGCGTCTCCCGGCTGTGGCTGCGGGCCGTGCACGGCACCTGCCCGGCTGCGGCCGCAGTCGCGCCGGGTACGACGCCGCCCGTCACGAAGCCTCCGGTCGTCACGCCGCCGAAGGCCAGGGCGCCCGTGGTCTCGAGGTTCGGCGCCAAGCCCAAGCGGTTCCGCAGCCGGGGCCGCCAACCGGGCACCCGCTTCACGTTCACGCTGAACCGTGCGGCATCGGTGCGGATCACCATCGCGCGCCTGAAGCAGGGCCACCGCGCCGGGAGGCTCTGCCGGTCTGGCCGGCCCAGCAGGCGCCAGAAGGCCTGCACCATTGCCCGAACGGTCGCCACGATCAAGCTCAACGGCAGAACGGGCACCAACCGCTACGCGTTCACGGGCAAGGTCCGCAAGAAGGCCCTCGCCAAGGGCGACTACCGCGCCACCCTCATCGCGACCGGTGCCGGGCTGTCGTCCAGGCCGGTTGCGCTCAAGCTGAAGGTCGTCTGAGGCGCGCGTCGGGGTTCAGGTCCCGGCGCTGCCTGGGGGCACGTCGACCGTGATCCGGGCGACTCGACGTGCTGCGGTCGGGGATGTGTTCGTGGCGCCGCCGGCGCGTGATGGGTGACCGGCGGGCCGATGCCCGCACCTTCGGTGCCGGGGTGAGGTGCTCAGAAGTCCAGGGCTCGACACCGATTGTCGCCCTGCACGCCGCGCGCGATGGTCACGTCGACCTCAAGCGGTCGCGCGCCGCGCTGACCGACCCCTCCCCGGAGATTCCCCATGTCCCACCCCGTCCGAATCCTCGCACTCGCGGCCGCCGTGGCCGCCGGCGCGCCCGCCTCCGCGGCGCTCGCCGCCGGCGACCCCGACCCGTCCTTCGGTGACGGCGGTCACGCGCTCGCGGGCGTCGGCGTGGCCCGCACCGCGGTGACCCAGCCCGACGGGCGGGTGCTCGTGGTGCATGACCTGACGTCCGGGTTGGCTTCCGGCTTGGTCGTCACGCGCCTCACCGCCGACGGCCGGCTGGACCGCAGCTGGGACGGCGACGGGACCGCGGTGATCCGGACCGGCGACGAGGATGCCGCGGCTGCCGCCGCGCTGCAGCCCGACGGCAGGCTCCTGGTCGTGGGCAGGACGCGGCTGGCGCGCGCGCCGGGCCTCGCGATCGCGCGCTTCGACGCCGACGGCACACCCGACGAGACCTTCGCGCCCGGTCGCGGCGACGGCGACGGGCGCCGCTTCATCCCCACCTCCTCCGACCCCGGTGGCGTCGTCGTCCATGAGGACGGCACCATCGACGTCGCGCTCACCAGCGGCAGCGACATCGCCGCGTTGCGGCTCACCGCCGCCGGCGCGGATGACCCCACGGCCTTCGAGCCCGCCGACGTGAACGGCACGAGCGACACCGCACTTGCGGCCACCGCGGTGCCCGGGGGCGGGATGGTCATCGCCGGCAGCACCGTCGACGCTGACGGCCGCAGCATCGCAAGCCTCGTCCGCTACACGCGCGCCGGAAAGCTGGACCGGGCCTTCGGCGTTGCCGGCACGGTGACGCTGCCCCTCCTCGCAACGCCGCGCAGCGTCTCGCTGGACCGCGACGGCCGGGCGCTGCTCGCGGGGGTCTCCGCACAGGACGACCCTGCCGGCGTGGTCGAGCGGGTCCTGCCCAGCGGCGCGCCGGACGGCACGTTCGGCGTGGCCGGCGTGGCGCGGATCGACTACCCGGGCAGCGACGTGGCGGTGAGCGCTGCGGAGGACGCGCAGGGTCGCGTCGTGGTGGGCGGCGGCACCTTCGCGGATACGTCGCTGGCCGCCGCGCGGCTGACGCCGGCCGGTGTCCTGGACGACACCTTCGGCGCCGGTGGGCTGACGTCCACACGGGTCGCCGAGATCACCGCGCAGGTGGTCGCGGCCGACGTGCTGCCCGATGGGCGGGTCACGGTCGTCGGCAGCGCGGTCCAGGCGGGACCGATCCCGCGCATCGCGGTCGCCCGCTTCCTGGGCGACCCGAGACCGCAGCCACAGCCGCAGCCGCAGAGCCAGCCGCAGCCGTCCACCTCAGGTGCAACGGCTGGTCCGGCCACCGGCGTCCGAACCGACACGACGGCACCGGCGCTCACGGGTCTGCGCCTGCGGGCCACGCGCCGCGGGACGGTGACCTTCACGTTGTCGGAGGCGGCGAAGGTCCGCCTGGTCCTCCAGCGCCGGGGGGCCTATGGCCGCTTCGCATCCGTGGGCGGCGCGCAGACGCGCAGCGCCCGAACTGGCGCGAACACCGTGTCGCTCGGGCGGCGGCTGCGCCCCGGCCGCTACCGGGTGACCGCGACGGCAACCGATGCGGCGGGCAACGCCGCCGCACCCGTGCGCTTCACGCTGCGGGTCCGCTGAGCGGCGGAGCCGGGCGCCGGCATGAGCTGCGGGGCAGGCCGAGGCCGAGGCCTGCCCGGCCCTCTTCAGGCGCGACGACCACCAAAGTCCCGGGGTCGCGCCCGATTGTGCGGGGCTCAGGCTGCCGGTTGGCTGAGTCGATGCTCACATCACAACGCACCAACGACAACGGCACGGTTCACCGTGCCGGCGCGCTCGCCACGGCGGTCCTCGCGGCCTGCGCGCTGCTTGCGCCGGTGGCTGTCGCCGCCGGCCCGCCGTCGGTCAGCACGACCACGGACGCGACGGGCGTCACCCAGACGGCGGCGACGATCCACGGGACGGTCAACCCCAACGGCAGTGAGGTCTCGGACTGCCACGTCGACTACGGCACCACGACCGGCTACGGCCAGCGCGCGGCGTGCGACGTCGCGCCCGGCAGCGGTACCGCCGAGGTCGCGGTCGCCGCGACCATCACGAACCTCACGCCGAGCACCCGCTACCACTTCCGCGTCGTCGCCGGAAACGGCGCGGGGGCGGGGGAGGGCAGCGACTCGTTCTTGGACACCCAGGATCCGCCGGCCCCGACCGCCACGACGACCGCGCCGTCAGCGCTCGGTGGTGGCCACGCGACCGCGAGCGGCACCGTCAACCCCAACGGCCTGGACACGAGCTGCAGCTTCGACTACGGAACGTCGGCGTCCTACGGCTACAGCGCACCCTGCGACGAGGTCGTCGGCGCGGGCACGAGCCCGGTGCAGGTCCACGCGACCCTGAACGGCCTGACGCCTGGGCTCCAGGTGCACTATCGGCTGGTGGCCTACAACAAGACGGGCACGACCAACGGGGCCGATCAGACCTTCACGATGCCGCTCGAGAGCGGCGGGCCCGGCACGACCGATGACGGCGACACCGCAGCACGCGGCAGCGTGTCGCTGCCCTCGCGCATCCGCGTCCGCTCCGGACGCGCGACGACGCGTGTGACCTGCCGTGGCGCGGGAGCCTGCCACGGCACCCTCACGCTGACTGCACGCGGCCGGGGCGGCCACGCCAGGAGCGTCAAGGTCGCCGGCATCCGCGTCGACCTCGCGCCCGGTCAGTCCCGCGCCGTGACGATCCGCCTGTCGACGGCGGGCCGGGCGGCGCTGCGCCGCAGCCGCGCGTTGAGGGTCACGGCCCGCGGCGTCGGGGCCGACGCCCAGCTCACGCTCACGGCGCGAGGCTGAGCGCGGTCTCCGGGGCGCTGCCACGAAGCTCGTGGGGCGCCCCGCCCGCAGTCCAATACACGGTGGAGGTCGAGGAGGCCAGCGCGTGCGGTGCACCGCCTGCCACCGCAAGCGTGGACGGCGCCGGATGCTGCCGCGTCGCCGTGAGCAGCCTGCCGCCGAGGGTGCTCCAGGCGACCGTCCCGTCGGGCAGGACCGTGATCTCGGCGACCTCGGCCATGCGCTGCACGATCCGCCCGGTCGATGCGTCGAGCAGCCACGCGCGCGACCGTGCGCGGGAGAGGACCCAGCGATCCCCGGTGATCGTCACCGAGCCGGCCGGCAACGGCACGGGCCGATCGCGCGCCGCGGTGCAGACGACCTGCCTGCCGCCCCGCCGCAACACCCGCACGCGCGCCACGCCGGCGACGGTCCGGCCGGGTTGCGCGTCGCACGGGCGGCGGGCCCTCACGGTGACGACGTCCGCCAGGATGCGGTTCTCCGACGGCGTCGGCGGACCGGTGAGCTGCGCGGACCGGGCGACCGATGCCTCGGTCCAGTAGACCGTGGTGCCGATCAGGGCGATCTGCGATGCGCTGACACCCGGCGTCGAGAGCACCTCGCCCCGCGCCTCGCGCGGGTAGCGGGGCCGGTAGGCCGTCACCGCCGGATGCGACAGCGAGACGTCCTGTGCGATGACCGCGCCGGTGCTGGTGACGCGGAACGGCGGCGGCGGATCGTCGGAGGCGGTCGCCGGGATCACCGAGACCCTCCGGCGTCGCCTCATGTCCCAGACCACGAAGTCCGCGTTGCCGCCGCCCTCGCCGACCGACAGGCCGGCCTCGACGAGGTATCGCGACCCGTCGTAGGCGTACGCCTGGCTGCGCCCTCCGTAGTTGTCGTCCTGGCTGCCGACCAGCAGAGGGCGCGACGAGCCCGAGCAGGCCCACTCCAGTGCGCCGCCGCCGTCGCTGCGATAGCGCTGCGAGAAGATGGCCAGCGCGCCGGAGGCGAAGACACGGGGGAGGGTCTGACAGCCGGCAGGTGTCGGTGCCGCGCCGGCCGTCGCGACACAGCCCGCGACGGCGACGGCGGCGATGAGGCTCAGCGAGATCAGGCGCATCTGCCGGACGTTCGCCGGATCCGGTCATGTCCACAATCGGGACGCGACCCCGTATCTACGCGGGACGGGCCGCGGGCGCGACCGGGCGCAACTTCAGGGGCGTGTCCCGATTGTCGGCACCACGGCGGCCACGCATGCTCGAGCGCATGCACCGCTCCCTGCCTGCGGCGGCCGTGGCCGTCCTCGTCCTGCTCGTGGCCGCCGTCCCTGCCGGCGCGGCGTTCCCGGTGCTGTCGGTGACGTCGACGCTGACCGCCACCGACCTGCAGCAGGCCGGTCGGCTGGATCTGAACGGGCTGCCGTCGGACTGCGCGAGCATCAAGGCCACGCCGGCGGTGCTGGAGCAGGCGGACCGCTTCTTCAGCCACCGTGAACGCATCCTCAACCACAACACCCAGCCGGTCTGCCTGACGCTGACGGTGCGCCCGGCGTGCGCCCAGTCGGTCAGCTTGTCGAGCGTCTTCTACGACGGCAGCGGCGACCGCTTCGCCCCGGCAGCCGGATACGCGGGCGACGCCGGCGCGGCGACGTTCATCACCCGGACGCTGAAGGTCCTCCTTCCCGCAGGCCACCTGGGGACATGGATCGTGGCGAGCGTCCCAGGCAGCACCGGCTGCACGAGCTTCTCCGTGGAGGCCAGCACGCCGGTGCCGCTGGCGACGAGCACCCCGGAGATCCGGGGCATCGCCACGACCGGGCGTGCCGTGGACGTCGACCCCGGCGTCTGGAGCGACGGAGGCGCCCGGGACTTCTCCTACCGCTGGTTGCGCTGCGCGACCGATGGCGGGAGCTGCGAGGCGATCGATGGCGCCATCGCCGCCCGGTACACGCCTGCTGCGGCCGACGGCGGTCACCGGCTGATCGCCGAGGTCACCGACACCGCCGCCGGGCAGTCCGGGACGTCGCGCACGCCGGTGTCCAACGTCGTGGCGACCAGCCCGCCCCGGGTCGCGCGGACCGCGTCCATCACCGCGGGCGCCACCGTCGTCCCCGGGCTCGACCTGGTGCCGCAGTCCAGCGGCGACGACGTCGTCGTGCCGGTGGCGCTGCCCTTCCCGGTGACGCTCGACGGGGTCGTGCACGACCGTCTCTTCGCGTCGACCAACGGCAACCTCCAGTTCGTCGACGACGTCTCGGCGGCGTCGACAGACACCTTCGACAGCGCCTGCTTCCCCTCCCAGTTGCAGGTGCCGACCTTCGCGCCGCTGTGGACGGACCTGCGCACCGACCGCCGGCCGGAGGATGGCATCTACACCACGACGCTCGGCAGCGCTCCGCACCGGACGTTCGTCGTCGAGTGGCGCGGCCAGACCTTCGCGGGGGGCACGCGCGTCCACTTCGAGGCGCTGCTGCACGAGGGCAGCGCGACGCTGTCGGCCGTGTACGACGAGGTCGGCGACGGAGGATCCGGCAGCGTCGTCGGCTTCCAGCCCGCGCAGAGCATCTTCGGGGCCGTGACGGTCGCCTGCTACGTGTCCGACTCGGTCGTCCCCGGGACCCGGATGGACGTCACGGCGTCTGCGCCCGCGATCAGCGGGCCGGCCGTGGCGGGCGCGACCCTGACGGCCACCGACGCCGACTACCAGGGCATCGCTCCGCTGACGTCGGTGCTGCGCTGGCAGCAGTGCGACGCCGACGGCGGCGCCTGCGCCGACCTGCCGGGCGCGACGGGCACCACGCTGGTCCTCCCGGCCACCAGCGCCGGCCACACCCTGCGCGTGCGCTCGTGGGCCACGGACCCCGACGGCGAGGGATCGTCGATCTCGGCGGCAACCGGTGTCGTCACGGCTGCGCCCGCGTCGGACCCCGGCACCACGGACCGGGACGGCGCTCCAGGGACGGGCGGCGGCCCGGGTGGTGGCGGCGGCCCGGGTGGTGGCGGCGGCCCGGGTGGTGGCGGCGGCCCGGGTGGCGGCGTGATCCGGCCGGCCCCGAGGCTCTCCGGTGTTGCCCTCGCGCACGCCGTCCTGTCGCGACACGCGACGGCGGTGCTCCGGTTCACCGCGGCCCCGGCGGGGACGGTGACGGTCGTGCTCGCCCGCAAGGCCGGCACGCGCCACCGCACCGTGCGCACGCTGCGCCTCCAGGCACGGGAAGGTCACAACACCCTGCGCTTTTCCGCAAGGAACCTGCGGCCCGGGCGGTACCGGCTGCAGGCCGGCCTGTCGACCTCCGACCAGCGGCGGTCGGCGACGGTCGCCCGGAAGTTCACCGTCCGCAGGGAGCCGCACACGGTCGGTCACACGGCGGATTGATCTGCTGGGGCGGCACACCCCACCAGGAGTTCTGATGCACCGACGCACCGCTGTTGCCACCGTCCTGTCCCGATCCGGCCGATGAACCCGCCCTGCCTCATCGACGGCGGCGCCGGCGATCCCACGGTGCTGCCGTGCCGGTCGCTGACCGCCGTGCCGCTCGTCGAACGCGACCAGGAGGTCCAGGTGCTCACGCGTGCCGTGCGACGCCTGCAGGACGGCGTGGGCTGTGCCGTGAGCGTGCAGGGGGTGGCCGGTTCGGGCAAGTCGGCGCTCGTCGCCCAGGTCGTCGCGGAGGCGCTGGACGCGGGCTGCCAGGTCCGGTACGCCGCAGCAGCGCCGCTGGAGCGTGGCTTCGGCTACGGCGTGCTGCGGACGCTGCTGGAGACCGCCGTCCGCGACCTGGACACCGCCGCGCGCGCGGCGCTGCTCCGCGGCGCGACCGAGCCGGCCGGGGCGATGCTGCTGGGACTGTCTGAGCCTGGGCCGGACGTCACCACGGCGATCGCCCACAGCGTCTTCTGGCTCTCCCGGACGCTCACGATCACCGGTCCGCTGGCGCTGGTCGTCGACGATGCGCAGTGGGCCGACCGCGAGTCGCTGGAGGTCCTCGCCTACCTCGCCGCGCGCGCCACCGACGTCCCGCTGCTGCTGGTCCTCGCCGGACGCGCGGACGCCGCGGACACCGCGGCCGACGTGATCAGCCTGTATGAGGAGCACCGCACGACGACCGTGTTGCGGCCGCGACCGCTGACGCCGGCCGGGGCGGTCCGGCTCATGCGCCGCCTGGCGCCGGACCTTCCCGTCGCCACCGCGCGGCAGCTGCACGCCGAGGCCGGCGGCAACCCGTGGCTCTTGGATGCGCTCGTCCGCGAGGTCGGCGGCCAGGACGACCCGGGCCGGGAGGTGCGGCGCCTGGAGGCTCCGCGGGCACGGGATGCGCTCCGCCGTCGGCTGGCCGCGCTGGACCCGGCGCACCGAGCGGTCGCCGCCGCGATCGCGGTCGCGGGTGCTGACGCCCCGCCCGCCGTGCTCATCGCCATTGCGGACACCAGCGCCGACGTTCTCGCTCGCGGCCGCGACGCCCTCGTGGCCGCCGGCTTCCTGGCCGAGAGCGGCCGCGCGTTCGTCCACTCCGTACTGCGCCAGGCGATCATCGACGACCTCGCCCGCAGCACCGCCGACCGCCTGCATCTGGCGGCGGCGCGGGCGCTCGAGCGCGCCGGAGCGTCGTTCGCCGACATCGCCGCGCACCTCCTCTGCTGCCCGCCGCAGGGCGATCCGCAGATCAGCGAGCTGCTGGGACGTGCCGCGGTGGACGCCTGGCGGGCCGGCGACCCCGAACGGGCCGCCACCTACCTGCTGCGCGTCGTGGAGGAGCGGGCGCCCGGCGACAACCGCAGCGACCTCCTGGCCCAGCTGACGGTCGTCGCGTATGACACGGGTCGTGCCGACGCGGGTGACCACCTGCGCCGCGCGGTCGCCGCGAGCGACCGTGAGGAGGACGGGCTGCGGACGCTGCTCGCCGTCGCGGGCCTGACCGTCGTCGACTCGCCGGGGGGCGACCTGGCCGACGCGCTGCGGCGTGAGCGGGCCGGGGAGACCGACCCCGCCCGCCGCCTGACGATCGAGACCGCGCTGCTGGACACGCTGCTCATGCAGCCGGGCTGCCACCGCGAACGCCACACGCTCGCCACGGAGATCGTGCTCGGGGACGACGTCGATCCCCTTCAGCGGCACCTGGTCCTGGCGCATCGCGCGTGGCTGGGCGCCGAGCTCGGCTCCCCCGACGCGGCTGCGTGTGGCGCCCTCGCCCTCGAGGCGCTGGACGGCGGCCTGTTGCTGGCGCACGCTCGCCGCCGGCCGGGCTACCACCTGTGTGTCGGCGCGCTGATCGTCTCCGACCACCTCGAGCAGGCCGAACACGCGATCGCCGACCTGGAGCGGGTCGCGGAGGACCACGGCTCCGCCCGTCTGCGGGCCGCGGCCGCGTGGTACGCGGGCGAGGTGGCCGCGCGGCTGGGCGACGCCCGCGCCGCCGAGGCGCAGGCGCGGGTCGTGCTGGACCTTGTCCCCGACACCGCCGAGCTCTTCCGCGGTGGCGCCGTCACCCTGCTCGTCAACGCCCTCGCAGACCGCGGCGCCACCGAGGAGGCACGCGCCGTCCTGGCCGAGCGGCGGATGAACGGAACGATCGGCGCGCTGCCCTGGGAGGTCGGGGTCCTCCACGCCCGCGCCCGGCTGGCGCTGGCCGAGGGCGACTTCCAGACCGCCTACGGCGAGGCGTGCCAGGCCGGGGCGCTGCGCGAACGTCAGGGGCGGCCGAACCCGACGTGGACGCCATGGCGGACGACCGCCTCCCTCGCGTTGTCGCACATGGGGCGTGTGGAGGAGGCCGCTTCGCTGGCGGACGTCGAGCTCAGAACGGCACTGGCGTTCGGTGCGCCGCTGCCGATCCTCGCGGCGTACCACGCCCGCATCGTGGCCGAGCCCGACGCGCAACGCCGGCTGCAGCTGGCCGAGCGAGCATTTGGCTCGCCGGGTGTGCCGGACACCGGTCACGCCCCGCTGCTGCTGGCCCGGATCCGGCTCGAGGTGGGGGCGACGCTCTCCCGGCTCGGAGACCGCGTCGAGGCCCGCGACCCGCTCCAGAGCGCCTTGGCCGATGCCGACCGGGTCGGAGCACTGCCGCTTGCCGACCGTGCCCGGCGGGAGCTGGTGGCCAGCGGCCTGCGACCACGCCGGGCGCAGACCGCCGGTGCCGATGCGCTGACGCCACGCCAGCGCGAGGTTGCCGAGCTCGCCGCTGCGGGAACGTCGAACCGCGCGATCGCCCATCAGCTGTTCCTCAGCGTCAAGACCGTCGAGACGCATCTCGCAGCGGCGTACCGCAAGCTCGGCGTCGACACGCGGGACGGCCTTGCCGCCGAGCTCGTGCAACAGGCCGCGTAGGTAAGTCCAGGGTGGCCGCCCGATTGTGGGGGCCGGCACCGGCGAGCAGGCTCAGGGAGACCATCCATCCCTGTCCCAAGGACTCCATGTCTCCTGTTCGCAACACCCATCTCGTCATCGCTCTCGCTGGCACCGTCGCCGTGATCGGCGTCGCACCGGCGCTCGCCCGGCCCGACGCCTACGGCACGCCGCCGTCGGCGAGCGAGCACCTGTCGAGCTTTGCCATCAAGGGCGACGGCATCGCCAAGACCGGCGCGGTCAGCTTCAAGGTGAAAAACACCGCCCGCGTCGAGCACGAGCTCGTCGTCATCAGGACCAACCACAAGGCCGGCTACCTCAAGCTCTCCCACGGCAAGGCCTCCGAGGCCGGAAGCGTCGGCGAGGTCGAGGTGGCGGCAGGCAGCACGCGCACGCTGAAGCTCCAGCTCAAGCCCGGGCACTACGCGCTGATCTGCAACCTGCCCGGCCACTACAAGTCCGGCATGCACAAGGACTTCGTGGTCCGGTGACGCGCTGGAAGCCCTGCGCCGCGGCCGCGCTGGCGGCGCTGCTCGCACCTGCTGTCGCCCTGGCCGTCCCGGGTGGCACCGACACGCCGATCACCACGGCGCCGTACACGGCCTGGCTCGGCGGCCGGTGCACCGGGACGCTCATCACCCCGACGCGGATCCTCACGGCCGGTCACTGCCTCGACGGGGCATCGGCCAGCGAGGTCCGCGTGCTCGTCGGCGTCGACGGCAACCTGCTGACCCCGCGGCGGCAGGCCGCCGCGGCGGTGCCGGTGCGCGGCTACTCCGTGCACCCGAGGTTCGGAGAGGCCTTCCCGTTCCGTCACGACAGCCCCGAGAACGCGATCGCCGTCAACGACGTCGGGCTCATCCTGCTCAAGCGCCCGGTGACTGCCGTGCAGCCGATCCGGATCGCCGGGCCGGCGGACGGCGCGTCGGAGGCGCCCGGTGCCGCGGTGACGATGCTCGGCTACGGCGCCACCCGGCAAGCCGTTCCGCTGACGTGGCCGAACCCCACGACACCGCCGCAAGCGACCAGGCCGACGCCGCTGCAGCGCGGCGCGCTGACCGTCATCGGCCCGGGCGAGTGCGCCCAGGCCTATCCGAGGGTGATCACGACGCACGTGTTGTGCACCCGGGACCTCGTCGACCACCGGCCGCTGGTGATGGCCTGCCCTGGTGACAGCGGCGGACCGGTCGTGGCGAGCACGACGTCGGGCCCGGTGCAGGTCGGCGTCACGAGTTGGGGGGCGGAGGTCAAGAACGGCCCCTGCGGCGACACGCTGCTGCCGAACGTCCCGATGCGCGTCTCCGCGTTCCGCGGCTTCATCACGCAGGCCAGGCCGCCGATCGAGCCCTACACGGCCGACGGCAGCCCCGACGCCGCCGGCGGTGCCACGGCGCCGACCATCGCGGGTGTCGCCCGCGTCGGCCGGACGGTGTCCTGCCGGGCGCCGAAGCTCGCCGGCGACCGCTTCACGGTCCGCTACGGCTGGACGACCGTCCAGAGGTCGGGCTCGGTCGACATCAAGGGCGCGCACGCGCGACGCCTGAAGATCACGCCGGCGATCTACCGGCAGACCTTCCATCTGGCCCGGCGGATCACCTGCAAGGTCTCCGCGGCGAACGCCGGCGGGACGTTGCGGTTGGAGTCCGGTAGCAAGGCCGTGCACAGGTGAGCGGCGGGCCGGCACCCGGGCACGTCTGGCCGACAGGCCGCAACGCCCGGGTGAGGCCCCTGCACGTCGACGTGCTCGCCGACAGCTGGTACGTGCTGCGCAGGGCCACGTTCGACTACCAGCACCGTGACGGGCGCTGGACCCGCGAGCACCGGGAGGCCTACGACCGCGGCAACGGCGCGACGATCCTGCTGTACGAGCCGCGCCGCGGAGAGGTGCTGCTCACCCGGCAGTTCCGCTGGCCGGCCTTCGCCAACGGGCACCCTGACGGGATGCTCGTCGAGGCCTGCGCCGGTCTGCTGGACGACGAGGACGCCGCCGCGGCGATCCGCCGCGAGGCCCTGGAGGAGACCGGCGTGACCGTCGGTGAGGTGACGTCGATCTTCGACGTGTTCATGAGCCCCGGATCGGTCACGGAGCGCGTGCACTTCTTCGCGGCGCCCTACGAGGCCACGGCCCGCGGGGCCGGCGGCGGGGTCATCGCGGAGGGCGAGGACATCGAGCTGCTGGAGCTGCCCTTCGCCGCGGCGCTGGCCATGATCGATCGCGGCGAGATCGTGGACGCCAAGACGATCATGCTCCTGCACTGGGCCGAGCGCGCGCGGCTCTTCGGCTGAGAGGCGCGCGTGACGCCCCCGGATGCTCCGGGGGCGTCGCCGGGCCTCAGGCGGCGGGCGCGGGGTCCTCGCGCACGAGGACGGTGTCGGCGATCGGGATGATCTCGTCGGCCGGCAGGTCTGCCAGCGAGGCGTGCTTGCGGATCGCATCCGGGCTGCTGCCCTCGTAGATGCACACGGTGCCGAGGCTGCCGTCGGACTCGCCCAGGACGTAGCTGCGGATCCAGCGGACGTCCTGCGGCATGACCTCGTCGCCGACACGCGTCGAGCGTGCGGCGGCCTTCTCGAGGTCGGGCCCGGTGGGCCAGCCGCTGCGGCGCAGGATGGCGTAGAGCTGCATGATGGTGATGCTCCTTCGTTGGTGATGTGGAGCCACCGACGCTCCCAACCGGGCCGCGGCCTCGCAATCGGGGAACGGCCCCGGACTTTGCGCGCGCCCCGATCGCCTGGCCCGGGCACCGCGCCAGGACAAAGTCCAGGGCCGACGCCCGATTGCCGGCCCGAGGACCCACTGATGTCGTGGAGGCATGCGCACCCTTGCCCGCACCGCCCTCACGGTCCTGACGGCTGCCGCCGTTCTGGCCGGCGCCCCGGGCCCGGCGTCAGCACTGCCCGACGGCACCACGGCTCTCATGGACCGTCCGACCGGATCCGGAGCGCTTCCGACCGAGGGCGTCGCGGTGTCGACCGTCACGCGCCACTCCGTCTCCGCCGACGGGCGCTTCGTCGTCTTCTCCTCCGGCGACGACAGCCTGGTCCCCGACGACGACAACAGCGCGACGAACGTCTTCCGGTTGGACCGCAACACCGGTGAGGTGACGCAGGTCAACCGCGCGACCGACGGCGGGCAGCCGTCGGCGCTCTCTGAGAGCACGTCACCGTCGGTCAGCGCCGACGGCCAGACGGTGGAGTTCACCTCCACCGCGACGGGTCTCGTCGCCGACGCCCCGATCTTCGCCGTCTACGTCAAGGACATGGTCACCGGCCGGCTGTCGCTGGCCAGCCGCGGCAACGACGACGTCGCCGTCCCCAGCGCGGTCTCCGGGACGATCTCGGGGGACGGACGGCACGTCGTCTTCACCGCCTTCGGCGTCGCTCGCGCTGCCAACGGGACCGGTGCCGCGGACCGCTTCGACGTCTACGTCCGCGACCTCCTGGCTCGGACGACGCGGATGGTCTCGGTCAACGACGCCGGCACGCCCCTGGGTGGGGTCGACATCTCCGCCGAGCCGGACATCGACATAGAGGGCGACGCCGTGGCGTTCGTCAGCCTGGCGAAGGGGGATGCGGCCGATGGCGCCGACACCAGCGACGCGTTCCTGCGGTCGGGCATCGGCGGCAGCGCCGAGCAGACCCGGTTCGTCAGCGCCGCCCTCGGCCGGCCGCCCGGCGGCTCGGTGGGCTCCGTGGCGGTCGCGAGCAACGGGCCGACCGGCGACCTGCGCGTCGCGTGGACGACCGCAGGGGTGTTCATGGCCTCCGTGCCGTTCGCGGGGGCGGTCGGGGCGGCGGTCGCGCTGGACGTGCCCGCCCAGGGCGGCAGCCGCACCACCGGTGCGCGGGGGTCGGTGGGCTTCGAGCCCACCACGAGCGCGCAGGATCGGCCCACGCGGCTGGACTTCCTCACCGTGGACCCGCTGGACCCGCGTGACGTCAACCGGCTCGCAGACGTGTACGGCGCCTCCGTCGCAGCCCCTGGCACCCCGGCGACGCTCCTGACCTCCGGCCGCGAGAACGGCCGGGTGTCCGCCGCCGCCGGCGCCCCGTCCGGCGCGCTGGTCTTCGGCTCGGCCGCGCCGAGCCTGCCCGACGGGGACGGCGTCCACGCGCAGGTCTATCTGCGCGCCGGCGCGACGGACGCCAACCTCCTGCCGCACCCGGCAGGGGCCCAGACCGGGCCTGCAGCGCTGGGCACCACTGCGGGCGGGGAGGGCTCAGCCGCCCACGCGGTCAGCGACGACGGGCGCGCGATCGCGTTCGCGTCCTCGGCGTCCGCGCTCGGCAGCCCGGCCTTCGAGGTGAGCGAGGCCTTCGTGCGCGACGTGCCCTCCGGGACGACCACGCTGGTCAGCGCCACCGCGACCGGTCAGGCGGCCGACGACGAGTCCGGCGGCGTATCGGTCGACGCGGCGGGCGCCACGGTGGCCTTCGTCAGCCGCGCCACGAACCTGGCGGTCGGCGAGAACCCCCTGCACCGCCGCCACGCCTACGTGCGAGCGGTCGCCTCCGGCGCCCCGCGACTCATCGACCGGCGGGTCGACGGCGGCCCGCTGACCGGCGGCGTGTCGGAGGCCCTCCTGGCCGCCGACGGTCACCACGCGGCGTACGTCAGCCGCAGCCCGGACGCGCCCGGCGCGCCCTCGGACGGTCACGACCATGTGTACGTCGTGGACCTCGACAGCGGCCTGACCATGCTCGCCGACCGTGGTCCGGACGGAGCACCCGCCGATGCGAGCACGGATGCGATGGACCTCTCGGGCGACGCCTCCCGCGTGGCGTTCCTCAGCCGCGGGTCCAACCTCGGCGCGCCCGGCACCGTCACCGGCAGCGGCCGCGAGCAGGTCTACCTGCGCACGCTCACACCCGGGGCGCAACGGACCGAGTGGATCTCGGTGCCGGAGGCGGGCAACGCGCAGAGCAGCAACTCATTGGCGGTCGCGGTCGACCGCAGCGGTGCGCATGTCGCGTTCACGCAGCGCGACCCGGCCTTCGGCTTCGGCATGACCACGCAGAGCCAGGTCTTCGTCCGCGACGTCGCGGCGGGCACGACGGAACTCGCCAGCCGCGGGCTGCAGGAGGTGGCCGACCGGCCCGCCCACCAGCCGTCGTTCAGCGCGGACGGGCGGCGCCTGACGTTCGTCACCGCGGCCACGACGTTCCCGGGTGCGCGCGCGGGCTTCGAGCAGGCCTACCTTCGCGACCTGACGCACCGCACGACGACGCTGGTCTCCCCGACGCCCGGCGCACCCGCGGCCGGCGCGCGGCTCGGCGTCGTGGTCGCGGCGCTGTCGGGCAACGGGGCCTGCGTCGCGCTGATGTCGTCGAGCGACGACCTCGTGGCCGGCGGCTACGGCCCGGACGTTGCTCACGTCTTCCTGCACGCGGCGGGCGCGGACTGCCCGGTGGTCGACCGCACCGACGCCGGGATGGGCGGCGGTGCGGGTGCCGGCAGCGATGCGACCGGCGCGAACGCCGGCGCAGGCGGTGCGACGACCCCGCCGGTCGATCGCACTCCGCCGGCGCTGCGCGACGCGCGCCTGGTGCGCACCCGCTTTGCGGTGGGGCAGCGCTCGACCGCGAGCGTGGCCCGGGTCGTGCGCGGCACGGTCTTCGCGTTCACGCTGTCCGAACCGGCGCGCACGACGGTCACGATCGCCCGGCGCCGGACCGGCGTGCGCCGTGGCACGCGCTGCCTGACGCCGCGGGGCCGCCACGGGCGCGCCTGCGTCCGGCTCTCCGGTGCCTTCACGCTCACGCGGCCGACGACGCCTGCAGGAGCGGCACGCATCGCCTTCAGCGGCCGGACGTCCAAGGGTGCGCTGCGCCCCGGCCGCTACCAGGCACGCTTGCAGGCCCAGGACGCTGCCGGCAACCGCTCGCGAACCGTGACGCTGACCTTCACCGTGGTTCACGGATGAGCGGCCGCTGACGCCCGCCACCGGGCGCAGACCGTCGGAGTGCTGACCTGACCGCCCTATGATCGGGACGGCGTGCCCGACCTTGCCATCCACCTGCTGGGCCCGCCGCGCCTGGAGCGCGACGGGGAGGTCGTTCCGCCGCCGCGCGGCCTGAAGGCGTGGGCGGTTCTCGCCTACCTCGTGCTCGCCGAGCGCCCCGTGCCCCGGGCACGCCTGGCCGCCCTGCTCTTCGCGGACGCCGATGACCCGCTCGGCGCGCTGCGCTGGACGCTCGCGCAGCTGCGGCGCGCGCTCGGCCTCCCGGATGCCCTGCGCGGCGACCCGCTGACCGCCGACCTCGCCCCGGGAACGGTGGTCGACGTGCTCGAGCTGGGGACCGCAACGGACGGCGCGGTCACCGGCGCCCCACGGGGCGAGCTGCTGGAAGGCGTCGAGGCGAACGCCGGTGCCGTCTTCGACGCGTGGCTGTTGGTCGAGCGTCTGCGCCTGGTCAGCCTGGCCCAGGCCGCGCTGCGCGACGCCGCGCATGCCGCGCTGGCCGCAGGGGACCCGCTGACCGCCGCCGGCCTGGCTGCCCAGAGCCTGGAGGCCGACGAGTTCGACGAGGACACGCACGAGCTCCTCGTCCGCAGCCTGGCGCGCGCCGGCCAGGTCGGCGCCGCGCGCGACCACGCCGGCGCGTGCGTGACCCTCTTCCGCCGCGAGCTCGGCCGCGATCCGGATCCGCGCGTGCGCCACGCCGCGGGCGACGTCGTGCCGGCACTTCCCGACAGGGGCGGGGACCGGACCGCTGCGGAGGACCAGCTCGCGGCCGGGCGCGCGGCGCTGGACGCCGGCGCCGTCGAGCCGGGGCTGGCGTGCCTGCGGCTGGCGTGCGCCGAGGCGCGCGCCGTCGGGGACCCGGCACTGCTGACGCAGGTGCTCGCGGTGCTGGGCGCCGCCCTCGTCCACGCGGTCCGGGGGCGCGACGAGGAGGGCGCCGCGGTGCTGCACGAGGCGTTGGCGCTTGCCGAGGCGCGGGGCGACCGACCGTTGGCGGCCAAGGTGTGTCGGGAACTCGGCTTCGTCGACGTGCAGGCCGGCCGCGCGGGATCGGCCGGCCATTGGCTGCTGCGGGCCGGCACGTTCGCCGACGCCGACGACGAGCGCGCGGCCATCCTCGGCATCCGGGGCATGGCGCTGTCCGACCGCGCGCACTACGCCTCCGCCGAGCAGCTCCTGCAGGAGTCGGTCGCCTGCGCACGTCGCGCGGGCGACGCGCGGCAGGCGGCATGGTCGCTGGCGATACTGGGTCGCGCGCACCTGCTCTGCGGGCGGATGGAGGCTGCCATCGACGTGTTGGACGAGTCCCTGCGCCTGATCGCCGACGAGCGGTGGATCGCCATGCAGCCGTTCCCGGAGGCGCTGCGCGCGGAGGTGGCGATGACCCAGGGCGAGACCGACCTCGCCACCGGGCTTCTGGACCACGCCTTCTCGCTGGGCTGCCGGCTCGGTGACCCCTGCTGGGAGGCAATGGCGGCGCGCTCACGGGGCTTGCTCCTGCGCGCGGCCGGCGACGGTGACGCCGCCATCGCGACGCTGCACGACGCCGTGACGCGCGCCGCTCGCGTGGCGGACCCGTACGTGTGGATCCGGGCCTACTGCCTGGACGCTCTCGTGGAGACGGCGATCGACCACGGCGCGCCGGAGGCACCGGACCTCGCTGAGGAGCTCGGCCACGTGGCCGCACGCGGGGACATGCGCGAGCTCGTCGTGCGCGCGGCCCTGCACCACGGCCGCCTGGGGGACCCGAATGCCGTGAGCACCGCGCGCCTGCTCGGCGACGGGATCGACAACCCCCGCCTGCAGGCGGCGCTGGCCGCGGCGGCGTGACCGTCGCTCAGCTCGCGGGAGCAGCCGCGGGATCAGGGTTGACGACCAGCGTGTCGCCGATGGCGATGACCTCGTCGGCCGGGAGCCCGGCGACGGCGGCGTGGCGGCGCACGGCGTCCGCGCTCGTGCCCTCGTAGATGCACCAGGTCCCCAAGGTCCCGTCGGACTCCTCCAGGACGTAGGTCCGGATCCAGCGCACCTCGTCGGGCATCGTCTCGCCGGCAGCAGCGGAACGCGCTGCGGCCTCTTCGAGTTCGGCCCCGGTGGCCCAGCCGTGGCGGCGGGGGATGGCGTACAACTGCATGTCGTGTCCTCTGTCCAGGGGTGGATGCACCAGCATCCTCCGTCCGGACGCCCTTGGCAATCGGGGGACACCCCCGGACTTTGCGCCGGCCGAGCCGTCAGGTCGCCCGGAGGGTTCGCCACTCGCGGTCCAGGATCGCGTGGATGCCGGTGTCACCCCACGCTCCCTTGAACCACATGTCCTCGACCAAGCGCGCCTCCTCGCGCATGCCGAGGCGGCGGCAGAGGGCCACGGACGCGGTGTTCCTCGGGTCCAGTTCTGCGCGGACGCGGTGCAGGCCCAGCTCGTCGAACGCGATGTCCAGGACGGCCGCGGCCGCCTCTGTCATGTAGCCCTGCCCGCGGAAGTCCGGGTGCAGCGTCCAACCGATCTCCCCGGCCGCATCGGCGACGCTCTTGACGGCGAAGTACACGTCGCCCACGACACGCCCGGGGTGGTCGGCGCGCTCGACCGCCAGCTGCCAGAAGTCGCCGTCGCCGGCGAGCGTCAGCGCCGTCGCGTACGTCGCCAGCTTCGCGGCGACCTCCTCGCGGGTCCGCGGCTCGAACAGCAGATAGGCGCAGACGTCCTCGCGCGACTGGTAGGCGTGGACGTCGTCGACGTCGGCGTCGGTCATCGCACGCAGGACGAGGCGCTCGGTGCGCAACGGCGCGGTCAGCGTGTGGGGCAGACGGACCGTCGGCATCTCGGCGCACGCTACTGCCCGGCGGCGCGTGTCGCCGCCGGGGCGAGGTGGGAGATCTGCGCGTCGTGAGCAGGCGCTCGGTCAGGCGCTCGCGTCGCCTTCGTGGAGGCGCAGGCCGCCCGGCGTCCGAGAGATCTGATGGCCGCTGAGCTGCAGGCGGTAGACGACGCCCGCGGGGTACCGCACACCGGCCTGCCGGAGGTCGGCGAGCCTCAACGGGAGGCTCGCCTCGCGCAGCATCGACAGCACGGCGGCGTCGTCGCGCGCCATCTCATCCCTGCTGGACACGGTCGGCGTCCCACTGCCGAAGGTACGGCGCCACAAGCTCGCCGTAGTCCGCCTTGCGCGCGGCCGGAAGGTCCTTCCACCCGGTCACCGATCCGCGGCACGCCTCCGCACCGCACAGGCAGACCTCGGGGAAATGGTCGATGCTGAGGTTGCGCATCGCATAGTCGAAGGTGACTTCGTCCCCGGCGGCGATCGCGCTGCGGGCCACGAAGTCGAACGCGTGGTCGTCGTTCAACCGCACCCCGCAGTTGGGGTCGCAGGAGTGGTTGACGATCGGGCCGAGACCGCCGTGTCGCGCCCAGGTGTCCGGGCCGACCTGCGTGGCGTGGGAGTCGTTGCCGGTCAGCGGCCCGGTGAGGTGGCCGACCATGACCGTGTCGCCCGGCGAGAAGTCGCGGGTCGCGCACACGCCGACACCTCCGTGCTGGCCGACGCGCATCTGGACGCCGTCCTGATCGCCACCGGTCCCGGCCTCGCAGAGCGTGATGGACAGCGCGCTTCGAGCCGCCGAGCCCGATGGATCCTGGGGATGAACGTGGGGCATGTGACCCCTTTCGTTAGGAGCGTTCGTGCCCCACTGTAGTCGTCTGCATGTTCGTCCCGGGACGACGTCGACGGCGCCGCGTCACAGCAGCCCGCGCCGGGTGGCGGCGGCCACGGCGGCCGCGCGCGTCGGCAGCCCGAGTTTCGTCCTGACGTTGGCGACGTGCCGGTGAACCGTGTGCGGGCTGAGGACGAGTTGCTCGGCGATCTCGCGGTTGGAGAGCCCGCGGGCGACGAGCGCGAGGACCTCGGTCTCGCGCCTGGTCAACTCCGCGTCCCGGGCGGACGGGAGATATGTCGAGCCGAGCGCGCCGAGCATCGCCTCCAGCACCGCGCCGGCATCGCCGAGCCACGGGAAGTGGTCGTCGCCGTCGAGGGCGAGGAAGCGCGCATCGGGCACCGCTTCGGCCAGCTCACGCCCCAGTGCGAACGGAATCGCCCGGTCCCCACGCCGGTGGAGCACGGTCGTCGGGACGCCGACGCGAACCAGCTCCGCGCTCACGTCGAATCCGTAGACCGCTTCCAGCGCTGACGCTGCGCGCTCGGCGGTGGTCGCGTCGCGCTGGAAGGTGACGAACGCCTCGCGCGCGGCCGCGTCGGCGCTCGGCATGAAGATGTCAGCCAGCGCCCGGGAGCCCAGCCCCCAGTGCCGGCGGACGAGGTCGACGATGGCCGCGCGGGCGGCGACGTCGGCGATGGCCGCACCTGACGCGTACCCGCCGTAGACGACGAGCTGTCTCACCGTCGCCGGGTGCTCGGCGGCATGGGCGAGCCCGACCGCCGGTCCCTCACCGGTGCGTGTCCACGCGATCCGCCTGCCACCTTCCGTCGTGAAGCGGATCTCCTGCGCGGCCACCGGCCCGGCGTAACGATGGCCTGTTCCGGCCAGCGCGGATGGCCCGACCGGGCGAAGCGACGGGCGCGCCACTTCACTTCGACGATGACTTCGACTCCCATCCCGGACGTGCCGGCAGCAGGTTCACCGCTGCGCTCTCCAACCCCTTCATGTGGCTCGGTGAGCGCCGCGGCATGACCGCGCGACGCCGCGCGTTGCTGGCCGACGCCCACGGCGACGTGCTCGAGATCGGCGCCGGCACCGGACTCAGCCTCCGCCACTATCCCAACGGGCTCAACAGCCTGATGCTCGTCGAGCCCGCCGGCTCGATGGCCGACCGCATCGACCTGTCCCGCGGCCCGGACGATGTACCGGCGCGCCTGACGCACGCGACCGCCGAGCACCTTCCGTTCGCGGACGCGAGCTTCGACACCGTCGTCTGCACGCTCGTTCTCTGCACCGCCACCGACCCCGAGCAGGCGATGAGCGAGGTCACCCGCGTCCTGCGGCACGGCGGCCGCCTGCTGTTCTGCGAGGACGTCGCCGCGCCGCACGGCTGGCGACGCTGGTGCCAGCAGCGCATGGCGCGCCCCTGGGCGGCCTTCGCCGACGGCTGCCGCTGCGACCGGCCCACCCTGTCGCGCATCGGTGCGCAGCTCACCGTCGAGACGGTCGAGCACGGCCGCTGGCGTGGCATGCCGGCCATCGTCAAGCCCCTCGTGTCGGGCACCGCGATCGCCGACTGATCTCCGATGACGTGTCGCGCGGGTCGCTGCCTGGCGGGCGCTCAGGATCGCGTCGCGAGGCGCTCCGCGCGTAGCGCAGCTCTGCGGACCTTGCCGGCCTCGTCGCGGAGGGGCGCATCGACGAACTCGAAGCTGCGCGGGACCTTGGCGGGGGCGAGGCGCTCGGCGAGGTGGGTGCGGAGCTCGTCTTCGGCAACGTCGCCCTGGAGGATCGCGTGGGGGATGTTGCCGAGGTCGTCGTCGGGCAGGCCGATCACGCAGGAGGATCGCACTGCGGGGTGTTCGTCGAGCGCGGCTTCGATCTCGGCGGGATACACGTTGAGGCCGCCGACGAGGATCATGTCGGCGCGGCGGTCGGAGAGGAAGAGGTAGCCATCCCCGTCGACGTGGCCCATGTCGCCGACGGTCTCCCAGCCGCCGGCGCGGCGGTTTGACTCGGCTCCGATGTAGCGATAGGGCTGCGGTATGTCCGCACCGCGGCGCATCCAGATCTCTCCGACGGTGCCCGGGGCGACGGGGTTGCCGTCGTCGTCGAGGATCGCGAGCTCGCCGAGGACGGGTCGGCCGACCGATCCGGGGCGGGTGAGCCACTCGGCGCCGTCGATGATCGTCACTGCCTGCTGCTCGGTGGCGGCGTACAGCTCCAGGACGCGCTCAGGGCCGAGCCAGTCGATCCAGGCGGCCTTCAACGTGTCTACGTCAGCTCCGGGTTCAACCTCTCGCGCAGCGCCAAGGAGCTGCACGTCCACGTCAACACCCTCGTGTACCGGCTCAAGCGGGTCCACGAGCTGACCGGCCGTGACCCGCGCGACGCCGACGACCTGGTGATCCTGATCCTGGCGCTGCGCCTGGACGAGGTGGCGCCGAGACCCTGACCGGGTTTGTCGGATCCGCCAAGAGCCGTCCGCGAATTCCGGCGACTTTGGCAGCTGACGCGGTCCGCGGGGCGGAGTAGAACCTCCTGCGGGTTGAAAGGGCTACGAACAGGTCTCGTCATCGCGGTGCTGCTGGGCGCCGCTGCACCCGCGCAGGCGGCGCTCACGATCAGCGTGGAGTCCAACCGCGCAGACCTCGTGGCCGGGGGCGACGCGCTGGTCGCGGTCACCACACCCGCCGGTGCCGATCGCTCGGCGCTCCGGGTCGCCGTCGGCGGACGCGACGTGTCCACCCAGCTCCAGCTGCGAGGCGCCGACCGCGTGTCCGGCGTGATCACCGGACTGCAGGTGGGCGCGAACGTCGTGACCGCCCGTTTGGGCGACGACCACGCCAAGCTCACGATCACCAACCACGACACGAGTGGCCCGATCTTCGCCGGACCACAGGTGCAGCCGTGGAACTGCGCGGCCGGCACCAGGCCACCAGCGTGTGTCGCGCCGACGACGGTGCAGTGGTGGTACATGAGCGCAACGCGCCTGGTCTTCCTGCCGTACGACCCGAAGTCGCCGCCGGCGTCCGCACTCGTCGCCAAGACCACGGCGTCCACGGGCGAGACGGTCCCTTACGTCGTGCGCGTCGAGAAGGGGTCGATGGACCGTTGGCTCTACGCGATCGCGGTGCTGGCCGACCCGGCGGCGACGTGGTCGCGCTGGGCCGACCACCCGGGCTGGAACCACAAGGTGATGTGGCCCTTCGGCGGCGGCAGCAACCCCGACTACCGCCAGGAGCCGGCGCCGAGCGTGCTCGACGACAACGCCCTGTCGCACGGCTACATGGTCGCCCTGAACTCCCTGAACGTGCACGGCAACAACCTCAACGACGTGGTGTCGGCCGAGGCGCTGATGATGCTCAAGGAGCACATCATCGAGACCTACGGCGACATCCGCTGGGGGATCGGCGAGGGCTGCTCAGGCGGCGGCATCCAGCAGTACATGCTCGCCTCGATGTACCCGGGTCTGCTCGACGGCATCATGCCGTCGTGCAGCTTCCCCGACTTCGTCAGCGAGACCGTCGAGATCGCCGACTGCCGGCTGCTCAACCACTACTTCGGCATCACTTCGCCGGGCCTCTGGCCCGACCCCCTGCAGCAGAACGCGGTACGCGGCAAGGCCGACGCGCCCGGCTGCCTGCCCTGGGACGCGACCTACACGTCGCTGCTGGAACCCCATGCCGACAACGCCTTCAAGAACTGCGGCCTGAACCCCGGCCAGGTCTACAACGCCCAGACGAACGCCAAGGGCGCGCGATGCACCTGGCAGGACTACCAGGTGGCCATCTGGGGGCGCCGCGACAGCGACGGGTTCGCCAAGCGTCCCTACGACAACGTCGGCGTGCAGTACGGGCTGGCGCAGTTGCGGTCCGGCCGGATAACCCCAGCGCAGTTCGTCGATCTCAACGCGAAGGTCGGCGGGCTGGACATCGACGCCAACGTCGTGTCGCAGCGGTCGGTTGCCGACCCCGGCACGCTGGACATCGCCTACCGCACGGCGCAGGTGTCCGACCCACGCCAGTGGGCCAAGGTGCCGATCATCGACATCCGCGGGCATTCGACGCTGGAATGGCACCAGGACTACAACAGCTACCAGGCGCGCGCCCGCTTGGATGCCGTCAACGGCAACCACGACAACCACGTCATCTGGACCGGCGCGGCCCCGATCGTCGCCGACCCGGCGCTCACGTGTTCCACGAGCGCACAGCCGCCGCAGGAGCAGACCGGCGTGACCGTCCCGATCCCCGTCCTCGGCTGTAGCGCCAACCCGCTGCTGGCCATGGACCGCTGGCTGACGCGCATCCACGCCGACGACAGCACCTCGTCCGTGGAGCGCAAGGTCGCGCGCAACCGCCCGTCGGACGTGACCGACGCGTGTTGGGCCGCCGGTGTGCGCATCGACGACGGCGCCAGCTGCCGCACGCTGTACCCGTACACCGGCGCGCCGCGCAACGCCGCCGAAGCACCGATGGCCGGCGACATCCTCAAGTGCACCCTCAAGCCGCTACGGCGCAGCGACTACGGCGTGGCCTTCAGCGAGGACGAGTGGGCGACGCTCCAGCGAACGTTCCCGACCGGTGCCTGCGACTGGTCCCAGCCGGGCGTCGATCAACAGCCTGCGGTTCCGTGGACGACGTTCGCCGCCGGTCCCGGCGGACGCCCGCTCGGCACGCCTCCGCGGTCGGTCGTCGTCCGATCCTGCACGAGCAACCGCCGCTTCACCATCCGCCTCAAGCGTCTCGACGGCCGCGTCGTACGCACCCTGAAGGCCCGGGTCGGAACGCGTGCCGCGCGCGTCATCCGCCGGCGCGGCGGCTACCTGGTGACCGTCGACCTCCGCGGCCGACCGCGTGGGACCGTGCGCGTCACGCTCACCGGCCGCACGGGCAGCGGCCGCATAGTGACCGCCACCCGCCGCTACCGCACCTGCGTCACGCGCACCTGAGCCCGAGGTGCGGACGCCGTTCCCGCGACGTCGTCCTCTGATGAACAACCTCTCCAGGTCCTGCATCTAGGCCGCGCGGCGCAGCGGCACGACGTTGGACGCGCGCCGGCGGCTCGGACGGCCGGCGAATCGGCGCGCCAACCACGCGGTCCCGATGCGGGTGCCGACAAGGCCTCCGGTGGCGTGGTCGAGGGCCTCGCGGGTGGGGCGGAGGCTGACGTCGGCTCCGAGCGCCTTCCACTCGCGCCAGAGCGTGGTGCCTTGGGAGTAGCGGACAACGCGATCGAACGGGCTGTGGTGGATGAGCGTCGGTGCCTCGGGGGCGATCGAGCCGAGGCGGTTCTCGATGAATCGTGCGCGCCACTGCGGGTGGTCGAGCACGTTCGGGCTGGTCATCTCGGCGCCACTGGCGCCGTGCGGGCCACGGATCGCGGCGGCGAGCACGGAGCTGTCGCGGAGGCGTCGGGTGATCTGGCGGCCGCGCGGGGTGAGCACGCCCTCGAGTTCGAGCTCGGGGTACGCGGCCGCGTAGCCGATGAGGCCGTAGCCGGCGAAGAAGGAGAAGATCGAGCCGTCGAGGGACTGGCCGCCGGCGAGTGGGTCCGCGGGCGGGGCGCCGCACACCAACCCGGTGAGCGGGATGTCGGGGGCGTAGGTGGGTTGCAGCTGGCCGGCCCAGCCGGCGGCGTGCCCGCCTTCGGAGTAGCCGATGACCGCAGCGGGACCGTCGGCCGGCAGTTGGTCGGGGCGCAGTTGCCGCGCGGCACGCATGCTGTCCAGGACGTTGGGGCCGAGCGCGCGGCCGACGACGTAGGGGTGATCGCCGGGGGTGCCGAGGCCTTCGTAGTCGGTGATCGCGACGGCCCAGCCGCGCGCGAGGACGAGGGCGATCGAGGCGGCCTCGTAGTCCAGACCGCGTGCGAGCAGGCGCGAGGGCGCGGCGTTGTCACCCATGCCGTGGGTGCCGATCGCGAACCCGACCAAAGGGAAGCTGCTGGACCGGCGGCCCCGGGGGAGCAGCAGGGTTCCGGACACGGCGCGGGGCTCGCCGGTGGCCGACGTCGACCGGTAGAGCATGCGCCAGGCGCGGGCCGGCAGCGGGACGCCCGCGGTGAGGTAGGCCGTCATCGGCTCGGCGCGCAGCAGTTCGCCGGCGTCGCGCCCGGTGAGGTGGGGCGTGTCGTAGTAGAAGGCCTGGTCGATGGTGGTGCCGAACAGGCGGGGCAGGGCGGGCACGGGGAGATCCTCTCGGGGCGGTCAGAGCCGCGCCTGGTAGGCGCGTGCCTCGGGATTGTCGGGGGTGATCCGGCGTTGGGCGCCGGCTGCGCGCTTGGCGGTCTCGCCCAGGGCTTCGGGGAGCACGGTCCCCTGCCCGCCATCACATCCGTTGATCAGCGAGTCGTACGAGGTCAGCGACGTCCGCGGTGCGGGCTCCGACGCTCGTCCGGGCCGGCGACTCGCGCCACAGGCTCACCGGGCCGACCGCGGCGCCCCGGAGGACGGTCGGTCGTGACAGGTGGGGTCCGGGTGCGATCGCGGCTACAGTGGACGGCTCAGGGCGCTTTGCTCGCTCCCGCGGACCTTCTCGCGTCGCTCCCGCAGCCCTCAAGGTCCGGTGGTCGCGTCGGTCGATTCGCTTCAGCCCGCGAATCACCGTCATCCCAACAAGGTCGAGCGACGCTCGACCGGGGAGAGTTCCTCATGCAGAACACCGACGTCACGGCGCCCAAGGGCCTGTTCGGACGCGTGGGCGCGTGGTTGCGCGGCGACCGCTACATGGTCGACGCGCCGGCCTCGCCACCCGCCGCGGGGACCGGCCGCGCGCAGCGCCACGACGACGCCGCCGACATCCACGATCGCAACGCCGACCGCCTCGACCGGCACGGCGCAGGCTCCGACGCCGCCCGCGAACGGCGGGACGCGGCCGTCGAGCGCAGGTCCGCAGAGCTCGAGCGCAACATCGAGTCCGAGCGATGACGCACATGTGCTGCGCGGACTGCGCGCTTCGGTTCTCGTGGGGCTACGTCGCGCACGCCACGACCTGCCCGATGTGCTCGGCCAGGCTGACGTTCGCCCCGACGGCCGCCGAGGTGCTCGGCCGGCAGCTCTACCTCGAGACGGCGGCCGATCCGCCGCTCGAGCAGCTGCGCTGATGGGCCGCGACATGCCGGCCCCCGCCCCGAAGCAGATCACCGCCGTCCTGGTCGACGGGCCGCTCAAGGGCCGCTCGACGAAGGTCGACGCCGTCGAGGGCCGCCCGCCCAGCACCGTCGACCTCGACCGCAAGACGGGCGCCCGCTGCCGCTACGTGCTGGAGCAGTTGGAGCAGTCAGGTCACACCGCGCGCTACTCCTTCCTCTACGACGTCTGAGACAGCGCCGCCCGCACCTTGCCCGGCCGAGATCGCGCCTGGCGCACAGGCGCCCGTGGCTGCGCGGTGAGGCACGGCATCTTCCTGTCAGTGCGGCCGCGGGGTGCACACGCGGAAGCGGCGGTGCCGGCGAACGGTCCTGCCCTTCTTCGTCGTGCCCTGGATGGCAACCGTGACGGTCCCGCGGTCGCGCCCGCGGAGGTCGATGCGGGCCGTGAGGCGTCCGGCGCGGCGGCGCACGGTGACGCGGCGCCCCTCGAGGCGGACGGTGGCGCGTCGTAGGTTCTTGGGAAGCCGGATGGTGATGACCCGGCGGCTGGCGCACGTCTGCGGCGGTGCGGTGGCGTCATCGATGGTCCCGTCGGAGTCGACGAGGCACAGCTCGCCGGCGGTCGTGCCACAGGGCACGTGCGCCCAGTTGCCGGGCAACCGTGGCAAGACGGGGAGCAGGATGCTCGAGCGGTGTTCGGGGTCGTCGAGGACCTGAACCGACGCTGGGACGTCGGTCGGGGTGAACGTCCCGATCGAGAGCGGGTCGTTCGGTGGCGGGGTGTGCAACTGGAGCACCAGCTCGTGGCCCGGGCGGAAGACGTGACCGAGCGGGTAGATCTCCAGCTCGTAACGCTGCGGCTCCCCGATCGGCACGTTCTGCGGGTTGGTGTACGGGTGGTAGGGGCGCCAGACCTCGCCCTTGCGGGGCCCGCTCGCGACGCGGTCCGACCGCGTCTGGTCCACGGCGCGATAGGACGCCTTGAGCACCCCGCGCTGCAGGTAGCGCAGCTCGCCGGTGCGCGGGTCGTGGTCGAGCACGTCGACCCAGAAGTCGCTGTCGGGCGCGGTGAGGGTCGCCCAGAAGGTCATGGCGATCGGTCCGCCGATGACCGTGTCCTTGGCGAACGGGATGGTCCAGCGGGCCATCGTCGGGCTCGGGTCGTCCTGCCCGAAGGTCGCCTGGCCGGTCCCGGTGTTCTCCGCGAACACCAGCCCGGTGTTGAGGGTGACGTGATAGTCGCCGGGCAGCGCAACGTACGAGCGGGCGGCGAGCGGGATGCGCTGCCAGTCGGTCTCGGGCGCGGGAAAGTCGCTGGTGACGTAGGGCTGCCGGCGCTGCTGGCCGGGCGCCGTGCTGGTGCGTCTGGAATCGAAGAAGAAGAGGACGCGCTTGCGCGGGTCGCTGACCGATCCGCACGTCTTGCCGTCGTGGATGACCCAGCAGCGCAACCAGTCGTCCTTCGTGCCGGTCGGGTCGTTGGGGTTGTGGCGGCCGTTGGAGAGGATCAGGCGCTTGGGGAGCCCGGCGCGGAGGTGCTCCCAGAGGATCGGCCCGCCGCGAGGCCCGGTCTGCTCGTCCTGCCACTGATGTCCGATCTGGGTGGGCTTGTCGACCTTGGCGATGTGACGCATCAGGCCGCGGGCGATCTCGAAGCTGTCCTCGGTTGCCTGCGTGTTGCCGTACGTGGCGAGGAACAACTCCGGCGAGGCGACGTAGTCGCTGCCCTCGTGCTCGAGGAAGTTCGCGCGGCAGCGCTCGTCTGTCGCCTGCGCACCTGCGTTGGCCTGCGCCTCCAGCGCCGGGCGGGCCGCGCCCGCCCAGACGACCGGGAACCCGAAGTTCTGCACGCCGCCGGGGTTGAGCAGCCCGCGGTAGAGGTCGTCCATCAGCCCGGACACGGCGACGGCACGGACGTGGGGCGGAGCGGTCTCGGCAACGGCCAGGCCGGTCAGACCCGAGTAGCTGTGGCCGGTGATGCCGACGCGCCCGTTCGACCAGGGCTGCTTGACGATCCAGCGCTCGATGACGTCATGCCCGTCGGCGGCGTTGACCGGACCGAAGAGGTCGAACCGCCCACCGCTGCAGCCCGACCCGCGCACGGACGCGTAGACCACGACGAAGTCCTTGGTCTTCCCGGCGAACTGGGTGTCGTTGACGTTGCGTGCGCCGCCGTACCCGTCCATCTCGAACAACGCCGGCCACGTCGAACCGGGCGTGTAGCCGGGCGGGAACCAGACCGACACGGCGATGTCGGTGCCGTCGGCCGTCGTGGCGTAGTCGTAGACCGGGGCGGCCTGAGCGGCGGTCGGCGCGGCGAGCATGCAGAGCGCGACGAGGCCGAGGAGCGCGCGACGGACCATGGTCATCGTCCGCGGCGGGGGCCGGGGAAGCCCTTCGAGGTGGGGGCGGCGCCCATCGGCCGGCCGCCGGTGATGACGTTGCCGTTGGCGTCCTGGTAGGTCTGCCAGGCGACGGTGGGCTGCTGCTCGACGCCGGGCCTCGTGAAGTCGCAGACGCCGGTCGGGAAGACCTGCTGCAGCGTCGTCCACTGCTGGTCGGTGAAGGTCACGGGGTAGTCCTCGCGGCGCAGCGGCTTTCGCCGGCACTTGTTGGCGTCGGTGGTGAGGGCGTCGCCGGCGATCATGCGCGGGGTGCCCTGAGCGTTGACGATCGCGTTGGGGCACCGGGTGTCGGCGAGCTTGTGCCCGACGCCGTCGTAGCAGCGGTCGGTCAGGTCCGTCGGCCTGTTGCGCGCGACCTTCTGCGCGACGGTGCCGGGCGCGGCGTCGCGCTCGACGGCCGACAGCCAGCGGTTCTCCGCCTCCAGGCCGTCCTGCTGGCAGCGGGCGTCGGCGCCCAGCGGGTAGGGGCCCTCCCAGATGAGGTGGTTGACGTGGGTGCCGTGCTCGCGGTCCAGTCGGGCGCGGATCGTGAACGCGCGGAAGCTGTCGTGCGCAGCGCCCGGGTCAGGACCGCGGCAATCGATGATCGGCACCTGGTCGGCGTTGGAGGTCTCGTTGATCATGCCGCTGCGGTAGGCCGCGGCGAGGGCGCTCGGCAGCGCGGCGGTGCGTTGCGCCACGACCTGGCCGTCGGCGTCGATGCCGCCGACGCGCTGGTTGAGGTCGACGAACTGCGCGGCGGTGATCGCGCCGTCGACCAGCGCTTTCAGGCCGTACTGCACCCCGACGTTGTCGACCGGGGCGGCGGCAAAGCCGCGGCCGATCCTGCGCTCGGCCGGGCCCCAGACCTCCGGGGGGCGGCGCCCGAAGACGTTCACGGCGAAGTCCGCGATCGAGCAGCGCACACCGCCCGGGTTGGACGCCGGGTCGTAGCGATCCTGCGCGGTCGTCCCGCCGCAGGCATGTGTCGGGACGATCGCCGCGTAGAAGCCGGTGTCGGAGGTGATCGCGTTGAGCGGGAGGTCATTGCCCTCGACCGGGGCGAACTGCGTGGGCGACCACGCGATCCCCGGTCCCCACGCGCCCGGGTTCTCGAAGTACGCGCGCAGAAGGTGGTAGTCGACGACCTGCGTGGCGGCGGTCCACGTGTCCGGGAACGAGCAGGTCGGCAGGATGCCCTGGTAGACGCCGGGGTAGGCGTTCGCCACCCACTGCTGCGTCAGCGACCCACCCGAGCAGCCGATGCCGATCGTGAAGCGCAACGTGCCGTACTGCTCGACGACGCGTTCCTTGGCCATCACCAGCGACTCGGCGGAGGTGACGACGTCGCAGTTGTGGCTGTTGTTGGCCTTGGCGGTGGACATCACCGCCCAGCCGCGGCCGAGCGCCCACACGGCGCTGTCGGGCACGATCGGCAGGTTGGCGGGCTTGTAGGTCGTGACGCTCGGCGCGGTTGCGGCGGCGTAGCTCAGGTCGCAGCCGAAGCCGTGGGGGATGAGCAGCTTGTGCGCGAACTGCGGTTGCGGGGCACGCCAGTTCCACGGCCTGCTCGGGTCGAACAGCGCGGCGACCTGATAGTGATCGCGGTCCTGGTAGCCGGACTCGACGCGCACGACGAACGGCATCCGCGTGCCGTTCTCCGCGGTGGTCACCGCGACGTCGTCCGGCGGAGCGGCCGGGTCGTACGCCCGCAGCTGCTCGGCGTCCCGCGGCTTGTAGAAGAACCGGTACGACGGCGGGCGGTTGCAGGCCGCGTCGCCCGCGCCGGCGGGGCAGGTCCAGGGCTGCGGCTGGGGGCCGGCGAACACCGGACCGCCGGGTGGATGGTTGCGCAGCACCAATCGCGCGCCGGAACCGTCCTTGAGGCGCACCGTCAGCACGTTGCGACCGACCCGGAGTCCCGTCATGAGGCCGCGCAGCCGGAGGCCGTCGCGATGGAACTGCCGGACGACCGAGCGCCTCCCGACGCGGATGTCGACCTTGTGGCCCCGGGCCCGTCCGGGCAGGGTGATGGCCACGAGCGCGTCGCCGCCGGAGACGAGGTCGGCGCGGTTGGACAGCACCTCGATCTTCGGCGCCGTGAGCCGCTTGGCCGCGTACGCGTCCTCGGCGCCGGCGCCTGCGACCAGGATGGCGACCGTCGCCGCCCACGTCTTCCACACCGTCGACCCGTCCATCGTTGCGCCTCTTCTCGGTCTTGCGTCGCACGGTCATCCGGACCGAGCGCGGCGAACGATAGACGAACGTGTCTATTTAAGACGCCGGGTGCGGCGCCGGCGTGCCGAACAGCATCCGGTCCGCGAGGCGCAGCAACGGCTCATGGAGCGTGCGCACCGCGGCGGCGTCTTGATCGAGCAGCACCTCGGTGACCATCGCGCCCGAGGCGGAGACGAACGCCCGGCCGGCGAACCGATCCTCCTCGGTGGTCAGCCCGAGCAGCCCGGTGATGATGTCGGCCTGCCGGCGTTGCGCGGCCGCCCGTCGGCGGATGGCCTCCGGGCCCGCCGTGTACACCTCGACCATGAACAGCCGCGCGAGCTCGGGCTGCTCGGCGAACCGCTCCAGGAACTCGCGGATGCCGTACGACAACGCCGCGCGCGGGTCGACGTGCCCCGCGGCCTGCTGCAGCATGCCGGGCGACAGGACGAACTCCGTGGCGGCCTCGAACGCACTGATGAAGCAGTCGGCCTTCGACGAGAACAGCGCATAGAACGTCGCTCGCGACACCCCGGCGCGCGCGAGCACGTCGGCCACCGACACCGCGGCGTACCCGCGCTCGGCGCACGCTTCGGCCATCGCGAGCATCAGCCGCTCGCGCTGCTGGCGCTCCACGTGCTCCCGCGGCATCGCGTGGCGCCCTCGCGGCAGCGGACGGTGCGGGGCCTGCGTCATGCCGCGAGTCTACGAGCGCAACTGCGACGCGACGAGGCCGCGCAGCGGCGCGGGCGTGCCGGCGGCCGGCGGGTCGGTCGCCGACGCGCGCGACGACAACGGCGACCGGTGCACGTTGCCCAGCGCGGGAATGCCCTGCATGGATGTGCGGTCGTCGCCATCGCTCTGTGCGGCATGACCTCAACCGCACGGCTGCCGAGGGCACATCTCCTGGTACGTCTTCGAGCGGGAGGCGGGTTCGAACCGGCGACATGTGGCTTGGAGGCGCCAGATCCGCGGCCGGCCGCCAATTCGCGGAGTGCATGCGCGACAAGCGAGGGGCGGGGGCGCTGGCACTTGGGCCATTGCCTGCTCACGGCCGGGGGCGTCCTCCAAGAGACTCGGCGGCACGCGTTTGCAGCACGGGTGCGTCGTCACGCTTCGGGGATCTCAACAGTCCGCCCGCGCCGACCGGCACGTGTGTGGACTCGTGTCGCACCGCTGCGACAGCAGTCCACGCACGTCAGCGAGTCGCTCTCAGCGCCCGCATGTGTGTGGACTCGTGTCGCACCGCTGCGACAGCAGTCCACGCACGTCACGACCACGACGCGACACGCGCCGCCGGCGCCGAGGTGCGTGCACCCATTGGGCTCTTTGCCCAACCTGTGCACGCACGATCTCGCCGGGCGTGGGTCGATCCCCGCGCGGGCGTGCGTGCGGAAATCAACGCACGTGCCGGCGCTGAGAGCGACTCGCTGCCGTGGGTCGATCCCGCACGGGCATGCGGGACCGAAATCGACACACCCCGGCCGGCCGACGTTGATGGCCCGAGAAGCAACCACGTGGACGCCTCTGTTCTCACGCTTGCAGAAACGGCCGCGCAGCTGCTGATCCAGGTGGCTGTCTCGGCGCTCCGGGGGCACCGTCCTGATCGGGCACCCGATGAAACGACCGTCTCGGCTACTGGGTTCGGATCAAACCTTCGAGTGCGTTTCGGGGTGCTCGAAGAGCACCATGTTGACTCGCTGTGGTCGGTCTGGTGCCGCGCGGCTGGCGTCCATCGCGACGCCCCAGGGCGCTCTGGACCTCGCCCTCCGTCACGGTTGGCGGTTTGACCGACGCACCGCCGGTCCGCGCCGCCCGCCGGCGCTGATGGCGACGACCGAGACGGTGATGCGCCCGCGGCGGCCCGCGCCGGGGACCGTGACTTGGCGGCGGTCGGCGACGGGAAAGTACAGACGCCCGCCGCCGGGCGTGCGGACGGTCACCTCGTAGCGGCGGGCGGCGGGCGCCCGGTTCCAGGTGATCAGCGCTCGTGTCCCGCGGCGGCGCACGCGCAACCGCGTGACGCGCCCCACGCGGGGGTTCGGGGCGCGGAACCGGGCGACCTCCATGCTCGCGCGGGGCAGCCCGTGCTGGCTGACCTCCGCGACGATCGTGCGCGCCTGGCCGGTCGCCTCGGCGGCTGCGAAGCGCACCTGGCCACGTCCACCGCGCTTCACCGTGGCGACCGTCTTCGTGGCGCCCGGCGCGGTCTGGACGAACCGGACCTCCTGCCCGTCGATCGGGGTGATGTCGTAGCCCAGGCGCCGCACCGCGCCCTGCCCGGAGACGCTTGCACGGACGGCCGGCTTGGGCAGGATGTCGGCCTTCTTGACCTGCGTCAGCGGCGGTGAGTCCGGCGTCGGCTCGACCGTCCAGCGTCCGGCCTCGGGCTTGCCGAGGATGACCACGGTGCGGTCCTCGTCCTCGATGACGACGCCGATCCCCTCGGGGAGCTTGGCCCCCTCCGGCGAGGTCGTGAAGTCGAGCACCTTGCCGCTCGGGGATCGCAGCCGCACGTGGGGGGCGGCGCCGGCGCCCTCGATCGACAGCGCGACGCCGCGGCTGTCCGGCTTCAGGTCGAACGACCGCGCTCCGCCCGTGGCGCCGTCGGCCCGGAACAGGTTGCCGAACGGCTTGTACTCGCCGAGGTCGCATCCGGTGAAGAAGCGGATGCCTGAGATGAGATCGGCAAGATTCAGGGTCAGGTGCCCGTTGGGGAACTTGATCCCGGCACCGCCGACGAGATCGGGCAGGATCGGCAGCTCGATGCGCGCGCACCCCGCGAGGCCCTGGTTGGAGAACACCAGCTCGCCGCCGACCTTCACGGTGCCCAGCAGCGGGATGTGCACACCGACGTCACCCTTGACCTGCGCCTGGAAGCGCGGGTGGTCGTAGCGGAACCCGAGGCCGCCCTTGGCGAAGATCGGGCCGAGCCTGTAGTCGAACTCCCCGACAAGCTCCACGAATCCGTTCTCGTTGACCTTGAAGCGGATGTTCAGGAGCTCCATGCAGACGACTTTCACCTTGCCGTTGGCGGCCAGCGTGAACGGGCGCGGGTCCCAGACGGCGTAGAAGTCGGCGTCGAGGCTGGCGACCGAGCAGCCGCCGCCGGTGCTCGGCCCGACGGAGACGGTGGCGCCCGCGTGGATGAACTCCTTGACGGGCTGGCCGAGCTCTGCGTGATACTCCGGCGCCTCGAGGTTGGCGTACCCGCCGCCCAGGCGCGTCAGCAGGATGCCGGAGCCGATCGGGATGCCGCCGCCGGCGCCCGCGAGGTAGGCGACGTCCAGGGCCCGGAACCGCCCGGTGTTGTCGATCTGGAAGCGCTGGAGGTCGATGCCGTAGTTGGCGAACAGCAGCTGGCCGCGGACGTCCAGGCCAGTGTTGCTGTCGTAGTTGACGACGAGCTTCTCCAGGTCGACCGCGCCGAGCCGGGCGCCGATCGGGCCCAGCTTGACGCCGTCGAGGTGCAGGTTGCCGTCTCGGTCGCCGCTGGCGGTGATCGCCACGCGCAAGGGGTTGCCCGAGGAATCGCGCAGCAGCGGCAGCTCGGCCAGCGCGTGCAAGGACGCGGTGCCGTCGTCGTTGAGCGTGACCTTGGCGGACGAGCCGGCGATCTTGAACGGCACGTGCAGCCGCTCGAGCAGGTTCGCCTTCTGCTCGCGGACTGCCTTGTCGATGTCGAGCCCGGCCATGAGCTCGTCGGCGGCCTTCTTCGGCGCGTCGGAGAACTCCTTGGTCAGGTGGTCCAGCTCGCCGAGCGGCACCCCCGTCGCCTCGTTGCCCAGCCGCTCGGCGGAGGCCCGGACGTTGAGGGTCATGTTGTGGACGTACTCGCTGGCCTTGTCGACCTCGCTGGGCAGCAGCAGCGCCACGCCCTGCTTCGGCTCGATCGTCACGCCGTTGATCGTCAGGGGGCCACGTGCGATGTAGATCTGGTCGGTCGCGAACGGCGCCTGGTCCTCGTGGAAGCCCTTGAGGTCCGGCAGCGGCACCCTGCCGTCCAGGACCGCTCGGGCGGCCGGGGTCATTGCCTGCCGGTTGCTGAACGCGACGACCGCCGACTGGGTGTTCTGGAAGACCGCTGCGTCGAAGCGCTGCTGCGGGGTCCCGCTGAACGCGCGGACCGAGGCGAGGGCATCGGGTTCTGCGAAGCGCACCGTCGCGCCCGACTGGTCCTCGGCGCGCAGCAACCGCTCCGACAGCTCCAGCAGCTGCTTGCGCAGCGGCTCGTCGAGCGCCGCCACGTCCTCCTCGTCGATCGCTCGTGCGTCGATGGGGCAGATGTTGCCGGTGAAGCGCACCCGGCCGACCGTGCCTCCCGTGACGCACGCCGTGGTCGCCGGGTGCTCCGGCCGGGTCAGCGAGGTCCGGCAGGCGAACACCTGGGCGTCGCGCAGGCCCTGAAACCACAGCGCCTTGAAGTGGGTGAACCTCGTCTGGGCGCCGCCGAAGATCCCGGTGGCCGCGCTGCGGTGCGTGACGATCACGGCGTGCGGTTCCCACACCCCAGGACGCAGGATCGTACGCAGGACCGGAGCCGTGGCCGGGCAGGTCGCGTCCGTATCGCCGTCGTTGTCCACGTCCCAGAGGACCTTCTCCGGCGTCATCGGCGCCACCCGGGCCTGCAGCTCGAGGCTCAGCGGCCCGGTCTGCTTGGGGTCGATGGACGGGATCTCGAAGCCGAGCGGCCGCGGCCGGCAGCGATAGGCGCTGTTCTCACAGGGCGGCGCGTAGCGCACGCCCTCCGCGTCGATCTTCACCTGGGGACGCTTGCGCACGAGGATCGCGCACCGCATGGCCGCGTCGACGGGCAGGTGGATCTTCCACAGGTCCGGCACGGCCGGCAGGTCCGTCCGGAGCTTGCACGCGTTGCGCTCGCGCTCGACGGCGGTCACGAGCGTCCGCTGGAACGCGGTCCGCACCTCGCGCTCGTAGTCGTCGTTGACCGCCATGAGGTTGATCGGGTCGATTTCGTTGGCGCCGCCGACCTGCTCGATGTGCGCGGCGCCGAGACCGGCGGGCAGCTCGACGAGCATCTCGTCCGACCGCCCGGACAGGCCGTCGCCCAGCGGGTTGGACGCACGGACCTTGCAGCGCAGGTGGTGACCCAGGTCGTCGACCGTGGTGCGGTACTCCGAGGCGTGCGGGTCGGTGCCGGCGATCGCCACGTCGTCGCGCAGCCAGACGTACTCATCGGGCATCCGCAGCTCCGGCTCGGCGACGTCGCCGTAACTGAACCGCCAGGCACCGGCATCCAGCCGGCACCGGAGGGTCCGGCCCAGCGGCTCGCCCGGTCCCGCTGTCAGCTCCGGCACCCGCACCGCGTGGGGCTTCTCCGGCACCAGGTAGGTGCTCTGGGCGACGGAGTCCGTGGAGCGGCCGATGTCGTTGCGTGCCGTGACCGTGCAGCGGACGCGAAGCTTGTCCTGCAGCTGGCCGACGTCGTCGCCGGGGCGCCAGGTCTGGCCGACGTGCATCACCTCGTCCCCGAGCCACCAGACGTACTGCAGGTCGTCGCTGTCGGCCGGGTCCCAGACGATGTTCGGCGTGCAGCGCAGCTCCCTGTCGGGGCTCGGCGGGCCGACGATCGCCACGCCGCCGGACACGAACCGTGGCACCCCGGTGTCGGCGCGCAGCGACGCGCTCACCGCCGGCCGGCTTGTCCCGAAGGCGTTCTCCGCGGTGACCCGGCAGCGGACGCGGTGCCCGGCGTCCTCCGGGCGGAGGTCGTAGTTGGCCCCCGTGGCGTTGTCGATCGCGACCCAGGAGGGATCGTCGTCGCCGGTCAGCTGGCGCGGCCCCCGGTCCCACACGGTGATGAAGGTCCGAGGGCCACCCAGCCACGTCCCCAGGCTGCAGGTCAGCCGATTGCCGACCTGCGGGAAGCCGTCCATCTGGGGCCGCTCGCGGTTGACCGGCGGGGAGCCGTCGTCGGCGTCGCACGCCGCCCCGTTGCCGTCGCCGTCGGCGTCGAGCTGGTCCGGGTTGAAGTCGTCCCGGCAGTTGTCGGTGGAGTCCACCACGCCGTCGCCGTCGCCGTCGTTGCCGCGGATCAGCACGCTCACGTCATCGGAGCCGGCGTTCGCCGTGGCGAAGTCCAGGTCGCCGTCGCCGTTGAAGTCGCCCGTGACGATGTCGGCGGGGCCGTCACCCGGCGCCACGGACATCGGCGCATCCGCCGTGAACGTGGTTCCCGCGCCGTGCCGCCGGAGGATCGTCACGGTGTCCTCGGCGCTGTTGGCGACGGCCAGCTCGCCCGGCGCCCCTGCCACCAGCGCCTGGGCACCCACCGGGATCCGCGCGACCGCGCCGTCGGAGACGAAGCCGGTGTTGTCCGCCTTGCGCACGTACACGCCGACCGCGCCCTGCGCTCCGTAGAGCACGGCGAGATCCTGGCGACCGTCCGCGTTGAAGTCGCCGGTGGCGAGGTCGGTCGGGCCGGAGGCGAACGTCACCGACGTCTCGGTGTCGAATCCGGCCGAGCGGCGCTTGAGGATCGTCACCCGGGGAGCTGCCTGGCTGGCGACGGCGACGTCAGGGTCACCGTCACCGTCGAAGTCGGCGGTGGCGGTCGCCACGCCGTGGGGCACGGCCGGCGGCCGGGGTTCCTGGCTGAAGCCGCCGTCGGCCCCGTCGCGCGTCAGGACCGTGAACGCGTCGCCCCACGGCAGGCCGAAGTCGGGAACCCCGTCACCGTCGAAGTCGGCGATCACGCCCGGGCCCAGGTCGGCCGAGAACGCGTAGGTCGGCGTCACCGGGTCCGGAGCGAACCCTCCTGTGGCCTTGCGCAGCAAGAACTGCACTTCCGGGCTGAAGTTGCCCGAGATGGCCAGGTCGGGACGGTGGTCGGCGTTGAAGTCGGCAACGGAGGGCCAATAGGGACCCTGGCCGTCGAGCAGCGTCGTGCCGGCGGGCTCCAGGGCGAAACCGACGCTCTTGCGGCGCAGGGCGACCGACATGCTCCCCTGGGGGGTGGCGGACGACGCCGCCGCCAGGTCGGTCCGGCCGTCCTGGTCGAAGTCCGTGGCGGCGAGGGTCCGCGGGTGGGGACCGACGTGCAGCGGCGACCCGGCTTCGGCCACGAACTGCGCCTGTGCGGTCGAGCAGCCGACCGCAGCGGCGAGGCACGCCGTCGCCGCCGTGATCCACAGAGGCAGGCGCGACACCGCAGCCGCGGCAGACCGCATCGGCCCCTCGTGGTGACCGCCCCGACCCCCTGAGATCGCCATGCTCCAAAACGTCGCGCCATGAGGGGGGCTGCGTCATCGCGGCCAGCACCCGATCGTTCCCGTGCCAGCACCAGTTCGCGGCTCAGTGCTGGCACCGAGTGCTGCCCGACCGCCGATGACGGCGACCACGCGCGCTGATTCAAGGGCAGCGCCCGAGCCCCAGCAGCACGTTCACGTCGGCTACGGCGCGCGCGCCCCTGGTCCAAGGGCGACATCGACGAGGTGAGCTACTACGACACGGCGCTGCCCGGCGCGCCGCACCCAGGCGCCACCGCTGACGCTGCGCGGCAGGTCGGCCCCAGACAGGTGGCGCCCGTCCGGCTACGATCGCCGGTCATGGGCCCCGTGCTGTCCCCAAGCTGGCGGCTGGTGGTGCCGTGGGTGACGGCCGCGCTGACGGTCGGGCTCTGCGCTGCCGTGCTGACGCTGGACCGGTCGACGTCGTACGACACAGGGCCGGCGCTGGTGTTCGTGCCTGTCATCCTCGTGGCGATGTGCAGCGGGCTCGTGCTCGCCGTGAAGCGACCCGAGAACCTCATCGGCCTGCTGCTCATGGCCAACGGGCTGACGATCGCGGCGGCCGGGACGGCCCGCAACTACGCGATCCACGGCCTCGTCGAGGCGCCGGGGTCGTTGCCCGGTGCGCGCCTGGCGCTGCTCTACGACGACTGCGCCTGGCCGCTTCTCTTCGCCCCGCTCGCAGCCGTCGCCTACGTGTTCCCGACAGGTCGCCTCGCCGAGGGGCGCGCGCGGCGGCTTGCTCAGGTCGGCATGGTCGCGCTCGTGCTGCTGCTGGTCTGCGCCGCGTTCACGCGCGATCGCTTCGAGCCGCCGTTTGAGGCCATCGACAGCCCGCTGCCGGCGGTGGGGGCGCTGAAGCTGGGCCTGCTCGTCGGCATCGTGGGCGCGCTGGCGGCGCTGGCGGGGGCGGCGCTGTCGGTGCGGGACCGGGTGCGGGTGGCGACCGGCATCGAGCGCCGGCAGATCAGGCTCGTCGCCCACGCCGCGGTGCTCGTGCCGGTCATGCTGCTCGTGACGGTGGTGGAAGCGCTCGTCTCCGGTCGGGTGCGCCACTCCGGCGACATCGCGGTCGTCACGATGGGGTCGGCGGTGCCGGTGTCGATCGCGGTCTCCGTCCTGCGCTACCGGCTGTACGACATCGGCCGGCTGGTCAACCGCACGCTCGTCTACGTGCTGCTGTCTGCGGCGCTCGTCGGCATCTACGCATCGGTGTCCCTGGCGGTGGGACTCATCGCCGGGTCCGGCTCGACGGTACCCACCGCCGCGGCGACCCTTGCCGCAGCGCTCGGCTTCGGTGCGCTGCGCTCACGCGCGCAGGCCCTCGTCGACCGGCGGTTCAGCCGCGCGCGCTACGACGGGCTGCGGCAGGTGGAGGCGCATCTCGAGGGCGTCCGGGCCGGGACGGCGGCGCCGGAGACGACCGGTGACGTGCTCGCCCAGGCCCTTGGCGACCCGACGCTGCAGCTGCGCTACTGGATCCCCGACGCGGCGGTCCACGTCGACAGCGAGGGCCGCGAGGTCACGGGGGAGCCGGGCCCCGGGCGCGACGCCACGCCCGTCCGCCGCGGAGATCTCAAGCTCGGCGTCGTCATCCACGACCCGCGGCTGTCCGACAGCCAAGGCGACCTCGACAGCATCGTCACGGCGGCCGGCCTGGCGATCGAGATCGCGCGTCTGCAGGCGGAGGTCGCCCGGCGGCTGCGCGAGGTGGAGGCGTCCCGGGCGCAGCTGGTCACGGCAACCTACGAGGAGCGCCGCCGGCTGGAGCGCGACCTGCACGACGGCACGCAGCAGCGCCTGGTGGCTGTCGGGCTGGCGCTGCGCAACCTGCAGTCCGGCCTGCCGGACGAGCAGGCGCGCGGGCGGCTGGACCTGACCGTCGACGAGCTGACGACAGCCATCGACGAGCTGCGCGAGCTGGCCCGCGGCGTGCGGCCGGCGGTGCTGGACGCCGGGCTGGCGGCCGCGCTGCGTGACCTCGCCGCGCGCTCGCCGCTCCAGCTGGAGGTGACCGTCACGCCGGATCGGTTCGACGAGCGCATCGAGGCAGCCGCCTACTTCGTCGCCAGCGAGGCGCTCGCCAACACGGCCAAGCACGCCCGGGCCAGCTGCGCGTCGGTCTCGGCCAGACACACGGCCGGAAGGCTGGTGATCCGGGTCCGCGACGACGGCGTCGGCGGCGCGCAGCCGGGCGAGCGGTCGGGCCTCGCGGGTCTGGGCGACCGGGTCGCCGCACTTGGCGGGCAACTGCGCATCGACAGCCCGCTGGGCCGGGGCACGACCGTGACCGCGGAGCTGCCGTGCGGATCGTGATCGCCGAGGACCAGGCGCTGCTGCGTGCCGGGATGGTCGAGCTGCTGACCAAGGCAGGACACGACGTGCTGGCCGGCGTGGCGGACGCCGACCGCCTGCGCGGCGCCGTTTCCGAGCACGTCCCCGACCTCGCGATCGTCGACGTGCGCATGCCGCCGACGTTCACCGACGAGGGCATCCGAGCCGCGCGCTGGATCCGTGACGCGCACCCCGAGGTCGGTGTCTTCGTCCTCTCCCAGCACGTCGAGACGCAGGGCGCCATCGACCTCGTGGCCAACGGCGGGTTCGGATACTTCCTGAAGGACCGCGTCCTCGACGTCGCGGAATTCCTCGAGGCGGCGGAGCGGGTCGCGCGGGGCGGCTCTGCGCTGGATCCGAAGGTCGTCGCGGCCTTGGTCGGCGCCGACCCGCGCGATGAGCTCGCCGGCTTGAGCGATCGCGAGCGCGAGGTCCTGGAGCTGATGGCCGAAGGGCTGACCAACAGCGGCATCGCCGCGCGCCTGTTCCTCGCCGAACGCACGGTCGAGAGCCACGTGCGCGCAGTGTTCGCCAAGCTCGGTCTGGCGGGAGCCGAGAACGGGCACCGTCGCGTCCTCGCCGTGCTGGCCTACCTGCGCGCGGCCTCCTGAGGGCGCACGCCGTGGGCCAGGCTGCGCAGCTCCTCCACCGCCTCGGCGAGTGAGCGGACAGCGCGGTCGAGCTCGGCCTGGACCGGTCCGTCCGGATCGATGTCCGACTGCACCGCGCGGAGCATCAGGCCGATCGCGATGAGCCGCTGCTGCGCACCGTCGTGCAGGTCGCGCTCCAGCCTCCGGCGCTCGTCTTCGGCGGCTGTGACGATCCGCTGACGCGACGCTTCGACCTCGGCCGCGCGGTGGCGGACCTCGACCCGCAGCCTGGCGATCTCGATCGCCAGCGCCGCGGCCTGCGTCGCACCGTCGAGCAGTTGCCCGTCGATGCCTGCGTCCACGTCGTGCAAGACCGTGGCAAGGGTGCGGTCACCGCGCACCACCGGCGTCTGCCCGCGGCCGGCTCCGGGGTGCACGACCGTGCCGGCGGCGTCGACGTGGACGCCCTCGTCGGGCAACCAGTAGAGAATCTCGAGTGTCGGGTCCCCGACCACCCGGGCCAGCTCGTGTCCGACGTCCTCAGGCGGGACGCGGCCGGCACGCAGCCGGTCGAGGTAGTCGTGGATGCCGCGGATCGCGGTGTAGCGGGCGCGGTCGAAGCGGCGGTCCATCGCCGCCTGCACGCGCCGGCGCAGCGGGGTGAAGGCGCCCACCACCGCCAGCGTCGCGGCTGCTGTCGGAAGCTTGGACCCCGAGCCGAGCGTCACCCCGAGCCCGAGCACCACGACGGCGAAGACGACGGCAAGCGCCACCGTGACCGTCAGGTAGACGAGCGTGCGGTTGATCAGCCGGTCGATCTCGTAGAGCCGGTAGCGCAGCACTGCGATCCCGACCGCCGCGGGGAGCGCGACCTCGAAGCAGAGGAAGGGGACGAGCGTGACCATGTCGGGCTGGATCAGCTCCCGGATCACGACTTCGAGCGACCCGAGCACCAGCGTCAGCGGCGCGAAGGCGGCGGCGTAGAGGAACCACTTGACCTGCGAGCGGGTGACCTCGTCGCCGTCCCGGTAGCGCCGCCGGATCGTCAGGGCGGCGAAGGCGCCGAACGCGAGCATCACGAGCAGGCCGGCGGTGACCGCGGCGTCGCTGACCGCGCCGGGCAGGACGGCGTACGGCTCGATGTCGGCGAACGGCTTGGTCGGCCGCTGCTCGCGCAGCACCCCTGCGGCGACCGTCATGGCCAGAGTCACGGCGGCGATCGTGCCGATCAGCCGCGGGCGCCGGAACGGCAGCCGCCCGTCGGGGAAGACGAGGATGATCGCGATGAGCGTCGCGAAGTCCAGCGGCCAGGCGGCCGAGTCGTAGAGCGCGACGAACCGCCCGCCGGGCAGCGTGCCCGGGTGGGTCAGCGCGTAGCCCGGCCAGGAGGTGGTGACGCCGGCGGACAGCGCCACCGCGGCGTTCACCAGGAACAGCCAGCCGATCGGGTTCGCCGGGCGCCGTAGCGCGAGCAGCAGGCCGACGACCGTTGACGCTCCCACCACCACGAACGCCAGCGCCCACTGGTCGGGCCCGTCGTGGTAGCGGCCCGCGCCGGTGTCCAGCGCGACGTACAGGACGTACTCGAGCACGATGCCCGCCGCGCTGGCCCAGGCCAGCTTTCCCGACCGCCCCATGGGCGGATGATGCTCGGGTTCCCGTCGCACGGCAACCATTGGTCTGCATTTCGGTGCTGGCACTGAACGGCGCTCTGGTGCTGGCACGGGTCCGCTCTGGTGCTGGCCTGGATGACGACGCGTGCTCCTGAGGGGACGGTTGTCCCATGGCACTCGCGGGAGAGCGGAAGGACCAGGAGCACATGCGTGCTCCCGTGGACGTCGCGCCCAGGCCGCGCCGGCGCCTGGGCGACCTCGCGCGGGCGCTCGCCGAGCGGCTCGCTCGCCGGCGCCGGACACACCCCGAACGTGGAGGCACCATGCACCGTCTCGTCCAGCAGCTCACGCCGTCGATGGCCGTCGCGCTCGCGGCGCTCGTCGTCGCGCTCGGCGGCACCGGCTACGCGGCGGCGACGCTGGCGCGGAACAGCGTCGGCACCGCGCAGCTGAAGAAGAACGCCGTCACCGGCGAGAAGGTCAAGGACGGATCGCTGCGGGCAGCCGACTTCGGCGACGACGAGCTTCCGGCGGGCCCGCAGGGCGCGGCGGGCGCCACCGGTCCCAAGGGTGATCCCGGAGCGCCCGGGGTGAACGGTGACCCTGGTGCGCCCGGAGCCAAGGGGGACCCGGGCCTGCAGGGCGACCAGGGCCCGAAGGGCGACCAGGGCGCAAAGGGCGACACGGGCCAGAAGGGCGACACGGGCCAGAAGGGCGACCCGGGGCCCTCCAACGGGTACTTCGCCGAGAACCCGACGAGTCAGATCCCGATCACCGCGGGGACGACCCTGGTGCAGACCACCGCACTGCCCGCAGGCAAGTACATCGTGACCGCCAGCGCCCAGATCGTGAACCTCAGCGCCGTCGAGGAGTTCGTGGACTGCGCGATCACGTACAGCGCCTTCGGCACGTCGATCACCCACCGCGTGAACGTCGGCAAGGACCCGAACAGCCCGGACGGCGAAGGCGTCACGGTCACGACCGTGCAGCACGCGGTGTCCTTCGTCGCGCCGACGGCGGTCCGGATGACCTGCTCCAAGGACATCCTGGACAAGGCCGACAGCACGCTGGCCGAACATCCGCAGATCAGCGCGATCCGCGTCGGCTCGCTGAACTGATCATGGCGCGCTTCGCATTCCTCACCGCGCTGCTGCTGGCGCTCGGCCTGGCGCCGTCAGCGCGAGCGGCGACGCTGATCACCATCGGCCACGGGTTCTATCCGGCGATCGCGGTCGACGAGGCGGGGACCGCGTACATCGCCTGGAGCGGCACCGAGTCGCCCCGGACGCTGCGGTTCTGCCGCCTGCCGCGCGGGGCCAAGGCGTGCGACGTCAGCCGCGCGATCGCCGCGCCCGGCGACTCGGCCAGCCCGAACTTCGTGTTCTTCGTCAACGGGGGTGGCATCTCGGTGCTGTCGGGCCGTTTCGGCGACACACCGTCAGGCACGTACGCGTTCCGCTCCAACGATCGCGGCGCGAACTTCGGACCCGGCACCGTCATCAGCAGCCTGCGCTTCCAGGACGCGACGGCCGGGCCTGGGACGACCATCACCGGCGCCGACGCGTACGGGCGCTTCCAGAACGTGTCGACCGACGGCGCCTCGGCGGCAACCCCACCGCTGACGTTCGCACCCGGGGACTGGAGCCTGGGCTCCGCCGGGCTGGCGCCGAGCGGCGAGCCCGTGGTGGTCTTTGCGGCCGGTGGCCTGTCCAGCGGCGCGAGCTTCCGGCGCTTCAGCGGCAGCGGCGCGCTCAGCGAGCAGTCCTCGTGGACGCCCGCGACGTCGATCGGCGCGCCGGGCGAACCGCACCTGGCCGATGGACCTGCGGGCCTGTACCTGCAGAGCGACGCCGGCTCGATCACGGTCCGCAAGTGGACGGGCAGCGGCTTCGGCAGCCCCGTCACGGTCGGCACGGGCGTGGGGCCGCACTCGTGGCTGACCCAGGACGGCAAGGGCCGCCTGCACTCGCTGTTCGCCGGGCGCGACCTGGTCTACGCCGTCTCCGACAACGGCACCAGCTGGCGGTCGGGCGTTCTTCTCAGGGGCCCGCTGAACATCAGCAACTGGCACGTGGCAACCGCTCCTGATCACGTCGGCGCTGCGGTCTGGGTCGACGAGCACGACCGCTCGATCAAGGTGCTGCCGGCCGGGCCCAACCCGCCGGCGTCGTCGCCCGCCGGTGGTTCCTCAGGGACGTCCGGCACCACGAAGACGCCTGGTGCGCAGCGGCCCAGGTTCCTGCGCAAGCCCGAGGGGATCTACGGCATCGACGGACTGCCGACCTGCGCGTCGGCGGGGTCGACGTTCGCGATCATCGCGGGGTTCGCGCCGAAGGCGGGAAGCCCGGCTACCGGCCTGCGCCGCGTCGAGTTCTTCCTCAACGGCAGGCTGGTGCGCCGCACGACGAGGCTGCCCTACGTCGCCAACATGCGCGCCCGCGCCATCGCCGCCGGCCGGCGCTACGCGGTCCGCGTCCGGCTGCTCGCACGTGTCAAGCGGGGCCGCGCCCAGGTGCGGACCATCAACGCGACCATCGGACGCTGCTGAGGGGAGACGATCATGCGTAGGAGGCTCCGTGCAGTCGCGCAAGACGCGATAGGAGAAACGGCCGCGTAGGTCCTCCTCGGGGATCTCTCAACAGTCCGCCCGCGTCGACGGGCACGTGTGTGGACTGCTGTCGCACCGCTGCGACAGCAGTCCACGCACGTGGACGACCACGACGCAGCGCGCGCCGCCGGCGCCGAGGTGCGTGCACCCATTTGGCTCCTTGCCCAACGCGTGCACGCACGTTCTCGCCGGTGCCGTTGTGATGCTCTTGGGCCGCCGGCCAGGTTTGACGCGGTGCTATGTCTCCGGTTGACGGGGCGTGGGAGGTGGCTGAAGGCGAGGATGAACGCCCGGCGCCAGGCCCTGGGACGTTGCGACGCGCTGCAGCAGGGAGATGAGTTGATCGCGCTCGCGCATGTTCAGCGCGGCGAGGAGCTCGGCCTCGTCGTCGCGCGCGATCCGCTCGAGCTTGCGCAACAGCTTGCGCCCCGCAGCCGTGAGGTGGATCGTGTGCGCGCGACGGTCGTTGGCGTCTCGGCGCCGTTCGGCGAGGTCACGTTGCTCAAGGTCGTCGATCAGCGCGACCATCGCGCTGCGGTGAATTCCCAGCGCGCGACTGAGGGCCTGTTGCGATCGGCCTTCGTTGGCGGCGAGGTGGCTCAGCATCCCGAAGTGACGCGGAGTGAGATCAAGAACGGCCAGGCGCTCGGCGAAGGCCTGATGCCGGTGCTCGCCTAGCTGGACCAGTAGGAATCCTGCCCGCTGGCTGAGGCTCTCAGCGGGGACGGCCGGCTGGCTGGCGGGATCGCGGGGCACTCGGAAATTGTATCGAGCAATAACTGTTATTGTGAAGAACAGTTATGCGTGGAGCACAAAACGCGGATCGCAGGCACGTATGACCGTCGGGAGCGTCCGGTACATCGTCAGCGATGTCGATTCGGCGGTCGCGTTCTACGTCGACCGGCTCGGCTTCGACGTCGAGATGCGGCCCGGCCGGGGCTTCGCCGCCGTCCGGCACGGCGGCCTGCGCCTGCTGCTCAACCAGCCAGGCGCCGGCGGAGCAGGACAGCAGAGCGCCGGCGGCACCCGGCCCCAGCCCGGAGGCTGGAACCGCATCCAACTCGAGGTCGACGATCTCGAACGCGCGGTCGCCGGCCTGCGGGCGGTCGGCGTCAGCTTTCGCGGCGGCATCGTCATTGGCCGCGGCGGAAAGCAGATCCTGCTCGACGACCCCGCCGGCAACCCCGTCGAGCTCTTCCAACCCGCCCGCACGTAACCACCGACCCTTGGACACCGCCATGGCCAACTCCATCGACCCGTCGACCGACGTCCTCTTGCCCGGCGAGCAGACGGGAGGGCAGTTCTCCCTCACCGAGATCGAGGTTCCGCCGAACGCCGGCCCGCCACTACACCTGCATGACTTCGACGAAGCCTTCTACGTGCTCAGCGGCGCGCTCGTCTTTCAGATTGAAGATCGGCTTGAGACCAGAACCGCCGGAGAACACTTCTTCGCCCCGCGCAACGTCGCCCACGCACTCGCCAACCACACCGCCGAGCCCGCCCGATATCTCCTCGTCTGCGCGCCCGCAGGCTTCGAGCGCCACTGGGCCCGCCGCACCGCCGCAGCGAGCGACACACAGCCGCCCCAATGGGCGCGGGGGCCGATTCCAGACGTCACCGTCGTCGGACCACCAATCGCCCCGACCGCATGAACCGCCACTCATGGGACGCCATCCGACCGCTGCGGTCGCGACCAGGAGCCTCCATTGCGCGAGTCGCGAAAGCACGCGAATGCCAGAGCCGCGAAGACGGTCAGCGAGGAAGCGCGGAGATCAGCCTCTCGATCTCGTCCTCGGTGTTGTAGTAGTGCACCGAGGCGCGGACGAGCTCGGAGAGCTTTCGCGCGTCGAGGTCCCAGCGGGCGGCGTCGGTCCGTGACACGCTGGTGTTGACGCCGTGGCCGGCGAGGTGGCGCTGGACGTCGGTTGCCGAGATGCCGTCGACGGTGAAGGTCACGATGCCGCAGCGGCGCCTGCCCTGGTCGTGGACGCGGACGCCGTCGACGCTGCGGAGTTGCTCGCGCAGCAGCTCGGCCAGGCGCGTCACGCGCGCCTCGATGGCATCGAGGCCCCAGGACAGCGCGTAGTCCACGGCGACGCCGAGTCCGATCTTGGCTGCGACGTTGGACTCCCAGTTCTCAAAGCGACGAGCATCGGCGCAGATCTCGTAGGACTCCGCGTCCGACCAGCGCGCCGCGTGCATGTCGAGGAACGGCGGTTCGAGGTCTCCGATCAGGTCGCGGCGGACGTAGAGGAACCCGGTTCCGCGCGGGCCGCGCAGGAACTTGCGGCCGGTCGCCGTCAGGATGTCGCAGCCCAGCCGGCCGACGTCGAGGGGCATCTGGCCGGCGGATTGGCAGGCGTCGAGGAGGTACGTGACGCCGTGCTCCCGTGCGACGGCTCCGACCTCTGCGGCCGGGTTGACCAGCCCGCCTTGGGTGGGGACATGGGTGAGCGCGATGAGCTTGACGGGTCCGCGACGGGTGTCCTTCATGCGTCGCTCGAGGTCCTCGATGCACACCTGGCCGTGCTCGTCGTTGTCGACGACTTCGATGACGGCACCTGTCCGTCGGGCCATCTGGAGGTAGGCGATGACGTTGCTGGCGTACTCGGCCTGCGCGGTGAGGATCCGGTCCTGCGGCGCGAAGCGGATCGCGTAGAAGGCCATGTCCCAGCCGCGTGTGGCGTTCTCGACCACTGCGATCTCCTCCGTGGCGCAGCCCAGCATGCGGGCGATCGCCGAGTACGTCGACCGCACCCGGCCGGCCGCAGCTGCCGCCGCCTCATAGCCACCGATCGACGACTCTGCCCGCAGATGCTCGATCACGGCGTCGGTGACCGGGGCCGGCGGAAGCGCAGCGCCCGCGTTGTTGAGGTGCGTCACGTGCTTCACCCCGGGCGTCTCACGACGCGCCTTGTCGACGTCAAACGTCATGGCCAGACGCTATCCGGCACCGAACCAGCCACAGAGCCTCTCCTCTGCGCGACACGCGCCGGCTAACGTCACCGGCCTCGGGTTCGCGCGACAGTCGCCCAGCGCGACGTCCGCGCCAAGGAGCCCACCGCGCTTCAGCGCAGCACCCCGGTCAGGGCAAGCAGCGCGACGGTGAGCACGACCGACGGCAGCAGCGACGGCAGACAACCCAGGCGATTTGAGAAGAAGACGAACATGCACTCAGGGACCTACCCGTCCCCGTGCGGTGCACGACGGTTCGCAACGGTGCGGCTTGCGAGCGAGCATCGGCGCGCGAAGATCTCGGCGAGCAGATCGACACCTGCTGCCGCTCTGCGCGAGCACAGCCGCCGTGCGGAGTGGGCGATCTTCTTAGGAGCGGGCGACCGGGTTCGAACCGGCGACATTCAGCTTGGAAGGCTGACGCTCTACCAACTGAGCTACACCCGCGAGGTGTCCGAGAGGGTACCGCGCGGGGGCTTGACATGGGTGAACGCCGAGGAACAGGCTTGCGGCATGCGTCTCGTGGCTCCGATTGCGGTCATCGTCCTTGCGCTTGCGCCGGCCTCGGCATTGGCCGCGCCGACCATGTCGCATCCAGGATCGACGCTGACGGTGGTCGGTGATTCGAGCGCCGAGACGTTCACGGTCACGGCGGCCAGCAATGGCACGACCTACTCCGTGCAGGCAAATGTGCCACTCGACGACCCGGATGGGCCGGGCGCGGACTGCTCGGCGTCGGGCAACACCGCGACGTGCACGTCGGCGACGACGGGTGTGAGCGTCAATGGCGGCGAGGGTGCCGACACATTCACGGTCAACGACAACCGGTCGTGCTGCTTCAGCTCGTCGTCGTTCGCCATCGACGGCGGTGGCGGCAGCGACACCATCAACGCCGGTTCGTCGGGGCTGACGACGTCCATGATGGGCGGGGCGGGGGACGACATCCTCAATGGCTCCAACCAGCGCCGCGACAGCTTCCGGCAGGAGCCGGGCGCGGACACCTACAACGGCGGGACGCACACGCCGACGCCGGCGGAGGCCGCGGAGGTCGCGGGTTTGCCGGCCGACCAGGTCCAGTACGTCCTGGCCGAGGACAGCTTCCAGGCGGGCGACGTCGGCGTGAACATCTCCCTCGACGGCCAGCCCAACGACGGCACGCCCGACGAGCACGACAACGTCGCCGCCGATATCGAGGAGGTCGAGGGCGGCAGTGGCAACGACGTCCTCAGCGCCGGCCCCAACGCGGTGGAGTTCGACGGCGAGGACGGCGACGACACCCTCAACGGCTCGCCCTTCCTCGACTACCTCTACGGCAGCGCGGGCAGCGACACGCTGCGCGGCAACGACGGCGACGACGAGCTGTTCGACGGCGACCGCTCGCCGGCGCTCCTCGACGTCAGCGACACACCGCCGACGCCGGGCAACGACAAGCTCGACGGCGGCAACGGGGACGACAAGCTCAGCGTCGACGCCGGCAGCGACGACGTCTCCGGCGGACCGGGCGTCGACAACGTCTACGTCGCCCGGTACCACACCCAGGTCGCCGACACGACCGCCCCGGGCTTCGTCTCGCCGGCTCCGCAGTACGAGGGCATGACCGTCTCCCTCGACGACGTCGCCAACGACGGGGCGGGCGGCGGTGCCGAGCACGACAACGTCCACAGCGACGTCGAGAACATCGATGCCGCCGGCCTGCAGGGCGTCTTCGCCCTCGGCTTCGCCTACGGCACCGCCACCAACGCCGACGACACGATCACCGGCTCGGCGCTGTCCAACCGCATCGACACCGGCGGCGGCAACGATCACATCGACGGTGGCCCCGGGGCCGACGTCATCAACGCCGGCACCGGCAACGACGTGATCGGCGCGCAGGACGGCTTCACCGACGTCATCGGCTGCGACGCCGGCGCCGATGCCGTCACCGCGGACCTCGCGGGGCAGAACGCGCCCCGCGCGGACGTCCTCAACAACTGCGAGACCGTGACCGGCACGCCGCTGGGCCCGCCGCAGGTGGTGGCCCAGACCCCGGCCCCGAAGGCGGCGGCGGTGACCCTCGGCGGCGCGACGACGATCAAGACCAAGACGTTCCTGAAGAGCTTCACGCTGCCGGCGAGCGTGAGCTGTGACCAGGCCTGCAGCGTCAGCGGGGAGATCGCCACCAACCGGGCGAAGGTCGCGACCGTCGGCGAGCTGGGCATCGGCTCCGGCACGCTGAAGAGCGGCACGGGCCGGCGCACCCTCAAGGCGAAGGTGGCCAAGAAGTACCAGTCCGGCCTGCGCCGCAAGCTGCGGACCAAGCGTCAGCGCAAGACGGGCATCAAGCTGACGCTGCGCATCACCGCGACCAACGCATCCAGTCAGGTGACGCGCAAGACCCGCGTCTTCAAGATCAAGGGGTAACCCGGCTCAGTGGTGCGACGGGACGAGCATCTCGTCGCACGCCCGGGAGACCATGACCTCGCCGCCGGAGACGCCGAGACGCTCGACGCCCAGGTCGGCGAGCTCGGCCTCCACCCATTCGGCCGCGAGGTCGTTGGACGCAGACGCGGCGTCGGCGGTGGAGAAGCAGGAGATGGTCATCAGCGTGTCGTCGCCGGACTCGAGCGCCTGGTAGCTCACGAAACCGGGTTCCTGCGACAACGCCTCGGCAAAATCACGGTCGACGCGGTGCATCACCGCGTCGATGTTGCCCGCGGCAACACGGTAGGAGCGGACGGTTGCGAACATCACGACCTCCTTCAAGGCACGACAGATGGGGACACGGCGACGCTACGCCCACCCGTCGGCGACGACAACCCCACACGCCGATTGCAGACGGATGGACAGGTCAGCGTCAGCCCCGTCGCACGAGCAGCACGCCCTTCGCCGTCCTCCCGCCGGCCGCCTTCAGCCGCACGTCGCCGGACCGGGGAGACGCCGGCAGCGGCACGCGCAGCCTGGCTGTCCGCACGCCGACCGCAGACGTCCGCGAGCCGACCGTGAGCGTCGCCCGCTCGGAGGCCCGCACCCGGACGGACACCTCGCGCGTGCCCGTGGCGAGACCACGCGGTCGGAGGTCATCGACACGATCCGCAGCGCGCCGCGCGCGACCGTCACCTGCACCCGCGCCGAGCCGACGACCCTGACGCATCGGTCGCGACGACGCGCAGCGTCTGCCGCCCGGCCGGCAGCACCGCGTCCACGCGCGGGCCGCGCCCCAGCGAACGCGCGTCTGCGGCCTGGACGTCCCAGGTGCCGTTGCCCGTGGCGTGCGGGGAGCCGACGCCGGGACCAGCGCGGCCTGGGCCGGAGCGGCCAGGACGACGACGGCGAGGAGCGCGGCCAAGGCGGAGAGAACCTTGCTCATGCGCCGATGCTGCTCTCAGGCGAACGTCTCCGCACCCTCCCAGAGTGCGTGAACGCCGCATCCCATCGGCGCGTCGCTATGTTCGGGTCTCCACCCCCGAGATTTGGAGAGACATATGCCGGCCAAGGGCCAAGCTGAGTGGAAGGGCAACCTGAAGGAGGGCAGCGGCACGTTCACCGCCGGCGAGACGATCAGCGGTGACTTCTCGTTCCGCACCCGCTTCGAGGACGCGCCCGGCGCGAACCCCGAGCAGTTGATCGCCGCCGCGCACGCGTCGTGCTTCTCGATGGCGTTCTCCAACGCGCTGTCGGAGGCGGGCCACGTGCCCGACAGCGTCAAGACCGATGCTCAGGTCACGCTGAAGCTGCTGCCGGAGGGGCCGACGATCACGAAGATCGCCCTGACGACCACCGGCGTCGTCCCCGGCATCGAGGACGCGCAGTTCCAGGAGATCGCGCAGGCCGCCAAGGCCGGTTGCCCGGTCAGCAAGGCGCTGGCCAGCGTTGAGGAGATCACGCTGGACGCGACGCTCGCGTCCTGACGACCTCGCCGACGACCTGGCCGAACGCGGTGATCGCGGCGGCCAGGGCGGCGGCGGGGGAGTCCTCGATCCTCGTGTGGCTCAGCGGTGGGTCGGACTGCGCGAAGACCATCACCGTGGGGACGACGCGGGCGATCTCCGTCGCATCGTGCAACGGGCCCGACGGGATCGGTGCGCCGCCGTCGGTGTGGCGTCGGGCGATCGCGACGAGCTCGGGGTCGAAGAGGCTCGGGGCGGCGCGGAAGATCTGGCGGGCTTCGACGGTGCAGCCGTGTTGGCGTGCTGCGTCCTCGCAGGCGCTGAGCGCCTCGGCCCGCATGGTGGCCAGCGTCGCCGCGTCGAGGTGACGGAGGTCGAGCTTCATCTCGGTCGTCCCGGCGACCGCCGTGACGACGTTGGGCTGGGCGTCGGCGCCGCCGACGGTGGCGAGGCCGTCGTGCGCCATGGCGATGTCGCGGATGTCCAGCGCGGCGCGGGCGGCCGCGGCGAACGAGTCCTTGCGCGAGCGCATCGGGGTCGAGCCGGCATGGGCGGACTGGCCGGTGAACGTGACGAGGAAGCGCTCGCAGCCGACGGTGCCGTTCACCGCGGCGCACAGCCGGCCGGCGTCCAGCAGCACCGGGCCCTGCTCGATGTGCAGCTCGAGGTAGGCGGCGATGTCGCGAAGCTCATTGCGCGCGTCCATCGACGTGATGCCGTTCTCGGCGAGCGCCTGGGCGAAGGTGACGCCGTCCTTGTCGGTGAGCGTGCGCAGCTCGTCGACGTCGAGCGTCCCCGCGGCCGCCGAGGACCCGACGACCGACCGGCCGAAGCGCGCGCCCTCCTCGTCGGCCCAGTCGACCAGGCGGACGTCGCCCGGGTGGTGCCGGAGGGCCTCCAGCTCGGCGCAGACCCCGAGCGCCCCGTCGAGCCAGCCGCCGTCGGGCACTGCATCGAGGTGTGAGCCGACCGCGATCGGGCCGGTGCCCGCCCAGAGGTTGCCTGCGGGGTCGACGCGGTGAGGGGCTCCGAGCGCGTCCAGCTTGCCCGTCAGCCAGGCGCGGGCGTCGCGCCAGTCCTGCGTCCAAGCCAGGCGCTTGGCGCCCGCGAAGCGGCCGCCGCTCGCGTCGGCCAGCTCGTCGAGGTCCGCGATCACCCTGGTGCTGTCCACGTGTGGAGTGTGAGGGGTCTTCGGCGGGCGTTGGCTGGTGGCGCGCGTCAGGCGTCGTGCCGGGTGCGGTGCGGTGGGTTCTGAGGCGGTGCTTTGGCGTCGCGCGTTGCCGGGTGGGGTGGGCGCTTCCGCGGAATCGTTGGCCTCGAAGCCACGCGGCGCGCCCTCGGCGGTCGCGGGCGCTGGACGGCGCGCCGGGATGGGGCTGCCGCGGGTCGCGGCCTGATCGGCTGGCGCGGGCGTCCGGTCGCGGCCGGACCGTGCGGCGCTTTCTTGGACCGTTCCGCGGTGAAGGGCGCTGGCTCCGAGGGCCGCGTCGTGGGGTCGTCGCGCGGCGCTGTCTCGGACCGTTCCGCGGTGAGGGGCGCTGACTCCGAGGGACTCGTCGTCGGCCTGTCGCGCGGCGCTGTCTCGGACCGCGTGGCGCCGACGGGCGGTGCGTCCGAGGCTCCCGTCGCCGTGGATCGTTGTGTGGCAAGGGCCGCGGTCGGGGCGCTGGGCCGCGCGGGCGCTGCGAGGCGCGCTCCCGGCACGGTCGGGCGCGTCGTCCTTGGTGGGGCCGGCAGGCCGGCCACCCCGGCGAGCAGTCCGGGGCCGCTGCCCGTGCGGGGCGCTTCGTTGTCCTCCGGTGGCAGCGGCGAGGCGAGGAAGGCGTCCACGCCGTTCCTGTCGATGGCCAGCCCCGAGAGCGTGGCGGCGGCGAGCACCGGCGCAATGATCAGGCTGCTCGTCGCCCACCGCCGCGTCGCCCGGCTCCAGCGGACCATCGTCATGACGCCACCGCCGTCGGGTTGCCGGCCCGCGGCGACCGGCGCCGCCGCGTGCGCATCGTGATGATCCGTCGTCGCACCGGTGGCACCCGCAGCAGCAGCGACGGCCCGAACAGCCACGACATCTGCACGGTCGACGACGGCCCGTCCGGCAGGAGCAGTAGATGCGCCACGAGGATGGCGAGGATGGGGTAGACGAGTAGGTGCAGCCGCTTCCAGTACCGGCCCAGTCGCCGCTGCGACCAGCGGTTGGACGTCAGCGCCAGCGGCACCAGCAGCAGCGTCGCGAGCGTCCCCAACGCCAGGAACGCATGGCCGGCCACGCCCGCCACCAACCCGCCCGGCGTGTCCGCCGCCGCGATGACGAGGTCCAGCAATGCCAGCGCGAACGCCCACCGACCCAGATCGCGCCGCAGGACCACATGCCACCTCCAGCCCAGCAGCGTCATGAGCGGCGTCACGGCGAACGACCCCGCCAGGCACCGCAACGCCCCGACCCCCAGCACCACCGGCGCCGACTCCGCCAGCGCCGCCGCACCGCCCTCCCGCTGCAGCACCGCATCCCGCAGATCGGGATACAGCTCAAGCAGCACCACCACCGGCAGGAGCCGCACCGCCCACACCGCCGTCACCTGAACTCGCTCTCGCATGCCCCGACGACGCACCCCCGCCCTGAGACGTTTCTGTGGGCCCTCTGAGAGTCCCCGACCGAGGCGGACATCGCGTTCGCGACCCCGCCGGTAAGATGCTCCACGCACCACGGGGAGTGGCGCAGTCTGGTAGCGCACCCGGCTGGGGGCCGGGCGGTCGCAGGTTCAAATCCTGTCTCCCCGACTAAAATGCCCTGTTTTGCAGGGCTTTTTGCCGTGGTCACATCAGTGTTCGCGAGATGACCATGTACCGTTATTCGTATAACGGTGTCGTTGCGCCAGCTCCGACGAGCACGGCTCAGAGATTGACCTACGGAGTGTCGGTGCCGGTTCGTGGCCGGGCGGTCCTGACGCGGAGCCTGACCACCCCAGTACGGCCAGGGTCGATCCCCGGCGCAGCGGGCATCTCCCGGGTCGGCGGCGGCGGCGCGGCGGAAGGCCAGCCGAGCCTACCCCCGACGTATCCGTTACTGGGCGAGCGATCTCGGCAGGGCGGGGCTGAGCGACGCCTTCGGGTGGCTGGAGGCGACGTGCGTCGTCCGCGGCGAGGGCGATGCACGGATCTAGCCAGCGAGACCCATGTACGTTTGCGTGCTCGGATGACGCCGGCTGTGCGCTGAACCCGGTGTGGCTAGGGCCTGGAGATCGTTTCGGTGGTCGCGGCGAACGCGTCCGCTGCGGAGAGGTCGAAGTCGCCGTGGTCGGTGCCCAGGCCCTGGGCGACGAGGGACGCCGCAGCGCAGCCGAGGACGGCAGCGTCGCGGCGGGAGCGGCCGAGCGCGAGGCCGCGCAGGAAGCCGGCGCTGAAGGAGTCGCCACAGCCGGTGGTGTCGACGACGTCGATCGCAAACGCGGGGACGTGCTCGACGCCGTCGGCGGAGACGATCAGCGCGCCGTCGGGTCCGGCGGTCGCGGCTACGCAGCCGACGCCACGGTCCAGCAACGCGCGGCAGCCGTCCTCCAGCGTGGCCGCGCCGGTGAGGCCGAGAACCTGCTCGTCGTTGGGCAGGAGGTAGTCCAGCTCGGCGAACGCCGGAGCGATCCAGTCGAGGATCGCGCCAGCCTGGTCGCCGGGAGCGAGGATGTCGGCCGAGGTGGTGACGCCGTGCTCGCGGGCGAAAGCGAGGATCTTTGCGGCCTCCTCGCCGCCCATGAACTCGGGCGCGCCGAGGTGCAGGTAGTCGGCCGCGGCGATGTCGTCCCAGGGCGCGTCGGCGGACGAGTAGGTGGCATTGGCGCCGACGACGTGGAAGGCGGGGCGGGAGCCGTCGGGACGGATCGGCAGGACGCTGGCCGAGGTCTGGACGCCGTCGCGGCGGACCAGCAGGGAGGTGTCGATGCCGTAGCCGCCCAGCAGCTCGAGCATGACGTTGCCGAGCATGTCGGTGCCGATCGCGCCGGCGCTGCGGGTCGGCGCGCCGAGCTTGGCGAGGGTGACGGCAGTGCCGCCGGCCGCGCCAGCGGGGGTGATGCGGATCTCCTCGACCAACTGGCCGCCCTGGCCCTCGGGGATCTCGGTGATGTAGCGCGCGAGCACGTCGACGACGTGGACGCCCATGGTGATGACGGTCATGTTCAAGAGGCCTTCTGGGTGGTTCCGTAGTTGCGGGCGACGGCAGCGGAGATGACGTCGTTGCGCTGCTGCTCATCGAGGGCACGCGGGGTGCCCATCGCCGAGGCGCGGTAGTACAGCTCACAGCCCCACTCGAGCAGCAGCGACTGGTCGGCGGCGGCGTCGACGGTGTGGGCGAACGTGATCGCCCCGTGGTTGGCCATCAGCGCGGCGAAGCGCCCGTCGAGGGCGTCGAGCGTTACCTCGGCCAGCTCGGGCGTGCCGAACGTGCGGTACTCGGCCACCCGCACCGGGCCGCCGAGCAGCATCAGCTGGTAGTGGATCGTCGGCAGCTCGTCGAGGACACAGGACAGCGCGGTGGCCATCGGGGAGTGGGTGTGGACGACGCCGCCGGCGCCGTAGCGCGTGTACGTGCCGAGGTGCAGGTCGAGCTCGGAGGTCGGCTCCAGGTCACCGGCGATCTGCGCGCCCTCGAGGTCTACGACGGAGATGTCCTCGGCCTGGACGGTCTGCAGCACAGCACCGGTGGGGGTGATGGCGACCAGGTCATCGGCGCGCTCGGAGAGGTTGCCGGCGGTGCCGATCACCAGGCCGGCGGCGGCGAGACGGCGAGCTGTAGCGGCGACACGGGCACGGGCGGCGTCGACCTCCGGGGACAGTGCGGATGGCATCGCGGCAAATCTTAACTTGAATTTGAATCCTAATTCAAGTTTCCTGAATGGGGCATGACTTCCGACGCCCCGACTCCCGCCTACCGCAACGTCCCCACGCAGGCCCGCAGCCGCGAGCGCCTGCAGCGTCTCCTCGACGCTGCTGCCTCGGTGCTGGCCGACGAGGGCGCTGATGCGCTGACCGCCGCGCGCATCGCCGAGGTGGCGGGCGTCCCCGTCGGCTCGCTTTACCACCTGTTCGTCGACAAGGAGGGCATCGTTGAGGCGCTGGCCCTGCGCTACTGGCAGGGCTTCGAGGCCGTCGCGCTGCAGATCGCCGACGACGACGAACGCGATCCGCTGGCCGATCCCGTCGGCCAGGTCTTCGCGGCGCTGGCCGAGAGCTTCCGCTCCGACCCGGGCTTTCAGGCCCTCTGGTACGGCGGCCTGCGCAGCCAGCGCGTCCGCGACATCACCCGGCCGATCCGCGCCGGCTTCGCCGCTGCGTTCGTCCGGATCCTCACCGTCCACTGGCCCCAGGCCGACCGGGCCGCGCGCATCGCCGCCGCCGAGATGGTCGTGCGCACGGGCGACGGCCTGCTGCGAGAGGCCTTCCGCGTCGACCCTCAGGGTGACGCCGCGCTGCTGGCGGAGACGACGTTCATGCTCAGCACCTACCTGGAGGCCAAGCTCGGGGGTGCGGCACGATGACCGCGCTGAACCGCCGCGGCTTCCTCGGCGCCACGACCGCTGGCGCAGTTGCACTCGGCTCGAGCGGCACCGCCGATGCCGCCAAGAAGAAGGCGGTCCGCAAGGTCGACGTGGTTGTCGTCGGCGCCGGCCTGGCCGGTCTGACCGCCGCCCGCGAACTGGTCAAGGCCGGCAGGTCGGTCGCCGTGCTGGAGGCTTCCTCTCAGGTCGGCGGCCGTACCCGCAACCACGACCTCGGCAACGGCCACGCCGTCGAGGTCGGCGGCCAGTTCGTCGGCCCGACCCAGGACAAGATCCTCGCGCTGGGCCGCGAGCTCGGCGTCGGCACCTACCCCGGCTATCAGACCGGTCCGACCGCCTATATCGCCGACGGGCGCGTGCAGCGATATGACGCAGGCGGGCCGTTCGGTGACATCCCGCCGGACCCGGCGGTCATCGCCGACGGCGCGGTGCTGCTGGCACTCGTCGACCAGATGGCCGCGGCCACCCCGCCCGAGGCGCCGTGGACGTCGGCCGACGCGTTCGCGCTGGACAACCAGACGGTCGGCTCCTGGGTGCGCGAGCACGCCAACGTCAACAAGCAGCGTGCCTATGAGACGTTCGAGCTGTTCTTCAACTCCTTCTACGGCAACCGTCCCGACGACGTCGGCCTGCTGTTCTTCCTCGGCCAGGTCGCCGGGATGGGCAACGAGCGCACGCCCGGCACCATCGAGCGCGGGCTGGCCTCCAAGGGCGGCGCGCAGGACGCGAGGTTCGTCGGTGGCAGCCAGGTCGTCTCGATCAAGATGGCCGAGCAGCTCGGCCGCCGGGTCGTCTTGAACTCGCCGGTCCGCTCGATCACGCAGAAGGGCGGCCGCGCCGTCGTCGTCTCGGACAGGCGCACGCTGTCGGCCCGGCACGTGATCGTCGCGGTGCCCGCGCCGATGGCGACGGGCATTCAGTGGGACCCAATCCTGCCGCCGCGGCATGACGCCGTCCGCCGCCGCATGGCGTTGGGGACGCTGGCCAAGTGCCACGCCGTCTACGAGGAGCCGTTCTGGCGCAAGGACACCGGCACCTGGCGCGCGGTGAAGATCGGCGGCGCGACCAAGGAGATGTTCGACAACACGCCCCAAGGCTTCGACGGCGGCGTGCTCATGGGCTTCATGGGCGGCCACGGCTGGCGCACCTGGATGCCCAAGTCACCCGCCGAGCGCCGGGCCGCGGTCCTGCGAGACTTCGCGGACGCCTTCGGCGAGCGTGCGCGCAAGCCCGTCGACTACTTCGAGCAGGACTGGACGCAGGAGCCGTGGATCCGCGGCGGCCCAGTCTCGGTGCTCGGCGCCGGCGTGACGACCGACTACCTGCCCGTGCTGGCGGAGCCGTTCGGCCGGGTGCACTGGGCGGGCACCGAGACGTCGCCGTACTGGAACGGCTACATGGATGGAGCGGTCCGCTCGGGTGAGCGCGCCGCGCGGGAGGTGCTCGACCGATGAAGACGTTTGCGTTCGCCGTCGTCGCGCTGTTCATGCTGGTCGCCGCTCCGGCCGATGCCGCCGGCCGCGCGATGTGGAACACCCGCGTGCTCGCGCGCGTCGGCTTCCCGGGCTATCCGGCCCACCTCTACGCCCATCCCAATGGGCGCATCTATGAAGGCACCTACGTCAACTCGTCCTCCAAGGTCCCATCACGGGTTCTCGAATACGACGGGGACGGGACGCTGCTGCGCCAATGGGCGATGCAGGGGGAGACGCTCGCCGGCGAGCAGGGCGTGCAGGTCGCCACCAGCGACGCCCAGGGACGGCTGATGCTGCTGCAGCATTCGCCTCCGAGAGCAGTGCTGCTAAACACCCGCACCGGGGAGTTCAGGACCTTCGCGACGTTCCCCGAGGGTGCGATCCCCAACTACGCGACCTGGGGACCGGACGGCTCGCTCTACGTCACCGACTACGGCCTCAACCAGATCTGGAAGCTCCCCTCGAGCGGCGGCACGCCCGTCGCCTGGCTGCAGGACCCGGCGTTCTCGACCGTCGAGTTCGGCACCACCTGCATCGCGCTGGAGGCCGACCACCGCACGCTGCTGATCGGCCAGCAGACCGCCCCCGGCCTGGGCGGCAACCCGGTCGCCGGCGCGCTGCTGAAGACGCGCATCGGCGACGACGGCAAGCCCGGCCCGCTCCAGAAGGTCTGGTCCAGCGGTGCGCTGGACCTGCCCGACGGTTGCACCATCGGCCGTGACGGGCGCATGTACGTGGCGACGCTGGGCACCAACCAGATCGTGGTGCTCAATCCCGATGGGTCCGAGCAGGAGCGCTGGCCACCGGTGCCGGTGCTGGGCGACAACGGCACCGACGTGCCCTTCGACGCGCTGTCGGGCGTCGTCTTTCGGGGCACCTCGTTGATCACCGCCAGCCAGAGCAACCCGCGCGGGCAGTCCGAGCACTGGGCGCTGCACGACGTCGAGGTGCAGGCCACCGGCGTGCCGGAGCTGATCCCGGACAATGCGGGCGTGCTGTCGGGCGAGATCGCGCCGGGGACCACGCTGTCGCTGCGTGCCGCTCCCGCCCGCGTACGCACCGGCCGCCGGACGGTCGTCCGCTTCACGGTCACCGCCGCCGGCCTGCCGGTCAAAGACGCCCACGTCCGATTCGCCGGCCGCACAGTGACCACAAACGCGGCCGGCAAAGCCCGGATGACCGTCCGCTTGAGGTCGCGAGGCCCCCGTGCCGCTGTCGCAACTCGAGCATTGCTCAAGCAAGCGTCAGCATCAGTGAGAGTGGTCTCCTGAAACCTGGACTAACGTCCAGCTTTCACGTAAGATTGGACATATGTCCAGACTTTCCTGGTCGGCACGGATGCCGATGATCGCCGCGATGGCCACGCTCAGCGCATGGGGGCTGGGAGCGGCCGGCGCTGAAGCGAAGCCGGCAACTCTTAGAGCCGGTGTTGGGCAGGCAGACATCACGCCGCCGCTGGGGTATTCGTTGGGCGGGTGGCAACGGGCCGACCAGCGGGGGACCGGCGTGAGCACGCGGTTGTATTCACGCGCTCTGGTGCTCCAGCGTGGGCCGCAGAAGGTGGCGTTGGTGTCGGTGTCGCTTTGGGCGATTTCGGCGGGGATGGAACAGGACATCGCTCGCAGCCTGTCCGACCTGGGATTCACCGACCAGACGCTTGTGCTGTCGGCCAACCACACCCACCAGGGGCCCGCGGGTTTCTCCAACAACCCTGGCCTCAACGCCGAGTCGCCGAGCATCAACACCGTCAACAACCCGTCGACGTTCGTGAACTTCGTCGCCAATCCGTCCCCGGCCGACCCGGCGCTTTACGCATTCCTCGTCAAGCAGATCGCGCAGTCCGTGCGGCGCGCCAATGAGGACCGTGCCCCCGCCGTCGCGGGATGGGGACGATCGGAGCTCCTGGGCGTCACGCAGAACCGCAGCCTCGAAGCGTTCTTGGCCAACTTCGACATCCAGCGCGACTACGGCAAGGGCAAGGTCGAAGAGGCACCGGGCGGATACCGGTCCACCGTCGACCCGGACATCGACGTGCTGCGGGTGGACAAACTCGTCAAGACCAGGGTCAAGTGCAGGGCCGGTACCTGCCTGCGCACCCGCCGCCGTCCGATCGGCGCCTGGTCGGCTTTCGCCAATCACGGCACGGTCGTGCAGGGCGCAAGCAAGCTGTACAGCGAGGATCACTTCGCGGCGGCCAACCGCATCTTCCAGTCAGCCGTCCGAAAGGCCGCACGAGTGCCGGCGTCACAGCCGGTCGTCAACGTGTTTGCCAATGGCGCCGAAGGCGACATCAGCTCAGGACTGACGAAGTCCGGCGTCCAGGCCGCCGAGGCTGTCGGGCGTGCCGAGGCCGACAAGCTGCTGGAGGCTTGGAACAGGGCGGGCGCGCGCATGTCGAAAACCCTCGACCTGGGTGTTCGATCGACGGTCTCGTGCTTCTGCGGACGGCAGACGGCCACCGGCCCGGTCGCGTCGACCGGCGTTCAAGGGCTACCGTTTCTCACCGGGTCCGAAGAAGGCCGCGGCCCGCTGTACGACATCACGCAGGTGCCGTTCGAGGGCATGCGCAATCCGGTCAACGATCCGCAGCAGGGCGACAAGATCCAGGTGCCGCTGGAGGGCGAGTTCTCGCCCGCCGTGCCAGTGACCGTGTTGCGGGTCGGCGACCGCGTGATCGGCACGCTCCCGGTCGAGGCAAACCACCTCGTCGGGGAGAACATCGAGGACGCCCTCCTCAAGGCGACGCAATCGACCGGTGTCACCCGCGCTGTCGTCGCCGGTCTCACCGACGACTGGGTCGGCTACTCCACCACTCCGAAGGAGTATCAGTGGCAGGCTTACGAGGCCGGGCGAACCGCGTGGGGACCCAACGAGGGCACGTTTCTCCAGGAGCGCCTGGTCGAACTGGCCCAATCACTCGCGGCCGGCAAGGACGCACCGAAGCCCTACGTCTACGACCCCAGCTACGGAGTCCACGCAACCAACGCCCAGTTCCCCGAGGGCGCCGCCCAGGGTGCCTTCACCCAGCAGCCGACGGTGAACGGCAAGAGCGTGCAGCTGGCCTGGACCGGTGCCCCGAACGGGTATGACCGCCCCGTTGATGCTGCGTTCATCTCCGTGCAACGCAATGAAGGCAAGCGCTGGCGCACCGTGGACAACGACCTGGGGTTGAACATCATCTGGCACGGCTCCGACAACGGCGCCTACGACGCTGCCTGGCAGGTCCCCAGCAGCACCGCCGACGGGCAGTACCGCGCGGTCATCACGGCCGATCACTATCGCCTCGAGTCGTCGCCGTTCACGCTGGGCTAGTCATGCGTCGGCTCTTGGCTCTCGCCCTCACCACCACGGCTGCCTGCGCGACGACACCGACGCAGGCCGCCGAGACCACGGGTTGGCAACAGACCTGGGGTTCGGGAATGTCGACCGTGGACGCCAAAGACACGATCGGCAGCCTGATCCAGACGTACTTCCGCGTCACCTTCCCAGATCTGCAGGCCCACGAGCAGACCCTCCGAGAGACCATCCAGACATCAGTCGGCGGCCAGTCCGTCCGCGTCCGTCTCAGCAACACGCTCGGCGAAGGGCCATTGCGCGTCGGCAGGGTAACCGTGGCGATTCAAAGCACAGGCTCAGGCGTAGAGCCGGGCACCCTCCGGACTGTCACGTTCGGGGGGAAGGAATCCGTGGAGGTCGCGGCCGGAAAGGACGTACCCAGCGACGCGATCAGCCTGCCGGTGAAGGCACTTCAGAACCTCGCCGTCAGCATCTACGTCATGAGCTCGCCGCCCACACCCACGTTGCACGTCCTCGCCCTGACCGGCTCGACCGTGACGCCGGCAGGCTCGGGCGACCACGCCGCAGATGTCGCGGGCGATGCGTTCGTACAGGGCTATCGCCACTGGCCGTGGCTGGACGGCGTCGACGTCTTCGCTCCAACCGAGTCCGGCACCGTCGTGGCTTTCGGCGACTCGATTACCGACGGCGCCTACGTCTCCAACGCCTTCAGCGAGCGCAAGGACCAATCCTGGCCTTCCCGCCTTGCGGTGCGGCTACTGGACAAGCCCGCCGACCAGTACTCGCGGGCTGTGTCAAACACCGGCATCAGCGGAAACACCGTCGTCACCACACTGGGGGCATGGACCGGCGTGCCCGCAGTCCAGCGCTTCGACCGGGACGCGCTCAACCGCGCCGGAGTGACCCACATCATCCTGTTCGAGGGCACCAACGACCTCGGCGCCGGTACGGCCGTTTCCAAGATCACCGAAGGTCTCGAGCAGTTGGTCAACCGCGCGCACGCTCGCGGGATCAAGGTGATCGGCGCGACCGTCACGCCCCGCGCCGATACCGACCCACCGCTGGGAAGCTGGAGTGCGGACAAGGAACCGGCTCGCCAGGAGCTGAACCGGTGGATCCGCGCGTATCGCGGTTATGACGGGCTGGTCGACTTCGATCGCGCACTCGCCGACCCGGCCGCGCCGACGCAGCTGCGACCCGAGTATGACTCAGGCGATCACTTGCATCCCGGCCCGGCCGGGCGCCAGGCCATGGCCGACGCCATCGACCTGAGCCTCCTCACGTGCGCTGCGCGTCCGGCGATCAAATTCTCATCAGGCCTCAACCTGTCGGCGGGTCGTGCGCTGCTCCGCGGCACGGCGACGTTCGAAGGTCCGTGTCGCGGCGTTGGCTCGCGCCGCGTGCAGGTGTCGGTTGACCAACTGCGGACCCGCGGTGGCTGCCGGCCGCTCTCGAGCACCGGTCGATTGGGCGCCACACGCGCATGTTCTCGGCCCATCAAGCTCACCGCGACGGGCACCACGACGTGGCGACTTCGTCTCCGGCGCGCGCTCCCGACCGGGCGCTACAGAGTCCGAGCGCGCGTGACGGTCGGCACGAGTAGTGCGATCGTCTCACGGACGTTCCGCGTGCGCTAACCGGTCGGCTGGTTGGCGAACAGCGATCTCAGCGCAGCGGTGAGGTCACGCGTGACAACACGCTCGCTCACGCCGGCCAACCGCTGCAGCTGGAACCCGTCGACCAAGGCGATGACGGTCCTGACATTCGCCGCCGTCGCCGGGACTCGGGCGGCCTCAAGCAACGTTGCCGCGACCCGCTGCACAGCGCCGAGAAGCAGGTCGACCTCAGGTTGCCACTCGTCGTGGTTCGCCACACGAAGGTAGGTCTGAAACTGCGCAACGACGTGCGAGTCGGGCGCACGGAGCAGCTCAGGGACGACGACAGCGATCACGGAGTCCGAGTCGCCCGCCTCCACATCAAGCTCGCTAGCAAACGCTGCGAGACGTTCGGAGAGCTGAGTGGCGACTGTCCGTACCGCCTCGTGGACAAGTTCGTCGATGGAACCGAAGAAGTAACTCGTGGTGGCGAGCGGCAGGCCGGCGCGCGTAGCGACATCCCGGTGCGTCACGCCTTCCACGCCGCGTTCTGCAACGAGCTCCACCGCGGCAGCCAGCAGCGCGTCGCGGCGTTTCAGCGTCGATTCGCGGTAGCTGTTCGGACGCATCGGGATGGGACCACCCTAACCCGGCCGTCGGCGTTCACGAACCGTCTCAGCAGGTGCGAAAGGGGGTCTGCTGCAAGAACCGGTGACAGGTTGGGTTTATGCAGCTTGAGCGAGATGG